>NZ_JAPFBM010000001.1:0-1023452 GCF_026153195.1 Aurantimonas litoralis | reverse complement strand
ACCGTGATGGTCGCATCGTCCGTCTCCGTGATCGACGGACTCTACCCAAATCTGGAGGAAGTTCAGGGTCTCAGGTCAATGCTGACATGTTCATTTCGGTTGATTTGCGGAGGCACCCTCTGCAAGCTCGCTGAACCTTGGATGAGGTTGGCTAGGTCGGATGGGGGAGCTTAGTCAACCCACTGAGCGGAGCGAGTTACCTCGCGCCTTGACAGCTCAGTCGCAAGGCACCTCAAAGCAGTGTGATCCCGGCGATATTCCCGTAGCAGCCTTATCGCCGGTCGCTTGTCGGGCACAGTGGGCCACAATGGCAGCAGCGTCGAATCCTCTCACCTACACACCTGCGTGCACATTCGCGGAATATTACGTCCGACAGATCGTCCATTCAGGTCAAGCTGCGTGACCGGTCGGATGCGATGATGAACTTATGTGAGAAGCTGCAAGCATCTTACCACATAACCGACCCTGCTAAGCTGCAGATATAGATCACAAGCCGTCTCGCATGAAGCGAGACGGCTTGTGATTACCAATTGAGATCGAGCTATTAGTTTGGGGTCTGGCCGGGGACCACGCCACCCGATGGCGTTGTGACCTCGTCGCTATTGGCGCCGGGCTCTCCGCTGGTCGCGGTGGTGGAGCCCGAAGCCTTCGAGTCCATCGCAGCACCGGCGCCCGCCGCGCCCATGTCTGTCGTCGCAGACGCACCAGCCGAGCTATCCATCGACGCCATTGCCGTGAACGGCATTACTACCGGCTTGCCATCCGTCATGGTCGGCGTGTCGACATCGGTCGAGCCTTCGCCGAAATCATAGGTGTCGTTGCCGTTGGTCTCGTCGTGCAGCATGGCCATGTACTCGGTGTCGCCGGCGAGATCCATCTCGGCCTCGACTGAGACATTCATGCTCTCGCCAGCCGGTATGGCAACGTGGCCGATCGAGCCGGGTACTACAGGCGCGCCGTCCTTGACCTCGTGCAGGACCAAATAGCCGCCGTTGTCAGAAGACACCTTGGCAAAAGTCGCAGTGTTGCCCTCGGCCTTCACGTCGGTGGTGTCGATCATGTTCTGCGCGAACGCGGTCGAACCCATTGCGACCAGTGTGGCGGCAGTCGTCATCAGAAGCTTGTTCATGGGTAGTCCTCCTTTTTCGGATGATGTCGCGGAGAGCGCAGGGACCTGCAGAAGACCACGAGTGCCGCTGCAACGCCTCGTCAACCCACAAGGTTGCAAATTAGCCAAAGAACCACGGGGTCGCGAAAGCATTTCGAAGTAGCTCGTGATGTTTGGATATCCGCCTGAGAATTGCATCGATACCGCTTAAGGGCAGCAGGAAATGCCAAGGGCTTGCTCGGCCGCACTCCTCACGAAGATCGCTTGGCGGCATGTCGGCGGCCCGACGACTGGGCGGATGCCCATTCCCGCCAGCCGGGCGATGGTCGAGCGGGGGGAGGCGGCCACCGACGCTGCCATTCGTGAATTGGAGACGTGCGCCGCATCAAAGGCGTCGACAGCTACCGCGCTGAAACTCCAGGCGCGTCCCTCCCTTGAACCCGCAAGCATCCCGGTCCTTGCGACATGGAGAACGACCTCCGGATGTATCGAGAGTTTGGCAGAGGCCTCTTGGAGCGTGAGCACGTTCTTGCCGTCACACGCGGGGCCGATGAGATCGGACGCTTGAACGAACACGGCGGAGAGAGCTCCGCCCCCGTGGACCGAGCCGTGGACGCACAGCTCCGACGTTGCGATGCGACGGACCAACTCCGCTATGGATACGCCGAACTTCCGGGACGCTTCCGGCAACGCCATGCAGCCCTCGGCGACGGTGTCCGTGATCGGGGCACTGCCCCTGATCCTTTCCAGCAGCCGCTCGACGTCGCTGCCCTCAAATCGTTCGTTGCCATGCCCGTCGTCCGCAGGCACGAGCAAACCGAGCTCCACAAGGCCGCGGAACGGGATCTTTCCGAGACCGAGGCGACCCCGAGCGGTGCGGGCGTCGATGCGGCGGGCACGCTCCTGACGCAGTCGTTCGACCTCGCGTCGGTCGATCGTCATTCCGACACTTCGGCGTCTGCCGGCCGGAAGGGCTTCACGGCGGACAAGCAGCCTCCGGGCGCGCGCATGACCCATCCCTAGCTCGCTCGCCGCCTGCGATAGCGTCAACGACGACGTTGAGGCTTCGCGACCCAAAAGCATTTCGTGTTCGGACACGATGCCGTGCGCCGTCGCGTGGTCGAGGAGGGCGGCCTTGAGCATCCTGCCGGCATCGTCCGACGGCATCGGGCTGATCCAATGCTCATGCACCCACCCGTACGTGAGGGTCATGCCACCGTGGGAAATCGCCTCCACGCTGCGCGCGGCCACGATCCCGTCAAGGACTTCGATGAATTGGCTTGGCCACGACGATGCGATCTCGTATCCCCGAGCCGTACATCGTGCCACACCGCTCGCCCTTACAGATGCCCATCGAGCGCCTGGTTTGCCCAACGCCGAAAGCCCGATGCGCTCGAGCAACGGCAGGCAGCGGTCGAGCGACAGGCCATCGAGAAGCGCTGGGCCGTTCGCGTTTGCGCCTCGGACTCGGTTGGCGACGAACGTCGATATCCCGTCCGGGTCCCCAACGGAAAAGTTTTCCGATTGCAGCCGCGTTCCGCATGCGCAGGTGTCGAGCGGAGCATGGTCCCATTCCTGCGCCGAACCGCATGACGGGCAGCAGGACCGGAGCGTCGTCCCGTGCTCGGGACACTGTTCGAGCGCCGCCAAGTTCCAGACCGCGCGGTGCCAGGGCATCCCGTCGCCTTCCGCGCGGCCCAACGCAACGGTGGGATTTCGGTCCAAAGCGAAACAGGCAGGGCACCAACGCCGGGCGGACGCGCTCCAATCTTGCATGCGGACGACCTCCGCGCCGATCTTGATGGTGCGCGAACGCGTGTCGGTCTTGGGCGACCAAGCGGCCAATGTGCCTTCGGGAAGCCTAGCCGCACTTTCCATGACCCCGACCTGGCGTCCAGTCCGCAGGCCGTCGATCGAAACGCCGACGTTCACCGCGAACCTTGCGGAGTTCCACTCTCCGTTCCGCACGCCCCACCGCACGAGATAGGACCGCGCGTCCTCTCCCGCATTCGGGTACAATCTCAGTGGGGGGCACCAGACGGGGCGCATCAGAAGGCCGAGGGTTCCGCTCCCGTGCCCACCATTCGCGTGGCCCGGGCATGGCGACGGTTGGCCATGGTGACCATCTTGTCGCGCTTGGCCTTCATCGCCTTCCAGAGCGGAAGGAGCTTCTTGTCGTCCACCAGAAAAGGGTTCTTCGCGGAATCCATCTCGCGCTTCGCCCTCTTCGGGGCGGCGTTGAAGTCGTCGCTCAACTCCTGCGTCTTGTAACGGCGCGTGAAGTCGGAGTGGATCTGCCCGAGAAGCGTCAGGTCGATCTCCCGCAGGCCGGACTCCAGCGCGCGCCGGAACGCCTCGCTGAGATACTTCGACACGAGACCGACATGTCCGCCCGTCACGCAGTAGAGGCGAACCGCAACGCGGTGCTCGGAGAGACCTGACGGCTCGGGCAGGTCCATTGCCTCTTCCATCAGGTCGACAACCATCGTGAACTCGCCGCGGCCCTCAAGGGTGTCCCAACTGTAGGGCTCGATGACGACAGAGGCCTCCAAGCGTCGGTCGAGCTGCGGGTATTCCTTGAGGCCGAGCAGCATGGGAAGACCGAACAGGACAAGCTGGGTGCCGGAGCGGTTCAGGAGCGACTTGAGGAACTCGGAGACGTCCTCCTCGGCTTCCTCCTTGCGGTTCTCGACGATGTGGTGCGCCTCGTCGATGAGCAGGAGTTCGACGCGCTGCTCCCGCAACTGGGTGCTGATCCGGTCAAGGATCATGTTCGTGTCCCAGTCATCCCTCGCCGGGTAGCCTAGGGCACGGAGGATTGCCGCCACGACCTGCTTGCGGCCCGGGCTGTGGGGCATCTCGAGGGCGATCACGCGGCGAATGTCCCCATCGGGCGTCTCTTCCACCTGGCCGTGCTTGTCCATGTAGCTCTCGAGGATCGTGCTCTTGCCCGATCCGGGCGCACCGACGACGAGGAGCGCGCGAGCCGCCAGCTTTCGCTGGCCCGGCCCCCTGTAACGGGTGCGCAATCGCGAGATCGCGGTAGTCGCCTCTACGAGTTGCTCGTGCTCGGTGATCCTGCTCTCGAAGTCGGCAACGGTCTCCGCGGGGTTGCGGTGTGGAACATCGGAAATATGCGTGTCCATCAACTAGCCCTCCTCATGGCTGCCTTCCGTTGTGCTTGGTAGGCGGCAAATTCTTCGGCACTGACGGTTTCGTCCGAGGCGGCCTTCGTGGCCTTTGCCCCGCGTTCGTTGGCCGCCCGCACGACGGCCTCGGGTTTACAGTCCGTCGTAGCGGCGACTTCCTCCGCAACGGCCTCTCCAATCGCTCCGGGCACCACAGGAGCGTCGTCGTTGGCGGCCCTTCCTCCGGACTGACCCGAGACCGGAGTCATGAAGACCCCGTTGTCGTGATGGTAGCGGGCCACATTCCGGACGGTGGTCTTTCCCTTGCCGTCGTCCATGATTTCTGCGCTTTCCGCCTGAGCCCGCTCGAGGGCCTCCAAACGGTACGCATCGGTGACGGCCTCGCCCTTCGGAGCGAGCTTCTTCGCCAGCCTGTCGTGCACCTCGCTTTGGTGCATGCTGACGCCGACAGTCAGCTCTGGCCTGTCGCTCCATACGCGAAGCCACTGACCGTCGGGCGTAAGGAGCTCGATCGCGCCGATGTCGTAAGGATCGCTCCGGATCTCGTACCTTTGCTTCGGCCCCCTGTCCCTTCGGATCTGCTTGAGGTCAGGGTGAAAATAGTAATGCCCGTAGAGAGCAACCCCTTTTTTCCCGATCGGCTTCAGGTGCGCCGCACCGAGGAACTCACGGATGCTCTCGAACCTAGGCACGGCGTCGATGCCGTCTTCCGGCATCCGCTTCTGCCACTCGTGGATGGGGAACCCGCGCAGGCCCTCGTGGAACCTGACGTGGTAGTCGTCCACTATCCACCTTAGAAGCTTTGACTTCAATTCTGAAAGCTTGATGCGGGCCTTTTTGGTCGAGTTGTAGTCGTCGCGCTTTTTGGTGTCGCCGAAGGTCTTGCCCTCGACGAAGCTGAGCACCTGCATTTGCATCGTGCCGAAGAACCGTTCCACGATGCCCTTCAGCCAAGGGGAGCGGCCGGGGAGGTTGACCACCGTGAATCCCAACGCGAGCTCCGCTTGCCGCATGCTGCGAGACTTGAATTCCTTACCGTTGTCCGTGATCACCTTCTTCGGAATGCCTTCGCAAGGCCATGGATTGTTCAGACCGAGACCCTCGAGGTTCTTGGGCCAGAAGGCGTGGGCCAGGCATCTCTGGAGCGACGCCCAACTTGGCACCTCGAACGAGAGGTGGCAGCCAACCACCATCCGCGTGCCGCGGCAGATCGCCACCGTGAGCCACGGACGTCCGAGGATGCGCCCGGACCTTTCGTCAACCACGATCACGTCGATCAGGCAGTGATCCACCTCGATCTCTTCCATAGCCTTCGTGTCGTGACGCAGGCGCTGGTACACGTCGTGACGCAACTTCGCCCGAGTAAGGCCCTGACGCTTCGCGGCGATCAGGAAACTGGAGTAGGTCCGCTTCAGGAAGTTGTTGAAAGCGGTGTAGCTGATGGTTTCCTTCAGCTTCTTGAAGTCCTTGTCGTCGCACATGTTCCTGTAGACCGCGGCCAGCGTGGCCTGCTCCGGCTTGAAATAGAACTCCTCGATGTGGTGCATCATCGTCGCATAGAGGACGAGCTTCTTGGGACGGTGGTCGCCCCGGTTCTCGAACAGCGGCACGAGTGCGCGGATGTCCTCGTCGCAGTGGACCCACAGGCGGTACCATGTCTCGACCGTCGAAGGCTTCACTGGTTTGGCGTAGCTCTCGCCGACGTTGCTTTCCTTCCGCATTCCGTCCGGCAGAAGCGCGCGCTGGCGTGCCAGCGCCTCCTTCATGCTCTTGAGCCGCAGGAATTCCTTTCGCCATTCCTCTTCGCTTTCGGCATGCACTTCCGCCGCCGCGCGCCGGAAGCACTCGTCGATATGGACTTCTTTCTCCAGCAGCTCGTTGACGCGCCGGCAGTAGGCCGCCTTGATCTCCGCCACGAGCTGAATCGCCGGCGGGTGGATCGAGAAGGCGCGCGTCAGGTTCCGGTGCAATTCAAGGGAGATGCCCTTCTCGGTGACCGGGTAGTGCTCGAGCTCGCCGTTCCCTCGCGCACGCCGAAGCGATATCTCGTCGTCGGAGAGGAAGCGCTCCTCGCCGTCCTTGGCCTTGAAGTTGTATCCGCCGGGTTTCCGCCCGACGAGTTCGTAGAGCTTGGCGCTGTCGTCAGCGCGCACCAGCCTGATGCTGTCGCCTACCTGCCAGTTGAGGCGCGTGGCCTTGAATCGGAACGGGGCCATGGAGTCAGCTCGCTTCCGAAGCGGCGCCGGGCTGACGGAACACGCAGCATTTCGCCAAGAATCCGAAGCCAAATCGTTCCGTCACATCCGGTCGTGGCCCTGCGTTCGTGGGTGTCTCGTGCATCATGAGTCTCCGTCTCCCGGCGCAGTCCGGTCGCCGCGCACGGCACGATCGCTCGTTCCGGCCTACCGGATCGTTAGGGCGCGGCGAATCCTTCCAGCGGTCTTCCGACAGGATAAACGCCCCGTTTCGTGAGGTCGGCGAATCCTATGGGAGGTCGACCTCCGGGCGTCTCGCCCAAACAACCATCCGCGTTCTGGGACAAGTCACGAGGTCGCAGAAAAGCGCCGTCAGAATGCCGGTGAGTCCAGAGCGCCCGATCCAGCCCTCGTCGACGCGGCGGATATCGGCCAACGATATCAGAGACGCGAGTTCGCGAACGTACGCTGGGGCCATAGTGAGTTGAGCGCCCCCGGCGGCGAACGGCTCGGCGAGAGCCACCGCGTGCCGCCGTGCCTCCTCGAGCGTAGCGGCCCGCAAAAGGGCGGGCCTGTCCGGAGTCTCTCGGATCTCGTACTCGGTCCAGATTTCGAACTTGGCGCCGCGCGCGAGGCACTCAGCCTCGATCCGTCGACGCCGCCCCCTAAGTTCCGGATCCCTTACCAAGAGGGCGTACGGCTTGACCTCCCTGTACACCTTCGATCCGTCCCGCAGGGTGACGAGCAGGTCGGGCGTGTAACGCCGCCTGCGCCCCGATACGCCGTCGAGCCAGCGGAAGGTCTCCGGCTGCGCGCGGACCGCGACCACGTCGGGATCCGATGCCGCCCTCAATATCAAGTCGCCCTCGAGGAGGCTTTCGAACGGTACCAAGCCGCCCCCCTTCGGCGTCGGAACGGATCCAGTGCAGGACCGGCGGTGTCGCCCGTCGAGCATCCGTCGTGCGGGAAGATGGCCGAAACCATTGTCGTTCGTTGTGTTCACGTTGTTTCCTCTCGTTCCGTCGAAGCGTTTCGGACAAGCGTCTCCAGCCGCCGGAGTAGGGTGCGGGTCGTCTGGTCCGGTGGTCGGAAGGACTGGCAACCGTCGGCCAGGCAGAGACGCGGGGCGATCCGGCCACAGCGGGACCATTTCCCGCTTTAAGCCGTCTGCCGTAGGTTTGGACTGAGGTTAGACGGCCGAAGAAAGCGCCCGGGAAGGGTTTCAGCCTGGCCCGCGGCAGTGAGGGAGCGCGCGCTTTCCGCCGATGGCGTCAGCGGTGTAGGCGATGCGAAACCTGTGGGGGGCGAGCGGTCGGGGCATCGGTGACAAATCCTACGAGATACACGCGATTCATCGATTGCGGTCGGACTTCGCCGATCGCCAGGAAGATGTTCATTTCCGCTGTCTGTACTTGATAAAAATAAAACATGATGCCCGGAAATAGTCAACAGTGATTCGGGGTTGACGCTCCGCCATTCTCAGGCGTTCCCTTGCGAGACACCCCGTGCCGCGGGCTCTGAACTAGTGTCGACGCGCCCGTCCGGCGGCATCTTTCAACAACCGCTTCAGTGCCACTTCCAATCCGGCAACCTCGCGTTCACCTCATCACGCTACCCAAGGTAGACGGGAGGATGAGCATGTCGCAGGTCAGGAGAGCGCCGTTACGCGTCAGGGAGCGACCTGGGGAGCCTGCATCGTGGCTTATGCGGAGGCTCGGGGAACGCAACGGGTATCATGAGCCGCGCGAGTTCGGGGTAGCCTTCGGTTTGGACTTCGAAGCGCAGGTTCGCGGTTTCGGGACGGCCGACCTCTCCCTCGTCTCGGGTTTGCCGGCCGAAGGTCTCGCCGAGTGGTCACCGGTCCCCGTAGGGAAGAACGAAATCTGTTTGCGCGGGCAAGTGCTGCGCTACCCGTTTGATTGGGACGGAGGATTCAGCGCGCCGGCGGCGAGGGCATGTCCGCGCTGCATTGGTTCGGATTTGCGTTACGGTTCCGGCCCTCGCGCCTTCCGCCCCTACGTCCGTGCATGGTGGTGCTTGCGGGATGTGCAAACGTGCCCAATTCACCTCTGCGCGCTGGCTAGGGTACATACCCAACAGGACGGGGCGGAACCGCTGCCGTTCTGGAAGGCGTGCGAGGGGATCGACTCCGCGCCGGTTCCCGCCTCCGACGTAGAGGCGGACCGCTACGTATTGGGTAGGCTCGGGGCGATGCCCGAACTTACTCACCCCATCCTGGATGGCCTGCCACTTGGAGAGGCGTCGGCGCTGCTTTCGTGGCTGGGTGAACTGGCGAACGGAACCGAGCCTACGGACATACGCTCAATGTCGCCTGGAGACGCGGCAAGATTCAGATCCAAGGGCCTCGAATTGGCGGGGGAATGGCCCGGCAGGATCCACGCTCGACTCTTGGAACTCCTGCATGGAAGGCCGCAAGCCGCGCGAGGCTTCAAGGGTATCTACGGTCGGTTCTACTCGCGCCTCTACGACGACCGCTCCAACCGCGACAGCCACACCGGCCGGGAAATCCTCAAGGACGTGTTCGAGGCCCACGCGCTGGAAGCCTATCCCTTCGGGCCGAACGAGACGCTGTTCCGGAAGCAGCCAAAACAAAGTCTTCGAGTGAACATGGTACATGCGGCCCAGATCTGCGGTGTCGAGAGGAGAGCCATGGGCGCGCTGATCTATGCGTTCGGAATCAGGACCACCGCTGACAGGATCCGCAGAGAGGGCATCGCGAGGGCAGACGTCGAGGCGGTCCGAGACGCACGCGCCCGGAGCGTCCCTGCCGCTCGAGCTGCGCTGCGTGCGCCTTAGGATCAGGATTGGGGAACTTGCCGTTTCGGATCGACTCGGCGTGTTGGACGCTTTCTTTGACGAAGGGAGCAAGCCGCCAAACCGATTTGCTCGCGCACATCTGGACGACCTGATTTGCTCGATTGCAGGCGCCCTTGGTTCCGGCATTAGGTAGCAAAAACCACGGCCGACTATAAAACGTCATGCAATAACGGTCACATGCATGACCGGAAATGGCTCGAAGCGGGGACGGGCACAGAGCGACGGGTGCCTTCAGAAGTTAGTCTTCCAAGCCGGAGGCCCTGACTGCTAGAGGGAGGATGGACAGGCATTTTCCGCGCCACGAAGGCACCCTTGACTCTAGTAGCGTTGGACCGAATATTCATCAGTGTCATGGGTCGCCACACTTCCGCAAGGAGGTGGAAAAGGGCGGCCCTTATTCGTTTCTGGATCCCGATTGCGGCGCTACACAAAGCCTTATGCGTCTCCAGCCGATCGCGTCCGTCATTTAAGGGCGAAGGGATTGGTCGTGCAGCGTCGAACACCGCACAGGTCTCATTAATCCGCTGAAGCTGTGGCGGGAGCGGCAGTGCCGTCCGCTTTGGTTTCGGAGTCGGGGCCGCGGCCGTCGGGTCGTAGAAGGCGATGACCCCGTCCAACGACAAGAGTACGCTCTATAGGGTCGCAACCCTCGCGCGGAGTTTCTCGATTTCCGCCTCGATGCCCACCCGGCGAGCTTTCAGATCTTCCTCGAAACCCATTGAACGAACTCCCGCAATCCTCTCAGATTCGTACCCGGAAAAGCCAACCATATCTGGTGGTTTCTGCTACCTAATGCCGCTTGGTTCCGTGGCCGCGGATGGTGTCACGAATGCTTGCTCGCTCGAATTCGAACTGAGGTTGCCATTCGCCAAGACAGGCGATCGCTTTCTCGGCAAATCGATCGAGAGCGCCGACGCCGGCGATGTTCGAGCAGGAACCGAAGCGCTGGCTGCAACGGCGCGAGCGAAGGATGAGGACGTCGGAATGCCCTCGCCATGACCTCTCGCCGGGCACCCGGCGGGAGGTTGGCTCTCGGCCAGCCGTGTCCCTTGCGTACTTCGCCCATAGCCTGACCCTGTATCAGGGAGAACGATATGAGCCAGGAACGCCTCAAAATCTCATGGCAGCATCTCACTCAGGAGGACGCAGATCTTTTGTCGTTCTGGCGGATCGATGCTCCGATAACGGTCATGAATATCGACGACGGCTTCACGGTCGGCACGGGTGGGTGGTGGCGACCGGGAACCATTCTGGAAAACAGGCTGCAGAAGCTTCGCGACGCCGGTCACTCGGAAGCATTCGTCGAAGCCGTCAGATGGGCAGGCAGCAAGGAGGCGTGGAGCGTTCGTTTCTGCGAGGAAGGCGAAGTGCAATCTGACATTCCCCTAGGCGGATATGGCACCGGGCCGACGCCGCGGTAGCGGCGGCAGTGGAACTCGCGGCACGGTGCCTCTCAGGCTATGTCAAAGAGCAGACGCGTTTGGGCCGAGACGCCCAGTCACTCTTAGTGCTTCAATCGGGCGATACCCAGAAGCCGAAGTCCTTGTAGAGATAGCGTAATTCCTTGCCTTGCTCCGAATAAGCAGTTGTTATTATTGAGGCGCCAGAAAGCCTTTTTGAAAGCGGGCACAGGACCGGGGGCATGACAGTGCCCCCGGTCCGCGCGGCGACATTCCGGGCGTCGACCGGCCCCGAGATTCATCAACGCTCAACGCGCGCTAATTTCTCTGCGCGACAGGCGCGGTATAGTTGCGCTCCCGGCTTTGTTCAGAGATGATCGATCATCCCAAATTGCCATCTCTCACGCGGGGCAAAGCTGGTTTGTGACGATTTCTACTCGTTTCTGGCGTCGAAACCGTGTGGAGCTCGCGCATCTCAACTGTCCGGGTCACGTCTTCCCGAAACATTTCCACGAAGAATATGTCATCGGGGTCAATACGAGCGGCTTCGAGAAGATTTGGATCTCCGGCAAGCAGGCGGAGGCCGGCCTGACCGATGTCACCCTCTACAACCCCGGAGAGGTTCAGACCTCACATGCTGCGGGGCCCGACTGGTCGTTCGTCAGTCTTTACATCGAACCATCTTACGTCAGTGACATGTTCGGCAGTAGCGGGGACCTCAACTTCACCCAGAGCGTCTTGCAAAACGCGCTCTTCGCAAGCAACCTGAGAGACGGGGTTCTTGAGGCTCTCGTCGGCGACGTCGATGCACGCGAGATCGAGGAATTCATCATCCTGATCACGAGCGGCCTGTTCCGTCATGCAGCCGATATGCGTGGCGTCGGGCAGTCCAGCGCATGCCAAACCATCGTTCGGCGGGTTGCCGAGGAAATCACCGAAGGATCGGCATCCATTCCCAGCATCGATGATCTGGCCCAAGCGCATGGTCTGCCCCCTGTCCAGCTGTTGAGAATGTTCAAGAAAGTCCACGGAATGCCCCCCTTCCAGTGGGGGCGCGTGCACCGGTTGCACACCGCCCGGCGAGCACTTCTCGGCGAGGAATCGCTTGCCGAGATCTCCTATGCGCATGGATTTGCTGACCAATCGCACTTCACCAGGGAGTTTCGGAAGATGTTCGCGACGACCCCGGCTGCCTACCGGCGTTCCATGAAATAGCGTTCTATATGGGCGCGCTGCGTTCCTCTCTCATGGCTGCACGAGAGGGGAGCCATGACCATACTGTTCGTATCAGCATTTCTTCTGGGACTGATCTTCAACGCAGCGCCGGGGGCGATCCTGAGCGAGAGCATTCGCCGGGGTCTGCACGGAGGGTTTTCCCCCGCTCTGGCCGTACAAGTCGGGTCGCTCGTGGGCGATGCCTTATGGGTGGTCCTGGGGCTTATGGGCACCGCAACGCTCGTCCTCATCCCCCATGTCCAGATACCGCTTTCGGTCGCAGGCATCGCCCTGCTGTTGTACCTGGCCTACGAGAGCTTTCGGGATGCTGTCTCGCAGATGCCCGATCTCGCACCGGCTCCTGTCATGCGCGTCGATCGGCAGGCCCTCTCCGCGGGGGTCGCCCTGTCGATCAGCAACCCCCTGAACATCGCCTACTGGGCTGCCCTTGGCGGCGTCATCGCCACCATCTCCGGGGACAGGCCCGAATGGCACCACTTTGCTGTCTTCATCGCTGGCTTCATGCTGTCGTCGATCCTCTGGTGCTTCTTCGCTGCAGGGATGATCGCGATCACGCGACAGCACCTGTCGGCGATGATGTGGCGTGGGCTGCATCTCGTCTGTGGAGCGAGCCTTGTCGTCATGGCGGGGGACACCCTGAGGCGGCTCCTGACGACCTTTTGACCACCAACAGGAGTGGAGTGTCGGATGCGCCCGCCTTGTCCGAGCCGGTTGAGCGCGTCGTCGGCGGCCCTACATCCTTTGTACAACAACAGGATGTCGTCCGATGAGTGTCGCTTTCGTCAAGGAACCCAATGACGACCAGGTCGAGGTGCTGCCGGATCGCGATCTGGGCACTGAGCCCAATCTGGTCACGCCGCGCGGGCTGGCGCTGATCGATGCCGAGGTCGCCGCGCTGAACGAGCGCAAGGAGGTGGCGCGGCAGGCCGACGACAAGATCGCCATCGCCAACATCAACCGCGACCTGCGCTACTGGAATGCCCGCCGCGCCACCGCCGAGCTGATCCGGCCGCGCGACACCGGCGGCACCGCCCAGTTCGGGAGCGTCGTGTCGATCGAGCGCGAGGACGGCCGCACCCAGCAATTCACCATTGTCGGAATCGACGAGGCCGATCCGTCCGCCGGGCTGATCTCCTATCTGTCGCCGCTGGCGCGCAGCCTGATCGGCCGGACCGTCGGCGACGTCGTGCGCGCCGGCACGGCCGACGCCGAGATCGTCGCGATTTCCGAGGAAGCCGCCTGACCCGCATCCCGGCCTGTCGGGTTTGCGGGCCGGGGATCGTTAACGAATCCTTTCCGCCGCCGTGCCGCCACGGCATGGCTGCCTTGCATCGCGCGGCATTGCTGCATTGCGGCAAAGCTTCCATCTAGAGGCGGAAAGGAGACCGATCATGAACATCACCGACAAGATCCGCGGCGCCTTCCGCCGCAACCGCGAGCAGGAGCGGGTTCGGGCCTATCTGGACCAGTCCGTGTCCATGTCCGACCTGGAGCGCCGTCTCCGCGAGGTCGACCAGGGCCGTTTCTCGGCACGCAGCTACCCCTTCTGACAGGGCGCGGGAGGCTTCTCCCGCCTCGATCTGCCCGGCGCAGGCATGGCCTGCGCGCGACGGGCCGGATTCACCGCCCGCAAACGACGCGCCAGCTTCCCGCTGCCCCGCCGTTTGCGGGCGTTCTCGTCTGCGGGTATGCCGGTTGACGATCCGTCCGTCCGACTGCCTCTGGCCAAAGCTGGCCGAACGGCTATGTCGGGTGAAATGCCCGGCGACATTCGCTCGCTCCGGCCGTCTCCTGCAGCGGTAGCATCTCTCCATGGCACCGATCCTCTCCGTCCAGAACGTCTCGAAGACCTATGCGGGCGGCTTCCAGGCGCTGAAGAACATCGACCTGTCCATCGACAAGGGCGAGATCTTCGCGCTGCTCGGCCCCAACGGCGCCGGCAAGACGACGCTGATTTCGATCATCTGCGGCATTGCCGGCCTGACCGAGGGCTCGATCTCGGTCGGCGGCCACGACATCGACCGCGACTTCCGCGCCGCCCGCTCGATGATCGGCCTCGTTCCCCAGGAGCTGACCACCGACGCCTTCGAGAGCGTCTGGGCGACCGTCTCCTTCTCGCGCGGGCTGTTCGGCAAGAAGCGCAACCCGGCCCATATCGAGAAGGTGCTGCGCGACCTGTCGCTTTGGGACAAGCGCGACAGCAAGATCATGACCCTGTCGGGCGGCATGAAGCGCCGCGTCCTGATCGCCAAGGCGCTGTCGCACGAACCGGAGGTGCTGTTCCTCGACGAGCCGACGGCCGGCGTCGATGTCGGTCTGCGCCGCGAGATGTGGGAAGTCGTGCGCAAGCTGCGCGAATCCGGCGTCACCATCATCCTGACCACCCACTATATCGAGGAAGCCGAGATGATGGCCGACCGCATCGGCGTCATCTCGCGCGGCGAGCTGATCCTGGTCGAGGACAAGGCCGAGCTGATGCGCAAGCTCGGCCACAAGGAACTGACCCTGCATCTGCAGGAGCCGATCCAGCGCCTGCCGGACGGGCTCGACGACTACGACATCACCCTGGCGCCGGACGGCGAGAGCCTGACCTACAGCTACGACACCACGGCCGAGCGCACCGGCATCGCCACGCTGATGAGCCGCCTGTCGGACGCCGGCATCCGCTTCCGCGACCTGTCGACCAAACAGTCCACGCTGGAGGAAATCTTCGTGAACCTGGTGAGGGACGAGGCATGAATTTCGCTGCGGTCCGCGCAATCTACAAGTTCGAGATGGCCCGCACCTGGCGGACCATCATGCAGAGCGTGATCTCGCCGGTCATCTCGACCTCGCTTTATTTCGTCGTCTTCGGCGCGGCCATCGGCTCGCGCATCGAGGAGATCGACGGCGTCTCCTACGGCGCCTTCATCGTGCCGGGCCTGATCATGCTGTCGCTGTTGCAGCAGAGCCTGACCAATGCCGCCTTCGGCATCTATTTCCCGAAATTCGTCGGCACGATCTACGAGATCCTGTCGGCGCCGATCTCGGCCTTCGAGATCGTGCTCGGCTATGTCGGCGCGGCAGCCACCAAATCGGCCATGCTCGGCCTGATCATCCTCGCCACCGCCTGGTTCTTCGTCGATCTGCGGATCGAGCATCCGATCTGGATGCTCTCCTTCCTCGTCCTGACGGCGATCACCTTCTCGCTGTTCGGCTTCATCATCGGCATCTGGGCCGACGGCTTCGAGAAATTGCAGCTCGTGCCGCTCCTGATCATCACCCCACTGGCCTTTCTGGGAGGCAGCTTCTATTCCATCAAGATGCTGCCGGAGTTCTGGCAGGACGTCAGCCTGGTCAATCCGGTCGTCTATCTGATCAGCGGCTTTCGCTGGGCCTTCTACGGCACGTCGGACGTGTCGATCGGGGTGAGCCTGGCCATGACGCTGGTCTTTCTGGTGGCCAGCCTGCTGGTCATCGGCTGGATCTTCCGCACCGGCTGGCGGCTGAAGAGCTGACACGCGCGGCGAACGCCGCGGAACGCAATTCGACGGACCGTCCGGCGTGGCGCATCGCCCGGGGCGGGGGAAGACAGGAGAAGTCAGATGGTTGATCGGCCGGCCGATATCGGGGTCTATGGTCTCGGGACGATGGGCGCCAATCTCGCGCTCAACATCGCCGAGAAGGGCTTCAGGGTGGCGGTCTTCAACCGCACCGTCGAGAAGGGCTTTGCCCTGCGCGACGACAATCCGGGCATCGGCGACAATGTCGTGCCGGCCTCGACGCTGAAGGAATTCGTCGCCTCGCTGAAGAGCCCGCGGCTGGTGCTGTTCATGGTCCCGGCCGGCAAGATCGTCGATGACGAGATGGCCGAGGTGGCGCCGCTGCTGTCGCCCGGCGACGTGATGATCGACGCCGGCAATGCCGATTTCAACGACACGGTCCGCCGCTCCAGGGAAGTGGAGGGCACCGGCCTCAACTTCGTCGGCATGGGCGTGTCGGGCGGCGAGCTCGGTGCGCGCCACGGCCCCTCGATCATGGTCGGCGGCGCCAGGGACACCTATCCGCAGCTCGAGCCGATCCTGACGAAGATCGCGGCGAAATACGAAGGCGCGCCCTGCGTCGCCTGGCTCGGCCCGGACGGCGCCGGCCATTTCGTCAAGACCATCCACAACGGCATCGAATATGCCGACATGCAGATGATCGCCGAGATCTACGGCATCATGCGCGACGGCATGGGAATGCAGGCGGACGCCATGGCGTCGATCTTCGCCGAGTGGAACAAGGGCGGCCTGTCCTCCTACCTGATCGAGATCACCGCGGTGAATCTCGCCGAGAAGGACCCGGAGACGGGCAAGCCGCTGGTCGACCTGATCGTCGACGAGGCCGGCCAGAAGGGCACCGGCCGCTGGGCGGTCATCGAGGCGCAGAAGCTCGGCGTCGGCGCCACCACCATCGAGGCCGCGGTCTCGGCGCGCGGCGTCTCCTCGCGCCGCTCTGAGCGGGCCGAGGCGAGCCGCCTCTATGCCGGCATCGCCACCGAGGCGGCGGACTTCTCCGGCGAGGCCGCCGGCATCGCCGAGCTGGAGCAGGCGCTGGAGACGGCCAAGATCATCGCCTACGCCCAGGGCTATGCCACCATGGCCTCGGCCTCGGAGGAGTTCGGCTGGAACCTGCCGCTCGGCACCATCGCCGAGATCTGGCGCGCCGGCTGCATCATCCGCTCGCAGTTCCTCGACGACATCGCCGGCGCCTACGAGACCGGCGGCGTGGTCAACCTGTTGCAGTCGCCGGCCTTCATCGGCCGGGTCGAGGCGGGGCAGACGGCGCTGCGCAAGGTCGTCGCCAAGGCGTCCATGGCCGGCATCCCGGTGCCGGCGCTGTCGGCGGCGCTCGCCTATTTCGACGATTATCGCCGGGCGCAGGGCACCACCAATCTGACCCAGGCGCAGCGCGACCTGTTCGGGGCCCACACCTTCCACCGGCTCGACCGTGACGGTGCCTTCCACCATCGCTGGCCGGCGGTCTGATCCGGCCTAGCTGCCGTTCACCAGCGGCAGCCAGACGACCAGCGCGAGAAGCGTCGCCAGAAGCACTGGCGGCGTGATGACCAGCCCGACCTTCATGTACTTGCCCCAGGTGATGCGATGTCCCTTGGTGGCCAGGACATGCAGCCAGAGCAGCGTGGCGAGGCTGCCGATCGGGGTGAATTTCGGGCCGAGATCGTTGCCGATCACATTGGCGTAGATCATCAGCTCCTGGGTCAGCGGCGCGACGTCCGCCCGGTCGATGGCCAGCGCCCCGACCAGCGTCGCCGGCATGTTGTTCATCACCGAGGCGAGGATGGCGGCGGCAAAGCCGCTGCCGACGGTCGCCACGAGATTGCCCTGCTGGCCGAGCCAGACCAGGAGGCCGGCGGCCAGATCCGTCAGGCCGGCATTGCCGAGGCCGTAGACCACCAGATACATGCCCACCGAGAACAGGACGATCTGCCAGGGCGCATTGCGCAGGACCCGGCCGATCGGCACCACTGCCGCGCCCTTGCCGATCCAGCGGCCGGCGATGGCCAGCAGCAGCAAGGCCGCGGCACCGGTGACGAAGGCGATCGGCACGTCGAAGGGGCCGGTGACGAAATAGGCGATCAGCAGGAGGCCGAGCAGCGGGAAGGCGGCGCGGAACACCAGCGGGTCGCGGATCGCCGAGCGCGGCGCTTCCAGCTCCTCCACCGGATAGGCCGCCGGGATCGCACGGCCGTAATAGACCCACAGTACCGCCAGCGTCGCCGCCAGCGCGACGAGGTCGACCGGCACCATGACCAGCGCGTAGCGGTTGAAGCTGATGTCGAAATAATTCGCCGAGACGATGTTCACGAGGTTGGAGATGACCAGCGGCAGGCTGGTCGTGTCGGCGACGAAGCCGGTGGCGACGATGAAGGCCAGTGCGGCCTCGGGGCGGAAGTCGAGTCGCACCAGGATCGCCAGCACGATCGGCGTCAGAAGCAGCGCCGCGCCGTCATTGGCGAAGAAGGCGGCGATGACCGCGCCGAGCAGCACGACAAGCGGGAACAGCCGCCGGCCGTTGCCGCCGCCCCAGCGCGCCACGTGCAGCGCGGCCCAATGAAAGAACCCCGCCTCGTCGAGGATCAGCGAGATGACGATCAGCCCGACAAAGGTGAAGGTCGCATCCCAGACGATGTCCCAGACGACGCCGAGATCGGTGAAATCGACCACCCCGACAGCCAGCGCGACCGCTGCGCCGCCGAGCGCGCTCCAGCCGATGCCGAGGCCCTTCGGTTGCCAGATGACGAGGACAAGGGTGGCGAGGAAGATCGCGAAGGCGAGCATGGCAATGTCCGGGACGGGGAGGGAGAAAGCTCAGATCGAGCGCTGGTTGACCCTGAGGGAGACGGCTTCCGCGCTCTCCACGCGTTCGGAATAGCGATCGGTCAGATAGTCCGACCGGCCGCGCACGAGATGGGTGAACTTCACCAGTTCCTCGCACACATCGACGATGCGGTTGTAATAGGCGGACGGCTTCATCCGCCCGGCCTCGTCGAATTCGTTGAAGGCCTTGGCCACCGACGACTGGTTGGGGATAGTGACCATGCGCATCCAGCGGCCGAGAATGCGCATCTGGTTGACCGCGTTGAAGGATTGCGAGCCGCCCGATACCTGCATGACCGCCAGCGTCTTGCCCTGGGTCGGCCGCACGCCGCCGAGCGACAGCGGCAGCCAATCGATCTGCGCCTTCATGATCGCCGTCATCGCGCCGTGGCGCTCCGGGCTGACCCAGACCATGCCCTCGGCCCACATGGCGAGATCGCGCAGCTCCTTCACCTTCGGATGGGAGGGCTCGGCACCGTCGGGCAGCGGCAGGTCGCGCGGATCGAAGGTCTTCACCTCGCAGCCGAACCAGCGCAGCAGCCGGCCCGATTCCTCGGAGACAAGGCGCGAATAGGAGCGCTCGCGGATCGAGCCGTAGAGAACAAGGATCCGCGGCGCGTGGGCCGGACCGTCCGGCCCGGCCAGCGCCGCGACATCGGGCCGTTCCAGCTGGTCGGCGGCGATGTTCGGCAGGTCGAAGGGCGTTGCAGGCTCATCCGTCATGGTAGTGTTCGCTTCCTTCGATCACCACTTCGCCGTCCTCCTTGGTGAACAGGCCGATCTCGGGATCCGGCAGGATCTCCAGAACGGTCTCCGACGGACGGCACAGTCGGGCGCCCTTGTCGGTCACCACGATCGGCCGGTTGATCAGGATCGGGTGTTGCATCATCGCGGCGAGGATCTCCTCGTCCGACAGCTTCGGATCGTCGAGCCCGAGCTCGGCATAGGGCGTGCCCTTTTCGCGCAGCAGGTCGCGCGGCTTCATTTTCATCATGTCGAGGAGCTCGATCAGCGTCTCGCGGCTGGGCGGATTCCTCAGATATTCGATGACCTGCGGCTCCTCACCGGACTGGCGGATCATGGCGAGGGTGTTGCGCGAGGTGCCGCAGTCGGGATTGTGATAGATCGTGACGGTCATGGGGCCTCTGCTGGCTGGGGAGCGGTCGCCGTCGTCCCCTCCAACCGGCCAATGGCACGGATCTCGGCGGTCAGGCTGCTGCGCTCGAGCGTTTCAATCGGCAATGCCGTGAAGACGGCGATGCGATTGCGCATGTAATGCAGCGCACGCAGAAAGGCAGCGCGCTGCCACATTCCGCCGCGTGTTTCCGCCGCCGGATCCTCGATGCCCCAATGCCCGGTCATCGGCTGGCCCGGCCAGGCCGGGCAGGATTCCCCGGCCGCGTCGTCGCAGACGGTGAAGACGAAATCCATCTTCGGCGCGCCCGGCTCGGCGAACTCGTCCCAGGTCTTCGACCGCAGCCCCTCGGTCGGATAGCCGTGCTCGGCCAGGAGCTCGAGGCTCATCGGGTGGACGTCGGGCCTGGGGAAGCTGCCCGCCGAAAAGGCGTTGAAGCGCCCGCCGCCCTCCTTGCGCAGGATGGCTTCGGCGAGGATCGAGCGGGCGGAATTGCCCGTACACAGGAACAGCACGTTGAACGGATCGGACCGGGTCATCGGCAGGCCTCCTCTGTCCCGCAGGCGGGCACCAGCGCGGCAAGATCGCCGCAGAGCTCGGGCCGGCCGCCGCAGCAATCCTCGGTGAGGAAGCCCAGCAGGCCGCGCATCTCGTCGTAGCGGACGGAATAGAGGATGCGCCGTCCGTCCCGCCGCGAGCCGATCAGCCCGCCGCGCTCGAGGGCGGCGAGGTGAAAGCTCATCCGGGTGGGGGCCGCGCCGAGACGCTCCGCGATCACGCCGGACGGCAGTCCCTCGGGGCCGGCCTGCACGAGGGCGCGGAACGCGGCGAGGCGGTCGGCATGGGCGAGGGCGGCAAGCGCCGCGACGGCTCTGTCTTCATCCATGCTGCAATATTACAAGGATATTTGTAGCGTGCAAGCGCGGCGATGCAGCCGCCTGGCGCGCGGTGCCCGTCGCGGCGTCGTCCGGAGACGGCTGCTCGCGGCAGCAGTCCGGTCAGTCGCCGGGGTCGGGGATCTTCAGGAGCTGGCCGCAGGCCTTGCAGTGGACGGCGTCGGGGTCGTGACGCTGCAGGCCGCAATTGGGGCAGGGGTAATCCACCTTGTGCGGCCGGAAGATCGCCTGCGCCAGGCGCACGAAGAGCGAGATGCCGATGATCATGATGACCACCGAGGTCAGCTTGCCCCAGCTGCCCGGCAGGGTGATGTCGCCGTAGCCCGTCGTCGTCACCGAGGCGACGGTGAAATAGAGGGCGTCGAGATAGCCCTCGAGGCCCGAGCCTTTCCGAAAGAAGGTCGTGTAGACGAAGCCCGTCGCCAGGAAGAGGAAGGTGATCAGATTGACCATCGCCCGGGCGAGCTGCTCCCAGTCCCGGTGGCCCCAGCGCCGCAGGGGACGCCACAGGACGCCGCTCTGGGAGATCGACCACAGCCGGACGATCCGCAGGAAGCCGAAATTGATCAGCGTGTAGGGAAACAGCAGCGTCGCCAGGATCACCAGATCCAGGAGTACGAAGGGCTGGCGCAGCCATTTGAGCGGGTTGCGGGCGGCAAAGCACCGCGCCGAGACGTCGGCGGCGAGAATCGCGGCGACCGAATAATCGACGAAGAGGAAGGATGGATTCTCGCGCAGGATCGGGCTGAAGACGAAAAAGGCGATGATCGCCATGTCCACCGACAGCACCGCCATCTGGAAGCGAAGGGCGTTTCGGGTATGACCGTGATAGAGCCGGCGCAGGCGGACCCGGGCACGGGCGATCCGGGTCTTGAGCCGGCGGCGGTGCCAGCCATGTGCAGGACGGGCGGATTGCAGCATTGCGGCCGATCGTTGGGTCCGGGAGGGCGCGTCGCGCGGATCGGCCGGAGTGCCGTTCCGATGTCCGAGGTAGCGCGGCAGGCTTCAGGAGTACAGGCAATGAGCGACGACGTGGCGGCCCCGAGGATCGCGATCACCTATTGCACCCAGTGCCAGTGGCTGCTGCGGGCGGCCTGGATGGCGCAGGAGCTGCTGTCGACCTTCGGCCCGGATCTCGGCGAGGTGGCGCTGGTGCCGGGCACCGGCGGGGTCTTCGAGATCCGCTATGAGGGCGAGACGATCTGGGAGCGCAAGGCCGATGGCGGCTTTCCCGAGGCCAAGGTCCTGAAGCAGCGGGTGCGCGACCGGCTCGACCCGGCCCGCGACCTCGGCCACAGCGACCGCTGACGGGCGGGGCCGGTGGGGGGGGCCGCGCAGCACGGAGGGTCCGGCCGGTCAATCGGCCGCGACGGTCACCTTCTTCGGATCGAAGGCGACATGGCCGGCGATCTCGCCGACGCCGGCATGGGGCGTGTCATAGGCCCAGACCGCGTCGTCGGCGGCCTGCGCCTCGGCGGTGATCGACCAGTAGCGGGCCTCGCCCTTGAACGGGCAGGTCGTGCGCCGGTCGCTCTCGCGCAGATAGGCCATCTCCACCCGGTCCTTCGGGATGTAATAGACCGGATCGTAGCCGGTCTCGTGCAGCACCAGCGCCTCATTGGTGGAGGCGAGGATGGCGCCGTGGAAATTCACCACCACGGAGCCGGCGGCCGGCTCGATCCGGATTCGCTCGCGGGTACGCTGTTCGAGGTCTGTGGTCATCGGGCTTCTCCACTTGCAGGGGTCGGCAAGGAAAAGGGGCCCGTGACAAGGCCGTTCCGCGGCTGCGGCGAAGCGTCCGGATCGGCATCCGTGCCGGGACGGGCGCCCGGCACGGAGTTTTGGCCGCGCCTAGAGCGCGAGTTGCAGATGCGGCCGGCCGTCCGAGGTCTTCTCGGCCGTCGCGCCGGTCGCATCCACGGTGACGGTCACCCGGCGCCGGAACGCCGAGAAACTGTCGAAGGCGACGACGTCCACCGGCGTGTCGAACTGGATCGACGCCCGGTAGCGCCCGCTCTTGGACAGAGCGTGCAGCGCGACGAGTTCGCCGGTGAAGTCGTGGCTGAGATAGCGGCCGGCCACCGTCGAGCCGATGGTGAGATCGGCGACGGAGCGGCCGCGTGCGGCCAGCGCATTCAGCGTGTTCCAGTCGCGCACGCCGTGCTGGCGCGCGACCAGCTCCAGGGCGGCGCTATGGGTGAGGTCGTGTCCCGTATCGGCCAGTCCGGCGCGCAGGCGCCTGGCCTGGGCCTTGTAGTCGGTGGCGGTCGGGGTGTGGGGCATGCCGGTCATCTGCTGAACCTTTCGAGGTCGTCGCATGCGGCGTCTTGAAGTCGGGGCTCGCGATTGCCGTCAGGCCGCATGCCAACGTGAAATGGCGTCACGGATGATCGGAAAGGGAATTCACCACGGCTTTCGCCCGCGAGCGGCAGGCTCCCTCGGCCCGCAGCACAGATGGAGGGTCGCGGCCGCAACGTCAAGCGCGGCGATGTCGGCGGCATTCGCGGGACGGGTCATGGTGGCGCGCGGCGGCCGGCGGCGTTACAGAAGCGGCAACGCAGGAAGAGGACGAAGCCATGCGCGCCCAGCCCAACGGATCCCATTACATTGACGGCGGCTATGTCGAGGACGAGAGCGGCGAGGCCTTCGCCAGCATCTATCCGGCCACCGGCGAGACCATCGCCGAACTCCATGCCGCCACCCCGGCCCTGATCGAGCGCGCCATCGCGGCGGCCAAGAAGGGGCAGGCCGTCTGGGCGGCGATGACGGGCGCCGAGCGCGGCCGCATCCTGCGCCGGGCCTCGGCGATCATGCGCGACCGCAACGAGGCGCTGTCGGAGCTGGAGACGCTCGACACCGGCAAGGCGCTGTCCGAGACGCTGGTGGCGGACGCCGCCTCGGGCGCCGACGCGCTGGAATATTTCGGTGCGCTCGCCGCCGACATCACCGGCGACTACATCGATCTCGGCGGCTCCTTCGCCTATACGCGCCGCGAACCCTTGGGCATCTGCGCCGGCATCGGCGCCTGGAATTACCCGATCCAGATCGCTTCCTGGAAGGCCGCCCCGGCGCTGGCCTGCGGCAATGCGATGATCTTCAAGCCCTCTGAAGTGACGCCGCTGACGGCGCTGAAACTCGCCGAGATCCTCTCCGAAGCGGGCGTACCGGCCGGCGTCTTCAACGTCGTGCAGGGCATGGGCCCGGTCGGCGCGGCGCTCGCCGGCCATCCGCAGATCGCCAAGGTCTCGGTCACCGGCTCGGTGCCGACCGGCGCGCGGGTGATGCAGGCGGCGTCGCAGACCACCAAGCACGTGACTTTGGAACTCGGCGGCAAGTCGCCGATCGTCGTCTTTGCCGATGCCGATCTCGATGCGGCGGTCTCCGGCGCGATCCTCGGCAATTTCTACTCCACCGGCCAGATCTGCTCGAACGGCACCCGCGTCTTCGTCGAGCGCTCGGTGCGGGCCGCCTTCGTCGAGAAGCTGGTGGCGCGCACCAGGGCGATTACCCTCGGCGATCCGATGCGGGTGACCACCGATCTCGGCCCGCTGGTCTCGCGTGCCCAGTACGAGAAGGTGCTCTCCTATCTGGAGATCGGCCGGCAGGAAGGCGCGACGGTCGCCTGCGGCGGCGCCAGCGCCAAGGTCGACGGCTTTCCCGACGGCGTCTTCGTCGAGCCGACGGTCTTCACCGACGTCACCGACGACATGCGCATCGCCGGCGAGGAGATCTTCGGCCCGGTCATGTGCGTCCTCGATTTCGACGACGAGGAGGAGGCGATCGCCCGCGCCAATGCCAGCGAATTCGGCCTGGCGGCGGGCGTCTACACCCGCGACATCCAGCGCGGCCACCGCGTCGTGGCGAAGCTGCAGGCCGGCACCTGCTGGATCAACGCCTACAATCTGACCCCGGTGGAAATGCCCTTCGGCGGCTTCAAGCGCTCCGGCATCGGCCGGGAGAACGGCCGCGCGGCGCTGGAGCATTACAGCCAGGTCAAGTCGGTCTATGTCGAGATGGGCGCCAGCGAGGCGCCCTACTGACGGAACGGCCGGTCACGGGACCGTCAGGGGGCAGGCGTTGACTTTCGCCCGCCGCCATTGTTCGGCTGTCTGCATGTGCGGCGAAGCAGCGAGAACCCGGCCCTGATGGCGACGAGTGCGGAGGAAGGCCGGGCTGTGCTCGTGGAACGCCTGCGCGCCGTCGCCGCGGGCGACCGCGCGGCCCTGCAGGCTGTCTACGATCTGACATCGGCGAAGCTTTTCGGCATCTGCCTGCGTATCTTGGGGGACCGCGAGGAAGCCGAGGACGTGTTGCAGGATGTGTATCTGATCATATGGCGCAAGGCCGAGAGCTTCGATGCGGGGCGGGCGAGCCCGATCACCTGGCTGGCGACGATCGCCCGCAACCGGTCGATCGACCGGCTGCGCCAGGTCGGGCCCCGCCGCGCCGACAAGCCGGTGGACGCCGCGCTGGATCTTGCCGATGGCACGCCCGACGCCTTCGAGCTGCTGCATCGCGCGCAGGAGGGGCAGCAGCTCGCCGCATGCCTGGACACGCTGGAGGAGCGCGCCCGCAGCGCGATCACCGCGGCCTTTTTCGGCGGCGCCACCTATGAAACGCTGGCCGGCCATGCCGGGGTGCCGCTCGGCACCATGAAGAGCCTGATCCGGCGCGGGCTGCAGAAACTGAAGGGATGCCTGTCGCAATGACCGCGGCGCAAGACCACGAACGGGACGATGCGGATCTGGCCGCCGAGTATGTGCTCGGCGTCCTGGATGGCGCGGAGCGTCGTGCGGTCGAGCGCCGGGCGGCGACGGATGCCGCCTTCGCGCGAGAGATCGACGCCTGGGCCGAGCGCCTCGGGCCGCTGGCGCAGACGGTGCCGGCGGTGGTGCCGCCCGCCAGCGTCTGGTCCCGCATTGCCGGCGAGATCGACTGGATGACGCGCCGTGCCGCGAGCCCGGCGGCGCCGCGCGGCCGCAGGGTGTCGCCGATCTGGCAATGGCTGGGGCTCGGCGGCATGGGGCTCGCCGTCACCAGCCTGGCCATGCTCATCCTGGTCGCCGGGCGCGACCTCGCCGCACCGCCCCAGGCGCCGGGCGGGACGTTGACCGCGACGCTCAGCGCCGATGACGGCACGCCGCTCCTGACGGTGGTGATCGACACCGGCACCGCCGAGGCGACGCTGATCCCCGTGGTCGCGGCGCAGGAGGCGGGCCGGGTGCCCGAGCTCTGGCTGGTGCCGCCGGCCGGCGGTGCGCCGCGCTCGCTCGGCCTGATCGACATGACCCATCCCCTGCGGCTGGTTCTCAGCGATCCCGAATATGGCGCCACCGATGCCGCACTCGCGGTGTCGATGGAGCCGGAGGGCGGATCGCCCACCGGCCTGCCGACCGGCCCCGTCGTCGCCTCCGGCCCGCTGCATTCGATCTGATCGCCTAACGAAACAACCAGGCCGGCCGACCTCGCGAGAGATCGGCCGGCCTGTCTGCATGGGATCGGAAGTGTCTCGGACCGCCCGCTTCCCGGCTCGGTCAGTCGGCCAGGTGGCCGGGCACGCGCGAACGCGCCCGGCGGTTGTGGCTCAGAATTCGTCCCAGCTGTCGGCGACCGGCTTCGGTGCCGCACCGCCGTCGATGGTCCGCAGCTGCGTCACGCCGCGCGACGGCGTCCCATGGCGGTGCGAGGTCTGCGGCTGCGCGCGGCCGTCGCTGCGGCGCGCACCGGCATTGCCGGCACTGGTGCTGAACTTGGCCATGGCATGGGCCAGCTCGTCGGTCTCGTTGGCCAGCGTCTGGCTGGCCGCCGTCGCCTCTTCCACCATCGCGGCGTTCTGCTGGGTGACCTTGTCCATCTGGTCGGCGGCGCCCGAGACTTCGCGCAGGCTCGTCGCCTGTTCGCGGGCCGAGGAGGCAATGGTCGAGATGACCTCGGCCATCGCACTGACCTCGGTGACGATCTCTTCCAGCGACTTGCCGGAGGCCGTGACCAGCTCGACGCCGGTGCCGACCTGCTCGCGGGACGTCGCGATCAGGGTCTTGATCTCCTTGGCGGCTTCCGCCGAACGCTGGGCGAGCCCGCGCACTTCCTGGGCGACGACCGCAAAGCCCTTGCCTGCCTCGCCGGCCCGCGCCGCCTCGACGCCGGCATTCAGGGCGAGGAGATTGGTCTGGAAGGCGATCTCGTCGATCACCGAGATGATCGAGTTGATCTTCTCCGAGGACTGCTCGATCTGGCCCATGGCCGCGACAGCCTTGCCGACGACCTCGCCGCCCTTCTGGGCCTTTTCGCGGGCACCCGAGGCCACCTGCTGGGCCTTGCCGGCACCCTCGGCGGTCTCGTTGACCGCCTGGGTGACTTCGCCGAGTGCCGCGACGGTTTCCTCGAGGCTCGCCGCCTGCTGCTCGGTGCGATGGGCGAGATCGTTGGAGGCGGTGTTGATCTCGCCGAGACCGGTGCGGATCGAGGCGATCGAGGTCACCACATGGCCGATGGCCTCTTCCAGCGAGGCGACGCTGGCGTTGAACTTGGCCCGGATCGGCTCGAATTCCTCGGCCACCCTGTCCTGCATGCGCACGGTGAGGTCGCCGGCCGACAGACGCTCGAAGCCCACTTCGACGACGCCGACAAAGGCGCGCAGGTCTTCGGCCTTGGCATTGTCGAGCGCCGCTTGGCGCTTCTTGGCCTCTTCCTGGCTGATGCGCGTGGCCTCGGCTTCCTCTTCCAGGCGCTCCTGGTCGATGGCGGTCTGCTTGAAGACCTGCACGGCGCGGGCCATGGCGCCGATCTCGTCGGCGCGCTCCTGGCCGCGGACCTCGACCGAATGATCGCCGGTCGCCAGCGTGCCCATGATCGCGGTCAGGCGCTGGATGGCACCGCCGAGGGAACGGGCGAACAGCATGAAGCCGAGAAGCGACAGGAGCGACACGACCAGCGTGCCGACGATGGTGGACCAGAGCGCGGCGCTGCGGCCCGCGGCCATGGCGCTGACGTCGGAGGCAACTTCCAGGACGCCGATATTGGTGCCGGAATAGTTCGTCAGCGGGATCGCGGTGGCCGCGTAGCTGACATTGCCGACATCCGCGATCTTCTCCACCGTGGTGCCGCCATAGACGGTCTGCACTTCCGACAGGTCGAGCAGGCCTTCCGACGCCATGGTCGAAGCCTGGGTGACGAAGCCTTCGTCGGTGAAGATCTTGACGGTGAGCGCGGCGTTGCGGCTCTCGGCAAGGCGCGCGAAATACTGCTCGGTCAGCTTGGTGCCGATATCGACGATGCCGACGACGACGCCGTTGCGGATCACCGGAGCCGAGGCGAACATGCTGACGGCGGTGCGGCCCGGCTCGATGCCGGCCGTCATCTGGCCGCCGGCGATCGCCGCTTCCACCATCTTGCGCCGGCCGGCGAGCTTGTCGCCGAACTTGCCGGGCTCGTGGATGCGCGCCACGACGGTAGTATCGGCTTGGCTGAAGGTGATGAGCTGCATCGCGCCCTTTTCGACGATCTGCTCGTAATTACCGCCGTAGCGCGCCAGCAGTGCATCGCGGTCGTTCGCGATCACAAGGTCGGCGACGCCGGGATCGGCAGCCAGCGCCAGCGCAAGGGCCGAGGCGGCGCGCTTCTGGGCCTCGATGTCGGCCATGACGAAGGACAGGTCATTGGCCATCTCGGCATGGACATTGGCGTCGTTCATCACCGCCTGGCGATACCAGGCGAGGCCGCCGATCATGCAGCTGGCAAACAGGACGGCGGCAAACCCGTAGGCGGTAATGCGGATCCAGAGCGGTCGTGCGACCTCGGCCTTGGTCTTCATCGTCTCGAACTTCTTTCGCGGGTCTGACGCCTGCCGGTAGTGTCGCGGCGTCGGGAAATGATCATCGGCACACAGGAATTTGATCACCAGCCCTTAACAATCCGCGAACGCGCCGCGGTTGCTTTCGATTTGCCCCGAGCCTGACGCAAGGTTGGCGCGGCGAGCGCTGTTCGCGGTCTTTGTAAGCCGGTCGATCAGCCATGGCGCGGCGCGGACCGATCGGGTAACGCTGCCCCGATGAGCAAGCTCTTTTCCGCTATCTTCCTGCTGCTGATGATCGCCCATCTGATCCGGCCCTTCGGCGTGCCGGGACTGCGCAAGCGCGGCGATTTCTGGAAGCTGGCGCTTCTGGGCATCTTCGCCTTCATGGCGACGGTGCTGATCCGGCCGCAATAGCTTCGCCGCGCCTGCACACTCCGGCCAACAAACGCCCCAGCGCTGCACACGCCACCTTGACGGATGCCTCGGCGCGGTCGCAACGTCGCGCATGAATCGCGACGAAGGGGGTGGACCTTGCCGGACGATCAGCCGCTCAGCCTGCATGTGCCCGAGCCCGAAGTTCGGCCCGGCGGTACTCCCGACTTCAGCGGTGTGAAGATCGCCCGGGCCGGCACGGTGCGCCGTCCGCCGGTCGACGTCGATCCGGCCGAGATCCGCGATCTCGCCTATTCGATTATCCGTGTTTTGAACCGCTCAGGCGAGGCGGTCGGCGAATGGGCCGGCACGCTGAGCGACGAGGAGGTTCTGGCCGGGCTGAAGACGATGATGCGGGTGCGCGCCTTCGACCGCCGCATGCTGATGGCACAGCGCCAGGGCAAGACCTCGTTCTACATGCAGTGCCTCGGCGAGGAGGCCATCGCCTGCGCCTTCCGCAAGGCGCTCGGCCCCGGCGACATGAACTTTCCGACCTATCGCCAGCAGGGGCTGCTGATCGCCGACGATTATCCGCTCGTCGACATGATGTGCCAGATCTATTCCAACCGCCGCGACCCGCTGAAGGGCCGGCAGCTGCCGATCATGTATTCGTCGAAGGAGCACGGCTTCTTCTCGATCTCGGGCAATCTGGCGACCCAGTTCGTGCAAGGGGTCGGCTGGGCGATGGCCTCGGCGATCAAGGGCGATCACCGCATCGCCGCGGCCTGGATCGGCGACGGCTCGACCGCCGAGAGCGACTTCCACTCGGCCATGGTCTTCGCCTCGACCTACAAGGCGCCGGTGGTCCTCAACATCGTCAACAACCAATGGGCCATCTCGACCTATCAGGGTATCGCCCGCGGCGGCTCGGGCACCTTTGCCGCGCGCGGTCTCGGCTTCGGCATTCCCTCGCTGCGGGTCGACGGCAACGACTATCTGGCCGTCCACGCGGCGTCCAAATGGGCCGTCGAGCGGGCCCGCCGCAATCTCGGCCCGACGCTGATCGAATGGGTCACCTACCGCGCCGCCGCCCATTCGACCTCGGACGATCCCTCCGCCTACCGCCCGAAGGAGGAGAGCGACGCCTGGCCGCTCGGCGATCCGGTCAAGCGGCTGAAGAACCATCTGATCCTGAAGGAGGTCTGGAGCGAGGAGCGCCACGTCCAGGCCGAGGCCGAGATCGACGCCGAGATCCTCGCCGCCCAGCGCGAGGCCGAGACCCACGGCACGCTCCACACCGGCCCGCGGCCCTCGGTGCGCGACATGTTCGAGGGCGTCTACGAGGAGATGCCGCCGCATCTGCGCCGCCAGCGCCAGCAGGCGGGGTACTGATGATGCGCACGGCAGGGCGGAGCGGCCGAGCAGGCCCCGGCGGCGAACGCAGGAAAGGTTGCTGACGCCATGGCGCGCATGACCATGATCGAGGCGATCCGCGACGCCCATGCGGTGAAGATGGCGGAGGACGACAATGTCGTCGTCTTCGGCGAGGACGTTGGCTATTTCGGCGGCGTCTTCCGCTGCACGGCCGGGCTCCAGGAGCGCTTCGGCAAGAACCGCTGCTTCGACGCGCCGATCAACGAGAGCGGCATCGTCGGCACCGCCATCGGCATGGCCGCCTATGGGCTGCGGCCGGTCGTCGAGATGCAGTTCGCCGACTATGTCTATCCGGCCTACGACCAGATCGTCTCGGAGGCGGCCAGGCTGCGCTATCGCTCGGCCAGCGACTTCACCGCGCCGATGGTGGTGCGCATGCCGACCGGCGGCGGCATCTTCGGCGGCCAGACCCATTCCCAGTCGCCCGAAGCGCTGTTCACCCATGTCGCCGGCCTGAAGACGGTGGTGCCGTCCAACCCCTACGATGCCAAGGGCCTGCTGATCGCCGCCATCGAGGACAACGACCCGGTGATCTTCCTGGAGCCCAAGCGGCTCTACAACGGTCCCTTCGACGGCCACCACGACCGGCCGGTGACGCCCTGGTCGAAGCATCCTTTGGGCGAAGTGCCGGAGGGTCGCTACACCGTGCCGCTCGGCAAGGGCGTGGTGCGCCGCGAGGGCGCCGGGGTTACCGTGCTGGCCTATGGCACCATGGTGCATGTCGCGATAGCGGCGGCCGAGATGGTCGGCGTCGATGCCGAGATCCTCGACCTGCGCACCCTCGTGCCGCTCGATCTCGACCTGATCCGGCAATCGGTGGAGAAGACCGGCCGCTGCGTCGTCGTCCACGAGGCGACGCTGACCTCGGGCTTCGGCGCCGAGCTCTGCGCCCTCGTCGAGGAGAATTGCTTCTATCACCTCGAGGCGCCGATCCTGCGGATCGCCGGCTGGGACACGCCCTATCCGCACGCCCAGGAATGGGACTACTTTCCCGGTCCGGCGCGGGTCGGGGCGGCCCTCAGACAGGTCATGGAGGGCTGATCATGGGCACCTACACGATCAAGCTGCCGGATGTGGGCGAGGGCGTCGCCGAGGCCGAACTCGTCGAATGGCACGTCAAGATCGGCGACGTGGTGCGCGAGGACGCGGTCCTCGCGGCCGTGATGACCGACAAGGCGACGGTCGACATTCCCTCGCCGGTGGACGGCACCGTCGCCTGGATGGGCGGCGAGATCGGCGAGACGCTGGCCGTCGGATCGCCGCTGGTGAAGCTGACCGTCGACGGGGAGGGCGGCACCAACGAGCCCGACGAGAACCCCAACGAATTGGTCGCGACAAGCGAGGATGCACCGCGGTCGCCCTCGGCCGAACGGGCGCCGGGACCGGCCGACCGCAAGGCCGCGACCGGCGACGACGATGCCACCAAATCGGACGAAGCGTCAGCAGATAAGCCGGCAAAGCCGTCGGGTGGCGGTTCCTCTGGCGCGTCCCCGTCGCCCCCGGCACGGCCCAAGGCGCAACGGCCCGCGTCCGCTTCTCCGGCGCGCAAGCCGGGCGAGCGGCCGCTGGCCTCGCCGGCGGTGCGGCGCCGGGCGATGGAGGCCGGCATCGATCTGCGCCGGGTCGCCGGCAGCGGTCCGGCGGGCCGGATCGGCCAGGACGATCTCGACGCCTATCTGGATGGCGCCAGCGCCGAGCCGTCCGCGGGCGGAGGCCTGCAGGCCGACAGTTCGGTCACCGAGATCAAGGTGGTCGGCCTCAGGCGGCGCATCGCCGAGAAGATGGCGCTGGCCAAGAGCCGCATCGCCCACATCACCTATGTCGAGGAGATCGACGTCGAGGCGCTGGAGGATCTGCGCGCCGCGATGAACCGCGACCGCCGCGACGACCGGCCGAAACTGACGCTTCTGCCCTTCCTGATGCGGGCCATGGTCATCGCCATCCGCGAGCAGCCGGCGCTGAACGCGCTCTATGACGACGAGGCCAACATCCTGCACCAGCATGGCGGCGTGCATATCGGCATCGCGGCCCAGACCGGCGCCGGCCTGGTCGTGCCGGTGGTCCGCCATGCCGAGGCGCGCGACCTGTGGAACTGCGCCGGCGAACTCGCCCGGCTCGGCGAGGCGGCGAAGTCCGGCACCGCCAAGCGCGAGGAACTGTCGGGCTCGACCATCACCATCACGTCCCTCGGGGCCATGGGCGGCATCGTCACGACGCCGGTGATCAACCATCCGGAAGTCGCCATCGTCGGCGTCAACAAGATCGAAATCCGCCCGGTCTGGGACGGCACCCGCTTCGTGCCGCGCCGGCGCATGAATCTCTCCTCCAGCTTCGACCACCGGGTGATCGACGGCTGGGACGCCGCCCGCTTCGTCCAGCGCATCAAGGCACTTCTGGAAACCCCCGCGATGATCTTCGTCGAGGAGCGGCCATGACCGACATTTCCTGCCAGCTACTGGTGATCGGCGCCGGCCCCGGCGGCTATGTCGCCGCGATCCGCGCCGGTCAGCTCGGCCTCGACACGGTGATCGTCGACGACCGCAAGCCGGGCGGCACCTGCCTGAATATCGGCTGCATCCCGTCCAAGGCACTGATTCATGCCGCCGACGAATATTACCTGCTGCGCGAGGCCGCCCGCGGCGCCGCGATCCCCGGCATCACGGCCGCCAAGCCCGGCCTCGACTGGGGCGACGTCGTCGACTGGAAGGACGGCATCGTCAACCGCCTGAACAACGGCGTCACCGGCCTTCTGAAGCGGGCCAAGGTCAAGCTCGTTTCCGGCCGCGCGCGCTTTCTCGACGGCAAGACGGTCGAGGTGACGGGCGAGACGGGCACCCAGCGGATCGCCGCCGAGAATGTCGTCATCGCCACCGGCTCGGTGCCTGTCGAACTGCCCTCGCTGCCCTTCGGCGGCAAGGTGATCTCCTCGGCCGAGGCGCTGAGTCTCGCCGCGCCGCCGGAGCGCCTGGTGGTGGTCGGCGGCGGCTATATCGGCGTCGAGCTCGGCACCGCCTTCGCCAAGGCCGGATCGACGGTCACCATCGTCGAGGCGACGGCGCAGATCCTGCCGCTCTACGATGCCGAGCTCGTCCGGCCGGTGCGCGCGCGGCTCGAGGCGCTGGGCGTCGAGATCCTGACCGAGGCGAAAGCCATGGGGCTGGCCGGCGAGGGGGGCGACCTCGTCGTGGAAGGCGCCGAAGGCAGCGAGCGCCGGCTTGCCGCCGACCGGGTGCTCGTCACGATCGGGCGCAGGCCGCTGACCGACGGCTGGGGCCGCGAGGAACTGGTGCTGGAGATGGACGGGCCCTTCCTGCGGGTCGACGAACAGCGCCGCACCGCCATGCGCGGCGTCTATGCCATCGGCGATGTCTGCGGCGAGCCGATGCTGGCCCACAAGGCGATGGCCGAGGGCGAGATGGTCGCCGAGATCGTCGCCGGCGCGCGGCTCGCCTGGGACAAGCGCGCCATTCCGGCGATCTGCTTCACCGATCCGGAGATCGTCACCGTCGGCCTGTCGCCGGAGGAGGCGAAGCGCCAGGGCCATGAGACCAAGATCGGGCTCTTCCCCTTCCAGGCCAATGGCCGGGCGATGACCCTTGCCCGTGACGACGGCTTCGTGCGGGTGGTGGCGCGGGCCGACAATCACCTGGTGCTCGGCATCCAGGCCGTCGGCGCCGGCATCTCCGAACTGTCCGCCGCCTTTGCGCTGGCGCTGGAGATGGGCGCCTGCCTCGAAGACATTGCCGGGACCATTCACGCCCATCCGACTCAAGGCGAAGGATTCCAGGAGGCCGCCTTCAAGGCGCTCGGCCACGCCATCCACATCTGAGCGGGCCCCGGCGGGCCGGCTCTGCGTGCCGCTGTTTGATACCGGGTGCCGGCTGGTGTAGAGACCCGCCTTCGGGACGATAGCAGGCAAGGCCGGACATCATGGATCGCATTCGCATTCGCGGCGGCAACGAGCTCAACGGGACGATACCCATCTCGGGCGCCAAGAACGCGGCGTTGCCGCTGATGATCGCGTCGCTGCTCACCGACGACACGCTGACGCTGGAAAACGTGCCGCATCTCGCCGATGTCGAGCAGCTGATCCGCATCCTCGGCAATCACGGCGTCGACTATTCGGTGATTGGCAAGCGCTTCCGCCAGCAGCCGGGCCTCGGCCGCACCATTCATTTCGACGCGCGCAACATCGTCGACACCACCGCGCCCTACGAGCTCGTCTCCAAGATGCGGGCGAGCTTCTGGGTGATCGGGCCGCTCCTGGCGCGCATGCACAAGGCCAAGGTCTCGCTGCCGGGCGGCTGCGCCATCGGCACACGGCCGGTCGACCTGTTCATCGACGGCCTGCGGGCGCTCGGCGCGACCATCGACATCGATGCCGGCTATGCCGTGGCCGAGGCCAAGGGCGGCCTCGTCGGCGCGCGCTACGTCTTCCCGAAAGTGTCGGTCGGCGCGACCCACGTGCTGATGATGGCCGCAACGCTCGCCAAGGGGCAGACGGTTCTGGAGAACGCCGCGCGCGAGCCGGAAGTCGTCGACCTCGCCACCTGCCTCTCGGCCATGGGCGCCAGGATCGAGGGCGCCGGCACCGGCACCATCACCATCGAGGGCGTGCCGGCCCTGTCGGGCGCCCGCCACCGGGTGCTGCCCGACCGCATCGAGACCGGCACCTATGCCATGGCCGTGGCGATGACCGGCGGCGACGTGACTTTGACCGGCACCAATGCCCAGCTCCTGCAGACCGCGCTCGGCAGCCTGAAGGGCGCCGGCGTCACCGTCGATCCGGTCGAGGACGGCATACGGGTCTATCGCAATGGCGGCGGCATCGCGCCGGTGGACGTCGTCACCGACCCCTATCCCGGCTTCCCGACCGACCTGCAGGCGCAGATGATGGCGCTGATGACCCGCGCCGAGGGCACCTCGCACATCACCGAGACGATCTTCGAGAACCGCTTCATGCATGTGCAGGAGCTGGTCCGCCTCGGCGCCCGGATCACCCTGTCCGGTCAGGTCGCGACGATCGAGGGCGTCAATCGCCTCGTCGGCGCGCCGGTCATGGCGACCGATCTGCGCGCCTCCGTGTCGCTGGTGATCGCCGGCCTCGTCGCCGAGGGCGAGACGACGATCAACCGCGTCTATCATCTGGATCGCGGCTTCGAGCGGCTGGAAGAAAAGCTGAGCGCCTGCGGCGCCGACATCGAACGCGTCTCGGCCGGTTGAGGATCGGGGGCCGGGCAAGGGTCGATCCGACGCCGTCGGCGGTCCCCTTGGCGGCCGTCCTCGACCGGCGCATATTGCTTTTTTTCGCGTTTGCCCCGATCTAAGGCACCGATCCCCATTCCGTCGCCGCGTCAGTGCGGCGGTTCGTCTCGTCGCGAAGCCTGACGCTTCGCGCCCTCACACACGATCAAGGCACGACATCATATGGCAAAAGAAGAAGTTCTCGAGTTTCCGGGCACGGTGACAGAGCTGTTACCCAACGCGACGTTCCGGATCAAACTCGAGAACGAGCACGAGATCATCGCCCATACGGCGGGCCGTATGCGCAAGAACCGCATTCGCGTCCTGACCGGCGACAAGGTGCTCGTCGAGATGACGCCCTACGACCTGACCAAGGGTCGCATCACCTACCGCTTCAAGTAAGTCGGCAAGGGCATGAGTACCAAAGCGGCGCGCCCCGTGCTCGTTCTCGCCTCGGGTTCGCCCCGGCGGCTGGAGCTGCTTGCGCAGGCCGGTATCGAGCCGGACCGCCTGCTGCCGGCCGACATGGACGAGTCGCCGCTGCGCAACGAGCATCCGCGTTCGCTGGCGAAGCGCCTGGCCAAGGCGAAGGCCGAACTGGCGGTGCGCGCCCTGCGCGAGCTCGACGTGCCCGGTCCGCGCTTCGTGCTGGCGGCCGACACCGTGGTGTCGGTGGGCCGGCAGATCATGCCCAAGGCCGAACTGGCCGACGACGCGATCGCCAATCTGCGCACGCTGTCGGGACGCACGCACCGCGTCTATACCGGCGTCGCGCTGGTCGGCCCGAGCGGCTCGCTGCGCCAGCGCCTGATCGAGACGCGCGTCCGCTTCAAGCGGCTGTCGCGCGAGGACATCGATTGCTACATCGCCTCGGACGAATGGCGCGGCAAGGCCGGTGGCTATGCCATTCAGGGTCTGGCCGGCAGCTTCGTCGTGCGCCTGATCGGCTCCTACACCAGCGTCGTCGGCCTGCCGCTCTACGAGACGCTCGCGCTGCTGGCGGGCGAAGGCTACGACATCCACAACCGGTGGAAGGCCGCAGCGGGCCAGACGGAAACGGCATGAACGCGATCGGTGCGAAGGTGACGCCGCTTCGTCCCAAGCGGCAATGCCCCGAATGCGGCAATCCGTCTGACCGGGCGAGCTATCCGTTCTGCTCGCCGCGCTGCAAGGCGATCGACCTCAATCGATGGCTGAGCGGCAGCTACGTCATTCCCGGGACCGAGGAAGAGCCCTCGGCGCCGGACACCGGCGAAGAGAACTGACGGCGGCGCGCGTCGCCGTGACGATGGCCGAAGCCGGACGGAACGGGCCGGCGATCCCTAGTCCTTGACCGATCCCACCAGCACGGCATTGCCGTCCTCGACGCGGTTCCAGCGGCCGGGATCGGCGACGCTCTGGCGCTTCAGGAAGCGGTAGGGCGTGTCCCGCCACGCCACGACCCGGCGATCGAGATTGTCCAGGATGAACTCGCCGCGCTGGGTCCTGAGCGTCAGGATGGCATGGCCCTCGCCATCGCGCTTGCGCACGACGGTGAGGAGCAGATTGCCCAGATCGATCCCCGTGCGCTCGTGCAGGATCTTGCGCTTCAACAGGGCGTAGTCCTCGCAGTCGCCTTCATTGCTCTCCGGGGGATAGGTCCAGCGCTCCTCGACGCCGTAGAGCTCGTGATCCGACTTGGCGGTGATGCGGCGGTTGATCTCGGCATTGGTCTCGGCCACGGCGCTGATCAGCTCGGGCGTCAGCTTGACCGGCTCGATGGTCTGGCCGGCCACGCGGTCGCTGGCAGGGCGACATTCGTCGGGATGGGTATGGCAGAACAGCCGGTGTCCGACCGGCGGCGTTGTGGTGACCCCGACCACCATGAACGGCCCGCGTGCTTCCGCCATGACCGATCCGGTCTGTACTGTCAGGCAAAGCAGTATCGTGGCGCCAATTGCGCGTATAGACCCCATTCGTACCCCGCTCGGACGAACAACCCTCTCTGGTCTTGATGGTGTTGGGGATGCGGAAAACTGTCAACGCGACCGGCGTTGCTGCGGCGCATCATTTTCCAGCCACGCACAAGCTGCGGCCGGTTTCCGGATGGAAACGACAGCACGAACAGGCATTTGGGTGCGACCCGTAGCAGGCTAATCGACGGAAACCATGGGGGTTTCTCGATCCGGCCGCCGGCTTTGTGACAAATTCACAACAGCCCGAAGGCGAACGCCTTCGCGGGTGCAGAATCGGCGGAACCTCTACGCGTCGTCGCGGAACGCGGTCACGAGATCGGTCACTGCGCGGCCGATCAGGGCCAGATCCTGCGGCCGGGAGAGGCGGTGATCGCCGTCCTTGACCAGCGTCATGATCGTTCCGGAGAAAGGCAGGTGGGTGACCAGCTCCATCGCATGGGAGAACGGGACGTCCTTGTCGGCCATGCCCTGGATGATCGTCACCGGGCAGCCCGTCTCGATCAGGTCGGTCATCACGAGATTGTCCCGGCCGTCCTCGAACAGGGCGCGGGTGTAGAGGTCGGGCTCGGGCGAATAGTCGGACGGCTTGGTCAGCACGCCGTCGCGCGCCAGCGCCTCGCGCTGTGCGGCGTCAAGCTTCGGCATCATCAGCTTCTCGGTGAAGTCGGGGGCCGGGGCCAGCAACAGCAGCCCGGCGATCCGTTTGCGGTCGCCGGCGTCCCGCGCCATCTGCGTCAGCCGCAGGGCGACCCATGCCCCCATGGACGAGCCGACGAGAATGGCCGGCCCGTCGACCGCGGCGTCGATCACCGCCTTCGCGTCCTCGACCCAGCGGCTGATTGTGCCGTCCTCGAAGCGACCGCCGGATTCGCCATGGCCGGAATAGTCGAGCCGGCAGAAGCCGAGACCCTCGCGCTGCGCCAGTTCGGCGAGATACTCTGCCTTCGTGCCGCGCATGTCGGAACGGTAGCCGCCGAGCCAGACCAGGGTGGGGCCCGTACCGGCCTGGGTGCGGTAGGCGATGCGCCGTGCGTCGGTGCCGACGGTCAGGGTCCGGGGCGTCTCGGCAGAGGGTTCGGCGCGCATGAAGATGATCCGTTCTGGTGACTCTACGGCGTCCGACGCGCCCGTCTGGGGCCCCCGGCGCATTTTCTCGACCCGCGGGGCGTGCCAATTGGCCCCGCCGATGCTATATACGCCCCACTGAAGGACCCGCATCGTGGGTGATCGTTGATCGGTTCCGCCGTTCGTTCGAGGAACCCGATCCGACGCCGCGTGTTGTCCCAGAGCCGTCTTGCGTCGTCAACAACAGGAGTCAACGACCATTCGCAGACCATTCCGTGCACCACCGACCCAGAACACGGGACCGCGTTCCAACAAGGATATTCGCGTTCCTCAGGTCCAGTTGATCGACGCCGACGGTGAAAACCGCGGCCCGACCGCGACCTCTGAAGCGCTTGCCATGGCTGAGGAAGCCGGCCTCGATCTCGTCGAGATCGTGCCGACGGCCAACCCGCCTGTCTGCAAGATTCTCGACCTGGGCAAGCTGAAATACGAGACCCAGAAGAAGTCGGCCGAGGCGCGCAGGCGCCAGAAGACCATCGAGGTCAAAGAGATCAAGATGCGGCCGAACATCGACGAGCACGATTACGAGACCAAGATGAAGTCGGTCCGCCGCTTCTTCGACGAGGGCGACAAGGTGAAGGTCACCCTGCGCTTCCGGGGTCGCGAAATGGCGCACCAGGAACTGGGCATGCGTCTGCTCAACCGGGTTCGCGAAGAGACCGGCGAGATCGCCAAGGTCGAGGCCGAGCCTAAGCTCGAAGGCCGGCAGATGATGATGGTTCTCGCCCCGCGCGGCTGAGATCGATCGTCGATCGGTAGACATGCAGAAAGCCGGCATCCCTCGGGGGCGCCGGCTTTTTTTTGCGGCCCGGCAGTGTCGCCAGTCGCGGGAAACGTTTTCCGGCGGCTCAGGCGCTGTGGCGGCAGGCCTGCAGCTCCTGCTGGCTCTTGCCGATGACGGCGATCAGCCGGTCGAGGCGCTTGGCCGTCCCGGTTTGCGGCGGCTGGTTGCCGGGGCCGCAGGGCAGGAGGGTGACCGGCAGGGGCGCGCCGTGGCGCAGGCCGTGAAGGCCGAGGGCCTCGCTGTCGCTGTCGCCGCCGACGACGCGTTCGACCGCGCGGTAGAGCTGGCGTCGATCCCGCATTGTCGCGGGGCGCAGGGCATCGGTGTCGCCCGGCGGCACGAAGAAGCGGCGCGTCGAGATCATGTCCTCCGCGGCCGTGTTGGCGGCAAGGATGGTGCGGCGGTCGGACAGAAGCGCGATCCCGAAGGGCAGCGGGTCCCAGCTTGCCTCGATCGTCTCCCGGTCCGGCTCGTCCGGGGTGCCGAGGCAGTGCGACACCAGGAAGGTGCGCCGCAGATCGTCGGCATTGCGGCGCAGCAGCGTGTGGATGGCCGTCGCATTGCGTTCTGTCGGGGTGTCGGGGCTTTCGACGAGGAGAAGCCAGGTCCATGGCGCACCGTGGTGGAGGACCAGTCCGGTCGCCCATGCGGTCTGTGATCGGGGCATTCCGAAAGGTTCGATCTGGCGGCTGTCGAACACCGCACCCGCAATGAGTTTCGGCGTGCCGGGAGGCGGGCCTGTTTCACCGAAGCGGAAGACGGCTTGTTGCCCGCCGAACGGCAGGGCGAGTTCGAGGCGCTCGGTGCATTGCGTCGCTACCCGAAGGAGCGTCGTCCGCGCGCCGGCGAACATCGCGTCGATGGCCTGTGTGACCCCGGCCCAGTTTTCCCGGCTGAAAGCGGCACATGGGAGTTGTTTGCGCAGCGTGTCGATACCGTGCGGAAACCGTATGAGGGTCATTGCCGTCCATTTCCATGCCCACCGGATGATTCCATCGTGTCCGGGATCTGGCAAGTAACTCAGTGAGGAAATAGCCGGAGTCAAGAATATTCCGTAGGGAGAGAATGGCGCTTCGCCGGCTATCTCGGCCGGCTGCGGGACGGATTCAGGGCTGTGAGGAACCCCGGCGTGGCGTCTTGCGCGGCGACCCGTCTTTGCCTATAAGCGCGACGTTCAGATGCGAACCGGCCGGCAGGGCATGCCGTGGCGGTTCTCAATGCTGTCGCGACATCGTCACAGAGGCGACCCGGCAATCGGGAGTTCCGATTGCCCGCGGATTGTCGCGATCCTCACCAAGGAGAGCAAAATGCCCAAGATGAAGACCAAGGCCAGCGCCAAGAAGCGCTTCCGGATGACGGCCAATGGCCGCGTCAAGGCAGGCGCCGCCGGCAAGCGCCACGGCATGATCAAACGCTCCAACGACTTCCTGCGCGATGCGCGCGGCACGATGATCCTGTCCAAGCCCGACGAGCGGATCGTCAAGATCTACATGCCCTACAACCGCTAAGCGGCCCGGGCTTTTTAGAGAATTCAGGAGTTTAGATCATGGCACGAGTGAAACGGGGCGTTACGTCCCACGCCAAGCACAAGAAGATTCTGAAGCAGGCCGCCGGTTTCTACGGTCGCCGCAAGAACACCATCCGCGCCGCCAAGGCTGCCGTCGACCGGTCGAAGCAGTATGCGACCCGCGATCGCCGGGTGAAGAAGCGGAATTTCCGCGCCCTGTGGATCCAGCGCATCAACGCCGCCGTCCGCGAGCATGGCATGACCTATGGCCGCTTCATCGACGGCCTGAACAAGGCCGGCATCGAGGTTGACCGCAAGGTCCTGTCCGACATCGCCATCCACGAGCCCGAGGCCTTCGGTGCGCTGTGCGAGCAGGCCAAGTCGGCGCTTGCCTACCTCAAGGAAAGCGAATTTGACGGTGCCTACGAGCGCGCCGTTGGCGAGACGCGCGCGGCCTGAGGCCAGCGCAACTCTTGACGCTTACGGGCCCGCGCCGCACTGCCGCGCGGGCCTTTTCATGTCGGCGGGTCCGATCGGGCCGCGGTCCGGGCGCGTGTCGCGCGGGGACCTTCGGCGCACGGTCGTCCGGCCTTCGCAAGCAGTATGGGAGCAACGGATGAGCGATCTTCAGGCACTGGAAGCCCATCTCTCCGAACAGGTCGCAGCCGCCGCCGACGAGGCGCAGCTGGAAGCGATCCGCGTCGCCGAGCTCGGCAAGAAGGGCCGCATCTCCGAGCTCCTGAAGGGTCTCGGCAAGATGAGCCCCGACGAGCGCCGCGTCGAAGGCCCGAAGCTGAACGGCCTGCGCGACCGCGCCCAGGCGCTGATCAACGCCCGCCGCGAGGAACTCGCCGACGCCGCGATCGCCGTGCGCCTCGCCGCCGAGCGAGTCGACGTGACCCTGCCGGTGCGCCCCAGCCCCGCCGCCCGCGGCCGCATCCATCCGATCAGCCAGGTCATCGACGAGATCACCGCGATCTTCGCCGACATGGGCTTTGCCATCGCCGAAGGGCCGGACATCGAGACCGACCACTACAATTTCACGGCGCTGAACTTTCCCGAGGGCCATCCGGCCCGCGAGATGCACGACACCTTCTTCCTGAAGCCGGACGCTGCGGGCGAGCGCAAGGTGCTGCGCACCCACACCTCGCCGGTGCAGATCCGCACCATGGAAACGACGAAGCCGCCGCTGCGCATCGTCATTCCCGGCCGCACCTACCGGCAGGATTCCGACGCGACCCATTCGCCGATGTTCCATCAGGTCGAGGGTCTCGTCATCGACAAGACGGCCAATGTGGCGAACATGAAATGGGTGCTGGAGGAGTTCTGCAAGGCGTTCTTCGAGGTACCGTCGCTGAACATGCGGTTCCGGCCGTCCTACTTCCCCTTCACCGAGCCGAGCCTCGAGGTCGACATCCAGTGCGACCGGTCGAACCCGGGCGAAGTGCGCTTCGGCGAGGGCTCGGACTGGATGGAGATCCTGGGCTGCGGCATGGTGCATCCGAACGTGCTGCGCCATGGCGGGCTCGACCCGGACGAGTATCAGGGCTTTGCCTGGGGCATGGGCATCGACCGCATCGCCATGCTGAAATACGGCATGCCGGATCTGCGCGCCTTCTTCGATTCCGACGTGCGCTGGCTGGAGCATTACGGCTTCCGCCCGCTCGACATGCCGACCCTGTTCGGCGGCCTGTCGACGTGACATTGATGACCGCCGCCGTGTCCTTTTCGGACCTGCGGCGCGTCGTTCCGAGTTGACTGTCCACCCGCAAGCAGGAGCCTTCGCCATGTCGGCACGCATGACCGTCCTCGAAGTGATTGCCGTCGTGGCCGGCGCGGTCATCGGCCTTCTGGCGCTCGACTTCGCCAGCTGGCTGTTTGCCGATACGAGCTTCTTCGCGCTTCTGGCCTCGCCCGGCCGCATCGTCGTGGCGCTGGTGACGGTTGGCCTCTTCGCCTTCTACTACCGCTCCATGTCCCAGACCCCGGCGGCGCTGGCCTCGTTCTTCACCGGCGTCGGCCTGCCGGCGATCCTCGACCGCTTCGGCTTCGATTCGCTGCTGCCCTGGGGCACGTTGCTCGTCCTCTACGTGGTCTTTGCCATCGTCGCCCTGCTGACCTATCGCTTCGTCCATGCCACGGCGCTGGCGCAGGGTGTCGCCGACGACATCGCCGGGCCGAAGCGGCGCGACGATTTCTGAGCCCCGTGGCCGGAGCGCCCGCAGGCGTCCCGGCGAAGACACGCGCGCCGCGGCCCCGCAGCCATCCGGCGCATTTCCCACGGCCGATCGGCCCGTCCGCAACGAGACTGAACCGAACCGATGAAATTCACGCTTTCCTGGCTCAAGGACCATCTCGACACCGACGCCTCGCTGGCCGAGATCTGCGAACGCCTGACCATGATCGGCCTTGAGGTCGAGGCCGTCGACGACCGCGCCGTCTTCGCGCCCTTCCGCATCGCGCGGGTGCTGAGCGCCGAGCGCCACCCCGATGCCGACAAGCTGCAGGTGCTGAGCGTCGATGCCGGCCCCGAGGTCAATGACGGCAAGCCGCTGCAGGTGGTCTGCGGTGCGCCCAACGCGCGGGCCGGGATGGTCGGTGTCCTGGCGACGCCGGGCACCTATGTGCCGGGCATCGACACCACCCTGTCGATCGGCCGCATCCGGGGCGTCGAATCCCACGGCATGATGTGCTCGGAGCGCGAGCTCGAACTGTCCGACAGCCATGACGGCATCATCGATCTCGCGGCGGACGCCCCGGTGGGCACGCGCTTTGCCGACTATGCCGACCTCGCCGACCCGGTCATCGAGATCAACCTGACGCCGAACCGTCCCGACGCCACCGGCGTCGCCGGCATCGCCCGCGATCTCGCCGCCTCCGGCATGGGCACGCTGAAGACCGCCGCGCCCGAGCGCATCGAGGGCGAGGGCGACTGCCCCGTCGCCCTGTCGGTGGAGAGCGCGACCTGCACCGGCTTTGCCCTGCGCAAGGTGTCGGGCGTCGCCAATGGCGCCTCGCCGGAATGGATGCAGAAGCGGCTGAAGGCGATCGGCCTGCGCCCGATCAATGCGCTCGTCGACATCACCAATTACGTCACCTTCGACCGTGGCCGGCCGCTGCACGTCTTTGACGCCGCCAAGGTCGCCGGCGGCCTCGTCGTGCGCGACGCGCGGGACGGCGAAGAGGTCGTGGCCCTCGACGAGCGCACCTACACCCTGTCGGCCGGCATGTGCGTCATCGCCGACGACAAGGGCGTCGAATCCATTGCCGGCATCATGGGCGGCGAGCATTCGGGCTGCGATGCGGCGACGACCGACGTCCTGATCGAATCGGCGCTGTGGGACCCGCGCGCCATCGCCCGCACCGGCCGCAGCCTCGGCATCATCACCGATGCGCGCTACCGCTTCGAGCGCGGCGTCGATCCCGACTTCATGGAGCCGGGCCTCGATCTGGCGACGCGCCTCGTCCTCGATCTGTGCGGCGGCACGCCATCGCGCCGCGTCGTCGTCGAGAGCACGACGCCGGCGCCAGCGCCCATCGTCCTGCCCTTCACCGAGACCGAGCGCCTGACCGGCATCCAGGTGGACCGCGACCGGCAGGTCGCCATTCTGGAGAGCCTCGGCTTCAAAGTGTCGCCGGACGGCGAGACCGCCAGCGTCGTCAGCCCGAGCTGGCGCCCGGACATCGACGGCAAGGCCGACCTCGTCGAGGAAGTCATGCGCCTCGTCGGCGTCGACACGATCGCGCCGCAGCCGTTGCCTTCGGCGGGTGCCGTCGGCGGACGCATCCTCACCGTGCCGCAGATCCGCGACCGCGCCGCGCGCCGGGCGCTGGCCGCCCGCGGCATGGTGGAGACGGTGAGCTACAGCTTCATCGCCGAGAGCCATGCGGCGGCCTTCGGCGGCGGCGCGGCCGCGCTGAAGCTGGAAAACCCGATCTCGGCCGACATGTCGGACATGCGGCCCTCGCTGCTGCCGGGCCTGATCGCTGCGGCGGCGCGCAACGCCGCCCGCGGCCATGGCGACACGGCGCTGTTCGAGGTAGCGGCGATCTACCGCTCGGACGAGCCGGACGGCCAACTGCGCGTCGCCGGCGGCCTGCGCCGCGGCACCGCCATCATGTCCGGCGGCGGCCGGTCGTGGAACGGCAATGCCTCCGCCGTCTCGGTGTACGACGCCAAGGCCGACGCCATCGCGGCGCTGGAGGCGGCCGGCGCGCCGGTCGACCGGCTGATGATCGAGGCGCCGGCGAGCGACTGGTACCATCCGGGCCGCTCCGGACGGATCAAGCTTGGGCCCAAGGTAGTGCTGGCGGAGTTCGGCGAATTCCACCCCAGGACGCTGAAGACGCTGGATGCCTCCGGGCCACATTGCGGCTTCGAGGTGTTTCTCGACGCGATCCCGACGCCCAAGCGCAAGGCGACCCGCACCAAGCCGGTGCTGACCCTGTCGGCCTTCCAGCCGGTGCGCCGCGACTTCGCCTTCGTCGTCGATAGCGACGTGGACGCGCTGAAGCTGGTGCGCGCGGCCGAGGGCGCCGACCGCAAGCTGGTCGGCGAGGTGCGCGTCTTCGACGTCTTCACCGGCGCGGCGCTCGGCGAGAACCGCAAGTCGGTGGCACTGGAAGTCACCCTCAATCCGGTCGAGCGGACCCTGACCGAGGAAGATCTGGAGGCGGTGTCCGCCAAGATCGTCGCGCAGGTCGAGAAGGCCACCGGCGGCACGCTGCGGGCGTAACGGCCCGGAGCGTCCAGCGGGCGCATTCGGCGCGCGTTGCTGCGGCACAATGGCGTGTGTGCTGCTGCGCAGCGGGCCGCATCGGCGCTGAGGCATGGGCCCTCGGGTTGAACCCGAGGATGACGCGCATTGATGGAGTGCGCAGCCTGTCGAGGGGATCACAACGTCCCGGAGCGCAAGCGCGCGGCGTCCGCCACCGGGCGGCAGCCGGCTGAGTGGAGCCGCTTGATTGCCTGGCGACTTTGTGGTCGCGGTTGTGGCGTTGCAGCCACCTCGCCGGTGCCGATGGCCGAGCGGCGTCACCCGGTATCCCTGCGCGAACAAACCTCGGACTGCATCAGCTCTTCTGCGCCATCCAGACCTTGTGGATCGCGCCCTGTGGTTCGTCGAAGACGGCCATCCGCACGGTGAAGCCGGCCTCCGCCAGGAGCACCCGGTAACCGGCATCCGAGTAGCTGGCATAGGCGAAAGGCACGTCGAACATCGTGTCGCGGACGCTCGAATGGGACGGCCCGCTGGTGAACAGCAGCCACCCGCCGGGGCGCAGCCAGGCCGCGAAGCGGCCCAGCATCGCCGTCTGGTCGCCATGGTCCAGATGAAAGAAGCTGTCCCAGGCGACGATGGCATCGAAGGACACGGCCGGGAGATAGGCCCGCATGTCGCACAGGATGGTCCGCACCTGCGGGTAGGCCCGCTGGAAATGCGCCAGCATGGCGGCCGAGCCGTCCAGCGCGGTGATCGAGAGGCCGGCCTCCAGCAGATGCACCAGCCCCGCGTGACCGGTGCCGCAGCCGCAATCCAGGAGCCGCGCCCCGGACGGCAGCGCCGCCGCCAGCTGCGCGTAGAAGGGCGGCTCCCACGGCTTCAGCCGGCGCGCGGCCTCGAAGCGGTCGGCGATGAGGTCGTAGCCCGCAACGGCAGGGTGAAGCTCCGCGCTCATCTTGCCGTCATGCCGCGGCGGCCAGCCGCTCGCCGGCCATGCGGTAGGAGATCGCCTCGGCCAGATGGATGCGTCGGACCATGTCGTCGCCGTCGAGATCGGCGAGGGTACGCGCGACCTTGAGGATGCGGTGATAGGCGCGGGCGGAGAAGCGCATCTGCTCGGCCGCCTCCTGCAGCAGTGTCCGGCCCTCCCGGTCGGGCTCGGCTACGCTTTCGATCAGGGCGGCCGGACAATGGGAGTTGCGGGTCGAGCCGGGCAGGCCGAGGCTTTCGTAGCGCTCCGTCTGCAGGGCGTGCGCAGCGGCGACGCGCGCCATGACGTCGGCCGAGGATTCCGCCGGCTGCGGCTTGATCAGGTCGGCGGCCGTCACCGCCGGCACGTCGACGCGGATGTCGATCCGGTCCATCAGCGGGCCGGAGATGCGGGCCTGGTAGTCGGCGGCGCAGCGCGGGCCGCGGGCACAACTGCGGCCCGGCTCACCGGCCATGCCGCACCGGCAGGGATTCATCGCGGCGACGAGCTGCATCTTGGCCGGGTAGGTGACCCGGTGATTGGCCCGGGCGATGACGCTTTCGCCGGCCTCCAGCGGCTGGCGCAGGGAATCCAGCACGACCGGCGAGAATTCGGGGAATTCGTCGAGGAACAGGATGCCGCGATGGGCGAGCGAGACCTCGCCGGGCCGCGCCCGCAGGCCCCCGCCGACCATCGCCGCCATGGAGGCCGAATGATGCGGCGCGCGGAACGGCCGGCGATCCGACAGCTTGCCGCCGGACAATTCCCCGGCGATCGAGGCGATCATCGACACTTCGAGGAGTTCGCGCGGTGTCAGCGCCGGCAGGATCGATGGCAGGCGCTGCGCCAGCATCGATTTTCCCGAGCCGGGCGGGCCGACCATCAGGAGGTTGTGTCCGCCGGCCGCGCTGATCTCCAGCGCCCGCTTGGCGACGATCTGGCCCTTGATCTCGGCAAGGTCCGGCAGGTCGGAGGGCACGGCCCGGATGGCCGGCTCCGGCCGGGCGATGATCTGCGTGCCGCGGAAATGATTGGCGATCTGGATCAGGCTGCGGGCGGCGACGATGTCCATGTCCTGGCTCGCCCAGGCCGCCTCCGCGCCGCTCTCGGCCGGGCAGATCAGGCCGAGGCCGATTGCGTTGGCGCCCATTGCCGCCGGCAGCGCCCCGGCGACCGCGGTGGTCATGCCGTCGAGGGAGAGCTCGCCGAGGACGACATAGCCGGCCAACGCGTCGGACGGGATCGCGCCGAGTGCCGCCATCAGCCCGAGGGCGATCGGCAAATCGTAATGGCTGCCCTCCTTGGGCAGGTCGGCGGGGGCGAGATTGACGGTCACCTTCTTGGGCGGCATCGACAGGCCTGAGGCATGCAGGGCCGCCTGCACCCGCTCGCGGCTCTCGGCCACGGCCTTGTCCGGCAGGCCGACGATCTGGATGCCGACCTTGCCCGGCGCCACCATCACCTGCACGTCGACGGGAATCGCCTCGATGCCCTGAAACGCCACCGTCTTGACCCGCGATACCATCGCCACCACCCCTCGTGATGAACTCCCGCTCACCCACTTTGCCGGAAAGCGACGTTAGGTAAGCATGGAAATCGGAATGAAACAAGAACAGGACAGAAACAAATCGGCTCCAGAGTGAGTCGTTGTCCAGCGATGGCTCAATGGTTAAGCCATCGTTAACGCGTCAAGCAGATGTCGCGCGCCGTGCGCGGCTCAGAGCTGCGCCATGAGAAAGACGGTGGCCGACAGGGCCAGCAGGCCGGCCACCATGAAGCCGCCGTTCCAGACCACCCCGACCCGGAAGGCGCTTGTGTGGCCGAGGCGGCCGATCAGCAGCGTCGTCGCCGTGAAGGGCGATGATGCGCCGGTGAGCGCCCAGCCGGCGGTCAGCGCGACGACGACGACGTTCGGCGACACGCCCATGGCGGCGGCCGACGGCAGCAGCGGCGCCAGCAGCGACACCGACAGGATCGGGTTCATGCCGAGCTGGCCGAGCAGCGGGATGATCCAGACGATGGCGACGAGGATCACCGAGACCGGGATGGCGTCCAGCGCCAGGGCCTGATCGGCGATCAGTGGCTGCAGCAACTCGCCGCCGGTGGCGCCGATAAAGCCGGCCATGACCAGAAGGATCAGCTCGGACTGGAAGGAGGGGATGTCGATGAGGGCCAGCCGCTTCAGCCGCGTCGCGGTGCGCGCCGCGGTTCCGATCTCGCCGCGGGACTGGATGACGATCCAGCCGATGGCGATGGTCGGCACCAGCAGCATCACCACCGCGATCACCCGCAGCCCGGTCAGAAGCTCCAGCACCGCAACGCCCGAAAAGAGCAGGACGAGCAGTGCCAGAAGCGGCTTCAGGTCGCGCCAGCCGCCGATCGGGTCGCGCCGTGCCGGTGCCGGCTGGGTCAGCTTCGGCTTGAAGTAGGTGTCCAGCGCCCAGCCGATGAAGGTGACGAGGGCCGCGTTGAAGATCGCGAAGACGGCGGCCCCGCTCCATGACGAGCCGGGGATGACCGAGGTGGAGATCGCCATGGCGAAGGCCAGCGGCGACCAGGTGAGCGAGGCGACGAAGCCGCGCTGGATGGCCAGCAGCATGCGCCGGTTGCGGATCTCGCGGATCTCGGCGTTGGGCTCGCGGCTGGCGATGCTTTCGGTCAGCCCGCCCAGGAGCGAGATCGCGCCGTAGCTGAGGATCAGCGCGAAGAGATGCCCGCCCGTGGTCAGCGCCAGATAGCGTTTGCCGGGCGGCTGGCTGGCGAGATACTGCCCGCATCGCTCGATGGCCGGCGAGGCGGCGGCGGGGCCGCGCAGCGAGGCGAGCGCGATGAAGAAGGCCGCGATGAAGCCGCCCTGTTCGAGCCCCTTTATCGTGATGGCAAGCCAGTCGGCGCGGGTGAAGAGGGCGATGGCGACGAGGCCGAGGCCGAGCGCCACGAAGGCCTGGCGCGACCAGGGCGCCCGCGGCGTGGCGAGAACCAGGAAGACGAGGATGCCGGCGGCCGCGACCAGCCCTGCGCCCGCGCTGCCCACCCATTCGCGCAGAAGGATGGCGACGCCCGTGACGATCAGAACCACACCGATGAGACGGTCGATCAACGCTTGCGAACTCCGCGGAGGGACGAGGCGGCGGGAAACTCTCTCTGTCTTAGCATTCCCGGGCGGCGCGTCACGTCTCGCCGGCGAGATTTGCACCGGATCGTCGCCTGGGGATCGGTGAGCGGCGCGGGGCGGCGGGGGTTTGTCAGGCGGGCAGACCGGCGGTATGACGCGCCATGTCCCTGACCGTCGCCACCTTCTATCGTTTTGTCCCGCTCGACGACCTTCCCGCGCTGAAGGCCGAGCTTGCCGCCTTGTGCGCCGACACCGGCACGCGCGGCACGATCCTCATCGCCCCGGAGGGGATCAACGGCACGCTGGCGGGCCTGCAGGACGGCGTGGCGACGATGGTCGCGCATCTCGACCGGCGCTGCGGCATCGGCCGCGGCGAGCTGAAATTCTCGGCGGCCGAGGACTGGCCCTTTGCCCGCACCAAGGTACGCATCCGGCCCGAGATCATCACCATGCGGGCGCCCGAGGCCGATCCCTCCCGGCGCGTCGGCACCTATGTCGCCCCTTCCGACTGGAACGCCATGATCGACGATCCGGAGGTGCTCGTCCTCGACACCCGCAATCGCTACGAGACCAAGGTCGGCGGATTTGCCGGGGCGGTGGATCCGGCGATCGATAGCTTCACCGACTTCAAGGCCTATGTGGAGACCGCGCTCGATCCGGCCGAGCACCGCAAGGTGGCGATGTTCTGCACCGGCGGCATCCGCTGCGAGAAGGCCTCGGCCTACATGCTGTCCAAGGGGTTCGAGAGCGTCTTCCACCTCAAGGGTGGCATCCTGCAATATCTCGAGGACGTGCCGCAGGAAGACAGCCGCTGGGAGGGCGATTGCTACGTCTTCGACGGCCGCGTCGCCGTCGGCCACGGACTGGCACGGACGGACTGGACCGCCTGCTATGGCTGCGGCCAGCCGCTGTCACCGGAGGAGCGCGCCGACCCGGCCTTCGAGGAGGGGGTCTCCTGTGTCCATTGCATCGACCGGCTGACCGAGGAGAAGGCCGCGTCGCTGCGCGAGCGCCAGCGCCAGATCATGCGGGAGACAGGACGCGGCTGAGCGGCCCGCCGTCCGTCAGAAGGGCAACCCCACATAATTCTCGGCAAGCGATTTCTGCGCCGCCTCGGAATCGGCCAGATAGTCGAATTCCGCCTCCTGGATCCGCTGCGAAAAGGCGCCGTGCTCCTCGAAGCGGTGGATCATCGAGGTGAACCACCAAGAGAAACGCTCGGCCTTCCACGCCCGCGCCAGCGCGGTCTCGGAATAGGCGTCGAGCAGACCGTCGTCCTTGTCGAGATAATGGGCGATCAGCGCGCGCGACAGGTAGTGGATGTCGGAGACCGCGAGGTTGAGCCCCTTGGCGCCGGTCGGCGGCACGATATGGGCGGCGTCGCCCGCGAGGAACATCCGGCCGTAGCGCATCGGCTCGGCGACGAAGGAGCGCAGGGGCGCCAGCGACTTCTCGATCGACGGCCCGCGCACCAGATTGCCGGCGACCGCGGAGGGCAGCCGGGCCTGCAATTCGTCGAAGAAACGCTCGTCCGGCCAGTTGGCGACGTCGTCGTCGGCGTCGCACTGGATGTAGTAGCGCGAGAGCTGCGGATTGCGCAGCGAGCACAGCGCGAAGCCGCGGCTGTGATTGGCGTAGATCAGCTCCTCCTGGATCGGCGGCGTGCGGGACAGGACGCCGAGCCAGGCGAAGGGATAGACCCGCTCGAAGGTCTCGATGCTGGCGACGGGGATCGCCTGCCGGCAGACGCCGTGGAAGCCGTCGCAGCCGGCGATGAAGTCGCATTCCAGCCGCTGTTCGCCGTCTGTCGTGCGGTAGGTGACGAAGGGCGCGCTGCCGGTGATGTCCTGCGGCGTGACGTCCTCGACTTCGTGGATGACCGGCACGCCGGCCTCGTCGAGGGCATCGTAGAGATCGTGGGTCACCTCGGTCTGGCCGTAGACCGTGACGGTCTTGCCGCCGGTCAGTTCGCGCAAATCGACATGTAGCATCTCGCCGCGCCAGGCGATGTCGAAGCCGTCATGGACGAGGCCCTCGCGGTCCATCCGCGCGCCGAGGCCGACGGTGCGCAGGAGATCGGTGGTGCCCTGTTCGAGGACGCCGGCGCGGATGCGCGACAGGACGTAGTCGCGGCTCTTGCGCTCCAGGACGACGCTTTCGATGCCGGCGCGGTGCAGGATCAGCGCGAGCAGCAGGCCGGCCGGGCCACCGCCGATGATGGCGACGCGGGTGCGGGTCGTCGTCACGCGGCGTTCCGCCGATGTGCGGCCGCGGTGCGAGCCTTGATCTCGCGCAGGGTGGAAAGCTCCAGTTCGGTCGGCGGCGGCGTCTCGCCGACATCGGCCGCATAGACGACATCCCAGTCGCAGCTCGCGGCGATCGCCTCGCGCGAGGCGCCAGGATGGATGGAATTGACCTCGAATTCCTTGGTCTCGGGATTCGGCCGCCAGACCGCCATGTCGGTGACCAGCAGCGTCGGCCCCTTGGTGGTGATGCCGAGATCCTGGCGGTCCGAGCCGCCCTTGCCATGGCCGAAGGAGGTGAAGAAGTCGATTGCCTTCACCATGCCGCGCTTGGTCTGCTTCATGGTGATGAACACCTCGCCGCAGGACGAAGCGATCTCCGGCGCGCCGCCGCCGCCGGGCAGGCGGGTCTTCGGATGGGCGTAGTCGCCGATCACCGTGGTGTTGATGTTGCCGAAGGGATCGAGCTGCGCCGCGCCGAGGAAGCCGATGGAGATGCGGCCGCCCTGCAGCCAGTAGCGGAACATCTCCGGCACCGAGACGGTGGTCAGCGCCGTCTCGCAGAGTTCGCCGTCGCCGATGGACAGGGGCAGGACGCTCGGCGCCGTGGCGATGGTGCCGCTCTCGTAGATCAGGGTGATGTCCGGCGCATGGGTGAGCCGGGCGACGTTGCAGGCGGCCGAGGGCGCGCCGATGCCGACGAAGCAGACGTCGTCGTTCGACAGCGCCCGCGCAGCGGCGATGGTCATCATCTCGTCGGGCGTGAAGTCCGCATTCGCCATCACATCTTCCCCTTCAGCGTCTCGACGCGGCCGGCGAAATCCTCCGGCCCGGCCTGCATGACATGGGTGTCGATCCAGGCCCTGAACCGGTCCATGTCTGCGGCGATCTCGTCCCATTCGACATAGGCCGCATTGTCGCGGCCGTAATAGCCCCGCGCATAGGACGGATGGGCGCCGCCGGGCACATGGGCAATCGCGCTGATCGTCCAGTGCGGCAGGATGGTCAGGTTCGGATGGGCGTCGTCGAAATCGTCGACGATCTCCTCCACGGTGATGACGGCGCGCCTGGCCGCCAGCACCGCCTCCTTCTGGACGCCGAGAATGCCCTCGATCAGGACATTGCCCTTCCGGTCGGCCTTCTGGGCATGGATGAAGGTGACGTCCGGGCGGATCGCCGGGACGGCAGCCAGTTCCTCGCCGGTGAAGGGGCAGGTGACCGAGCGGATGTTCGCATTGACCGCCTTCAGCCCGGCGCCCTTGTAGCCGCGGAACACCGCCATCGGCAGGCCGGCGGCGCCCGCCTCATAGGCATTGGCGAGGGCGGCGTGGGAGTGTTCCTCCAGTTCCAGCGGCTGCGGCACGCCGTTCTCCACCGCGTCGCGCACGCGCCGCAGCAGGCCGACGCCGGGATTGCCGAGATAGGAGAAGATCATCTTCTTCACGAGGCCGCAGCCGACGAGCTGGTCGTAGACGAGGTCGGGGGTGAGCCGCACGAGGGTCAGATCGCCGATGCCCTGGCGGATCACCTCATGGGCGGCCGCATGGGGGATGAGATGGGTGAAGCCCTCGAAGGCCGCGATGTCGCCGGGCCGCAGATTGTCGGCGACGGCGTCTTTCAGTGTCTTGAACTGTGCCATGGATCTCTTTGCAGCCGTCAGATGTCGAAGAAGATCGTCTCGTTCTCGCCCTGCAGGCGGATGTCGAACCGGTAGGTCGGCACGTCGCCCTCCTGCGTGCGCGGCGCGATCAGCGTCTGGACCCGCGCGCGGTGCTCGATGCGCGCCAGCACCGGATCGGCCACATTGGCCGCCTCCTCGTCGCCGAAATACATGCGGGTGTGCAAGCCGAGATTGATGCCGCGCGCGACGATCCAGACCGTCACATGCGGCGCTTGGGGGCGGCCGTCCTTGAATGGCACCTTGCCGGGCTTGATGGTCTCGAAGACGAACTCGCCGGTGGTCATGTCGCCGGGCGAGCGGCCGAAGCCGGCAAAATGCGGATCGGCGGTGCCGCGGGTCTCGGACGGGCCGGGATAGAGCCCTTGCGCATCGGCCTGCCAGATCTCGACCAGGGCGTCCTTCAGCGCAGTGCCGACGCCGTCGAAGACGCGGCCGACGATGCGGATGCGCTCGCCCTGCGTCTGCGCATCCACCATACGGGCGCCGAGATCCTCGCCGTAGACGCCCTCGATGCCGCTGTAGTTCGGCGTGCAGCCGATATGGACGTAGGGGCCGGCCGTCTGCGACGGCGATTCCTTCAGATAGGCGAGCGGCTGGACCATCAATTGCCCTCCGTCCGGTTCTCGAACAGGGTCGACCGGCGCCCGCGCAGGACGATGTCGAAGCGATAGGCGCGGCTGTCCATCGGCACGGCATTGTTCATGTCGAGCGGCGCGATCAGCCGTTCGACCGCGGTCCGGTCGGGGATCGTCGCGACGATCGGGCAGCGCCAGATCAGCGGATCGCCCTCGAAATACATCTGGGTGATCAGCCGCTGGGCGAAGCCATGGCCGAAGACCGAGAAATGGATATGGGCCGGGCGCCAGTCATTGACGCCGTTCGGCCAGGGATAGGCGCCGGGCTTGATGGTGCGCAGGCGGTAGCTGCCGTCGGCGTCGGTGAGGGTGCGCCCGCAGCCGCCGAAATTCGGATCGAGCGGCGCCAGATAGGTTTCCTTCTTGTGGCGGTAGCGCCCGCCGGCATTGGCCTGCCAGAATTCCAGCAGCGCGCCGGGAACGCCCTTGCCGGTCTCGTCGAGCACCCGGCCATGGACGATGATGCGCTGGCCGATCGGCTCGCCGCCATGGGCGAAATTGCGCAGGAGGTCGTTGTCGGTCTCGCCGATCAGGTCGTGGCCGAAGACCGGGCCGGTCATTTCCGAGACGGTGTTGTCGAGCGAGATCGGCGCCTTCTGCGGCGAGCGGGTGACGCTCGTCTTGTAACCGGGCGTGTAGGCGGCCGGATGCCAGTTGCGGTCGCGCTGGAAGAAGGATCCGCCGCTCATGCGGGGCCTGCCTCCGCGGCCTTGTCGATCTCGGCATAGACCGACTTGGCAATCTTGATGGCGTGGTTGGCGGCGGGCACGCCGGCATAGACCGCGACGTGCAGCAGCGCCTCCAGAACGTCCTCGCGGGTCGCGCCCGTATTGGCCGTGGCCCGCACATGCATGGCAACCTCGTCGTCCTGGCCCAGCGCGGCCAGCAGCGCGATGGTGACGATGGAGCGTTCGCGATGAGTGAAATGCGGACGCGACCAGACCGTGCCCCAGGCGCCCTCGGTGATGAAGCTCTGGAAGGGGGCGTCGAACCCGTCGCTCTGGCGCTGGGCGCGATCGACATGGGCGTCGCCGAGCACGGCACGGCGTACTCTCATGCCTGCCTGGTAGCGCTCGCTGGGGTCCTGCTGCATGGTTCCTCCCGGTCTCCGTCAGCTCAACCCGTTCACTATCAGCCGCCTGAAAACTCATGTAAAATGAATTCCAGCGCAGTTCGCATAACCGTGAGATTATGGAAATCGACCCACGGGTTCGTCTGAGACATCTGAAGACCTTCATCGAGGTAGCCCGCTCCGCCAGTCTCGGCAAGGCGGCGGTGCGGCTGAACGTGTCGCAGCCCGCCGTCTCCAAGACCTTGTCCGAACTCGAGGAGATGCTGGGCGCGCGGCTCGTTGCCCGCGGGCGGGGTGGGGCGACGCTGACGCCGGTGGGGCGGATGTTCCATTCCTATGCCTCGGCCAGTCTTGCCGCGCTCAGCCAGGGCATCGAGGGCGTCGCCGAGACGCTGGCCGCGTCGCAGCTGCGCCTCTCGATCGGCGCGCTGCCGAGCGTGGCCGCGCGCATCGTGCCGGACGCGGCGATCGAGATGGCGCGGACCGCCCCGGAGGCGGGGCTGACCATCGTTTCGGGGCCCAACGCCTATCTGCTGTCGCAACTTGCCTCCGGCGCCCTCGACCTGGTGATCGGCCGGCTCGGCCAGCCCGAGGCAATGGCCGGCTTCAGCTTCGCCCAGCTCTATTCCGAGCGGGTCAGTCTCGTCGTGCGCCCCGGCCATCCGCTGCTGAGCGCCGCCGATCCCGCGTCGATCGCCGCCTATCCGCTGATCTTTCCCGATGCGGATGCCGCCATCCGGACGATCGCCGAGCGCTACTTCATCGCCCACGGCCTGACCCGGCGCCGCGACCGCATCGAGACCGTCGTCGACAGTTTCGGCCGGGCCTATGTCCGTAAGACCGATGCGGTCTGGTTCATCTCGTCGGGGGTGGTGGCGCTGGACGTGGCCGACGGCATGCTGGCCGAACTGCCCGTCGACATGGCCGAGACGCTGGGGCCTGTCGGCCTGACCATGCGCGGGGAGGGCGATCCGTCGCCGGCGCTCCGCCTGTTCATCGCCGCCATCCGCGCCACGGTGGCCGCCCACGGGCTGGCCCGCTGAGGCGGTGACCCGTCAGGGCCTCGCCGCCGGTCGGACGCTGTTTCCGGGGCGCTGCGCGCCGTCATTAACGGCCCGCTAACCATAAATGTGGAAGGTCGCAGCGAGGGACACCCGATGCGACCAGCTCTGCCCATCCTGTTCACGCTCGCCATCGTCGGCGGATGCACCAGCATCCCCTCGCGCTGCTATGTGACGCTCGACAATGCGGGCGGGCCGACCGCCGAGGCCTGCGAGACCGGGCCGGAGCTCATCGTGCGGCCGATCACCCCGACCAACGCCGCCTATTACGTCCCGCCCTACGTCATCGCCGCCCTGTCCTATGAAGGGTTCCTGGTGCCCCGGGAGCCGGTCGTCGACGCGGATACGGATGCGGATGTGGATGCGGACGGGGAGCCCGCCACCACGGACGCAGATCGGCGCGCTTCGGCAGGTGACGCGGCCGACGCCGCCGCGACGCCGGGCTGGCCGCTGCCGGCCGCCGGCCAGACACCCTGGCGGCAGACCGTCACCGGCACGGAAGGCCTCGCCATCGCCTTTGCCGACGACGAGGACGGCGTGACGGCGGACGATCTCGAACGGTTCTGGGATGCCGGATTGATGGTGACCCCGACGCGCACGGCACCGCCCGTCGGCGCGCCGGAGAACCGGCTGCCGCAGGCCTATACGATCGATGGCGAAATCCGCTATCGCCGACCGGACGCGCTGGACGGGATGAGCTTCCCGATCTCTAGCGCGCTGTCTCCATGAGCAGCGGAATGCCGTTCAGGATGGCATGCCCGGGAGCCAGAATCTTCACCCGTCGCGACGGCTTGGTGTCGGAGGATTCCACGACGATCGCCGTGCCCTCGGTCTCGAAGACGTAGTTCACCCCGTCGCAACGTACGGGGCTCCCGAACAGGCCTTCGGAAAAGGACTCGATGTCGATCGCGTTGCACCGGTTGATGGTGGTGCTTTCCACCTTGCGGGTGGCGCGATCCTGGACGAGGGCGTTCAGCGTATAGCCGCGCTCCTCTTCGACGAATTCAAAGGCGAGCCCGTATTCCGGCAGCGGAGCGGGCGCGGTGGCGGGGGGAGATTTCTCCCCGAAGGGAATGGTCAGGCCGGCGGCCAGGACGAGTGCTGCCGTGAAGCTGGCGGTGACGGTCATCGGCGTCCGCTCCTTCTGTGGCAAGGGTTAAGGAGGAGCGGGCACATCGGCTCGCTCCCCCTTCGTGCGATGTCAGCAGGCGCCTTCGACGAGCGTGTAGTGATCCTGCTCGACGAGCTTCCGCGTGGTCTTGTACACGGCCGGATTGCGGCGCTTGACGATGGTGGCGCCGTCGACGAAGTCGCCGACCCAGGAGCGGCTCTCGCCGACGACCTTCTTGCCACGGGTATTGTAGATGTAGGTGGAAGGCACGTACTCGACGCAATATGCCTTCTCGTTGTTCTCGGCGATGTGCCGCTTGTAGGTTTTCGCTTCGGCGGTCGCAGAGAATGCGAGCACCGCAGCGACTGCGGAAATGCTAAGCAGGACCTTGCGCATGGAAAAAACGCCTCCGTTGTTATGATGTAGCGCAAGGAGAGGATTGAATCATATCTGACGAATATCAACAGGATTATTCTGACTTACGGGAAGTTTTTGCTTCACCGCGCGAGTTGTGCCAAGTTGAGACAAAATCTGTGCTGTTATGGCGCGACGGACGGCGCATCTGACCCATGTTGTTCATAAGGCAGAGAGAATCCTCCCAGCTTCCTCTGCGGGATGCGCTGCGGTTGCAGCCGGGTTGCGACGGAGCGGCAGTCGCCACGCGCGGCGTGCTGCCGGAGTGACCTCGCCCGGTCTCAGTCCTCGACGAGAATGGTCCCTGCGACCTCGATGCCGAAGCCGGTGAGGCCGACATAGGCGCGCTCATGCGTCGCCACGACCGAGATCGAGCGCACGCCGAGATCGCGCAGGATCTGCGCCCCGACGCCGATCTCGCGCCAGCGCTGCTGGCGCTTCAGGGCACTGCCGTGGCGTTCGCCGTCGGCATGGTCGGCGACCGTCTCGCCGGTCTCGAAATCGTCGACATTGGGCGTGCGCAGCAGCATCAGGACGCCGGAGCCGTGGCTCTTCAGCCGGTCGACCGCGATCTCCACCCAGGTCTTGGTCTCCCGCGTGCGGCCGAACAGGTCGAGCACCGGCTGTTCGCGGTGGATGCGGGTGGGCACCTTCTCGCCGTCGCGCACGTCGCCGAACACCGCCACCACGTGCTGCATCTGGTCGAAGGGCGTCTCGTAGATGCGCAGCATGGCATCCACGCCGCCGACCTTCATCGGCTCCTCGCGCACGCAGGTGACGAAGGATTCGCGCCGGATGCGGTGGGAGATCAGGTCCTCGATGGAGATGATCTTCAGGCCGTGCTCGCGAGCGAAGACCAGCAGCTCCGGCAGCCGCTTCACCGTGCCGTCGTCATTGACGATCTCGGCGAGGACGCCGGCCGGCTCCAGCCCGGCCAGCTTGGCCAGATCCGTGCCCGCCTCGGTGTGGCCGGAGCGGGTGAGGACGCCGCCGTCGCGGGCAATCAGCGGAAAGATATGGCCCGGCTTCAGGAAGTCGGTGCCGGAGCAATTGTCGTTGGCCAGCGCCCGCACCGTGTTGGTGCGTTCCTCGGCGGAAATGCCGGTGGTCATGCCGACCTTGTAGTCGACGGACACGGTGAAGGCGGTGCGCATCGGGTCGAGATTGTTGGCGACCATCGGCGGCAGGTTCAGCCGGTCGGCGCGGTCGGCGGTCATCGGCACGCAGATGATGCCGCTGGTGTGGCGGATCATGAAGGCCATCTTTTCCGGCGTCGCCTTCGACGCGGCCATGATCAGGTCGCCCTCGTTCTCGCGGTCGGTGTCGTCGACGACGACGACGAGCTCACCCTCGGCGATGGCCGCGATGGCCGATTCGATGCTGTCGAGCTGCGTGTCCTGGTCCGTCATGTCCGTCCGCTCCGATTGCAGGTCATGCGCCCCGGCATGCCGCCTCGTCTCCGCGACCCCGGCCGGCCGCTCCGAAAGGGCCGTGGCCGCGCCGTCGCGCTTGTTTCCTCGATGCTTTAGGCGCGGGGCGGCCGGCGATCAATGCGGCTGCCCCGAACGCAGTGGTCAGCCGCGCCCGCGATAGGGCGGCACGCCGGTCTCCGGGACCCAGGCGCCCTCGGGGGCCGGGCCGGTCTGCCAGAACACGTCGATCGGGATGCCGCCGCGCGGATACCAGTAGCCGCCGATGCGCAGCCACAGGGGCTTGGTCGCGGCGACGATGCGCCGGCCGACCGAGACCGTGCAATCCTCGTGGAAGGCGCCGTGATTGCGGAAGCTGGTCAGGAACAGCTTCAGCGACTTCGATTCCACCAGCCGTTCGTCCGGCGCGTAGTCGATGACGAGATGGGCGAAGTCGGGCTGGCCGGTCACCGGGCAGAGCGAGGTGAATTCCGGGCAGGTGAAGCGCACGATGGCCGGGGCGCCGTCGCCCCGCGTGTAGGGCACCGTTTCCAGCACCGCCTCTTCGGGCGAGGCGGCGGGACGGGCGTCGCGGCCGAGTTGGGAGAGATCGTCGGAAGAAACCATGGAAGCGTCCGTGAAGCCGTCGGAAGGACTGCGCCGCTTCCTGGGGACAGCGGCGGCGCGAAGCCGCTGCATGTAGGAGCGTGGTCCGGCGATTGATAGGGTGCCGCGATGATCGACAAGCTCGAATATCTCATCATGCTGGCCGGCGAGAAGCATTTCGGCCGCGCCGCCGAGCGGCTGGGCATCACCCAGCCGACCCTGTCGGCGGGCCTCCGCCAGCTGGAGGAGCGGCTCGAGGTGACGCTGGTCAATCGCGGCTCTCGGTTCCAGGGAATGACCGAGGAGGGCGAGCGCGTCCTCGTCTGGGCGCGGCGGATCACCGACGACCTGCGCACCATGCGCGAGGAGATCCGCACCGTCCGGTCCGGCCTTTCCGGCCATCTGCGGATCGGCGCGGTGCCGACGGCGCTGCCGGTGGTGGCGCGGCTGACGACGCCGTTCCTGGCCCGGCATGCCGATGTGTCCTTCGAGGTCATGTCGCACACCTCGACCGAGCTCGTGCAGGGCGTCGAGAATTTCGAGATCGACGTCGCCCTGACCTATCTCGACGACGAGCGCCTGCGCCGGCTCGATACACGGCCGCTCTATGCCGAGCGCTACTGCCTGGTGACGACGCGCGGCAGCCGCCTGGCCGACAAGGCGAGCGTCACCTGGGAGGAGGCGGCCTCGATCCCGCTCTGCCTCCTGTCGGGCGACATGCAGAACCGGCAGATCCTCAACCGGCATCTGGGGGCCGAGGGGAGGGCGTTCCGGGCGGTGATGGAATCGAACTCGATGATCGCGCTGCTGGCGCAGGTGCGGGCCGCGGATCTGGCGACGATCATGCCCTGTCCGTTCGCCGACACGCTGGGCCTTGCCGACCCGATGGTGGCGATCCCCATCACCGATGGCGACGTCAGCTACCGCATCGGTCTGGTCACCGCCCGGCGCGATCCGCGTCCGCCGATCCTGACAGCCTTCTGGGAGGAAAGCGCCTTGGCGGACGCGGCCTGAAGACGTCGTTGCCACCGAGCGCTTGCGGCGACGCCGGTCTGCTCCACTTGGCCGGAGACCGGCGTGGACGACGATCCGCGCCGCCTGCCGCAAGAAGGATCTGGCATGACCCGCAACCCGTCGACGGGCACGCAGAGCATCGTCTTTCGGGATGGCGCCTTCGCATCGGTGACGCGCCAGGTGCCGGCGGAGACCGCCATCGCTATCTCGGTCAACGGCTCGACCCATGCGGTGATGATGGCGACGCCCTCCCATATCCGGGACCTCGGCATCGGCCTGGCCCTGAACGAGCGCATCGTCACCCATCCCGACGAGATCGAGCGGATGGAGATCGTCGACGGCGACCTCGGCATCGACTGCCGGCTGTGGCTGAGCGAGGCCCGCGCCGCGACCTACACCGCCCGCCGGCGCCAGATGACCGGGCCGGTGGGCTGTGGCCTCTGCGGGGTGGAATCGCTGGAGCTCGCCGGCCGCGACCTGCCGACCGTCGAAGCGCCAGAATTCTCCGTCGCGCCCGCCGAACTGACCGAGGCGGTGGCCGCCATGGCGCGGCAGCAGGAACTGACGCGGCTGACGCGGGCCGTCCACGCGGCGGCGTTTCACCGGCCGGGGGGTGACATGGTGGTGCTGCGCGAGGATGTCGGCCGGCACAATGCGCTGGACAAGGTGGCCGGGCATCTGGCCGGAGCAGGCATCGATCCCGCGGCCGGCTTCCTGACCATCACCAGCCGGGTGTCGGTGGAGCTGATCCAGAAGGCGGCGGTGATGGGCTGCGGGCTGATCGCCGCGATCTCGGCGCCCACCGAACTCGCCATCGCCGAGGCGCAGGCCGCCGGCGTCACACTGGTGGCGGTGGTGCGGGACGAGGATTTCGAGATCTTCACCCATCCGGCGCGGATCGCGGGCGCCGACGCCGTGTCAGCCGAGCATCGCGCCGGTGGTGAGGCCCGACCCCGGAGCGCCTGACGCCGGCCGGGGATCGAACCGGGGAGGTGCGCAACCGGGCGTTAACCATGGCGCGATACAACCGGAGCGTCGAAACTCTCCGGATCGCTGTCATGAAACTGTTTCGTGCCGGGGCCGCCATTCTGGCGCTCGCCCTCATTGCCGGCTGCGGCCACAACGAGGCGAGAAGCCTTGCGATGAAGGGCCCGACCGCCACGACTTCGGTCGCCGCGCTCGGTTTCGCGCCCGATGCTTCAGACGGCGCCTTCCCGCTGTTCCAGTCCTTCGCGCCGGTCTCGTCCTCGCCGCTGAACGGTCGTACGCTGGAAGTCAGCCACATCTCCGACATCGTGCTGCAACCCAAGGAGGTGGTGCTCACCTTCGATGACGGCCCGATTCCGGGGAAGACCCACAAGATCCTGCGCGCGCTCGACGAATACGGCGTCGGCGCGACCTTCCTGATGGTCGGCCAGATGGCCCGCGCCTATCCGAAGATCGCCCAGGACGTGGCGCTGCACGGCCACACCATCGGCACCCACACCGAGGGCCACGCCAATCTGCGCACCCTCAGCGCCGACGCGGCCATTGCCGAGATCCATCGCGGCCAGCGCAGCGTTTCGGCGGCGCTGGCACCGATCGGCCGGCGTCCGGCGCCGTTCTTCCGCTTTCCCTATCTGGCCGATACGCGGCCGCTGCGCGAGCGCCTGTCGGGCGAGGGCGTCGTGGCGATCGACGTCGACATCGACTCCAAGGACTATTTCCGCGACGCGCCGTCGATCGTGCGCGACCGCACCCTGCTGTCGCTGGAAAAGCACGGCCGCGGCATCGTGCTGTTCCACGACATCCAGTCGCGCACGGCGGCGATGCTGCCGGACTTCCTGCAGGCACTGCAGGAGCGTGGCTTCAAGGTGGTGCGGCTGGTACCGGCGAACCGACCGTCGGGACCGATGCTCTTGTCCGACGCCAGCTTCTGACGGCGGGGCGCGGCGCCGGGGTTCAGGCCCCGGATGTCGCGTTCGGCGCCGGGGGCAGCGTCTCGCGCGGATCACCGGCGGCCTGGCGCCATCGCACCTCGCCGTCATAGAGCCCCTGGAGTTCGGCCTCGCGGGCCTGCGACTGGCGCAGCCGGTCCCGCGTATCGCGCAACTGCAAGCGCAGGGCCATGGCGACCAGCGAGACCGCGAGGATCACGGCGAGACATCCATAGGCGAGGACCTTGCGCTGCAGCGGATCGTCCACCGGCGCGGTGGCGAGGACGGCGATCAGGGCGAGGAACACCGCCGCCAGGAAGATGACGACGCTGCGCGTCAGGATCAGCGACAGCAGCGCCAGTCCCGCGGCGGCGATGACCGGCTGGCGCGTCGCGATCGCGATCCACGCGTCCCACCATTCCATCGCGACCGCCATCGATGCCTGCGCCGTCACGCTGCTCCCCCGTCGTGCCGCTCCTGTGCGGGCAGGATCATCCTAGCCCGCCCGCGGGGGCTAGGGGAGGGATTCGACGGTCGCCGGGACTGTCCGCCCGGGTCACTCCGCCGGTTCGGAATCCTCGGCCAGTTCCTGTTCCGCCTCGATCGCCGGCTGCCGGGTGAAACCCTTGATGCCGGCATGCTGGTTGCGGTCGCGCTCGATCTCGACCGGCGAGGTGGCATAGGCGGTGATCAGTTCCGACAGCGAGCGCAGGGCGTGCATGTGGATGCGCTCGTAGCCGTGCGAGGCATCGACGCCGAAGGTGATGAGGGCGGTGCGCACGTCGTGGCCGGCCTCGATCGCCGAGGCCGAATCCGAGCGGTAGAACTTGAAGATGTCCTTCTGGTAGCTGATGTCCTCGTCGATGCAGAGCCGCACCAGCTTCTTGGTCAGATGGAAGTCGAACGGGCCGGACTGGTCGGACATGCCGATGGTCACGCCGAATTCCGACGAATTCTGGCCGGGCGCCGAAGTGCCGTTGTCGACGGCGATCATCGAGGCGACGTCAGGGGTCAGGATCGAGGCGGCGCCGACGCCGACCTCCTCGGCGATGGTGAACAGCCAGTGGATGTCCACCGGCGTCGACACGCCCTCGCGCTCCATCGCCTCGATCGCCGCCAGCATCACCGCGACGCCGGCCTTGTTGTCGAGATGGCGCGAGACGATGAAGCCGTTCTCCATGAATTCGGGCTGCGGATCGATGGCGACCGTGTCGCCGATCTCGATCTTCAGCTTGTCGAGCTCCTCGCGATTGCGCGACAGGGCGTCGACGCGCATTTCGACATAGTCCCAGCCCACCGGCATGGTGTCGATTTCCATGTTGTAGGTATGGCCCGAGGCCTTCAGCGGCAGGATGGTGCCGCGATAGGTGCCGGCCTCGGTGAACAGCGTCGCGCGGGCGCCTTCGGCAAAGCGCGCCGACCACATGCCGATCGGCACCAGTTCCAGCCGGCCATTGTCCTTGAGCTGCTTTACCTGGGCGCCGAGCGTGTCGAGATGGCTGACGATGGCGCGGGCCGAGGCGCGGCGCGAGCCCTGGCGGACGGCCGAGATGGCGCCGCGGCGGGTCAGCTCGGCGGTCAGGCCGAGGCGCTCCAGCTCCTTGGCGACATGGCGCACGATGGTGTCCGTGTAACCGGTCGGACTGGGGATGGTGAGCAGCGCCTTGAGCTGGTCCGTCAGATACTGGGCATCGATGGCAAGCCGCGGCACTATTCGTCCTTCCGTGATTTCTGCTGCTGATTCCTGGCTGCGCGCACTGAAAACGGTATCGACAGGGGAAACAAGAGGTCGATGAAACGCTCGGCCGTCGGCTGCGGCTCGTGATTGGCCAGGCCCGGCCGCTCGTTGGCCTCGATGAAGACGTAGTCGGGCCGGCGCGGATCCTTGACCATCAGGTCGATGCCGGTCACCGGGATCTCGATCGCGCGGGCCGCGGCGATGGCCGCCTGGACCAGCGTCGGATGCACCTCGCCGGTGACGTCGTGGATGGTCCCGCCGGTGTGCAGATTGGCCGTCTTGCGCACGGCGATCCATTCCCCCTTGGGCAGGACGCAATCCATGTCGTAGCCGGCATTCTTCACGCAGCGCGCGGTCTCGCCGTCGTCGGGAATGCGGCTTTCGCCGCCGGTCGCGGCGGCGCGGCGACGCGACAGATGCTCGATCAGCTCGCGCACGCTGGAGCGGCCGTCGCCGGTGATGTGCGGCGGACGGCGCAGCGCGGCGGCCACCAGCCGGTAGTCGATGACGATGAGCCGCAGATCCTCGCCGTTGAAGCAGGCCTCCAGCAGCACCCGGTCGGATTGCTGGCGGGCCGCCGCGATGGCGGTCTTCGCGTCCTCCAGATTGTCGATGCCGACGGCGATGCCACGGCCCTGTTCGCCGCGCGCCGGCTTCACCACGATGCTGCCATGGGTCTCGATGAAGGCGGCAATGGCCTCGTCGCCGACATCGGCGTCCATCTGTTCGGGCACCTTGACGCCGGCCGCCTCGACGGTGCGCCGGGTGACCGACTTGTCGTCGCAGATCGACATGGCGATGGCGGAGGTGAGCTCCGACAGGCTCTCGCGGCAATGGATCGTGCGACCGCCCTGGGTCAGGCGGAAGAATCCGCCCGGCGCGTCGGTGACCTCGGCATGGATGCCGCGCCGCCGGGCCTCGTCGACGATGATCCGGGCGTAGGGATTGAGATGGTCGTAATCGTCGTCGGTGCCGGTGAACAGCTTCTCGTTGATCTCGTTCTTGCGCTTCACGGCGAAATACGGGACCCGGTAGAAGCCGAGCTTGTCGTAGAGGGCGATCGCCTTGTCGTTGTCGTGCATCACCGAGAGATCCATGAAGGCGCATTCGCGCGCCTGGAAATGCTCGGCGAGGCGCCGCACCAGCGCTTCGCCGATGCCAGGCTGGGTGGCCTGCGGATCGACGGCCAGGCACCAGAGCGAGGAGCCGTTCTCCGGGTCGTTGAAGGCGCGGCGATTGTGGACGCCGGTGACCGTGCCGATGATCGCGCCGGTGGTCTCGTCCTCGGCGACGAAATAGGTCAGCGCCCGGTTGTCGCGGTTCGACCAGAAGAAGCCGGGATGCACCTGCACCATGCCGCGGCTCTGGTAGATGCGGTTGACCTCGTTGGCATCCTGCTCCGACGACATGCGGCGGATGAAATAGCCGCGCGGCCGGCGCGGATCGCTGCGATAGGTGGCAAGATCCAGCCGGTAGGTGTGGGACGGGTCGAGGAATATCTCCTGCGGCGCGTGGCTGAGCAGGACATGCGGATCGCGCACATAGAAGGCGATGTCGCGCCGCGCCGTGCCTTCCTCGCGCAGGCTGCTGACCAGTTCTTTCGGATCGTCGAAGGTCTGGCCGAAGACCAGCCGGCCCCAGCCGCAATCGAGAATGGCGTTTTCCTGCGCCTGGTAGGCGGCCCCGCCGGGCTGGTTGATCGGCGGCTTCATGCCGTCGCGATGCATTCGCCGCAGGCGGTGCTTGTCGACCCCGTGCTGCTGCTTGTCTCTCATGTCGGCCATGGCGCGATCACAGCTCCTGCTGCTGAAGCCACATTTCCAGAAGCGCGACCTGCCAGAGTTCCGAGCCGCGCAGCGGCGTGATGTGGTCCGCCGGATTGGCGAACAGCGTGTCGAGATAGTCGTCGCGGAACAGGCCGCGCGAACGGGCGCTGTCGGAGCGCAGCGTGTCCTGCACCATGTCGAGATAGGGGCCGGAGATGTATTTGAGCTGCGGGACCGGGAAATAGCCCTTCTTGCGGTCGATCACCTCGGACGGGACGACCTGCCGGGCGACTTCCTTGAGGACGCCCTTGCCCTCCTGCTTGAGCTTTTCCTCGGCCGGCACGCGCGCGGCCAGCTCGACCAGCTCGTGGTCGAGGAACGGCACCCGCGCCTCCAGGCCCCAGGCCATGGTCATGTTGTCGACGCGCTTGACCGGATCGTCCACCAGCATGATGTGGGCGTCGACCCGCAGCGCCTTGTCGACCGGGTTGGTGGCGCCGGCCATGGCGAAATGGCGCTCGACGAATTCGCGGCTGACATCGCTGTCGGCATGCCATTCCGGCGAGATCTGCCGGCGCAGCGTCTCGTCGGAGCGGTCGAAGAAGGCGCGGCTGTAGGCGGCCAGCGGATCGTTGGCGCCGACCATCGGCGGGTACCAGTGATAGCCGCCGAAGATCTCGTCGGCGCCCTGGCCCGACTGGACCACCTTGATGTGCTTGGAGACCTCGCGCGACAGAAGGTAGAAGCCGACATTGTCGTAGGAGACCATCGGCTCCGACATGGCGGCGATGGTCCCCGGCAGATGCTCCATCAGCTCCGAGCCGGGCACGAAGATCTTGTGGTGCTCGGTGCCGTAGTGATTGGCGATCAGGTCGGAGAATTCGAACTCGTTGCCGACCTCGCCATTGGCGTCCTCGAAGCCGATCGAGAAGGTGTTGAGGTCCTTCTGGCCGGCCTCGGCGAGGAGGCCGACGATCAGCGAGGAATCGACGCCGCCCGACAGCAGCACGCCGACCGGCACGTCGGCGACCATGCGGCGCGCGACGGCGGTCTTCAGCGACTCCATGACGAGGTCGCGCCAATCGTTGGAGGACAGCTTCTCGTCGCCCGGCAGCGGCGCGAAGTTCGGCGCCCAGAACATCTCGTCGCTGTAGCTGCCGTCGGCCTCGATCAGCCGCGTCGTCGCCGGCGGCAGCTTGCGCACGCCCTTGACGATGGTCAGCGGCGGCGGCACCACCGCGTGGAACGTCATGTAGTGATGCAACGCCTCGCGGTCGATCGAGGTGTCGACGTCGCCGGTGCGCAGGATCGCCTGCAGCGACGAGCCGACATAGAGGCGCTTGTCGTTCTGCGACAGATAGAGCGGCTTGATGCCGAAGCGGTCGCGGGCGAGCAGCACCCGGCCGGTCTCGCGCTCGTGCAGGACGAAGGCGAACATGCCGTGGAAGCGCTTGACGCAATCGCGGCCCCAGGCGTGGTAGGCCTTCAGGATCACCTCGGTGTCGCCATGGGAGAAGAAGCGGTAGCCCTTGCCCTCCAGCTCCTGGCGCAGTTCCGGGTAATTGTAGATGCAGCCGTTGAAGGCGATGGTCAGGCCGAGATCGGGATCGACCATCGGCTGCTCGGCCTTCTCGCTCAGATCGATGATCTTCAGCCGGCGATGGCCGAGACCGACCCGGCCGCGCACCACCTGACCGGAGCCGTCGGGACCGCGGCGCTCGAGGCAGGCGGACATTCTGGAAATGCGTTCCGGCGACGCCGAATTTCCGTCAAACCGGATCTCACCGCAAATTCCGCACATGTCGCCTCCAGAGCCTGTCTCGTCGTCGTGGCGCCCGCCTGCGATGCGGCCGGACGCTCGGGTGAAACGGGCATATAGGCCGCGCCGGCCGGACATGAACCGAAGCGGCCGAGATTTTGCCGCGGTGCAGCGAGATCGCGCCGCGGCAGGCCGCCCTCAGGGCCGCAGGAAGACCTTGCCGCGGTTCATGCCTTCGAGAGCCCCGGCGAGCCGGTCCGGCGCCTCGGCGAGCGGGATGGTCTCGGCGACATCGGTCTTCCAGGCACCGCTGATGAAGCGTTTCTGCACTTCGGTGAAGGCTTCGACGCGCTGCTCGGGCGTCGCGCGGCCGAGCCATTCGGTCAGCCAGAAGCCCTCGATGACCTTCTTCATGAACACCATCTGGCCGAGCGCCGGCAGGCGGGGCGCCTCCTGCGAGAGCTTGCCGTAGATCACCCAGTGCGACCCGGCCGGCATGGCCGAGAAGATCGTCGCCGAATGATTGTCCGCCACGGCGTCGAGCAGCATCTTCGGCTGGTTCTGCTTCATCGCCTGCAGGAGCATCTCTTCGAAATCCTCCCGGGCGGTGTTCAGCACCGTGCCCGCGCCGAGGCCCTCCAGCGTGCCGCGATGCTCCTCGCGGCGCACGACCGCGATGGCGTGCATGCCCATGTCACGGGCGAGCGAGGCCATCAGCTTGCAGAGCTGGCTGGCACCGGCGGTCATCACAAAGGAATTCGCGCCGTGCTCCTTGGCCAGATGCACCATGGCCCAGGCGCTGAGCGGATTGACGATCAGCGCCGCGGCATCCTCGTCGCGCATCTGCGGGGCCAGCGGCACGACCGCACCGGCATCGGTGAGGGCATATTGCGCCCAGGCGCCGGTCCCGGTGCGCGCCACCGAGACGGCGACGCGCTGGCCGACCAGCTTGGCCGCCGCCGGATCCTCGCCAGCGGCCACGACCTCGCCCATCGCCTCGAAGCCGGCGGCGACGCCCTTGCGCCGCGGCTGTCCGTACTCGCCCTTGATGTAGTGGAGATCGGATGGGTTGATGTTGGCAAGGCCGATGCGGACCAGTACCTGCCGGCCTTCCGGCTTGGGCACGGCGATCTCCTCCAGCGAGACCCAGTCCTTCAGGTCCTCGATGGTCGGGCCTTCGGCGGTGCCGGAATAGCCGTCATATTTGAGGACGAGCGCCTGCATCGTATCGGGAATGGCGGACATGGGTGTCTCCGGAAACGGGATGTCTTGTGTGCGAACGCGCGACCGGGCCCTCGGTTTCGGCCCGGCGCAAGCTGCATCCTACGGAACGAGGACGATCTTGCCGGTGGTCTGGCGGTCGTGCATGCGGCGCAGGACATCGGCTGCGTCGGCGAGCTTCGCCCGTTCCGAGACATGTGGCCGGACGCTGCCGTCGACGGCCCAGCCCATCAGCTCGCGCATGTTGTCGGCGAAGACGGTCGGCTCCTTGCGGGTGAAGGCGCCCCAGAACACGCCGACGAGGCTGTAGCCCTTCACCAGGGCAAGATTGACCGGCAGCTTCGGGATGGTGCCCGAGGCAAAGCCGATGACCAGCAGGCGGCCGTTCCAGGCCATCGACCGGGCCAGCGCGTCGAAAGCCTCGCCGCCGACGGGGTCGAAGGCCACATCGACGCCGGCGCCGTCGGTCAGCCGCTTGATGTCGCCGCGCAGATCGTCGTAGCCGATCGCCTCGTCGGCGCCCTCGGCCTTGGCCAGTGCCTGCTTCTCGGCCGATGAGGCGACGGCGATCACCCGTGCGCCCATGGTCTTGCCGATCTGGATGGCGGCAAGGCCCGTGGCGCCGGCCGCGCCGAGGACGAGCAGCGTCTCGCCGGGCTTCAGCGCGGCGCGCTGCTTCAGCGCGTGGTGGGCGGTGCCGTAGCCGCAGACGAGGGCGCAGGCGACGCCGGCATCGAAACCGTCGGGCAGGGGCATGGCCGCAGCCTCGTCCACCGCGACCTTCTCGGCAAAGGCGCCGAGCTGCATCGAGGCGACGACCCGGTCGCCGACCTTGAGCCGGCTCACGTCGGGGCCGACCGCGACCACCCTGCCGGCGCTTTCCATGCCCGGAACGAAGGGCAGATCGGGCTTGGCCTGATACAGTCCCTGGACGAGCAGGCCGTCCGGATAGTTCACGCCGACCGCCTCGGCCTCGATGACGACCTCGCGGCCCCTGGGCGACGGTTCGTCGACATCCTTGTAGGCAAGGTTCTCGATCGGACCGTAGTCTTCGCAGACGATGGCTTTCATGGAAGTGTTCCTTCTGCAGCTGGCCTCGACGCACAGGATCCATCTGGTCCCGGATCTGCGATTGTCGCGTCGAAGCCGCGATGCTCTAGTTCTGGCGAACGCCCCTCCGGCACGCGGAGACGACAGAGATGGATGGACGGCGCCGCATCATGTCCGGCCATGCGAAACGGGTGATGCTGGAGCGCAACCTCGAGGAAGCGTGGATCGATCTGGCGATCGACAAGCCTGACTGGCGCATGTCTGATCCCCGGCGCGATGGCGTCGATCTCCGCTTCAAGAGGATCGCGGAGCGGGACGGGCGCGTCCCTGCGTGTCGCAATAGTGGAAACTCCCCACGAAATCCGCATACTGACGGCATTCTTCGATCGAAGGGCGCGCCGGCCATGAGTCCCACCGTTCATTATGATCGCGACACCGATGCGGCCTATATCCGGCTCTCGCCGGAAAAGGTCGCCGAGAGCGAGGAAGTGTCGGACGGCGTCGTGCTGGACTACGACGCCGATGGCCGGATCGTCGGGATGGAAGTCATGGAGGCCAGCCGACATCTCTCCCCCACCATGTTGACCGAGGCGGCCTGACCGCCCCGGTCTCTCTGGTCTGGCGTCAGACCTTCTGCTGGGTGTGTTTGGCGAGTTCCCAGCGCGCCACCTGACGGCGATGCACGGCGTCGGGGCCGTCGGCAAGCCGCAGGGTGCGGACATGGGTCCACATGCGGGCCAGCGGCGTGTCCTGGGAAATGCCTTCGCCGCCGAACATCTGCACCGCCTCGTCGATCACCGACAGGGCGACGTTGGGGGCGACGACCTTGATCTGGCTGATCCAGGGCGCGGCGGCCCGCTGGTCGCCCTGGTCCATCATCCAGGCCGCCTTCAGGCAGAGCAGGCGGGCCATCTCGATATCCATGCGGCACTTGGCGATGATGTCGTAATTGGCGCCGAGCTGGGCCAGCGGCTTGCCGAAGGCCTCGCGGCGCAGCGAGCGGGTGCACATCATCTCCAGCGCCGCCTCGGCATGGCCGATGGCGCGCATGCAATGGTGGATGCGGCCGGGTCCGAGCCGGCCCTGGGCCACTTCGAAACCGCGGCCTTCCTCCAGGATCATTGCCGATTTCGGCACCCGCACGTCGGTGAAGCGGATATGCATGTGGCCATGCGGCGCGTCGTCGTCGCCATAGACCGTCATGGCGCGCAGGATCTCGATGCCCGGCGTGTCGGCCGGCACCAGGATCATCGAATGGCGCTTGTGCTTGGGCAGCTCGTCGCCGCCGGTCTTGACCATGACGATGTAGATCTCGCAGCGCGGATCGCCGGCGCCGGACGACCACCATTTCTCACCGTTCAGCACGTAGTCGTCACCGTCGGCGACGCAGGGCATCGACACGTTGGTGGCGTCGGAGGAGGCGACATCCGGCTCGGTCATCAGATAGGCCGAGCGAATCTCGCCATCGAGCAGGCGGGGCAGCCACGGCGCCTGCTGCTCGGGCGTGCAATAGCGCTCGAAGACTTCCATGTTGCCGGTGTCGGGGGCCGAGCAGTTGAAGGTCTCTGCGCCCAGATGCGTCTTGCCCATCTCTTCGGCGAGATAGGCGTATTCGACGGTGGAGAGACCGTAGCCGCGCTCGGAATCCGTCAGCCAGAAATTCCACAGCTTGCGGCTCTTGGCGGTCGCCTTCAGCCCTTCGAGGATTTCCTTCTGGCGGGCGGTGTAGACCCAGCGGCCTTCCTTCGGCACCTCGGCCAGGAATTCCTCGCCGGCCGGCGTGATCTCGTTGCGGACCATGTCGCGCACCGCCGCGTGGATCGGCTTCAGCCGCTCGGTCATGCCCAGCGCCATCGCGCCGTTCTGTTCGTTCATCGGTCGAATTCCTCCTCAAGAATGCTGTCGTCGGCACCGGCGCCGCGCAATGCAAAGAATGCCAGGTCGCGGGCGATGGTCCGGCGATCGTCCGCCGTCTCGCCGTCCCGCTCCCGATACCAGAAGACCGGCGAGTTGATCACCGCCAGGAATGTCTTGCCCGCCAGGGAGATGTCGCTCGTCGCCGGCAGGTCGCCCTGGGTCCGTGCTTCGGCGATCACCCCGCGGAACAGCGCCTCGTAGCGGTCCCGCTCGGCGATCAGCGTGTCGAGCGACGCCTTGTCCTCCGGCGTCGTCGGATTGTTGAGATGCCGCGAGACGCCCTGCAGGATCACCAGCTGGAAGTGTACCTCGTGCATCATCGTCATGATGTGCGCCTCGGCCATGGCCCGCAGCCGCGTCACCGCCCGGTCGCGGGACTGGGCATGCGGGGTGACGGCGGCGAAATCCAGCGCCATGCCGTGCTGGCAGACGTCGAAGAACAGATCGTTCTTCGAGCGGTAGTAATGATAGACGATGCCCTTGGTGGCGCCCATGCGGCGGGCGACGTCGTCGATGGAGGCGGCCGCATAGCCGCTCTCGCCGAAGGCCCGGGCCGCGGCGGTCAGGATCGCCGCCCGCACGCCGTCCGGATCGCCATCGCCGCCGCGCGCCGCCACGAAGTCCCGGTCGCGCCGCGAGCGCGACGGCGCCGCCCGGCGCGGCCGGGCCCCGGTCTCCTGAGTGTCGCCTGTGGTTCTCGCGCTCGTCATCCTGTCGCCACTGGACATACTCGCGAGTATGATGTCAATTGCGGCACGAAGGATTTCGCGTCGCGCCGTCGCCGGACGGGCGCCGACGCAAGCGACCGGGAGGGACCGCCGATGACCATGCCGATGCTGAAACGCCTGTTTTCCGTCGAGGGCAAGACCGCCCTCGTGACCGGCGGTGCGACGGGCATCGGCCGGATGATCGCGACGGCGCTGGCCGGCGGCGGCGCGCGGGTTCTCATCGCCTCCCGCAAGGCCGAGGCCTGCGAGGCGACGGCGGCCGAGATCAATGCCGAGGGCCATCCGGGCACGGTCGAGGGCTTTACCGGCGACGTGTCCAGCGAGGCGGGTGTCGCCGCGCTGGCCGAGGCGGTGCAGGCCCGCACCGACCGGCTCGACATCCTGTTCAACAATGCCGGCGTGTCCTGGGGCGCGCCGCTCGAAGAGTTTCCCTACAGCGCCTGGGCAAAGGTCATGGGGGTCAATGTCGCGGGTCTCTTCACCGTGACCCAGCGGCTGCTGCCGCTGCTCGAGAAGTCCGCCAGCGCCGAGGACCCGGCCCGGATCGTCAATCTCGGCTCGGTGATGGGCGCGGCGCCGCTGGCCGAGAACGTCTATTCCTACGCGGCCTCCAAGGCGGCCGTGCATCATCTGACACGCTGCCTCGCCAAGGAGTTTGCCGCGCGCCACATCACTGTCAACGCCTTTGCGCCGGGCCCCTTCCAGTCGAAGATGACGGCCTTCGCGACGGGCACGGACGAGAAGGCCGCCGCGGTCGGGCGCGGCGTTCCGATGGGCCGGATCGGCGCGCCGGACGATATTGCCGGGGCGGCCCTGTTCCTTTGCGGCCGCGGCGGCGCATATACCACGGGCGCGATCCTGCCGCTGGACGGCGGCATTGGGGTCGAGACCGGTCACGAACTGTTCGAGGAGCACTGATGGAACTGGATTCGGTCGCCGCGACCGAGGCGGCCCTGAAGGCCCGCCTGGTCTCGATGGAGGCCTATCGCGCCCATCTCGATGGGGCGCCGCTCACCTCCGACTGGATGACCGTCGACCAGACGATGATCGACGGCTTCGCGGCCGCGACGCGCGACTATCAGTTCATCCATGTGGACCCGGAGCGGGCGAAGGCCGAGACGCCCTTCGGCGGCACCATCGCCCATGGCTTCCTGACCATCTCGCTGCTGTCGCCGCTCGCCTATGACGCGCTGCCCGGCGTGAAGACCACCCGGATGGGCATCAATTACGGCTTCGATCGCGTGCGCTTCCTCAATCCGGTCAAGGCCGGGGCGCGTGTGCGCGGCGTCTTCAAGATGGTCGCGCTCGCCGAGCGCGCGGTCAGCCTGCAGACCACCTGGGACGCCTCGATCGAGATCGAGGGCGCCACCAAGCCGGCCCTGACCGCGCAGTGGATCACCCTGGCGGTGCTGGAACCGCCGACCGACTGAGCCGACGCCCACCGCCACATGCGCGCACCAACCGAGGGAACACCTAACCCATGAGAGAAGCGGTCATCGTCTCGACGGCCCGCACGCCGATCGGCAAGGCCTATCGCGGCGGCTTCAACGACACCCAGGCCCAGGCATTGGGCGGGCACGCCATCCGCCACGCGGTCGAGCGCGCCGGCGTCGATCCAGCCGAAATCGAGGACGTGGTGATGGGCGCGGCCCTGCAGCAGGGCTCCACCGGCACCAACATCGCCCGCCAGTGCGCGCTGCGCGCCGGCCTGCCGACGCAGGTCGCCGGCATGTCGGTCGACCGGCAATGCGCCTCCGGCCTGATGGGCATCGCCATCGCCGCCAAGCAGATCGTCCAGGACAACATGACCGTGGCGGTCGGCGGCGGGCTGGAATCGGTGTCGCTGGTCCAGAACGACAAGATGAACATGTTCCGCGCCGCCGATCCCTGGCTGCGCGAGCACCGGCCCGACCTCTACATGTCGATGCTGGAGACCGCCGAGATCGTCGCCGACCGCTATGGCATCTCGCGCGAGGACCAGGATGCCTTCGCGCTGCAGTCGCAGCAGCGCACGGCCGCCGCGCAGCAGGCCGGCCGCTACGACAACGAGATCGTGCCGATGACCGTGACCATGAAGGTCAAGGATCGCGAGACCGGCGAGATCTCCGATCGCGAGGTCACCATCGACCGCGACGAGGGCAACCGGCCGCAGACGACGCTCGCCGATCTTCAGAAGCTGAATCCGGTCTTCAAGGACGGCCAGGAGGTCGCCGAAGGGCGCTTCATCACCGCCGGCAACGCCTCGCAGCTCTCCGACGGCGCCTCCGCCGCGGTGCTGATGGAAGCCCGCGACGCCGAGCGCCGCGGCCTGCAGCCGCTCGGCCGCTATGCCGGCATCGCGGTGGCCGGCTGCGACCCCGACGAAATGGGCATCGGCCCGGTCTTCGCGGTGCCCAAGCTCCTGGAAAAGAACGGCCTGAAGATTGGCGACATCGGCCTGTGGGAGCTGAACGAGGCCTTTGCCTCCCAGGCGATCTATTGCCGCGACAGGCTCGGCATCTCCGGCGAGATCCTCAATGTCGATGGCGGCGCGATCTCGATCGGCCATCCCTACGGCATGTCCGGCGCCCGCATGGCTGGCCACGCCCTCATCGAGGGGAAGCGGCGCGGCGTGCGCTGGGTCGTCGTGACCATGTGCGTCGGCGGCGGCATGGGCGCGGCCGGCCTCTTCGAGGTCCTGTGAAAGGCGCACGATGACGACTGACGGCGACGACCGGACGATCGACGAAGCGGCGCTCGGCCAGTATCTGGAAGAGCATGTGGAGGGCTTCCACGGGCTCGAACGGATGGTCAAGTTTCAGGCGGGGCAGTCGAACCCCACCTGGCGGCTCGACGCCGAGAGCGGCACCTATGTCCTGCGCGCCAAGCCGCCGGGCGAACTGCTGAAATCCGCCCATCAGGTGGACCGCGAGTTCCGCGTCATGCAGGCGCTCGCCGGCACCGACGTGCCGGTGCCGCGCATGCTGCATCTGGCGACGGAAAGCCAGTCGCCGCTCGGCCGGACCTTCTTCGTCATGGAGCATTGCGACGGCCGGATCTTCTGGGACCCCGCCCTGCCGGAAATCGCCACCCCCGAAGAGCGCGGGGCGATCTACGACGCCATGAACGCCGCGCTGGCGGCGCTGCATTCGGTGGATGTGGATTCGGTGGGGCTCGCCGATTTCGGCCGGCCGGGAAGCTATTTCGAGCGCCAGCTCTCGCGCTGGACCGAGCAGTACCGGCAGTCGAAGATCGACCCGATCCCGGCGATGGACGAGTTGATCGCCTGGCTGGAGAAGAACCTGCCGCCCGACGACGGCGCGTCCGGTCTCGTCCATGGCGACTTCCGCCTCGACAACATGATCTTCGCCAAGAAGGAGCCGACGATCCTGGCAGTCCTCGACTGGGAATTGTCGACGCTGGGCCATCCGCTGGCCGATCTCTCCTACCAGTGCATGCAGTGGCGCCTGCCCAATGCCGGCTCCTTCAAGGGGCTGGGCGACCTCGACCGGGCCGCCTTCGGCATTCCGACCGAGGAGCAGTATGTCGCGCGCTATTGCGAGCGACGCGGCATCGACGGCATCGACCACTGGCCGTTCTATGTCGCCTTCTCCTTCTTCCGGCTCGCGGCGATCCTGCAGGGCGTCTTCAAGCGCTACACTCAGGGCAACGCCTCCAATCCGGAGAAGGCCAAGGTCTATGGCCGCAACGTGCCGGTCCTGGCGCAGCTCGCCGTCGACCTGATCGAGAAGGAAGCCTGATGACGCGCTTTGCGGGCAGGGCGGTTCTCGTTTCGGGAGCGGCCGGCGGTTTCGGCCGGGCGATTGCCACGGCGCTCGCCGCCGAAGGAGCACGGCTGGTCCTCACCGACCGGGACGAAGGCTCGCTTAAAGCCCTTGCCGCAGAGCTCACCGGCACGGAGATTGCGACGCTGTCGGGCGACGTCTCGCGTGAGGCGACCGCCTCCGCGCTGGTGGATCTGGCGACCGAGCGCTTCGGCGGCCTCGACATCGCCATCAACAATGCCGGCATCGCCCATGACTACAAGCGCCTGCAGGAGATCAGCGCCGAAGAGGCCGAGCGGGTGATCGCCGTCGACCTGATGGGCGTGTTCTTCGCCATGAAGCACCAGATCGCGGCGATGAATGCGCGCTTTGCCCGCGACGGCACCAAGGCGGCGATCGTCAATGTCGCTTCGGTCGCAGGGCTCGGCGGGGCGCCGCTTCTGTCGGTCTATGCCGCCGCCAAGCACGGGGTGATCGGCCTGACGAAATCCGCCGCCGCCGAGAACGCCCGCCGCGGCCTGCGCATCAACGCCGTCTGCCCGTCCTTTGCCCGCACCGCCATGGTGCTGGGCGCGCCGGGTTCGCTGGCCGGGGCCACGGAGGCGAGCGAGGCCGAGCAGAAGATCGTCCGCGGCATTCCGATGCGCCGGCTTGCCGAGATCGACGAGGTGGTGACGGCCGTGCTGTTTGCGGCCGATCCGGCCAACGGCTTCATGACCGGCGCGGCCATTCCCGTCGATGGCGGCCTGACGGCGATCTGAACCGCGGGGAGGCGGTCCGGCTCGATTTTCCGGCGCGTTTCCCCTAGGTCTCGGGCGGGCGCCCGAAGGAGAAGGACGAACCATGGCCGCACAGCCACCGATCTGCGACTTCGGCTGGAAGGCGATCGACGCCGAACTCACCGGCGTCGACGGCAAGCAGCACCGCATCTTCGACCACAAGCGCGAGAACGGCCTGCTGGTGGCCTTCCTCTGCAATCACTGCCCCTATGTGAAGGCGATGATCGAGCGGCTGGTCCGCGACGCGGCTGAACTGGCGGAGCTGGGCATCGGCACGGTGGCGATCTCCTCCAACGACGCCGAGCGCTTCCCCGACGATTCCTTCAAGCGGATGCAGGATTTCGCCCGTCAGCACGCATTCCCGTTCCCGTATCTCTACGACGAGGACCAGAGCGTCGCCCGGGCCTATGGCGCGGTCTGCACGCCGGATTTCTTCGGCTTCAACGGCGATCTCGGCCTGCAATATCGCGGCCGCATCGATGCCTCGCGCAAGGTCGTCGCGCCCGAGGGTACGGCGCGCGACCTCTTCGACGCCATGCGCCAGGTCGCTGAGACCGGCAAAGGGCCGGCCGAGCAGATCCCCTCCATCGGCTGTTCGATCAAATGGAAGGAAACCGCCTGATGGCCGGCAACTGGCCGCAGGCGGTCCTCTTCGATCTCGACGGCACCCTCGTCGATTCCGCCCCCGACATCCACGCCGCGCTGAACGAGACGCTGGCAAGCTATGGCGAGCCGCCCTTCACGCTGGAGGCGGTAACCCGCATGGTCGGCCGCGGCGTGCCGGTGCTCGTCGAGCGGGCTTGGGAAGGGCTCGGCAAGAGCATCGACCCGGCCGAGCGCGACCGCGTGGTCGATCGCTTCCTGGCGATCTACGAGCCCCGCGCCACCGAGCTGACGACACTCACCGCCGGCGCCAGCGAGGCGACCCGCGCGCTGGTCGATGCCGGCACCCCGATCGGCGTCGTCACCAACAAGCCCGAGGCCGCGACGCGCGAGATCCTCAGCCATTTCGGTCTGTCAGAGCTGATGCAGGTGGTGGTCGGCGGCGATGCCGGCCCGGCGAAGAAGCCCGAGCCAGGCCTCTTGCTGCTCGCCTGCGAGCGCCTGGGTTTCGCCGCCGATCAGGTCGTCTTTGTCGGCGACAGCGAGAACGACGTGGCCGCCGCCAAGGCCGCCGGCATGCCCGTCGTCGTGCTGCGGGGCGGCTATACGAGCATCGCCGCCGACGATCTCGGCGCGGATGCGGTCGTGGATCGCCTCGACGCGCTCGGCGCCGCCGTCTCGACCCTGCGGTCCGCCCCTGCCTGACGCCACCCTCCTATCAAAGGGGGTGGACGATGCGCGCCTGGCCGCGCAGGAATCCTGCGCGGCCGTGCTTCCCGGCGACATTTGCGGCCCTATATCAAGCGTATCGGTGACCGCGCGTCGAACCTTGTGTGGTCCGGCGGCGCCGGGACATCTCGACAGATGTTGCAGGTTCCGCGTCGCAGGTCGGATGAATGTGCGGCTAACGTCATTTCCCCGTCGCAGTCTCCTGCTTCGCTGAATGCGAATCCTAGTTCCGTTTCAAAGTATTTGGAGACGAGACATGGTCAGGATCGACGACGCGGAGGCCGTGCGCAGGCTGGCCTACGAAATCTGGGAACGCGAGGGTCGCCCGACCGGCCGCGAGCATGAGCACTGGGCCGAGGCCAACCGGATCATGGCCGCGCGCAACCCGGTGACGGCGGCGGAACCGGCGGACGAACCCCGCTGGAACCGCATCGAGGCCGAGCGCGCCGAAGCCGACGCCCTGCGCCGTGCGCTGTGGACGCCGGAACCCTTCTCCACCGAATTGTTCGGCCAGCGGATGGCCAACCCCAAGCCCCGCAGCTGGTCGCGCCGCGCCCAGCCGTCCCCGGTGCCGGTGGTCGCGGGACGGCCGGCCAGCGGCGGTGCGCGGGGGTGATCGTGCCGCGCGGGCGATGACCTGCGTTGCGCTTGAAAAGGCCTGTGGCGGTCTTTCCGGCAGGCCATGAGATGGACGCGGCCCGCGATTACGCGACGGCTCGTCCTTCCGAGTGCGGGTCTGCGTGACCGCTGCCCCGTCAGGCCGTCGCGACCGCTTGCGGTCCGGCCGTGATCGCGTCGGTCGGCAAGCTCTGCGGCGTGGTGCGCGCGCCCTGGCGATGCGGGCGAAAACCGCCGCCGTCCCGCTTGACCGCATAGGAGGTCGCATCGGCGTCGCGAAGCAGCGCGTCGAGGGAGGCGGTGTGGGACGATGCGGTACTGTAGCCAAGGCTGAGGCCGACGCGGATCTCCTGCCCGCCGTCGATCCGATAGGCTTCGCTCAGGCCGGCGTGAATGCGCTGGGCGAGCCGCTCCGGGGCGGCCGGAACCTCGATACCCGGCTGGACGACCACGAACTCGTCGCCGCCGATGCGGGCGACGATGTCACCCGGTCCCACGATCCGGCGCAGGCGGCTGGCCACCTCCTCGAGAAGCCGGTCCCCGACGCCATGCCCGAAGGTGTCGTTCACCGCCTTGAAGCCGTCGAGGTCGAAGACGTGAACGGCGACCCGACTGCGATCCTCCCGGGGCAGTGCGTCGAATGCCTTGCGCAGGCCCAGACGATTGAAGAGTTCGGTCAGCGGATCGCGCCGCGCCAACGTCGCCATCTGCAGGCGCATGGTGATCAGGCGGCAGGCACTGCGATGGAGATGCGCGATGGTTTCGAGCGCGCTGATCAGGAACACCAGGAACACGGCCCCGGTGAGAAGTCTCGCATCCTCGATGTAGAACGCCGCCGACACGATCGCCGGTCCCGCCGCCAGGAGAACCGCGCCCGTCGCGATCCGCGGACGCACCGAGATCCGGGTGGCGACGCCGGCGCAATAGCCGAACAGCAGTGCCGTCGCCACGATATGCAGCGACAGGTCCGGCTGCGAGAACAGGAACGCGCCGAGCGCCCCCATCGGCGCGGCCATGCACCAGCTCGTGATCGCGTGTCCGGCTTCGACCCTGCGGAAGTCCGCCAGCGCGGGGGTCGGCCCGGCGATGGTCCGGCGATGGACGAGGATGAACAGCGCCTTGCCGAGCGAGGCCGCGACCCCGAAGACCGTGATGGCGAGCGCGGCGACCGCACCGGTTTCAAGATAGGCGTAGAACCCGATGATGAAGAAGGTCACGCCGATCGAAGCGGTGGGCAGAAGATTGTCGGCCAGCGCCGAGACCAGAGCTTTGTAGACCTCGACGGGCTCGGTGTGACGCAGCATCAGCCATTCTGATCGTTGTGACGAAGACAGTTCGATATCACAACAGTCGTTTACGGGACGTTGCAGCGCGGGAGCGGATTGCCGTGGCGGGACAGCGCATCAATGACATGCGGGGTGCCGCGAGGGTGCGCTGTGTGGGAGCGCCGAGACGCCGATGCCGGACAGCGGCTTGCTGCGGCGCGAGCAGCACCGTCGGCACATCAGGCATCATCGATGTCAAAGGGAAGAAATGGTGCCGCTTGCGTGACTCGAACACGCGACCCCGTCATTACGAATTATCATCGGCCGGACGAATGCGGACATTATCGGACGCCATGTCGGTGTGAAAGCCTTGCCGGCAGGGGCTTTGCGTGTATGATTCCGTTTGAAGGCGTCTAGGCGAGTTCGGTATTTCTGGAACCCCAGAGGAACCCCGGAACCCCAGGCAGCCTAATGATGGGGTCTCCGCGATGCCGAAGCTTAACCTGACGACGAGGTTCGTCGATACCATTAGAGCCGACAAACGCACGGAATTCTGGGATGAAACGATCCGGGGTCTGACGCTCCGAGTAACGCCGACCGGGGCGAAGTCGTGGTCGATCGTCTGGACAGGAGAGGATGATGGCATCAAGCGCCGCCTGACGCTCGGCAGTTATCCGACGATGGACCTGCACTCGGCTCGCAAGCGGGCGCTGGGAGAGTTGGCGAAGATTTCCGAAGGTGCGGACCCCATGACGCGGAAGCGCGCTGCACGGGCCGAAATGACGCTTTCCGAGTTGGCCGGCCTCTACGTCGAAAAGTACGCGAAGCCGAACAAGCGGTCGTGGCAGACCGACGCGCGCGTCCTCGCGAACGACGTGGTGCCGATCATAGGATCTACGCGGAAGATCAGCAGCATCGGACGACGCGACATTCTCGACGCGATCGACCGGAAGATTGACGAGGGGAAGCCGATAGCGTCTCGGCAGGTGCTGGCCATCACCTCCAAATTCTTCAACTGGGCAGTCGCCGAGGATTATCTGACGGCATCCCCTGTTGCAGGCGTACAGCAACGTGCGAAGGCGCGGTCGCGGGAGCGCGTGCTATCGAACGCCGAGATCCGATATGTGTGGAAGCAAATCGGCCTCGCCTCTGTGTCGACGCCGATGCGCCAGATCATCCGCTTGCTATTCCTCACGGGGCAAAGGGCTGGTGAAGTTGCCGGGATGCGGCGCGGCGAGTTGGACCTGACAGCGGCGCTATGGACGTTGCCCGGCGCCAGAACGAAGAATGGGCGCGAGCACACGGTGCCGCTGTCTCCGGCCGCTGTGGCGATCGTCGAGACAGCTATCGCGAGGATGGGCAAGGATGCCGACGACCCGACAGCGCCTCTCTTCCGCAAGATCGAAACAGCTATCACTGGGAACGCAGTCGCCCATGCAGTCCGCGACAAGCTGCAGCTTGAAGATGGCCCGGACTGGACGCCTCACGATGCGCGGCGGACGATGGCGACCCGGATGGCCGAGGATCTGGACGTCGATCCGCATCACATCGAAGCCGTTCTGAACCACATCACGGGGCACCGGAGCGGCGTTGCCGGCACCTACAATCGGTCGACGTACCTTGTCGCTAAGCGCCGCGCCTTGGACCTATGGGCGAATCATCTGGACGCCATCACGAGTGGCAGGAAGGCCGTTGTCGTGCCGATGCTGGCGGAGGTAGCCCAGTGATTGAGCACGCGCCCTATATCCATGTCATTCAGGGGGACGGAATAGAAGGCCGCGCCATTGACGGAGCGATGGATTGGCTGCGGGTTCATTTTGGTTCTGAAGTGGGAGAAGAGCCGGCGCTGGATGAGCTTTGGGACGCGGTGCAAGAATACTCGTTTGCGGAATTCGCTAGAAACCGCGCCATGCGCGAGATTGCGGTATCTTCTTCCCAAGCCGAGCACAACGCGTTGCTGCTGACGATGAAGATACTGCAGCGGGAAATCGGGCTTCCTCTTTCCTCGCGAAGCGACGATTTTCGTCTGAGCTGGCCTGATGATGCAGCTTGGCGTGCGGCCTTGCGAATAGGTGAACAGGTCATCTCCTACCTGAGTGCAGACGTAGCAGGTCCACGCCGTGCCTGGAAAGAATTTGACCCGACCGAATTGCCTATCGCAGAGCTGACGCGGCGACTGTTCGCGATCTTCGCAGCGTTCGACGGTGTGCCAACTGAAAAGATGAAATTCTCCCCGACGATGGGGCCGCGCACCTACGCGATGAACTTCATTGTATCGGTTCTCTCTAGCCTTTGTGACGCGGACACGATGCCAAGCCCGCGAAGCGTTTACCGCTATGTTCGCGGCTGAAGTTGTGCCACTGGGAGCAAGTTTTCGTTCGATGATGGCATATTAGCCAATCCGGCAACCGGACATCATCGCGTCACCTTCAACAAGGGTGAACGCGACATGGAATTTCTCTCAATCAAGGATGTCTGCCAGCGGATCGGCGTCAGCCGCACGACGCTCTGGCAGATGGAAAAGGAAGAGGCCGGTTTTCCCCGCCTCGTACCCGTCACGCGAGGCCGCAAGGCTTTCGTGAAAGACGAGGTGGACAACTGGATTGCCGGCCGCATCGCCGCTCGTGATGAGAGGCGCGCCTGATGACCAGCAAATCCACGATAGGCGCTAATGCGTCTACTGAGTGTAACCCGCTCACCCTCAGCATCAAATCCGACGCGCTGGAAAAGCTGAGCCTGGGCGAATTGAAGGCCCTCGCTGGCGCGCTTCGGACGATCCTCGACGTAGGGTGCGGCGTCTCAGGACAGCCGCGGTTCTGGAAGACTGACATGAACCGCAACGGCGCTGGCGATCTCGTCGAGTGCCTAAACGAGGGCATCGGTAGCGTCATCGACGACGTACTGACGGCAGCCCGGAAGGCAGTCCCTATGACTGGCCGCGAGGCGGAAGAGCAGGCTTGGTGCATCCTGCAAGTCCGTTCCTACTATGAGGACGAGTTGTCGGGGATCGCCGTTGATGCGGTGCAAGCCCTTCGCGATGTCGAGAACGCAGAGTTCAACGAGAAGCATCTGGCGCGCACCGGAAAGGCGGTGCCGGCATGATCCCGGCGCCTCCCTTCGTCATCCGCGCCGCGCTCACTGTGCCGCTCCTCGCGATTTCTGGCATCTGCCTGAAGCTGGTCGAGATCATCACGCCGGAGGTCACGCGATGACCGGCGCCCTTGAAAAGCGAAAACCGCGCCTGGCAGGACGCGGCTCGCAAGCACAGTCGGTCGACGCTATCGACAACCGCGACGCTACCGAAAAGGTGCTGACACGGCAAGCACGGTGGCGGGCACAAAACCCAATGGCATACTGGGCGCACCTCGCGACCCATAGCGGACTCAGGCGCGGCCTGATCCGGCGCCAGTGCTGCGAGGTCTGCGGTGCGGCCAAGACCGACGCCCACCACGAAGACTATAGCCGGCCGCTCGTCGTTCGCTGGCTATGCCGGAAGCATCACCGGCAAGCGCACCGGAAGGGGGGCCGCGAATGAGTGGCCGCTCCTTCACGATGGTTGCCTCGGCGCTGTGGCGTTCGGCTCGCTTCATGGGCGTGTCGTCTGACGCGAAGGCGTTGCACCTCTACTTCCTGACCTCGCCACATCAGAACAGCGCCGGCACCTACTGCCTGCCGGACGGGTACGCCTGCGCCGATCTGCGGTGGACACCGGAAGAGTATCGGGCCGCTCGCGACGAACTGGTCGCGGGCGAATTGATCGCCTTCGATGATCAGACCAGCGAGATCTACGTGCTCCGATGGTTTCAGCATTGCGCGCCAAAAGGTTCCAAACAGCAGCAGGGAACGCGGCGCATCATCGAGGGCATCGAAAGCGACAGCATAAGAGAGAAGGTCGAGGACGACTATCTCGCGGCCGAAGGCGGTAGCCCTGCATCAGAGCCGGCGGACGTGCTGTCCCTTTCGCCTTCCAAGCGTCTGATGGGCACTCGGATCATGGGAGGTCGAGCCTGATGGCAATACCCCTCCGATACCCCCTCGATAGAGTATCAGAGCCCTATCGATATACAGAGAGAGAGACAGAGAGGGATACAGAGACAGAGAGCACACAGAGAGCAGAGAGAAAGAAACACCTGAGAGCGTCAACTTCGGAAATGCCTGCGCAGCGGCACGGTCGCTTGGCTTTGGAGAAGGGCAGGAGCGGGAACGCTCGCGCCTCCTCGTTGGACGCTGTCATCTCCAACGGGGAAGAAGCTATGAGCGATTTCAGCAAGCAGATACCTGCCGACCAGAAGCGATGCGACATGATCCTGGAGCGGGCGGTGGAGATGATGGCAAGAGATGGCAACGCCTCTCCGCTCGTCGTCATTGATCGTTTGCTGACCTATGCCGCGGCGCAGGCGTCTTCCCTGAATGGTGCCGAAGCAGCGGCGGACGCCTTCCGGTTAGTCGCCGATCGGATCGAAGCCGGTGCACTGGATAGCGTCACTGGCGAGAGGCAGGCGAAGCATTGACCTCCTTGGGCATATGGTATTATATTACCGGCAAGGCATGCGAAACGCTGCCGAGGGGATGCGGGCTTCAGTCCCTTCCTGCCTGGACCAGCGGCATGCGAGACGCTGCCGTTACCAGTCGCAACGCAGACCGCGCTTTGAGCGCGTGAGCACCCGTTTAACGACGGCGGCGATTGGCAGCGCGCAAAAGCCCTCCGGTCCCGCCTCACATTGAGGCTCAACCCAATGACCAAGCACTTCATGCCTCCGGCGCCCCTCGCGGCCCTCATGGCTTCCAAGCCCCCTGCAGGGGTCACTGGCGGGGTCCGCGCCGATGCCGGCGATCTGCCCGCGGTCCTGACCGCAATCCGATCTGAGGTGGCTCGCATCAGCGACAACGCCATGAACAAGATCGAGGCTCTGGAAACGCGTCAGATCGATTTCGAGCAGTCGCACGCGGGCGGCTTTGGCCGGCGCAGCGACGGCGCCTCGTCTTCGTGGGGCGGACAGGTGGTCAATTCCGAAGCCTTCCTCGCGGCGCAGGCTAACCCGGACGGCAAGCATCGGTTCAAGATCCAGCAGGCCATCACCACGGGCGTCAGCTCCGGCGGCGCTCTGATCCCGCGTGATGCCCGTACCGATCCGACGGAGATCGCCCGCCGCCGGATGACTGTGCGCGATCTTCTCAATCCCGGTCGCACGACTTCCGGGCTCGTCGAGTTCGCGCGGCAGACTACTCGCACGAACAACGCGGCTATGGTCTCCGAAGGAACGACGAAGCCCGAGTCGGTCTATGCGTGGGAACGGGCCGAGGCTCCGGTTCGCACCTTGGCGCATTGGGTGCCTGTCAGCCGGCAGGCTATGGATGACGCCTCGCAGCTTCAGTCGGTCCTCGACGGCGAGTTGCGCTATGGCCTCGACCTCATCGAAGAGGCGCAGCTTCTCGCAGGCGACGGCACCGGGGAAAACCTCGAAGGTCTGATCGGCGCTGCCGTGGCGTTCTCAGCGCCGTTCCAGGATACCGGCGACACCGACATCGACACCATCCTTCAGGCAAAGGCGCAGTTGGCGGCGCCCGGTTCCGAGATCCCGGCGAACGGCGTCATCCTCAACAGCCTAGATTGGGAGCGCATGACCGGCATGAAGGATGGCGACAACCGCTATCTCGGCGCCGGTCCCTTCGGCAACACGCCCGAGGTGCTGTGGCGCTTGCCCGTGGTGGCCAGCAACAGCATGCCGGAAGGCGAGTTCCTGGTGGGCGACTTCCGACGTGCGGCTACGATCTACGATCGCATGGAGATCGAGGTGCTGATCTCCAGCGAGCACGCTGACTTCTTCATCAAGAACATGCTCGCGGTTCGCGCCGAGAAGCGTCTGGCGCTCGCCATCACAATGCCGGCGGCAATGGTGCACGGCACGCTCTCCAGCGCCGTCAGCGGCTAACGAGATGAGGGAGCGTGCCATCTCCGACGCGCTCTCTCTGCGGTGGCAGTGTGCGTCCTGCATTGCCACCATCGGCGGCGGTCTGAGCTTGAGGCGCTTAGGCCGTCGCCACCCATCGCCAGAGATGGGGGGAGGGCATAGTCAAAGTCTGGAGCTTTTCGCCCGCCGTAACCCGCGCCTACCGCATGCGCAGAATTAATCCCCCATTTGATTTCCGAACCGGAAACCAGCCGAGATCAGTTCGTCTCAATCCCCTCGACGGCAGATGGCGCCTGTGCTGTCCTGCGACCATGTGCAATCTATACTCGATCACCAAGGTCCAAGCGGCAATCCGCGAATTCACTCGCGCGATGCGTGATAGCACCGGAAACTTACCGTCGCTGCCCGGCGTTTTCCCTGATTACGCCGCACCGGTCGTGCGTACAGCCGAGAACGGCGAGCGTGAGATGACGATGATACGCTGGGGCATGCCGTCGCCTCAGTTCGCCGTAAAGGGCCGCACCGTCGATAGCGGCGTGACCAATGTCCGCAACGTGAAGTCGCACACTGGCGTCGATAGCTGGGTCCGGCGAACCGCTGCCTGGGGCCTTTCACCAGCTTCTCGGAATACGAGACGACGACTGAGGGCAAGAAGGCGCCGGTATGGTTCGCGCAGGACGAGAGCCGTCCGCTGATGGTGTTCGCCGGGATCTGGACCAACTGGACCAGCGTGCGGAAGACGAAAGAGGACGAGGTGAATGTGGACCTCGTGCGAACCAAACGCCGTCGCGGCACCAATGCATCCGAAGGCGATGCCTGTCATCCTGACAAATCGGGAAGAGATGGCCATCTGGAAGCGGGCAGATTGGCCAGAGCGTCAGCGCTGCAACGGCCCTTGCCGGACGACGCTTTGCAGATCGTTGCCGGTGGGGAGTGGAGCGATGCGTAGCAGCCGCGCGGTAAGAATGGGGCTGGAAGCGCACTCTGATGCGGAATTGTCACTGTCAGTTGGCCACAGGCGCCCCGGCCGTACCTTGGCCGGGGCTCGTTTGCGATGGCTCCTGACCTTTCTGCAACCGCATGATCTCGCGGTTGTCGGCGTAGGTGTCGGCGTTGTACTCCGGCGCGTTCTCGAGCTGCTCCTGGGTGAACTGCGTGTAGAGATACATCGAGCCGTTGGCGTCCTGCATGAACTGCAGGTTGTCCATGGCCACGGCCACCTGCTTCGCGCCAATGCCCATGAAGCCGCCGACATCGACGATCACGGCGTCGACCGAACCTTCGGCGTTGAGGGCGATGTCACCGATGTCGCCAACGGAGGAGTCATCAGCACCGTAGACGGTCGTGCCCATCAGATTGTCGGCGGTCAGCTGAGCCGAGTCGGTGACCGGGGTCATCTGCTGCTGGTCTGGGGCGCCGGCAATCGTCGCCGTTGTGTCATCTTTACTATCGGGCTGGGAGCGGGGACGCGATGCTATAAGTTGATCGCTAACCGGCTCGCTTATTTCGGGCTCCGCTTCCGGAGCCTGCTGGACGGGTTGCGGAGGCGTTTGATCAGAAGGTTCTGCCTGCGGCAACGCAGGAGGAGCTGATTTCTCGATGTACCAGACATAGCCATTGACGCCGCCTAGTGTGACTAGGCCAACAATCGTGCCAATCCACCAAATTCGGCGATCCACGGGATTTATTCCAATGAGCGTCGTCACAGGGAGTTTCCCCAAGATTCAATCATGGCGACCACGCCTTGAAGATGAGCACAAGAGCTGAGAATATTGCGAATACTGCAAGCGCCGCGCCCGAAAGAAACATCGTGACAGGATCTAGCAAAGAAGCGGCTGTTAAGCCCTGCGACATCGCCGGAAAATTCCACGAAAATACGGTCATTTTCGCGCCCCCCACAAGGCCGGCAGGCGTGAAAATCAACGCGTAGATGTCTGCGATGTCGGCTCTTTTCCGTCGCCTCACAAGACCAATAAAAAAAATGGCGAGCACAATGACGAGTGCAATTGCTAGCAGCGCAAGCCAGCTCACCTCGTCCATCTGCAAAACCTATCCAACTGGATCGCCGACAAATGTGTCATTCTTTGAGCAATCCTACAATAATCTCTGTCCCTCGTCCACGGGAGAAGCCGCTGCGTGATGTGCAGTTGGTCGGCGCTCGTCGGCGGGTCCCCGCGCAAATCTTATTTCATGAGCGGCCATTGCGGGACCTGGGGTGCCGGCGGGTCGGAGCCGATGACAAGCGCGGACATGCCGTGTTGTAGTGGCGGCGCCAGCTTACGATCACGACCTTCGCCTCGGCCAGCGAGTAGAAGATCTCGCCGTTGAGGAGTTCGTCCCGCAGCCTCACTATGCGCTGGGTCCATGTTCCACCGAAAGAAGATCGTCGATGGCGTTGGGCTCAAATTCGATCATCGGCACCAACGGTTCCCTTGGTTCGGCCATGGCTGTGATAGTCCCTCTCGAATCAACACCTGACCCGCATCCCGCCCATCGGACAGGATGACGTTTGCGAGCTCGCGCCCATAGCGACCGCGCCCGCCAGTCCACTCGATACGATACCCGCCGGCCATAAGCTGTCGCAAGCGATCCCGCGCTCGGAGGCCGAGCCGCTTTTCCGCGGCGCATTCCGGCTGGCTTATCTCGGGCGTGTCGACGTTCAACGCCCGCCACTTCACGCCGCGCTCCCATCCAGTGTCGCCGTCGACGACGCAAGTGAGCTTTCGCTCTGCCCGGTTGCCGCCGGAGCAAACCGGGATGGTGCCGGCGGCGACAGCATTAGCGGAAATCGACAGAGCAATCGCGAACGGTAGGGCGAGACGCATAGAGCAACTCCTTACGCGCCGGTTCCAGCACGCTGAGAGATATTCCGACTCGAAGCTTCCCCGACAACTTGTCCCACGCTCTTGCCGGCCTCCAAGCCCGTTTTGATCTCGTTCAAGAGGCTTTGAACGCCTGCTGAGTCGGGATTGTTGTTCATAGGCGAGACTGCTTCGAAGGCAGACCCTCCGTTGCGAACGATCGCCATATCCGTCGTAACGCGTGTTTGCTGGCCCATGTCCAAGAATGTAGCGGAGACCCTCGCCTCGATCGTTGGATCGTACTCGCTGGCCAGCAGGACGTTCGCCATCACGTTGGACACCGGCTTTTCCATCACGATCTGAAACTGTGTGTCCTTAGTCAGCGAATAGCCGTAGTTGGTCATCGCTCCAACGAACGCCGTTTTCACTTCGGACGAGGGCGCGGCGATAGTTGCCTCGGGTCGGCCACTAGCAGTCTGGTGCTGCACAGTCTGGCAGGCACTCAAAGCCAACAGCACCGAGCCGAGCAGAAGTGTTCGTCGAATCATGTTCCCCCTCCAACAACTTGCGGAAACGAGATCACGCCACGGCAATGCTCGTCAAACGTGCTGATGGGGAGAAAGCTAGTTCGCCGACGAATTCTTGGCGGCTGCATTCTTGGTCGGACAGGATCGGCGAAAAGATCGACCCGTTCGCGGCGGATGCGGCGGCGCTCGCGGCTGGGAAGCGCCTCAGCTTAAACGGCATCTCCCTCCACGCGCTGCTAATCGCCTAGTGGCAAGATGGCGCGCCAACATAGTATTCTTGGCCCGGACCGTACGGGATCAGCTAGAGGCCCAAGGCCCTGACGCCTCAGCCGTCAGCGGGATCTCGACCAGAGGACAATTCCTTTGGAGGTTCGACATCATTCCCGACGCGAGGCGTTTTGGCTGCGTTCTTTTCCTCGGCAACGTCCTTTACTCGGGCCAACCTCTGCCTCCGCTTGTGCCGAGCGACGTACCATTCATCAAACAGCATCTCGATTAGTTCGATCAGTGTCTGCGCCTCGCCGGGGTCAACGTCTATGATAACGTTAATATCCCGCTCCATGTGAGCGCCGATATTCCCAACTTCGCGCACGGCATCAAATGCTTCGACAGTTTCGTGTTCTACGCCTTGCGGTGCCGTGCCCTTGTCAAGGCGACGTCGGAGTTCATTCACTTCCTCAAAAAGAGTTCTCTTCCGAATATCGCAGAAATCCCGGATCATACCTTGGAGGCACCTGCGGGATAACGTGGCAGAAGCTTTCGGACTAAGTTCCCTGATGAGGCATGCTTCCTCATAATCATCCACTAGTGCTTTAGGGACACACTCTGGCTGTGGCTTGGCTAATGAATACGGTCTCAATTGCCACGAGGATATGGGCTCACCTGACGGCGCACTTCCGCCAGAAGGAGAGCGGGAAGACTTTATTAGAGCAGTATGTAGAAAAATGTCCCGACAGTCTGCGTTCGAGCATGATATCGCTTGAGTCCGAAGCCCCACTTCCCCCAGTTTATGCGCTCCTACATTTATCAAATGAAAAGAATCATATGAATTCATCGGAGTTACCACTTGGGCATGCTGACAGACGGGGCAGGTCCAGCGATAGATCGATGATTTCTGCCCTCTAGTGCGCAATACCATAAAAATATTCCATTGTTCTGGCGGCTAGTTCGGACCCGCTTAACGTTCGACGTCCTAAGAGCAAAAGGCGAACACGACACACTGCTCGGGTAAGAACCCCACCGGAACCCCAGACGGCTCTTTCAGTCACGTGCCATCGGAGGGCGCCACAACACGTTGATAGCACTGGGAAAATGGTGCCGCTTGCGTGACTCGAACACGCGACCCCGTCATTACGAATGACGTGCTCTACCAACTGAGCTAAAGCGGCACGGTCCGGATCGGATCGAAATCCGCGGACGGCGCCCTGATAGCGGGAAACGCGGTCGGGTTCAAGCGGGAAAGCGACATGGGGCGGCGGCGCGGCACGATTGTGCGATGCGCCGCCGGCAAGTGGGGTGCGGCGGGCTGCGTCAGCCGCAGATGCGGCGCCTGGCGGCGTCGTATTCGGCGGCGAGGCGATCGACCAGGGCGCTGGCCGGACCGACCGAGCGCACCGCGCCGATGCCCTGGCCCGAGCCCCAGATCTCCTTCCAGGCCTTGGGCTTGGCACTGCCGCCGAAATCCATCTGGCTGGGATCGCTGCCGGGCAGGGCGTCCGGGTCGAGGCCGGCGGCGACGATGGATTCGCGCAGGTAGTTGCCGTGGATGCCGGTGAAGAGGTCGGTATAGACGATGTCGCTGGCCCGGCCGCGGGCGATGCCCTGCTTGTAGTCCTCGGCCGCCCGCGCCTCGTCGGTGGCGATGAAGGCCGAGCCGATATAGCCGCCGTCGGCGCCCATGGCCTCGGCCGCGAGCACCGCGTCGCCGGTGGCGATCGCGCCGGACAGGAACACCGGCCCGTCGAACCATTCGCGGATTTCCTGGATCAGCGCGAAGGGCGACAGCGTGCCGGCATGGCCGCCGGCGCCGGCCGCCACCGCGATCAGGCCGTCGGCGCCCTTCTCGATCGCCTTGCGGGCGAAGCGGTCGTCGATGACGTCGTGCAGCACGAGGCCGCCATAGGAATGCACCGCCTCGTTCACTTCGGGCCGCGCGCCCAGCGAGGTGATGACGATCGGCACCTTGTGCTTCACGCAGACCGCCAGGTCCTCCTGCAGCCGGGTGTTGGAGCGGTGGACGATCTGGTTGACGGCGAAGGGCGCGGCCGGCCGCTCGGGATGCGCGCGGTCGTGGGCGGCCAGTGCCTCCTCGATCTCGCAGAGCCATTCGTCGAGCTGGGCCGCGGGCCGGGCGTTCAGCGCCGGGAACGCGCCGACGATGCCGGCCTTGGCCTGGGCGATGACCAGCGCCGGATGCGAGATGATGAACAGCGGCGCGGCGATGACCGGCAGCCGCAGGCGACCTTCGAGAAGCGTGGGGAGGGCCAGGATCACACCTATGATTTTGACGTAAACGTAAGAGTATGGCGTCGTAGCAGATCGCTCGGGCCCTGCAAAGATCGGTGTCGGGGGTGGCCCGGCGCGTGTTCGATAGCACCATCGTCCGGGCAGGGCGCCGCTTTGCCGGACAGGCGGTCGCACCATCTTGCGCGCCGGCCCGCGACGACCGATCTTGGCGGGCGATGTCCGACCTGTTCCCGCCCGTGCCCACCACGCCCTCGCTCTTTGCCGAGCCCGGGCCGACGACCGTCCGCGTCATCGACGTGGAGACGGCGGGCCACCGGCTGGAAGAGGATGCCGTCATCGAGATCGGCTCGATCGATGTGGATCTGGCAACCGGTGCGATCGGCAACCCGCTGCAGAGCTTGTGCGATCCCGGCGGCGTCGCGATCAATCCGCATGCCCGCAAGGTCCACCAGATCAGCGACGCCATGCTGGAAGGCGCGCCGCCCTTTGCCGAGGCGGTCCGGCCCTTCGCGTCGGCCGGCCTCTATGCCGCCCAGCGCGCCAGCTTCGATCGCTCGCGGCTGCGGCTGACCGGGCGCTGGCTGTGCACCTACAAGCTGGCGCTGCGGGCCTTTCCCCAGGTGCGGGCGCACGGCCTGCAGAGCCTGGTCAAATATGTGCCGCTGGATCTGTCCGAGGTGCGGCCGATGCTGGAAGGGCTGCATCCGCACCGGGCGCTCTACGACGCGGTCTGCACGGCGGTACTACTGCGGACCATCGCGGCAACGCTGATGCCGCGCTGTCACGACGTGGACGATTTTCTGGAGCGGGCCGAGCGGGTCTCGAACGAGCCGGCGCTGCTGGCGCGGCTGCGCTTCGGCCGCCACAAGGGCGTCGCCCTCGCCGAGGTGCCGGACGCCTATCTGGAATGGCTGCTGCGCGAGCCCGGCATGGAGGCCGACGCCGTCTTCACCGCCCGCCACCATCTGCGGCTGCGCAGCGTGCGCGGTGCCCGCCAGATGCCGGCGACCGCCATCTGAGCCGACCGGAGGCGGCGTGGGCTGCCTCGGGTACGATGCGGCCCGGCGCAAGCGCCCTATGTGCCCCGCCATCGCCGATCCGCAGCCGTTCCGGAACCCCATGAAGCGCTTTGCCGAACTCCTCGACCGCCTGGTCCTGACCCCGTCGCGCAACGGCAAGCTGCGCCTGATGGTGGATTTCTTCCGCCATGTGCCCGATCCCGAGCGCGGCTATGCGCTGGCGGCGATCACCGGCGATCTCGACGTTCGCAGCGTCAAGCCGGCCATGCTGCGCGAATTGATGGCAAGCCGCATGGACGAGGTGCTGTTCGGCTATTCCTACGATTATGTCGGCGATCTGGCCGAGACCATCGCGCTGGTCTGGCCGTCGCCCTTGGATGGTGCCGCTCGGCCGGCCGATCCGCCGACGCTGGCCGAGGTGGTGGAGACGCTGGATGCGGCGACCCGCAAGGACGGCCCGGCGCTCGTCGAGGCCTGGCTCGACCGGCTGGATTCCTCGGGCCGATATGCGCTGCTGAAGCTCGTCACCGGCGCCATGCGCATCGGCGTCTCCTCGCGCCTCGCCAAGCAGGCGCTGGCGGAGTTCGGCGACCGGCCGGTGGCCGAGATCGAGGAGCTCTGGCACGGGCTGCAACTGCCCTATGAGAGCCTCTTCGCCTGGCTCGAAGGGCGCGACGACAAGCCGGTCTCGGCGGCGGCCTCGCCGTTCCGCCCGGTGATGCTGTCGCAGGCGCTGGAGGAGCCGGATTACGGTCGCATCGACCCCGAGACCTATGCGGCGGAGTGGAAATGGGACGGCATCCGCGTCCAGGCGACGGCGGAGAACGGCACGCGGCGGCTGTATTCGCGCACCGGCGACGACATCTCCAACGCCTTTCCCGATCTTCTCGACTTCATGACCTATGAGGGCGCGCTCGACGGCGAGCTGCTGGTCGCCACGCCGCAGCCGCAGGGCGGCGGCACGCCGAAGGTCGACGCGCATGAGGGGGCGCCGCGCGACGACATCGTCGTCGGCACCTTCTCAGACCTGCAGCAGCGCCTGAACCGCAAGACGGTCTCGGCGGCGGTCCTGAAGCGCTATCCGGTGTTCCTGCGGACCTATGATCTCTTGCAGGACGGCGACGAGGATCTGCGGGCGCTGCCCTTTGCCGAGCGCCGCAAGCGGCTCGACCGCTTCGTCACCGGCCTGGAGCCGACCCGCTTCGACGTCTCGCCCTTCCTGGCCTTTTCCGATTTCGGCGAACTCGCACGCCTGCGGGCCGGCCCGCCCCATCCGGTGATCGAGGGCGTGATGCTGAAGCGCTGGGACTCCACCTATGTGCCGGGCCGGCCGAAGGGGCCGTGGTTCAAGTGGAAGCAGGACCCGCATCTGGTCGACGCGGTGCTGATGTATGCCCAGCGCGGCCACGGCAAACGGTCGAGCTTCTATTCCGACTACACGTTCGGCGTCTGGACCGGACCGATGGACGATCCCGAGCTGGTGCCGGTCGGCAAGGCCTATTTCGGCTTCACCGACGAGGAGCTGAAGCAGCTCGACAAATATGTCCGCGACAACACGATCGAGCGCTTCGGGCCGGTGCGCTCGGTGCGGGCCGAGCCCGATCACGGCCTCGTCCTGGAAGTCGCCTTCGAGGGGCTGGCCCGGTCGAGCCGCCACAAGAGCGGCGTCGCCATGCGCTTTCCGCGCGTCTCGCGGCTGAGATGGGACAAGCCGGCCTTCGAGGCGGACCGGTTGGAGACGCTGCAGGCGATGCTGCCCGAGCCGATGCCGGAATAGGCGCCGCAGGGCTGCCGGGGAAGGGCCGTGCACCGGCTGGCCGGTGCTGCGGGCTTGTGCCGCGCGGCGCGACCGCCTACCTGCCGGGCAGGGACGCAGCGGAGCAGTGCAACATGTCGGAACGGGTGAACAGGTTTCTCGGTGGCTCGCCGCTCGGCGTGATCATGCGGCTGATCCTGCTGTCGATCGTCGTCGGCGTGATCCTGTCCTGGCTGTCCTGGAGCCCGGCCGACGTGATCGACTGGTTCTTCGGCCTGTTCGACTGGCTCTGGTACAACATCTTCGGCTCGCTCGACCGGGCGCTGGACTATTTCCTGCTCGGCGCGGCCATCGTCATCCCGATCTTCATCATCTCGCGCCTGCTGACCATCGGCCGCCGCTAGGCGGTTCGACGCGGCGCATCCGGAGCGAGCAGGGTCAGACGGTCGCTGCGGCCTTCTGCGCCTGTGCGCGCTTCTTGACCGCCGCGGCGCTCTCGGAGATCGCCTCCATGATCTGGTGGATCGGTTCGGCGCCGCCCGACAACAGGGCGCCGACGAGCACGATGTCGGCCAGACGCAGGACCACGCCCATCTTGAAGTCGGTCGGTAGCAGCGCACCGAGGATGCTGACGCCGGCGAGGCCAATGAAAAGCCCCAGAATGAGCGAAAAGATCGTGGTGCGAAACTTGATCGCTTTGCTGTCCATCGCTGTTTCCGCAAGTGGTCCGACGAAGTTCGCCTTGGGCTGGTAGGGCTCGAGAAACACCGCCACATAGACCTCGGTCGCCCGCTCCACGAACAAGGCCAGCACGACGAAGATGCCGAGCCGTTCGAGGATGGCGACGATCGTTCCCGTTTCGATGGGGGCTAGCAGGAAATATTCGGGTTTATTCTTTAAAAGCCACGCAGTCAGCGCGACCGCAGCCAAAGCCGAGAGGAAGACAGTGTACTTCAGGAATTTCGAACCATACATGGCGAGGGCACCTCGGGCGCAGGATATTCCGTAAGGGAATATCCGGCATCATGCCTGCCTGCTGTCGTGCCGACAAGGGATCGGCATGGCGCCCTCGTGACCGCGGCACACGGATCGCTCAGGCGAACTCTGAGGCTACCCGGTGCAGGATCGAATGGCGGCGGGCCAGCGCGTCGATGTCGCGGGAATAGCCGCCGCCGATGACGCAGGCGACGGGGATGCCGGCGTCGCGGCAGGTCCCGATCACCGTGCGGTCGCGCTCGCCAAGGCCGGCATCGCTCAGCGCCAGGCGGCCGAGCCGGTCGTCTTCGTGCGGGTCGACGCCGGCATTGTAGAAGACGATGTCGGGCAGCGACCGGCGGAGCCCCTCGGCCAGCGCCGGCACGAGGGCGTCGAGATAGTCGGCGTCGCCAGTGCCGTCGGCCAGCGGCACGTCGAGATCTGACTGCGCCTTGCGCACCGGATAGTTTTTCGCGCCATGCAGCGACAGGGTGAAGACCCGCCGCTCGTTCTCGAAGATGCGGGCCGTGCCGTCGCCCTGGTGGACGTCGCAATCGACGATCAGGACGCGGCCGGCATCGCCGTCGGCCAGGAGCAGCGACGCCGCCACCGCCACGTCGTTGAACACCGAGAAGCCGGCGCCGCCGTCCCGCGCCGCATGATGGCTGCCGCCGGCCGTGTTGCAGGCGAGCCCCTCGACAAGCGCCAGATGGGCGGTCAGCACCGTGCCGCTGGTGGCACAGCGCGAGCGCAGTGCCACCTTCTCGTCGACCCGGAAACCGATCGCCTTCTCCATCTCCGGCGGCACGGCCGAAAACAGCACCTGGTGGACATAGAGCGGGTCATGGGCCAGCCGCAGCCAGTCCTGCGGCGCAGGCGCCGGTTCATGGTAGCCGCCGGGCGCGACGAGCCCGTCCTCGACGAGGATTTCGGCGAGCCGCGAGAATTTCGACATCGGAAACCGGTGCGCGGCGTCAAAATCCGCGTCGAAGGCGGGATGGTGGATGATCGGAAGAGGCATTCGGCGACAAGCTAGGGCGGCCTCGCCGGGATTCACCGCGGCAAGGTTTCGCTTGCGTGCCTGCGATGCCGGTGCAACCTGCCGCCCATGCACGAGATGATCGATCAGGACGACAGGCGCGGCGGCGGCAGCGGCGCGGAGCCGGGCGGACCGGCGCCGCGCTCGCGCCCCTTCGCGGTCACCCATCGCGATGTCTGGAAGATCACCCTGCCGATGACGCTGGCCTTCCTAACGACGCCGCTGATCGGGCTGACCGATACGGCGGTGGTCGGGCGGATCGGCGATGCGACGGCGCTCGGCGGGCTGGCGGTCGGCGCGCTGATCTTCGATTTCGCCTTCGCCACCTTCAATTTCCTGCGCTCCGGTACGACCGGGCTGACGGCGCAGGCGGCCGGCGAGGAGAACGGCCGCGAGGTGCAGGCGGTGTTCTGGCGCTCGGTGGTGCTGTCGCTGCTGATCGGCGCAGGGCTGATCGCCGCCGAGCCGCTGATCACCGGGCTCGGCCTTCTGGCCATCGCGCCGGGGCCGGGGGTCGTTGCCGCGACCGGGCTTTACGTCTTCGTGCGGATGTTCTCGGCGCCCTTCGCCTTTCTCAACTACGCCATTCTCGGCCATGTGCTGGGCTGCGGCCGGGGCGGCCTGGGGCTCGCCCTGCAATTCGTCGTCAACGGGACCAACATCGCCCTGTCGATCCTGTTCGGCCTGGTGATGGAATACGGCATTGCCGGCGTCGCCGTCGGCACGGTCTGCGGCGAGGCGATAGGCGCCCTTGTCGGCTTCCTCGTCGTCTTGCGGCGTTTCGACGCCGCCGACCGGCCGTCCCGTGCGCGGGTCTTCGAGCGGGCCGGCTTCGTGCGGATGATCGCGGTCAATCGCGATATCATGATCCGCTCCTTCTGCCTGCTCGGCGCCTTCATGCTGTTCGCGCGGCTCGGGGCCCAGTTCGGCACGCTGGTGCTGGCGGCCAACGGCATCCTGATGAACTTCTTCGCGGTCGGCAGCTATTTCCTCGACGGGCTGGCGACGGCCACTGAGCAACTGGTCGGGCGTTCGGTCGGGGCGCGCTACCGGCCGGCCTTCGACCGGGCCGTCCGCCTCACCATCCTGTGGGGCATGGTCGTGTCCCTGGTGGTCTCGGCGGTGTTCCTCTTCGCCGGCGAGGCGCTGATCGCAGGACTGACGACGGACCCGGCGGTGCGGCAGATGGCCGGGGACTATCTGCCGTTTGCGGCGCTGACGCCGGTCGCCGGCGCGCTGGCCTTCATCATGGACGGCGTGTTCATCGGCGCCACCTGGTCACGGACCATGCGCAACATGATGATCGCCGCCTTCCTCGTTTTCGCGGCCGCCGCCTACGCGCTGACGCCGTTCTACGGCAATACGGGCCTGTGGCTGGCGCTTTTGGGCTTTCTGGGCTTTCGCGGCTTCAGCCTGCTGGCGCTGGTGCCGCGGCGGCGGGCCGAGACCTTCGCCGTGCCGTCATGGCCGGGCGGACGTGAGGGCGCTGCAGTGCGGTAACGTTGTCCACAGACAAGACGAAAGTTCGACGGAACGGAAACCGGGACTTGCCGTTAGCTGACCATCTTTACCCACCCTCAGGTTGCGCCTCGCCGCCGACCGGACTTACGGGAACCGACGGCAGCAGGACATGAGACAGCGCGACGACTGGCACCTTACCGAGATCATCGGCCACGAGCAGGGCCGGGGCGATCCCTTCGCGGCTGCCATTCGCGGAACCCGCATGCCGATGATCATCACCGATCCGCGGCAGCCCGACAATCCGATCGTCTTCGCCAACAAGGCCTTCCAGGATCTCACCGGCTACGCGCGTGACGAGATCATCGGCCGCAACTGCCGGTTCCTGCAGGGGCCTGACACCGATCCTGCCGAGGTGGATCGTCTGCGCCAGGCCGTGGCGCGCGAAGAGGCGGTGAACGTCCAGTTGCGCAATTACCGCAAGGACGGCAGCGCCTTCTGGAATTCGCTCTATGTCAGCCCGGTGCGCGGCGAGGACGGCGACGTCCAGTTCTTCTTCGCTTCGCAGCTCGACATGACCGATCGGGTCGAGGCCGAGCAGGCGCTGGCTCGCCGCAAGGAGGATGTCGAGGCGCAGGTCCATGCCCGCACCCGCGACCTGCAGGCGGCGCTGGAGGCCAAGACGCTGCTGCTCAACGAGGTCGATCACCGGGTCAAGAACAACCTGACCATGATCGGCTCGCTGCTGCGGCTCCAGATGCGCTCGATCCCCGATCCGAAGTTCCGCGAGACGCTGGAAACCATGCTGGAGCGCATCGACGCCCTGGCCGCCGTCCATCGCCGGCTCTACCAGGCCGACGACGTGACCCGGTTCGACGTGGGCGCCTTCGCCGACAGCCTCGCCTCGGACGTGCTGGGCGCCAGCGGTCGCGAGGACATCCGTTTGAACAGCCAGTGCGAGGCCGTCGCAATCGCCGCCAGCAAGGCGGCACCGGTCGGCCTGATCCTCAACGAGCTGATCACCAATGCCGTCAAGCACGCCTATGCCGACGGACGGAGCGGCGAATTGCGCCTCGAGGTCCGGCAGCTCGACGGCCACGCCATGATCGATCTGCGCGACGACGGTCCAGGGTTCGACGCGGACCGGATCACCACCGGCTCGGTGGGCCGCTCGCTGATCGCGCGTCTGTCGCGCCAGATCGGCGCCGAAACCGAGTGGAACGGCGCCGCCTCCGGAACCCATGTGTCCATCCGCTTCCCGCTGCACCAGCCGGACGAAGCAGGAGCTGCCTGAACATGCCCGCGCTCAAGTTCCTGATCGTCGAAGACGAAGCGCTCCTCGCCATGGACATGGAAGCCATGATCGAGGATGCGGGCTACGAGGTGGCCGGCGAATGCGCGTCGCTGCGCGAGGTGCAGGCGCTGCCCCGAGATCTGGCGCCGGACGTCGCCTTCGTCGATCTGCATCTGGCCGAGAATTCGAGCGGCCTCGATGTCTGCACCCATATCCGCAGCATCTGGCCCGACACGATGGTGGTCTTCGTGACCGGCAATCCGCGCAAGCTGCCGGAAGACTTCGCCGGCGGACATGGGGTCCTCCCCAAGCCCTTCGTGCGCCATGATGTCTTCCGGATCATGCAGTATCTGCAGGAGGGGATGTCCAACCCGCCGCCGCACTGCAAGCCGCCGGCGAGCTTCCACGCCTCGCCGGGCCTCGCTTTCGCCTGGGCCTGAGCCCGCGACGTCGCCCTACGCTGTGAGGCTCAGGTCGCGGGCGGATCGGCGAGAACGGCATCGACGCCGCGGTCGCGCAGCTCGCGCAGGCTGTCGATCCCCGCGCGGTCGAGATAGCGCAGGATTCCCCTGAGAATGGCGCCCGGCAGTTCGGGGCCATGATAAACCAGCGCCGTGTAGAGCTGCACGAGGTCGGCACCCGCCTCGATCCGCCGGATCGCCTCCGCCGCGCTGTCGATCCCGCCGACGCCGATCAGCGGCATGTCGGGGCCGAGCGCCTTGCGGAACCGCGCCAGCACATAGGTCGCGCGCGCCGCCAGCGGTGCGCCCGACAGGCCGCCCGCCTCGGTGGCGTCCGGCAGGCCGGTGACCCCCTCGCGCGACAGGGTCGTGTTGGAGACGATCATGCCGTCGATGCCGCGCCGCGTGACCTCGCCGGCGATCTCCTCGATCTGCTCCTCGGTCAGGTCCGGCGCCACCTTCAGGAACAGCGGCGTCTTCGCCGTGCCCGACAGGGCGGCGTAGCCGTCCCGCGCCGCCACCGCCGAGCGCAGCAGCCGGTCGAGTTCCGAGCCGCTCTGCAGCGCCCGCAGGCCCGGCGTGTTGGGCGAGGAAATGTTGATCGTCAGATAGCTGGCGACCGGGGCGAAGACGTTGATGCCCTCGACATAGTCGGCGACCCGGTCGATCGCGTCCTTGTTGGCCCCGACATTGACGCCGACGATGCCCGGCTTGCGGGCGCGGGCGGACAGCCGGGCGAAGGCTTCGGCATGGCCCTGGTTGTTGAAGCCGAGGCGGTTGATGATCGCCTCTTTCGCCGTGATGCGGAACACCCGGGGCTTGGGATTGCCCTCCTGCGGCTTCGGCGTGATCGTGCCGACCTCGGCAAAGCCGAAGCCGAGCCGCAGCGCGGCGTCGGGCACCTCGGCATTCTTGTCGTAACCGGCGGCGAGGCCGAGCGGATTGGGAAAGCCAATGCCGGCGACCGCGACGCGCAGACGATTGTCCACCGGGGTATCGGCGCGCGGCACGAGGCCGCTCTTCAGGGCAGCGATCGACAGGCCGTGGCTGCGCTCGGGATCGAGGCGGAAGATGGCCGGGCGTGCCAGCCGGTAGAGGCGTCTCACCTGACGGAGCCGGGGAACTGGTGATTGCCGTCGGCGCCGAGCGGCAGATCCTCGACCCACAGCACCGCGTCCAGCGGCAGCGGACCGTAGAGATGCGGGAACAGCGCGCCACCGCGCGACGGCTCGAAGCGCAGGGCCTCGCCGAGCTTGGCCGGATCGACCGCGATCAGCAGGAGATCGTCCTGGCGGGCGAAGTGCCGGGCCGCCGTCTCGCGGGCCTGCTGGCCGGTCGAGAAATGGATGTAACCATCCGCCTCGTCCACCGGTGCGCCGTCGAAGCGGCCCTTGGACTTCGCGGCCTCCCACAGCGCCCGCGGCGCGATCTTGTATATCGGCTCAACCATGCTTCTTCGGTTGCCAGAGGCACCGGCAAAAAGCAATCGCGCCGAATGGTCCTCTGCCGCCACGAGGTGGTCACGTCCCCGGTCTAGCGTCCGCGCCAGGGCCGGAGCGAGCCGGCCATCCACCCAAGCAACGGGAGGCCGCCATGGCCGGATATGCACTGACGATCCTGACCGCAACCGCGCTGCTGGCGACGCCGGCGGCCGCGCAGTCGCTGCTCGACACGCCCGGCGGACGCTACGAGATGCAGCCCGTCGATGGCGGCGTCGCGCGGCTCGACACGGTGACCGGCGATGTCGAGTTCTGCCGGGTTTCGGGCGACGCCATCGTCTGCACCGATGCGACACTCGGCGGGGGCAGCGGCGCGAGCGGTGACGGCGATCTCGCCGCCCGCCTCGACGATCTCGAAGCCCGGGTGGAGGAACTGGAAGAAGGCCGCCGGGCGCTGATCGACAGCGACGATGCCGATCGGGCCGTCGACCAGATGCAGAAGCTGTTCCGGGGCTTCGCCGACATCGTCCGGGATCTCGACGAGGACATTCGCGGCGAGACCCCGTCGGATGATGCGGACGCCGAGACGGAGATGCCGGGCCGGACCTGACGCGTGATGAGAGGGAGGGGGCGGCGCGTCAGACCGGGAAGCTGACCCGCCGCCTCAGATAGGCTTCCATCGTGTCGAGGGAGCGCTCGCCGGCGGCGGTCGGAAACACTTCGAAGACGTGGCAGCCGCCATTGGTCAGTGACAGCTCCGTCTCGATCCCGCTGCCCATCCAGCGCATCGCCATGAACAGCGTGTCGTCGATCAGAAGGTCGCGCGTGCCGCAGCTGAACAGGGCCGGCGGCAGCCCGGTCAGGTCGGCATGGAGCGGTGAGACTGCCGGGTCCTTGAGCGAGACGCTCTCCGGCACCAGCCGCATGACGAATTCCATGACGTCGTCGGTGTTGAGGACGAGCCGCTCCTTGCCCCAGTTGCGCACGCTCGGGGTCAGTGACAGATCGTAGCAGCCGGCGACCAGATTGGCGGCGCGGAACGGCGTCAGGCCGTATTCGTCGCGCAGCCGCAGCATCGTCAGGACGGCGAGATGCGCCCCGGCCGATTCCCCGCCGATCGCCAAAAAGCCGCGCGGCAGGTCGAGATGGCCGTTGGCCAGCGCCACGGCGATGTCGGTGCAGTCGTGCAGGGCCGCCGGATGCGGAAATTCGGGCGCCAGCCGGTATTCGACCGAGGCGACGGTCAGCCCGGTATTGTCGGCCATCCTGCGCAGGCGCGGATCGGCCTCGTCGGCGGCGCCGAACACCCAGCCGCCGCCATGGATATGCAGGAAGGTGCCGCGGGTCTGGCCGTCGCGCGGGCGGAACACCCGCACCGGGATCTCGCGGCCGGCGCCGCCGATATGGATGATCTCCTCGGCGTTCTTCTCGCGCGGTCCGATCGGCAGGATGCCGCGGCCCTCGCGCCGCGCCTTGCGAACCGTCTCCACCGGCAGCGACCAGGGATCGGGCAGCGCCTTCTGATCCCTGATGATCTTCTCGTTCAGGGCGACCAGCTCGGGGTCCGCCTGCGCCGGGTCGAAAGCTGCGGGGTCGATGGACAGTCGCGTCTTGGTCATTGCCGTTTCCCTGTTTGCGCCGGAGAAGCTAGGACATGGCCTCCGCAGGTGTAGGGCGCGGCGTGTGGCAAAGGCTCGGGGCCGCATCCAACGACAACGGGGCAAGCCGATGGACCAGCATATCGAGACCCTCAGCGTCGCCACGAAGGGGCGCTCGATGACCGACGTCAGCGCCGCGATCGCCAAACGGTTGACCGCGGCGGGCGCCCGCGAGGGGCTGCTGACGGTGTTCATCCGCCATACCTCGGCGTCGCTGACCATCCAGGAGAATGCCGATCCCGACGTCCAGCACGACCTCTTGAACGCGCTCGACCGGCTGGCGCCCGCCGATGCGCCCTATGTCCACACCATGGAGGGCCCGGACGACATGCCGGCCCACATCAAGACCGTGCTGACGGGAACCAGCGTCGCCGTGCCGGTGTCGGGCGGCCGCATGATGCTGGGCACCTGGCAGGGCATCTATGTCGTCGAGCATCGGGCAAGCCCGCATTCGCGCGAGATCGTGCTGCACTTTTCCGGTACGCTGGGCTGAGGCCGGAACCACCGCGGGTTGATCCCGCCGGGCAGCCGGGCCAAGAAGGGCCGCGACGAAGTGGGAGCGCGTCGCAGCCGGTATCCGGTTGAAAAGGCAGGGGGGGAGAACAGGGGCATGCGCTACGTCTTCATCGTGGCCGACGATCATCCGCTGTTTCGCGGCGCGCTGCGGGAGATCCTGACGTCGCTGCCGGACACGGCCGAGATCGTCGAGGCGGCGGATTTCGACCAGGCCGCGGCGGCGCTGGCCGCCAATCCCGAGGCCGATCTGATGCTGCTCGACCTGAACATGCCGGGAACCAGCGGCCTGTCGGGCATGGCGCTTTTGCGCGCCGACCACCCCTCGGTGCCCATCGCCATCGTCTCGGGCAGCGAGGACGCGCCGATCGTGGCGCGCGCCCTCGATCTCGGCGCCTCCGGCTTCATTCCGAAATCCTCCGGCTTTGCGGAGATCCGCGAGGCGATCCTGGCGCTTCTGGCCGGCGAGGTCTTCCTGCCGCCGGACATCTCGCTGGAATCCGAACGCGACCCCGAGGTCACCGAGCTGATCCAGCGCATCCGCACCCTGACGCCGCAGCAGACGCGGGTCTTGACCATGCTGGGGCGCGGGCTTCTCAACAAGCAGATCGCCTACGAGCTCGGCATCTCCGAAGCCACCATCAAGGCGCATGTTTCGGCGGTACTCCTGAAGCTCGGCGTCGACAGCCGCACCCAGGCGGTGATCCGCCTGTCGCGGCTCGGCATCGATCTGGAAAGCGGCCTCGCCGGCTGAGCCGAACACCGCAGACGCATCCCATCTAGGACAGCGCCATGGGCCGGCGCTGCTGCCGGCTGCCTATTCCGCGGCTTCGCGGCGGCCGTGCTTGCGGCCCATGGCGGCGCGCAGCGAGGCCGGCTTCAGCGGCTTGGTCAGGATGTCCACTTCCATTCCCGCCGCCTGCTCGCGCAGGTCGGGCGACCGGTCGGCGGTGACGAGGATCACCGGCAGGTCGGGGCCGAACACCCGCCGCAGCGCCGTCACGGCATCGAGGCCTGTCCCCTCGTCGAGATGATAGTCGACGAGGGCGATGTCCGGCACGATGCCGCGCCGCCCGAGATCGGGGATCGCCTCCGACGCGGACCCATAGGCCTCGACCTCGCAGCCCCAGCCGGCCAGGAGCACCCGCATGCCTTCGCGGATGGCCACCTCGTTGTCGATGCACAGGACGCGGGTTCCCGCCAGCGCCAGCCCGGCCCGCGCGGGCAGCAGCGCGGTCTGGGGCGCGGTGACGGGCGTCACGTCGGCCACCGGCAGGGTCACCCGGAAGCGGGTGCCGCGGCCATGCTCCGACGTCGCCTCGATCGGATGGTCGAGCACCCGGGCGATGCGATCGACGATGGACAGGCCGAGCCCCAGCCCGCGGGCGGTGCGGCTGCCCTCGTCGAGGCGGACGAACTCGTGATAGATCGCCTCCAGCTTGTCGGCCGGAATGCCGATGCCGCTGTCGGCGATCTCCACGTCGATCCGGCCGCCGGTGCGATGGCGCACGCCGACCACGACCTTGCCGGCGCGGGTGTATTTGATGGCGTTGGAGACGAGGTTCTGGATCAGCCGGCGCAGCAGGTTGCGGTCCGAGCGAACCGACACGCCGGTGCGCACGAAGCGCAGCGCGATGGCCTTTTCGTCGGCCAGCGGCTTCATGTCGGTCTCGATCTGGCGCAGCAGCCGGTCGAGCGGGAAATCCTCGATCTTGGCCTGCATGCCGCCGGCTTCCAGCCGCGAGATGTCGAGCACCGCGCCGATGATCGCCTCGACGGCCTCCAGCGACGAGCCGATATTGGCGGCGATCTCGGTCTCCTGCCCGCCGAGGCTGCGCTCTTCCAGCGCCGCGGCGTAGAGCCGGGCGGCATTCAGCGGCTGCAGGATGTCGTGGCCGGCGGCGGCCAGGAAGCGCGTCTTGCCGAGATTGGCCGCGTCGGCCGCCAGCCGCGCCTTGCCGAGCTCTTCGTTGGCGGTCGTCAGCTCGCCGGTGCGCATGCGCACCCGCTCTTCCAGGCTCTCGTTCATCTCGCGCAGGGCGGCGGCGCGGCGCACCCGCTCGGTCATGTCCGAGACGGTGGCGACGAGGCCGCCTTCCGGCATGCGGTTGGAGCGGAATTCCAGGACCCGGCCGGAGCGGCGCAGGCTGATCTGGCGCAAGGCCGGCGGCCGGGTCAGCACCTCGAAACTGGTGTCGTATTCCGGCCGGTCGATTTCGCCGGCCTCGATCAGCTCGTCGAGGACGACGGTCATCGGCGTGCCGATCTGGCCGAACTCCGAGGACAGGCCGACAAGATCGCGGAACTGCCGGTTCCAGAAGGTCAGGCGGTAGTCGGCGTCGAAGATGGCGAGGCCCTGGTCGACCTGTTCGAGCGCGATCCGCAGGAGATCGCGATTGTATTGCAGCGCCTCGGAGGCGTCGTCGAGGAGCTGCAGCGCCGAGCGGCTGGAATCGGCGTGGCGCTGGAACAGGAGCGACAGGACGAGCCGCGACGAGGCCGAGCCGATGGCCGCCGCCAGAAGCTGCTCGGAAAAGCGGATCGTGGCGGAATCGGCCGTGTCGTCGTCGTCGATGGTCCGGTGCTCGGCCTCCGCAAAGCTGCGGAACGAGCGTTCGGTGCGGTCCGAGCCGAGATAGCGGGCGATGGTCGCCTTGAGTTCGCGGATGCTGACCCCGGCGCGGGTGCGCCGCACGCCGGCCGCGGGACCGACGTCGCTGGAGGCGAAGACCGCCGCCTGGATGCGCTCCAGCGGCGTCGCCTTGCGGCTGAGCGAGCCGACGACGAGGAAGAAGATATTGGCCGACAGGCTGACGAGGCAGCCATAGAGCAGGGGATCGAGCAGCGGCGCGGCGGCGGAATCGGCACCGGCGGTGACCGCTGTCGCGTCGATCGCCTGGCCACGTAGGAGCGCCGGCATCAGCAGCGTCCAGGCCCAGCCGATGATGCCGGCGATGAGGCCCGCCGTGGCGCCGCGGGCATTGGCGCCTTTCCAGTACAGCCCGGCGAGGAAGGGCGGCGCGAGCTGGGCGATGGCGGCGAAGGACAGAAGCCCGATCGAGGCGAGGCCGCTGCCGGCCCCGGCGTAGCGATAATAGCCGTAGCCGAGGAACACCACGACGAAGATCGCCGAGCGCCGGACATTGAGGATCAGCCGGGTCTCGTCGCGGGTGGGGTCGACCGCATGGTCGCGGCGTTTCAGGAGCCACGGCAGCACGAGGTCGTTGGAGATCATGATCGACAGGGCGACGCTGGCGACGATCACCATGGCGGTGGCGGCCGACAGGCCGCCGATGAAGGCCACCAGCGACAGCGCGTCCTGGCCCTGCGACAGCGGCAGCGACAGGACGTAGAGATCGGCATCGACGCTGGGGCCGAGGGTGATCAGCCCGGCCACGGCGATCGGCACGACGAAGAGGTTGATAACGACGAGATAGAGCGGGAACAGCCAGCGGGCGCGGCGGATCTCGTGGCGGGTGCGGTTTTCCACCACGGTCATGTGGAACTGCCGCGGCAGGAGCAGGATCACGAGCGCGCTGAGGCCGAGCGAGGCAATGAAATGCCCGCCGATGCCGCCCTGGAAGGAGGCGAGGACGCGCGGGCTGGCGAGCGCGGCATTCCACAATTCGCCGGGCTCGAACAGGACGAAGGTCGCCCACAGGCCGACCGCCAGGAAGGCGGTGAGCTTGACCAGCGATTCCATCGCGACGGCCAGGACGAGGCCGTCCTGATGCTCGGTGGCGTCGGCGTGGCGGGTGCCGAACAGCACCGCGAAGATGCCGAGAACGGTGGCGACGAGCAGCGCCAGGTCGCTGAACAGCGGCGGCATTTCCAGCGTCGCGCTGTAATGGGCGACGAGGCTGGCGACGCTGGTGGAAATCGCCTTCAGCTGCAGGGCGATGTACGGCACCGTGCCGACGATGGCGATGACGGTGGCGAGCGCCGCGACCGACGGGTTCTTGCCGTAGCGCGAGCCGATGAAGTCGGCGACGGTGGTGATGCGCTCGGCCTTGGCGTGGCGGATCAGCCGCTCGATGAAGCCCGGCGCGAAGACGAAGACGAGGATCGGGCCGAGATAGATCGCCAGGAAGGACAGGCCGTCGCGCGCCGCCACGCCGACCGAGCCGAAGAACGTCCAGGAGGTGCAGTAGACGGCGAGGCTGAGCGCATAGACGCCCGGCCGGCTGATGCGCGCCCGGCCGGCCGCCGCCCGGCGGTCTCCCCACCAGGCCACGGCGAACAGCAGCAACAGATAGACGATCGCCGTGAAGACGATGATCCCGCTATGCAATTCTCATCCTCCCGGCGGCCTGACGGGAGCGGAGCGGCGCCCCTGCGGGTCAGGTGAGCCGGGATGCCGCTTCAGGCCGCAGCGTGTTCGACACAACCACCGGTGTCCGCGCAAGTCCAGATCGCGACGCCGCCGGTGCCGGCGATCGCCGGTTTTCTGCGTGTCGCGCGATTGTGCCCCTGCCGCGCAACTGTAGAGTGGACGCCCCATCGTCAGAGGAATCATGAGATGCTCAAGGAATTCAAGGAATTTGCCCTGAAGGGCAACATGGTCGATCTGGCGATCGGCATCATCATCGGCGCGGCGTTTTCCGGCCTCGTCAATTCGGTGGTCAAGGACCTGTTCATGCCGGTCATCGCCGCGATCTCGGGCGGCGTCGACTTCACGAACAAGTTCGTCGGTCTCGACGACGGCGTCACCGCCACCAGCCTGGAAGCGGCGCGCGAGCAGGGACCGGTGCTCGCCTATGGCCAGTTCGTGACCCTGTCGATCAACTTCCTGATCGTCGCCTTCATCCTGTTCATGGTCGTCAAGGCGATGAACAAGATGAAGCGCAAGGAAGAGGCCAAGCCGCCCGAGGTCGCCGAAGTGCCGCGCGACGAGAAGCTGCTGGAGGAAATCCGCGACCTGCTCGCCAGCGCGTCGAACCGCGAAACCCGGGTCTGACGCTTTACTGAACCGACGACGAGGCCCGCCGCCGTCAGCGGCGGGCTTGCATTTTCCGGGACGAAGCGCGATGCCGGGCACGGCGTCAGGCGACGCTGTTTTCGTTCGAGTCTCCCCCGGAAGGCACCCTGATGAGCGACAGATTTCGGCTCAGCCGCGAGGCTGTGGAAGCGCCGGCGAGCGGCATTGTCGCCGTCATCGACTATGCCCGCGGCCATGAGGGGGTGATCCCGCTCTGGGCCGGCGAGGGCGACCTGCCGACGCCGGGCTTCATCGCCGAGGCGGTGACCGCGAGCCTTGCGGCGGGCGAGACCTTCTACACCTATCAGCGCGGCCTGCCAGAACTGCGCCAGGCGCTGAGCGACTACACCGCCCGGCTCTACGGCGTCGAATCCTCGCCGGAGCGCTTCTTCGTCACCGGCTCGGGCATGCAGGCGATCCAGATCTCGATCGCCGCGAGCGCGTCGCCCGGCGACGAGCTGATCTATTTCGGCCCGGCCTGGCCGAACTTCGCCGCCGCCTGCGGCGTGCGCGGCGCCGTGCCCCGCGAGGTCGCACTCGACTGGACCGATGCCGGCTGGCAGCTCGACCTCGACAAGGTCGTCGCCGCGATCGGCCCGAAGACCCGCACCATCTTCGTCAACACGCCGGCGAACCCGACCGGCTGGACCGCCGACCACGCGACGCTGAAGGCGCTGCTGGCGCTGGCCCGCCAGCACGGCCTGACGATCATCGCCGACGAGATCTACAGCCGCTTCTACTACGCCGCCGACCGGGCGCCGTCCTTCCACGACATCATGGAGCCGGACGACGCGATCCTGTTCGTCAATTCCTTCTCCAAAAACTGGGCGATGACCGGCTGGCGGGTCGGCTGGATCGAGACCACCCCGGCCATCGGCACCGTCATCGCCAATCTCACCCAGTATTCGACCTCGGGCGTCGCCCCCTTCATGCAGCGCGGCGCCATCGCCGCGATCACCGAGGGCGAGCCCTTCGTGGCGATGCAGGTGGAGCGGGCCCACAAGGCGCGCGACATCTTCACCGAGCGGCTGGCGGCGACCAACCGGGTCGCCATCGTCCAGCCGGCGGGCGCCTTCTATTCCTTCTTCGCCATCGACGGCATCACCGAAACCCGCGAGACGGCCTTCCGCATCGTCGACGAGGCCAAGGTCGGCCTTGCGCCCGGCACAGCCTTCGGGCCGGTCTCGCCGGGCTCGTTCCGGGCCTGTTTCCATCGCCGGCTCGACGAGGTGGAGATGGCGGCGGATCGGCTGGCCGACTGGATCGGCCGTTCGGCGTGACAGGCTGGGACCGGCGCCGGGTCGGCAATCTCGCCGCCACGCTGGCGCTGGCTGGCCTCGGCGGCGGCGTTGCGGCGGCGCTCGGCCTGCCGGTCGCCTGGCTGCTCGGCCCGGTTCTCGCCGTTTCGGCTGCCAGCGTCGCCGGTCTCGATACGCGGCTGCCGCAGGCGCTGCGGACACTGGCCTTCTTCATTCTCGGGATGCAGGCCGGTTCCGGCGTGACGCCCGCGGTCCTCGACCAGATGGCGATCTGGCCGCTCTCCTTCGCCGTCCAGATGCTCGGTGTTCTGGGCGTCATCATCGTCACGCGCGCGTTCCTGCGCCACGGCCTCGGCTGGGACCGGGACACCGCCCTGTTCGCCTCACTTCCGGGCGCGCTGTCCTTCGTGCTGGCGGCGGCCTTGGAAACAAGGGCCGACCTGCCGCGGGTGACCATCGTCCAGAGCGTGCGGCTGCTCATCCTGATCGGCGCCCTGACGCCGGTGCTCGGCTGGTTCGAAGGCGGCGAGGACGTGGTGGCGGCCTCGCGCGGCACCGACGGGCCGCTGACGGAATATCTGCTGCTGCTGTTCGTCTGCGTCGCAGCGGCGGCGCTCGGCCATCTGGTGCGGCTGCCGGGCGGGATGATGCTGGGCGCGCTGATCGGCAGCGCCTTCATGCATGTCGGCGAATTCGCCACCGTCGCCATTCCGCCGGCTCTCGCCGTGCCGAGCCTGATCCTTCTGGGCGCTCTGATCGGATCGCGGCTGCAGGGGCTGGACCGCAGGGGAGTGTTCGCGCTGCTGCCCGCGGCGATCGGCTCGTTTGCCATCGGCATCGTGGTCTCGGCGATCTCGGTCGCCGTGGCGGTGCTGGTGCTGGAGATCTCGATCGGCAAGGTGGCGCTGGCCTATGCGCCGGGCGCGCTGGAAGCGCTGACCGTTCTGGCGTTCCAGTTCGACGTCGATCCGGCCTATGTCGCGGCCCACCACGTCGTGCGCTTCGTCTGCATCGCCCTCATGGTGCCGCTTCTGGCCAAGCACATCGCGCGGCCGGGCGACACCGTGGCGGTGCCGCCGGAGGAATCAGGCGTCGATGGCGGCGAAGACCGACGGTGACGGGGCGGGCGCCTCGCCGCCCTCCGGTCCCCAGAAGATCACCCAGGTGACGAAATCGTCCGACATGTCGGTGAAGCGGTGGTCCTGGCCGGCGCGCACGAACAGCGCATCGCCCGCCGCCACGTCGTCGGTCTGGCCTTCGCGCCAGAAGGCGGCCCGGCCCGACACGACGATGTAGAGCTCGTCCTGCAGATGCGGGCGCTGGTGGTCCGTGCCGCGCGGCGCGAACACTTCCAGCGACATGGTGCCGTGGGAGATGGCCTCGGCGGCGAAGACGCCGTCCGGCCATTGCTCGGTCGCGGGCAGGGGCAATCTCTCCAGAAGCTGCGCCAGCGAAATCTTCATGGAGCGCTCCTTTCGACGCGGGTCGTCACCCGGCCGCGTCGTGCGCGGCCGGTGTGGGACGTGTCAGCCGCCGGCCTGCGACACGACGAGCGGGGTCACCTTGGTGGACCGCTCGGCCTGGGCCGGCTGCTGGCTGGCGAAGGGAATGCCGATGGCGTTCCAGGTCTCGACCAGGGCGTCCTTCAGCGTGTCGATCAGCGCGTCGTCGTGCAGCGGCGTCGGCGTGATGCGCAGGCGCTCGGTGCCGCGGGGCACGGTCGGGTAGTTGATCGGTTGGATGTAGATGCCGTGGGCGTGGAGGAGGTGGTCGCTGGCCTTCTTGCACAGGTCCGGATCGCCGACGAGCACCGGCACGATATGGGTCTCTGACGGCATCACCGGCAAATCGGCCTCGCCGAACACCAGCTTTGCCTGGGCGGCCTGGCGCTGTTGCGCGTCGCGCTCGGCCTGGCTGGTCTTCAGGTGGCGGATGGAGGCGACCGCCGCGGCGGCGAGAGCCGGCGGCAGGGCGGTGGTGAAGATGAAGCCCGGCGCATAGGAGCGGACCGCGTCGATCAGCGCCCGGGTGCCGGTGATGTAGCCGCCGAGGACGCCGAAGGCCTTGGCCAGCGTGCCCTCGATCACGTCGATCCGGTGCGCGACGTCGTCGCGCTCGCAGATGCCGCCGCCGCGCGCGCCATACATGCCGACCGCATGGACTTCGTCGATATAGGTCATGGCGTTGTAGCGCTCGGCCAGATCGGCGATCTCGGCGATCGGCGCGATGTCGCCATCCATGGAATAGACGCTCTCGAAGACGATCAGCTTCGGCCGGTTCGGCTCGGCGGCCTTTAGGAGCTCTTCCAGATGGGCGAGGTCGTTGTGGCGGAACACCTGCTTCTTGACGCCGGACTTGCGCACGCCCTCGATCATCGAGGCGTGGTTCAGCTCGTCGGACAGGATCAGGCAGTCGGGCAGCAGCTTGGCGATGGTCGAGATCGACGCCTCGTTGGAGACGAAGCCGGACGTGAAGACCAGCGCGGCTTCCTTGCCGTGCAGATCCGCAAGTTCCTTCTCCAGTTCCACCAGCGGGTGGTTGGTGCCGGAAATGTTGCGGGTGCCGCCGGCGCCCGAGCCCATGGCCGTGACGGTCGAGGTCATCGCCGACATAACGTCCGCGTGCTGGCCCATGCCGAGATAGTCGTTGGAGCACCACACGGTGATCTCGGTGGCTTCGCCGTCATGGCGCCAGATGGCCTTCGGAAACCGGCCTGCAATGCGCTCGAGATCGGCAAAGACCCGGTAGCGTTTCTCGGCATGCAAAGCCTCGATCGCAGACTCGAACTGGCCCTGATAATCGATCATCCCATACTCCTTGTCAGAACCTTTCTAAGAGCCGTTCCAGTCAAAGTCCATCTTCGGCCGGGCATTCGGGCACCATGCGTTCAATTGTCGTTTTGCCGGGAAGCGAAGCGCGAACAGGGACTTCGCCGCCGCTGCGCAGATGGGGATCGCAGCGGCGCGATGCCCGGCGGGTTTGCGGCCCAGCGGAAATGTCGCAGGGCGGGCCGATAAAGCCGCGCCTGCCGGCCGTGCCGTCGCGCTTGTGTGGTAACCGTATCGGCGGGTCCCCGGTCAGTCGTCGCCCGCTCCTGCCGGGTCTGCGTTGTCGTCCGTCTGCGATGCCTGCGCACTCTGCCGGCGGGCGCGGGCCTGTTCCTTGCGCTTGCGCAAATTCTCCCGCAATTGCGCCTCCAGCCGTTCCTGCCGGCTGAGTTTGGGCGGCGTGCTTCCGGTGTCGTCCTGGCTCATCTGTCTGCACCTTGTTCGCGATCGTTGCGGCGATCGGCAGGCTGGCTTGGTCAATCGATCCGCGGCGTGACGGTTCCGTCGGGGGCTCAGCGGGCCTCGGCCGACATGGCGGCAAGTGCGTCCGGCGTCGGTCGGGCCGGCGCCCAGCCGAGCGTGTGTCGTAGATGCCCGGCATCCACGATGAAGGGCGTGTCGAGCGTCGCCACCATCGCCTCGCGCCCGGTCAGGCCGGCGAGCTTTCGCAGCAAGGCGGGCGGTACCCGGATCAGGCGAGGGGGGCGGCCGAGCCCGTGGCGGAGGGCCGTCACGATCGCGGCGGTCGACAGCGGCGGATCGCCGGCAACGAGGAAGGTCTCGCCGGCGGCCCGTTCCGCGGTGAGGACCAGCACGATCGCCTGCACGAGATCATCGACGGCCACGAGGCTGCGGGGCGCGGCGAAGCCGCCCAGCGGAAGCGGCGCCGGCATGCGCGCCAGTTTTGCCAGCGCGGCGATGCCACCGCGCCCGCCGGGGCCGAACACCGGCACCGGTCGCAGGACGCAACCCGTCGTCGCACTGCCGGAGAGGGCCTGCCAGAAGGCGTGCTCGCCCTCATGCTTGGAGCGCGCATAGGCGCTCTGGGGCGCGATCGGGGATGTCTCGTCGACCGGGTCGGGGGAGGCGGCGTGGACATTCGCCGTGCTGACGAAAACCATCCGCCGGACGCCCTCCTGCGCTGCCCGGCGGGCCAGTGCGGCGGTGCCGTCGCGATTGACCGCCGCAAGGGCCGCGGCATCGGCGGCGTCGGCCGTGCCGCGCTCGGGATTGGCGGCGGCGAGATGCGCGACGGCGTCGATGCCCCGGGGCCAGTCCACGGCCGTCTCGATGTCGGCAAGCTGAGTCGGCGCGGCGAAGACGCCGTCGCCACCCGGCCCGCCGCGGCGCAGGAGGACGATGTCGTGGCCGTCCGCCGCGAGCGCGGCCGTCAGGCGCTGCCCGACGAAACCGCTGCTGCCTGTCAGAAGGATGCGCAAGGCGAGGACACTCCGTGGAACCGTTCGAACCGGTTCTGGCGAAGCCGCGGCCCATGCGCAACGCCGGCGCGGTGAAAAGCGATTTGCCAATCGCGGGCGATGCTGTAGCGGAAGGGCCATGAAGCGCCTCTTCGATTTCACCGCCAGCCTCGTCGGCCTTGTCTGTCTGGGCTGGCTGATCGGCCTTCTCGCAATCCTGGTGAAGCGGGACAGCGACGGCCCCGGCATCTATGCCCAGCCGCGGGTCGGTCGCGATGGCGCGGTCTTCACCTGCTACAAGCTGCGCACCATGCACCGGACCACCGTCTCGGCCGCCTCGCACGAGACGCCGGCCTCGGCGGTGACCGGGCTGGGTCGCAAGCTGCGCGCCCTAAAGCTCGACGAACTGCCGCAGCTCTGGAACGTCCTGAAGGGCGAGATGAGCTTTGTCGGCCCGCGGCCCTGCCTGCCGTCGCAGACCGTGCTGATCGAGGAGCGTGGCCGGCGCGGCGTCCTTTCGGTGCGCCCCGGCATCACCGGGGAAGCGCAGGTGCAGGGTGTCGACATGTCCGACCCGGTGCGCCTTGCCGAGATCGACGCGCACTATGTAAACAACCGCAGCTTTCTCGGCGATCTGAAGCTGATCCTGCAGACGGTGGCCGGCGGCGGTCGCGGCGACCGGGTGCGCGGCTGAGGCCGGGCGGCTTACAACCACGCTGAAATCCGCTAGGTGTCCGGCGCGGAGCGGGGAGGGCTCCAATCCGTCCCGCCGCATGCGCGTCACCAGCAATTCGAGGATGCCAGCTCCATGATCGAACGCGTCGGCTTCGCCGCCGAACTCGCCGCCTATACCGACCGGCATGGTCCGGTGACCATCGGTCTCGCCGGTGCCGGCCAGATGGGCACGGACATCGTCGTGCAGGTGGCGCTGATGACCGGCGTGCGGATCGGGGCGATCGCCGCCAACAGCCCGCGCCGTCCGACCGAAGCGATCGCCATGGCGGGCCATTCCGCCGACCATGGCAGCTTTGCCGCGAGCGCATCCGACATCGACCGGACCATCGAGGCGGGCCGCATCGCCGTCACCGACGATCTCGGCGCACTCTGCGCCGCGGGGCGCATCGACGTCGTGGTCGATGCGACGGGCAGCCCAGAGGTCGGCACCTTCCTCGCGCTGGAGGCGATCCGCAACGGCAAGCATATCGTCATGCTGAATGTCGAGGCGGACATCACTGTCGGCCGTCTCCTGGCCCGCAAGGCGAAGGAAGCCGGCCTCGTCTATACGGGCTCGGCCGGCGACGAGCCGGCCTCGACGCTGGAGCTCATCGCCTTCGCCCAGAGCCTCGGCATGGAGATCGTCGCGGCGGGCAAGGGCAAGAACAACCCGCTGCGCCATTCCGCCATCCCCGAGGAATACGAGGAGGAGGCCCGCGCGCGGAACATGAATGCCCGCATGCTGGTCGAGTTCATCGACGGCTCCAAGACCATGGTCGAAATGACCGCCATCGCCAATTGTACCGGCCTGACGCCGGATGTCGCGGGCATGCACGGACCCGAGGCGACCAGCGAGAACCTGGGGCAGGTGCTCTGCACCACCGAGGATGGCGGAATCCTGTCGCGGTCGGGCTGCGTCGACTACACGATCGGCAAGGGCGTGGCGCCCGGCGTCTTCTGCGTGGTCAAGCCGCGCCACCCCCGCGCCATCGAGCGCATGGCCGATCTGAAGGTCGGTCCCGGCCCCTGTTTCGGCCTGATCCGGCCGTTCCACCTGACCAGCCTGGAGACCCCGCTTTCGGCGGTGCGCGCGGTCATCCACCGCCGGCCCGACATGGTGCCGATCGATCGGCCCGTCGGCGAGTGCGGCGCGCTGGCCAAGCGCGACCTGACGCCCGGCGAGACGCTCGGCCGGATCGGGGAGGCCGACTATCGCGGCTATGCCATGACCTGGGAGGACGGGCGCACGCGCCGGGCGCTGCCGATCGGGCTCGTCGAAAAGGCGAAGGTGGTGCAGCCGATCAGGGCCGGCGCGCTTCTGACCCACGACAATTGCGCCCCCGACGAGAGCCTGCTCGTCACCCGGATGCGGGCCGAACTCGACGCCGCCGATGGCCGCTTCGCAGCCTGAACCGGAAACCGCCGAACGCGGCGTCATCCGGGCGGTCACCTGGAACTGCCACGGCTCGATCGGCGCCGATCGCCGCTGCGACCCGGAGCGCACCCTTGCGACCATCGCGCGGCTCGGCCCGGATATCCTGGCGCTGCAGGAGGTTGACGGCCGTTCGCATCTTGGCCGCCGGCAGCGCGCCTTCGAGACGCTGGAGCAGGAGCTTCTGAAGACGGCGGGATCGCAGATCGTCGAGGCGCGCACCGTTCCGCGCGAGGATCGCGATTACGGCCATCTGCTCTGGTCGCGCTGGCCGATCGTCAGCGCGACCATCCATGCCCTGCCCGAACCCGGGGTCGAGCCGCGCGCCGCCATCGAGGCGGTGATCGCCGCGCCGTCGGGGCACCTGCGGGTCTTAGCCTTCCATCTCGGTCTTCTGCGGCGACAGCGCCGGGCGCAGGCGCAGTTCCTCGCCGAGCGCGTCGACGCGCGGGACGTGCCGACGCTGGCGATGGGGGACGGCAACGATCTGAGGCTGGGGGGCGCGCTGCATGGCGCGCTGGCGCCGCGGCTGCCGGTGCACACCGCGCCGCGCTCGTTTCCGGCGCGCTGGCCGATGCTCCGGCTGGACCGGATCTACGCCTCGGAAGGGTTCTCGCTGGTCACGCATGGACCGGGCCACGCCTCGCGGCCCGCCTCCGATCATCTGGCGGTCACGGCAGATCTCGCCTGGCCGGAGAGGGTCTGAAGGCGCGGGGCTAGCTGGACGGCTCGGTCTTGTCCGCCGCCTGATCGGGGCGGGTCGAGCGGATGACGATGTCGAGACCTTCGGCAAGGCACTTGCGGCTGTCTTCGTCGAGCGGCTCGAGGGCCTCGCAGATGCGCTGGAGCGGGTCTTTCTTGAGCAGCGCGCGACCGCGGTCGGTCAGGCCCAGTTCCTCGGCGCGGCCGCGTCCGACGCTGCCCAGCTTGGTGACGTAGCCCTTGGTGATCAGCGTGCGCACGGTGCGGGCCACGGCGCCCGAGGCGAGACCCTGGAAGCGGGCGAGATCGATGGCCGTGCGCAGCGGCACGGGCGCGGAATGGATGTAGCGCAGGGCCGCCCATTGCGCCGGGAACAGCTTGGACGCGTATCCCTGCGAGTGAAGACGCCGGGCAATCTGCTCCAGCTGGCTGGCCAGATCCGTCGTGGGTATCATCGAAATTCCGCTGTCTTCCTGAGAACCCCGTCCGCATGCCTGCCTGCATCGAACCTTGCTGGGCGTGCATATATGAGGATCGACGAAGTTTATCCAATCATGCCTGCTTGCAGTCCTAAGAAGCCGTGCAGGCAGTATTTAGAATTGTAAGTATCTCATGCGTCAGATCGTGGCGGGACTGGCTTCGGACACGTGCCGTGCGTCCTGTCGTGGATAGAATGGCTCAGTGGCGCTTGCATCGACGACGGCTGCGACCCGACCGCACGCAGATGTGCCTGCTCAATCCGGCGAGATTGAGGACGGCCCTGGGCGGCAGGTGCGCATGACGGCGCCCGCGACCTCAGCCGGGTGTGCGCAGCCAGTAGACGCGGAGCGGCTGGGCCAGGACGCGCATGCCGTCCTCGGTCTCGGCTTCAGCCTCGAAGCGGGCTTCCACCGCGCTGCGATTGTCCGCAACGGCAGCCGCGCGCAGCGGATCGACGGCTTCCAGCCGCTCGATGAACTGGGCGACGTCGCGGAAGCGTTCGCTGCGCTGATAGACGACGTTGCCGCGCAGGACGAAGCTGCCATTGCGCACCGCATCCGCCACCGCGACGCCGGCCGCCTCGCGAATCTCGCTTTCGTCCTCGACCGGGCGCATCGCCTCGAAATACGGGCCTTCCGCCAGCGGCTCGACAATCAGCACCGTGCCGGCCGGCTTCGTGACGCGCGCAGCTTCCGCAAGCGCCGTCGCCATGGCTGCGACCGGCACGTGGTGCAGGGCGTTGAGGATCACGGCAGCATCGATGCCGGACTCGTCGAAGGGGAGGGCTTCGGCCGCTGCCACTTCGAAACGGGCCTCCGGGACGCTGTCGCGGGCTGCGGCGATGGCCGCCTCGCTGGGGTCGATCCCGGTCACGGCGAAGCCACGCTTGACCAGGCTGCGGGCGAGCGCGCCGCGGCCGCAGCCGATGTCGAGCACGGAGCCGGCGGCTTCCCCGGCCAGCACCTCGCCGATGACGGCGGCGGTGTCGCCGGCCGCAAAGGCGGTGTTCAGGGCGCTCTGTATGGTCTTCGGATCGCTCATGGCCGGTTCCTGCAGCATGCGGGACAGGACGATTCCTGCCCCGGCGCGACGATAGCGGCCAGAAGCCGGCGAGCAAGGGCCGGAGCGCCGGGGCGCTCCGGCGGACCGGATCAGCCGGCCGGGTAGTTCTGCGGGAACAGCGCCCGCAGGGCGGCTTCGTCGCGCTCCGACTTGAAGCCGACATCGCTGCCGACCTTGCGGGCCTCGGCCACGGCCGGCCGGGCGTCGATGGCCGCGAACCAGCGCGACAGGTTCGGGTAATTGGCGAGTTCGCCTTCGCCCAGCACCATCTTCGCGCGGTCGATCCAGCCCCAGGCCGCCATGTCGACGATGGTGTAGTCGTCGCCGACGAAGAATTCGCGGCCGGCCAGATGGTCGTCCAGCACCTGGTAGTGCCGCTGGGCCTCGCGCAGATAGCGGTTGGCGGCATAGTCGGACTTGTCCTTGCCGACCGTGCGGAAATGCACCGACTGGCCGGAATAGGGGCCGACACCGGTGGCGATGAACATCAGCCAGGACAGGAGTTCGCCGCGATCCTCGGCCTTGCCGGCGAACTTGCCATGCTTGTCGGCGAGATAGAGCAGGATGGCGTTGGAATCGAAGACCCGCTTGCCGTCGTCCTCGATCGCCGGCAGCTTGCCGTTGGGATTGATCTTCCGGAACGCGGCCTCGTGCTGTTCGCCCTTCAGCGTGTCGACCGGCGCGAGCTCGAATTCGAGGCCGGCTTCCTTGAGGAAGAGCGCGACCTTCATCGGGTTCGGCGTCGGGTGGAAGTAGAATTTCAGCATCTGTGCGAGGTCCCCATTGGCAGATTGTCGACCGCATATGCTGTGACAGAGGGGAGCGAAGGCAAGGACGACGCTGCGTTCATCGATGGCCGCCGACGCGATGCCGGCCAGTTGCCAGCGATCGGCCGGACCGTACGCGCTTCATCCGCACGCTTTATCCCGATGGGCAAGTCATGTAACGGCTTGGCGATGGACCCGTACGGAGGGGGTGCCGCAGGCATGGGCGGCGGCATCCGGGAACTTTGAGGAGGCCGGCATGGTGGCCACGGATATCGCAACCCGGGTCTGGAGCCACACGTTCAAGCTCGACCCGATCGTGCGCAGCCTGCTCGATACGGATTTCTACAAGCTGCTGATGCTGCAGATGATCCGGGGGCAGCACCCGGACGTGCAGGCGACCTTCTCGCTGAACAACCGCTCGAAGCATGTGCGCCTCGCCGAGATCGTCGACGAGCAGGAGCTGCGCGAGAATCTCGACTATGTGCGCACGCTCTCCTTCACCAAGCGGGAGATGATCTGGCTCGCCGGCAACACCTTCTACGGCACGCGGCAGATCTTCCGGCCGGACTTCCTCGAATGGCTGGAGGATTTCCGCCTGCCGGAATACGAGCTGCGCCGGGTCGACGGCCAGTTCGAGCTGGATTTCCACGGTCCCTGGACCCACACCATGATGTGGGAGATCCCGGCGCTGGCGATCATCAACGAGCTGCGCTCGCGCGCCGCGATGAAGGATCTCGGCCGCTTCGAGCTCGACGTGCTCTATGCCCGTGCCAAGGCCAAGATGTGGGGCAAGGTCGAGCGGCTGCAGGCCCTGCCGAATCTGCGCATTTCCGATTTCGGCACGCGCCGGCGGCACTCCTTCCTGTGGCAGCGCTGGTGCGTGGAGGCCCTGAAGGAAGGGCTCGGCGACCGCTTCCTCGGCTCCTCCAACGTGCTCCTGGCCATGGAGACGGATCTGGAGGCCATCGGCACCAACGCCCACGAACTGCCCATGGTGATGGGGGCGCTCGCCGGCAGCGACGTCGAACTGCGCCAGGCGCCCTACGAGGTGCTGCGCGAGTGGCAGAGCTACTATGGCGGCAACCTGCTGATCGTCCTGCCCGATACCTTCGGCACCTCCGCCTTCCTGCAGAATGCGCCGGAATGGCTGGCGTCCTGGACCGGCTTCCGGCCGGATTCCGCGCCCCCCATCGAGGGCGGCGAGGAGATCATCGCCTGGTGGAAGCGCATGGGGCAGGACCCCAAGGACAAGCTGCTGGTGTTCTCGGACGGCATGGATTCCGACACGATCGAGCGGACCTACCGGCATTTCGAGGGCCGGGTGCGCATGAGCTTCGGCTGGGGCACCAATCTGACCAACGATTTCCGCGGCGCCTCGCCCGAGCCGAGCACCGGGCTCGACCCGATCTCGCTGGTCTGCAAGGTGACATCGGCCAATGGTCGGCCGGCGGTGAAGCTTTCCGACAATCCCGCCAAGACCAGCGGCGATCCCGAGGCGGTGGCGCGCTACCACCGGGTCTTCGGTGAAGCCGCCTATGCCGAGCGCGCGCTGGCGGTCTGAACAGGCCGGCATGACCGGTCGATAACCCTGTCGCCGATGGCGGCGGGAAAATCCGTGTCGACGGCCGTGCTATGAATTGCTTATCATAAGCAGGGTTATTAGATCACGTTCATGACAGATCAGACACCTCCAAGTCTCGGCTTCCTGCTGATCGACGCCGCGCGTCTCATTCGCCGCCGCTTCGAGCAGGAAAGCCGCGACATCGCCATGACCTCGGCGCAGCTCCACATCGTAGCCCGCCTTTCCAAGAACGAGGGCATCGGGCAGTCGGCGCTGGCCGCGCTCCTGGAACTCGAGCCGATGACCGTGTGCCGGCATGTCGACCGCATGGTCGCCGCAGGTCTCGTGGAACGCCGGCAGGACCCGAAGGACCGGCGGGCGCGCCAGCTCTTCACCACCGAGAAGTGTCGCGATCTGATGGAGCCGATGCGCAGCCGTGCGGCGCGGGTCTTCGAGGACGCGCAGGCCGGTCTGTCGGAGGCCGAGCGCCGCACCCTCGCCGATGCGCTGGCGACCGTGATCGGCAATCTCTCGACGTTCGAGGCGGGCGAGAGCAGCTGCGATGCGCCGCGCGAACCCGCCGAGGCAGACGCATGACCGCCTCCTCCGGACAGACCCAGGCGTAAGACGCCGAAGCGGAGGCCGGGGCTGGTACGACACAGCCGGCGGTGCCTGCGACAGGGCGCCGGCCGGCGCGGCACCACCACAAGGGCCGGCTCTGTCCAGGCTGCGCGTCAGCCACCCGAGAGACTGGCGGCGGTCGCCCTGATCTGGCCGGCGATCGCATCGACGCGTGCGGGCAGCACCCGGCCACGGCGCTGGATCAGCCAGAGATCGTGGTGGCGGGGCTGCGGCAGCGTCACGACGCGCAGCCTTTCGCGGCCGGGATAGGCCTCGACACCGCTGCGCGGCAGAAGCGTGTAGCCGATGCCGGCCGCGACCGGCGCGGGGATCTGGTTGATCTGGTTCACATGCGCCCGGACGTTGAGGCGATCGGCGCCCTTGAAGGCCCCCGGGAAATTCAGCGCGAACAATTCGTCGGCATAGGCGAAGCCGTCGGGATGGGCGATGAAGCCACGCGCGTCCAGATCGGCGAAGCTGACGGGACCGTCCTCCGTAGCCGCCGGCAGGACGAGGCATAGCTCCTCGCGGCCCAGATGCTCCGCGGCGAGGCGCGCATGGCCCGGCGGATGATCGACGATGCCGAGATCGAAGGCGCCATCGGCAACGCCCGCCAGCACCCGCTCCTGGGGCGCGGCCTCCAGCCGGATCGTCAGTTGCGGCGCCGCTGCCATGCGCGGCAGAAGCTGCGGGAAGAGCCGCATGGCGAAGCTGCCCGAACAGGCAATCGCCACCGCTCCGACATCGGCATCGTCGCGCAGGATGGCGGCGCGCAAGGCCTGTTCCTCGGCCCGCCGCGCGCGTCCCATGGCCAAGACGGCCTCGCCCGCCGGGGTCAGGCTGAAGCTCTTGCCGTCACGGGTGATCAGCCTCTGGCCGAGTTGCTCTTCCAGCTTGCGCAGATGCTGGGACACGCCCGGCTGGGTCATCGCCAGCCGGCTGGCCGTTCGGGTGAAATGGCCGGTCTCGCAAAGCGTGGTGAAGGTCTCGAGCCATTGGGCGTTCAGCATGGCTTATTGTGAAATGTTATGGAAAACCATTCAAACGATAATTTCACGTCAGCGCGGCAAAGGCCTATCTCGGGATCAGCCAATTCCAGCGAAGGATCGCACGATGCTCCCGACACCCCGCAGCTTTTCCCATATCGGCCTGTCCGTCCCCGACCTCGACGCGGCCGTGACATTCTACACGGAGGTCATGGGCTTCTACACGATCATGGCGCCGACCACGGTGACCGAGGACGACAGCGACATCGGCCAGATGTGCACCGACGTCTTCGGCCCCGGCTGGCGGTCGCTGCGCATCGCCCATCTGGCGACGGCCGACCGCATCGGCTTCGAGCTGTTCGAGTTCGACGGCAATGAGGCACCCGACGACAATCTGCCGTTCCGCCGGCATGGCATGTTCCATTTCGCCATCCAGGACCCCGATCTGGAGGGGCTTCTGGCGAAGATCGTCGCGGCGGGGGGGCGCCAGCGCATGCCGGTGCGCGAATATTTCCCCGGCGAGAAGCCCTACCGGATGGTCTATGTCGAGGACCCCTTCGGCATCGTCTTCGAGATCTACAGCCACAGCTACGAGCTGACCTATTCGGCGGGTGCCTACGCCTGATCCGGCGAAACACTGGTCCGCACGGCACGAGCAGGCCGGCATCGCCTCGAGCGGTGCCGGCCTGTGCTGTTAGGGGCCGCTAACCGCGTGCCTGTCCGCCTGCCGATGAACGGTGCGTCGGGATTGCATTCGACGATCGGGACCACAGCTTAGGCGCATCACGGGACGCCAGACGTCCCGACCGACATTGCCGATGCCGGCCGACGCCGTGGTTCGCCACCGTCGGCCGTTGTCGTCGGCGGTCGCGGGCGAGAGCCTCGACCGATCCACATTATCCGGAAGGACACCATGACCCAGTCGACCGAAGTCAATCGCCGCTATGTGCTGGCCGAACGCCCCAGGGGCGAGCCGAACGACGACACGCTGCGCCTGGAAACGGTCGAGCGGCCGGAAGCCGGCGCCGGGCAGATGCTCCTGCGCAACGAATACCTCTCCCTCGACCCCTATATGCGCGGCCGCATGAGTGACGCGCCGTCCTATGCCGCGCCGGTGGAGATCGGCGAGGTCATGGTGGGTGGCACCGTCGCGCAGGTCGTCACCTCGAATGTCGACGGCTTTGCCGAGGGTGACTGGGTGGTCGCCTTCGGCGGCTGGCAGGATTACGCCCTGTCCGACGGCAAGGGCGTGATCAACATGGGCAGGAACCCCGAGAACCCGTCCTGGGCGCTTGGCGTCCTCGGCATGCCGGGCCTCACCGCCTGGGCCGGCCTGACGCAGATCGGCGCCCCGAAGCTGGGCGAGACGCTGGTCGTCGCCGGTGCCAGCGGCCCGGTCGGCGCCACCGTCGGGCAGATCGGGAAGATCCTCGGCTGCCGCGTCGTCGGCATTGCCGGCGGGGCGGAGAAATGCGCCCATGTGGTGGAGACTCTCGGCTTCGACGCCTGCGTCGACTACAAGGCCGACGGCTTCGCCGACGCCCTGAAGGACGCCGCGCCCGACGGCATCGACATCTATTTCGAGAATGTCGGCGGGGCGGTCTTCGACGCGGTGCTGCCGCTGCTCAACCCCTCGGCCCGCATCCCGGTGTGCGGCCTGATCTCCCAGTACAACGCCACCTCGCTGCCCGACGGCCCGGACCGGATGAACTATCTGATGGGCCAGATCCTGCGCAAGCGCATGACCATGCGCGGCTTCATCGTCTTCGACGATTTCGGCCATCTCTACCCGCAATTCGCCGAACAGATGGGCGCCTGGGTCAAGGACGGGAAGATCCGCTACCGCGAGGAGATGATCTCCGGGCTGGAACAGGCGCCGGGCGCGTTCATTGGCCTCCTGAAGGGTGAAGCGTTCGGCAAGCGCGTCATCCACCTCGCTGACTGAAACCGACACATTCGAAGGGTACCCAACCATGAAAATTCTGATGGTTCTGACGTCGCATGACCAGCTCGGCGACACCGGCAAGAAGACCGGCTTCTGGCTCGAGGAATTCGCCGCGCCCTATTACGTCTTCAAGGACGCCGGCGCCGACGTCGCGCTGGCCTCGCCGAAGGGCGGCCAGCCGCCGCTGGATCCGATGAGCGATTCCGAGGACGCGCAGACCGACGCGACCAAGCGCTTCAAGAGCGCTTCAAGCTCGACAAGGCGGCCCAGCAGGATCTGGCGAGCACCCAGGTTCTTTCCTCGGTCGATGCCGACGGTTTCGACGCGATCTTCTTTCCCGGCGGCCACGGCCCGCTCTGGGATCTTGCCGAGGACGCCGACAGCCGTCGGCTGATCGAGACCTTCGCGCGAAGCGATCGTCCGGTGGGCGCGGTCTGCCACGCCCCGGCCGTCTTCCGTCACACCCAGACCGCCGACGGCAAGCCGCTGGTCGCGGGCCGTACCGTGACCGGCTTCACCAACACCGAGGAAGAGGGCGTCGGCCTGACCGACGTCGTGCCGTTCCTCGTCCAGGACATGCTGACCGCCAATGGCGGCGAGTACCAGAAGGGCGACGACTGGGCATCCTTCGTGGTCACCGACGGCAAGCTGGTCACCGGCCAGAACCCGGCCTCCTCCGAAGAGGCCGCGCGCAAGCTGCTGACCTTCCTCTGAGCCTGAAGGGAGCGCCCTGCGGCGCTCCGATACGTTGAAGCAAGGCGGAGGCAGCCACGGTTGGCTCCGCCTTTTGCTGTCTGCAGCTGTTGCGTCGCCCGCCGACCGGAAGGCACAGGTTACGTCGCGGCGCGCAGCCCGATATCCTCGCGTTCGTCCAGTCCCGCGGCCGCAAGCCCGGCGCAATAGCGATCGAGAAGCGCCCCGTTCATGAAGCGCAGCGCGTCGCGCACGGTCGCGATGGTCGTGCCGGCACGGCTGGCCGTGAACCTTTCCAACGCCAGACGCGCGTCCGCCTCCTGGCCGCAGGCGCCGAGAAAGGCCGCCAGATCGCGATGCGGCCAGGTCATGCCCGGCTTTTCCGCCAGCGCCCGCCGCGTCCAGCGGGCGGCCTCCTCGGGCCGGTCCGAGGCGAAATGCGCCAGGCCGATGCCGATGAACGAGTTGAAGGCGAACGGGTCGAGCGGCGACAGCCGCAGCGACCGCTCGAAACAGGCGAAGGCGTCGTCCGGCTGGCCGGCATAGACGCGGGCGAAGCCCCGCCGCGTCCAGGCCCAGGCGTGATTGACGTCGAGATCCAGCGCCCGGTCCAACAGCGCGTTCGCGCGCTCCAGATCCGCCTCGATCAGCATGGTGGCGGTGGCCACTGCGGTCAGGGCCAGCGGGTCGTCGTCGATGCGGCCCGGCGTGCGGTCCAGAAGCGCCCGTCCGCGCGTTCGCTGCTCGCCGATATCGTTCGCCCAGTTATAGGCGATGTGCTGGGCATGGGCCCAGGCGCCGATCGCTGCCGCGCGCCCATTGTCGGGCTCCAGCGCCAGGGCCTCGTCGATCAGCCCGATGGCGAGGTCGTTCTCGTCGTGGCGATGCGCCCACAGATGCGGCAGCGCCCGCATGACGAGGTCGTAGGCGACGAGATTGTCCGGCGGCCGGCGCCGGGCGCGTTCGATCTCGGCGCGGCGGATGGTCGGATGCAGTGCGCCGGAGACGGTCTCGGCGATGTAGTCCTGGACCTGGAAGAGATCGTCGATCTCCGCGTCGATCCGTTCGCTCCAGATCTGCAGCGCGGTCTCGCCATCCACCAGATTCAGCGACACGCGCATGCGCCGGTCGGAAAAGCGCACGCTGCCCTGCAGGATGTAGCGCACGCCGAGCTCGGCGGCGATTTCCTTCGCTCCCAATGCTTTGCCGCGGTAGGTGGCGGCGGACTGGCGGGCGATGACGAGAAACTCGCGGACCCGGGCGAGGCTCGCGGTGACCTCTTCCACCATGCCGTCGATGAAATTGTCGCGTCCCGGATCGCCGCTGAGATTGTCGAAGGGCATGACCGCCACCGACGGCTGGGTGTGCGGATCGGGGACCGCGATCCGGCGCGCCCGGCTGGCGCTGATCACCTTGGGCGTCCACACCCAGATCGGCTCGTGCCGGGCGTAGCCCTTCAGTTCGCAGGGGCCGATGCCGGTGAAATAGAGATCGGTCTTGCCCTGCAGATATTCGAACACGCCGCGGCTGATGGCCATGCCGCCGGCCGGCGAGATCTGCTGCACGCGGGTTGCCAGAACCACGCCTTCTCCGAAGCGGTCGTGCTCGGTGACGACGACGTCGCCGATGACGATGCCGATCCGCACCGGCAGTGCCGGCCTGTGCTCCTGGCGGTCGGCAAGCAGCGCTCGCTGGAAGCGCGCCGCCCACTGGACGGCGTTGACTGCGCTGCCGAATTCGATGAGCACGCCGTCGCCGCTGGTCTTGAAGATGTCGCCGCCGAACTCGCCGACGGTGGGGCGCACGAACCGCTTGTAGGCGCGTTCGACCGCGGCGAGGGCTGCGGTTTCGTCAGCCTCGACCAGACCGGAAAAGCCTTCGACATCCAGTGACAGGATGGCTGCAAGCCGGCGCAGGGGCGTCATGGTCGACGCGTTTCCTATTGGAGCGAACGGCTGGGTTTTACCAGACTTGCGGAAGGCCGGCCAATGGAAAACTCAGCCCGGCTGACGGCCAGCGGAACCGGGCACGCGGGTGCCGCCCGGCCCGCAAAACCTCAATCGCCAACCGCCACGCCTTCGCGGCGCGGATCGGCCCCGCCTTCCAGCCCGTCCGCCGTGATGACGATGCCGTGCAGGCCGGAATCGAGATCGGTCTCGTTCACCTCGAAGCCGAGATCGCGCAGCGGGGCGGCCAGGGCCGTGGCGCGGGTGCCGGCCTCAACGTCGAAGGTGCCGAAACGATTGACCAGATGCGGCATGGCGATGGCCTGCTGCACGTCCATCTCCCAGTCGAGCATGGCGATCAGCGCCTGCGCTACATAGCCGATGATGCGGCTGCCGCCGGGCGAGCCGATGGCGATCACCGGCGCGCCGTCGCGCATGACGATGGTCGGCGCCATGGACGAGCGGGGCCGCTTGCCCGGCGCCACCGCATTGGCGATGACATGCCCCTCCGCGTCATGGGTGGCGAAGGAAAAGTCGGTCAGTTCGTTGTTCAGCAGGAAGCCGCCGGTCATCAGCCGCGATCCGAAGCCGTTCTCGATGGTCGTCGTCATGGAGACGACGTTGCCGTCCGGATCGACGATGGCGAAATGGCTGGTGGACGGCAGCTCGATGGCGATGTCGTCGCCCAGAAGCATGGCGTGGTCCCAGGGCGGCATGCCGGGGGCGACGGCATCGTCGGCCAGCGCGCCATCGCCGGACAGGAGCGCGGACCGCCCGGCCAGATAGTCGGGGTCGAGCAGGCCCCGCTGCGGCATCGGCACGAAGTCGCTGTCGGCCATGTAGCGACCGCGATCGGCGAAGGCGAGGCGCGAGGCATCGCCGATCAGCCGCCAGGCTTCGGCGCTGTCGGGGCCAAGGGCGGCCATGTCGTGCGGAGAGAGCACGCCGAGGATCTGGCCGATGGTCAGCGCGCCGGAGGAGGGCGGCCCCATGCCGCAGACATCGACGCTGCGATAGACGACGCAGACCGGCTCGCGCTCGACGATGGCGTAACTGGCGAGATCGGCAAGCGCGAGTACGCCGGGATTGCCCTCGGCGTTGCGCACCGTGTCGACGATGCCTTGCGCCACCGGACCCTCGTAGAAGCCGTCGGCGCCGTTCTCGGCGATCGCCGCCAGCGTGTCGGCATAGGCGGCATTCGTCAGGATGGTCCCGACCGGCAACGCTGCGCCGTCGGCACCGAAGAAATAGCCCTTCGTACCGGGATAGCGTGACAGCCGCTCGGCATCCTCGGCGATCAGTTCGTGGAGCCGGGGCGAGACGGGAAAGCCCTCGCGGGCAAGATCGATCGCCGGCTGGACGATTGTGGCCCAGGGAAGCCTGCCGTAGCGCTCATGGGTGTCGAACAGCAGCCGCACCGTGCCGGGCGTGCCGACCGAGCGGCCGCCGACGACGGCGTCGTAGAAGGCAAGCGGCTCGCCGGCCGCGTCGAGGAAGAGTTTCGGCGTCGCCGCCGCCGGTGCGGTCTCGCGGCCGTCGAAGGTGGTCAGCCGGCCGGCCTCGGCGTCGAAATAGACCAGGAAGGCTCCGCCGCCGATCCCGGAGGATTGCGGCTCGACTAGGCCGAGCACGAGCTGCGTCGTCACCATGGCGTCGATGGCGTTGCCGCCGTCGCGCAGGATGGCGAGACCGGCTTCCGCCGCCAGCGGATTGGCCGCCGCCACCATCTGCCGCTCGGCCCGCACCAGCGCCTTGGCGGTCGCCTCGGTCGCGATCTCCGGCTGGACGCGATCGGCGGCCTGCTCCTGGGCGACGGCCGATCCGGTAATGGCAAGACAGACGCCGAGCCACAGCCCGGCAAGCGGTAAACGACGCATGGCGCGATCCTCCCGATGGTGTCGAAAGCTAGCGCGCCGCGAGGCGGGGTGGAAGGTGGGTTTGGGGAGGCGCGGTGCGGTGGCGCGCGGGTGAGGTCGCAGCGGGCGGCGGTATCCACACGTTGGCAGCGGTGGCGGCGATTTGGCATGGGTCCTCGGGTCAAGCCCGAGGATGACGACCTTGTTTGATGGGGGTGCCTTATCGCGGACGTCGACGGCAAGCCGCCATCATCTCACCGTGCGTCATCCTCGGGCTTGACCCGAGGACCCATGCCTCAGCCTTTGAGCTCGGCGCAGTCGCGAGAGAGATATGAGCGCCCCTCGTGCGCCGAAACGGCTGAGCCCGCTACAGCGCGGCGAGGCCGCCGTTTTCGCCAAGCCGCTCCAGATGGTGGTCGGCGTCGCCGAAGGCGAGGTCGATCATGGCGAGGCGCTTCATGTGGTGGCCGACCTCGTATTCCATGGTGACGCCGACGCCGCCGTGAAGCTGCACGGCGCTTTCCCGGATGAATTTGGCCGAGCGGCCGATCTGCACCTTGGCGGCGGAGATCGCCTCGCGGCGGGTGGCGGCGTCGGGCTCGGAGGCGTTCATCGTGGCGTAGAGCATCATCGAGCGCGCCTGCTCCAGCGCCATGTACATCTCGGCGCCGCGGTGCTGCAGCACCTGGAAGCCGCCGATCGGCACGCCGAACTGCTTGCGCTCCTTCAGATAGGCGATGGACAGCTCGTGCATGCGCTGCATCGACCCGACGGCCTCGGCGCAGAGCGCGGCGATGGTCTCGTCGATCACCCGCTCGACTACCGGCAACGCACCCGCCGGATCGCCGAGGACGTTGTCGGCGGGCACAGATACGCCGTCGAAGGTCAGCTCGGCGGCCCGCATGCCGTCCTGGGTCGGGTAGCCCCGGCGCGACAGGCCCGGCGCATCGGCGGGGACGAGGAACAGGCCGAGGCCCGAGCGGTCGCCGGCGGACCCGCCGGTGCGGGCGAGGACGACGAAGCCGTCGGCGCTGTCGCCGTGCAGCACCAGCGACTTCTCGCCGGTCAGCGTGTAGCCGTCACCGGACGGCGTCGCCGCCATGGCCGCGACGGCCGGGTCGTAGCGCATGGTCCGCTCGGCAAAGGCAAAGGCGAGGCGCGTCGAGCCGTCGGCAAGGCCCGGCACCCATGCGGCGCGCTGCGCGTCCGATCCGGCATGGCGGATCGCGCCGCCGGCCATGACCACCGTGGCGAGATAGGGCTCCACCACCAGCCCGCGGCCGAAGGCCTCCATGACGATCATCGTCTCGACCGGGCCGCCGCCGAAGCCGCCATCGTCCTCGGCAAAGGGCACCGCCGTCAGGCCGAGCTCGGCGAAGGCGGACCACATGGCCGGGCTGAAGCCGGGCTCCTCGGCGCGGTAGCGCCCGCGCTGTTCGAAGCCGTAGCGGTCCTGGATCAGCCGCTCGACCGACTCGCGGATCATGGTCTGTTCGTCGGAAAGGTCGAAATCCATTGGGTGGCGTCCTGCTGCTGGCGGGGCCGGCGGCGCGATCGCGCGCCTGAGCCGGCGAATAGGGAAGGCGAAGGCCGGCGCGGCGGGCGCCGGCGCGATCAGAGGCCGAGGATCGCCTTGGCGATGATGCTCTTCTGGATCTCGTTGGAGCCGCCGTAGATCGACACCTTGCGGTAGTTGAAATAGGCGGGCGCCAGCGAGGCGGCGTAGTCCGGCCCGACCGGCGGCTCGTTGCGGCCGTCCTCGCGCTCCGCCTCGTAGGGCAGGGCATAGGGGCCGATCGCCTCCATCAGGAGCTCGGTCGTCGCCTGCTGCAGCTCCGAGCCCTTGATCTTCAGGATCGAGGAGGCGGGATCGGGCTTGCCGTCATGGCCGCGCTTGGCCTCGGCCGAAACGACGCGCAGCTGGGTCATCTCCAGCGCCTTCAGCTCGACCTCGACGGCGGCGACCTTCTCGCGGAAGCGGCGGTTCTCCCAGACCGGGGTCTGGCCGGCAAACTCCAGCCGGGCGATCTCCTTCAGGCGGCGGATCCGCTCTTTCGAGCCGCCGACCCGGGCGATGCCGACGCGCTCGTGGCCGAGCAGGAACTTGGCGTAGTCCCAGCCCTTGTTCTCCTCGCCGACGAGATTCTCGACCGGTACGCGCACGTCGTCGAAGAACACCTCGTTGACCTCGTGGCCGCCATCGATGGTCTGGATCGGCCGGACGGTGACGCCCGGCGTCGTCATGTCGATGAGCAGGAAGGAGATGCCCATCTGCTTCTTCGGCGCGTCGGGATCGGTGCGCACCAGGCAGAAGATCCAGTCGGCATGCTGGCCGAGGGTCGTCCAGGTCTTCTGGCCGTTGACGACGTAATGGTCGCCGTCGCGCACGGCGCGGGTCGTCAGGCTGGCGAGGTCGGAGCCGGCGCCGGGCTCGGAGAAGCCCTGGCACCACCAGTCGTCGAGATTGGCGATGCGCGGCAGGTACTTCGCCTTCTGGGCATCGTTGCCGAAGGTGTAGATCACCGGGGCGACCATGTTGTGGCCGAAGGGCAGCATCTGCGGCGCCGGCGCCTGCTGCATCTCGTCCTGGAAGATATATTGCTGGATCGGCGACCAGCCGGTGCCGCCATGCTCCACCGGCCAGTGGGGCACCGACCAGCCCTTGGCGTTGAGGATGCGGGTCCAGCGCACCATGCCGTCCTTCGACACGTGGCGCCCGTCGCGCAGCGCCGCCGTGACGTCGGCCGGCACGTTCTCGCGGATGAAGCTGCGGACCTCGTTGCGGAACGCGACCTCTTCGTCGGTGAAGCGAAGGTCCATCTGTGTCCATCCTTGTCGGTGAAGGGCGATGCGGGGCAGGCGGACCCGCCGCGGGCCTCGTCTCCCGCCCTCGTGAAGCAGAACCGGCCCTGCGATCCTCGTCCCGGATTCCGCATCGTGGAATTCGGTTTTGCAATTGCCGCAAAGTAGAAATCGCCCTAGCCTCTGTCAACGACGACGCGGCGCTCCCGTCCGGGCAGTTTGCCGCCCCCCGCAACCCCGGCTGCCTTCTCCGCAGGGCCCGGCCCGCCAGCTATTCCAGGACAGTTTCATGACGACAATCAATCCCGCCACGACGCTGGACGTCGAGGGAGAGATCGCAGTGCTGACGCTCGACAACCCGCCGGTCAACGCGCTGTCGCACATCCTGCGCGAAGGCGTCGCCGCGGGGCTCGAGGCCGCCGCGGCGGACCCGGCGGTCAAGGCCATCGTCCTGATCTGTGCCGGCCGCACCTTCATCGCCGGCGCCGACATCAAGGAGTTCGGCAAGCCGATCGCGGCGCCCACCCTGCAGGATCTGCAGGACCAGATCGAGGCCCTCGACAAGCCGGTGATCGCGGCGCTGCACGGCACGGCGCTCGGCGGCGGGCTGGAGCTGGCGCTGGCCTGCCATTACCGGATCGCGTCGCCCTCGGCCAAGGTCGGCCTGCCCGAGATCAAGCTGGGCATCATCCCCGGCGCCGGCGGCACCCAGCGGCTGCCGCGGCTGGTCGGCCTGCCCCGCGCCCTCGACATGATCCTCACCGGCACGCCGGTCGGCGCGGCGAGCGCGGTGACCCTCGGCGTCGTCGACGAACTGGCAGCCGGCGACCTGCGCGCCGAGGCGCTGCGCTTCGCCAATGCGATCCTCGCCGAAGGCCGGCCGCTGCGCCGGATCCGGGACGAGGCGCAGCGCCTCGACGGCGAGGATGTGGACGCGGCGCTGGCGAGTGCGCGCGAGCGCCATGGCCGCAAGATGCGCGGCTTCGAGAGCTTCGAAAAGGCGATGGACGCCGTTGCCAATGCCGCGCGCCTGCCCTTCGACGAAGGGCTGGCCGGCGAGCGCGAGATCTTCGTCGAACTCCTGGGTGGCACCCAGTCCAAGGCCCAGCGCTATGTCTTCGGCGCCACCCGGGCCGTCGCCAAGATCGCCGACATTCCCGCCGACACGCCGACGCGCAGGATCGGCCGCGTCGGCATCATCGGCGCCGGCACCATGGGCGGCGGCATCGCCATGAACTTCCTGTCGGCGGGCATTCCCGTCACCATCGTCGAGCAGGCCCAGGCGGCCCTCGACCGCGGCACCGGCACCATCGCCAAGAACTACGCCGCCTCGGTCCGGCGGGGCCGCATCCGTGCGGAGGACGCCGAAAAGGCCAATGCCCTCCTGACGCCGTCGCTGGAATTTGGTGATCTGGCCGATTGCGACCTGATCATCGAGGCGGCCTTCGAGGAGATGGCGGTGAAGAAGGAGATCTTCACGCGCCTCGACGCGATCGCCAGGGACGGTGCGATCCTCGCCTCCAACACCTCCTATCTCGACATCGACGAGATCGCGTCGGTGACAAAGCGGCCGGCCGACGTGCTCGGCATGCACTTCTTCTCGCCCGCCAACATCATGAAGCTGCTGGAGGTCGTGCGCGGCCGGGAGACGGCGAAGGACGTCATCGCCACGGCGATGAAGATCGGCCGCGACATCGGCAAGACGGCGGTGCTCGTCGGCGTCTGCCACGGCTTCGTGGGCAACCGCATGCTGTCGGCCCGCCAGCGCGAGGCCAACAAGCTGATCCTGGAAGGCGCGATGCCCTGGGACGTCGACCGGGTGCTGACCGATTTCGGCCTGCCGATGGGGCCGTTCCAGATGGCCGATCTCGCCGGGCTCGATCTGGGCTGGAACCGCGAGACGTCGAAGGGCGAGACCATCCGCGAACGGCTCTGCGAGGCCGATCGCCGCGGCCAGAAGACCTCGGCCGGGTTCTATGACTACTACGAGAACCGCAAGGGCTCGCCCTCGGCCATGGTCGAGGAGGTCATCCTCACAAAGTCGCGCGAGGAGGGCTTCGAGCGCCGCGCCATCGGCGACGACGAGATCCTCGAACGGCTGGTCTATCCGATGATCAACGAGGGCGCGAAGATCCTCGATGAGGGGATCGCCCAGCGCGCCTCGGATATCGATGTGGTCTGGATCAACGGCTATGGCTGGCCGGTCTATCGCGGCGGGCCGATGTTCACCGCCGACACGATCGGACCGGACGTGATCCTCGAGAAGATGCGCGAATTCGAGGCCCGCTTCGGCGCGGATTTCACCCCGGCACCGATGCTGGAGCGGATCGTGCGCGAGGGCGGCTCCTTCACCGGCGCCGCCTGAGAGCGCGGCGGAGGGCCCGGCGATGCGCAGGCGGGACGCGGACGGCGCGGCAGAGGGACCAGCGCTGGAGGACGATCCCGGCATGGTCACCGCGCTGGTGCGCGGCCTTGACGTCCTGCGCTCGTTCCGCCGCGACGACGGCGCGCTCGGCAATCAGGAGATCGCCCGGCGCACCGGCCTGCCCAAGGCGACCGTGTCGCGCCTCACCTATACGCTGAGCCGTCTCGGCTATCTCGTGCATCTGCCCGAATCGGCGAATTACCGGCTGGGGCCGGGCGCGCTCGCCCTGGGCTTCGCCACGCTCGGCTCGCTCGGGGTGCGCGACGTGGCCCGGCCCTTCATGCAGACGCTGGCCGACGAGACCCAGTGCTCGGTCGCCCTGGCGACCCGCGACGGCATGGCTATGCTCTATGTCGAGGCCTGCCGGGGTTCGAGCGCCATCCGGGTCGATCTCGACGTCGGCAGCCATCTGAAGCTCGCGACCTCGGCCATCGGGCGGGCCTATCTCGCCGGCCTGCCGGACCGCGATCGCGCCGATCTGATGGCGAAGCTGGCCGCCCGCGAGGGCGAGGCCTGGCCGGCGATGGAGGCGGGGATCGCCGCGGCGCTCGAGGATTTCCGCGAACTGGGCTTCGTCGCCTCGGCCGGCGACTGGAAGCGCGAGGTCAACGCCGTCGGCGTGCCGCTGGCCATCGGCACCGGCGGTCTGGCCTTTGCGCTGAATTGCGGCGGCCCGGCCTTCGCGCTGCCGGCCGAGCGGCTGCGCAGCGACGTCGGGCCGAAGCTGAAGCGCACGGCTGAAGCGGTGCGCGGCGCGCTGGGACTGTAGCCGCGCCGCCGGCTTTGGCGATGCGCATAGGAAAATCGTCGCGCCCGGGACGAAGTCCCTTTTCCTTCCAGCGCGATGGCAATAGGTTTCGCCGCAATCCGCGTCGGTTTTGGGCACCGGACCGGTCGGTCACACTCAATGGGAGACCCCGATCGTGGCAGCACGCATCATCAGCTTCATCGTCGCGCTTTTCGTCCTGCCGGGACTGGCCCTCGCGCACGGCCCGACCCGCCAGAAGGCGAGCGAAACCGTCACGATCGACGCAGCACCGGACAAGGTCTGGGCCAAGATCGCCGAATTCGGCGACATGTCCTGGCATCCGCGCATCGCCATGACCGACGCCCCCAAGGGCAACGAGAAGGGCTCGATCCGCACCCTCGGCTTCACCGACGGCGGCATGATGGAGGAGGAGCTGTCGAAATACGACGCGACCAAGATGAGCTACTCGACCTTCATCGGCCATGTGAATGTCGATCTGCTGCCGGCGACGAACTACTCCTCCACCATCACCGTCAAGCCGGCCAAGGACGGCGCCGGGTCCGAGGTGCAGTGGCGCGCCGCCTTCTATCGCGGCTATCCGAACAACGATCCGCCGGCCGAGCTCAACGACGAGGCCGCTGTGGAAGGGGTCACCGCCTATATCCGCGAGGGTCTCGACAATCTGAAGGCGACCGTCGAATCGGGCTCCTGATGCCGCGCGTCGCAGCGAGCGGGGCGAAAGCGGCCTTCGTCGCCGCGCTGCTCTGGTCGCTGCCGGCCGCGGCCGGCGACATCGCCTATGTCACCAGCCAGGAGGCGGGAGAACTCGCCTTCGTCGATCTCGACGCCATGGCGGTGACGAAGAGCATCGCCATCACCGGCAAGCCGGCGGGGATCGCGGTCTCCAGCGATGGCCGCCGCGCCTATGTCTCGCGGCCCGAGGACAAGGCGATCAGCATCGTCGACACCGCAAGCGGCGAGACGATCGGCGAGATCGCCACCGGCGGCGGGCCGCTCGGCATCGCGGTGCATCCGTCCGGTGCGCCGGTCTATGTCGCCGACTGGTTTTCCCATTCGCTACTCGTTCTTGATCCCGAGACGCGCAAGGTGGTGGGGTCCTTCGAGACCGGGGAATCGCCCTCCGGCGTCGCCGTCAGCGGCGACGGCAGGGTGGTCGTCACCGCCGACCGTGATTCCAACCAGGTCTCCTTCATCGACACGGCGACCGGCGCGGCCATCGCCCGCGTTGCGGTCGGCGAGCGGCCCTTCGGCGTGACCATCTCGCCGGATGGCAAAAGGGTCTATGCCGCCAATGTCGGCAGCGACGACGTCAGCATCATCGATGTGGCGACCCATACGGTGACGTCCACGGTCCCGGTCGGCTCGCACCCCTATGCGGTGGCCGAAAGCCGCGGCAAGGTGTTCGTCACCGACCAGTATGGCAGCACCGTCACCGTCTTCGATGCGGCGAGCGGCAAGCGTCTGGAGCAGCTGGAAACCGGCGAATATCCCGAAGGCATCGATGTCGGCAGCGACGGGCGCTTCGTCTATGTCGCCAACTGGTTCGACAACACGCTGTCGAAGATCGACGCCGAGACGCTTGAGGTGCTGGGATCGGTCGAGGTCGGCGACGGCCCGCGCGCCTTCGGGGAGTTCATCGGCAAGGCGCCCTGACGATATCACATCATGGCCAGACTCTTGCGCCAGATTCCCGCGCGAAGGAGACATGCCATGACGGACAATCGCTATGGCGGCATCGCTTTCGGTGCCGCAATCGGAACCGGATTGGGGGCCCTGCTCGGCGCCTTCGTCCTGGACAATGTGGCGCTCGGCATCGCCGTCGGGATCGCGATCGGGGCCGGCTTCGGCAATACGATCGGGCGGCATTTCTAGCCGGCCGCGGTGCTGCGACGCCAAGGCGGCGAGGGCGACCGGGAGGGGCGCCCATGCGGCACTGGTTAGCACCGGGCGGCATAAGGCAGGCGGGAGTTCGGTCCCGCCCGCCGGGTAGGGAACGGAAAATCGGGAGGAACCAGGATGGGACGAATCAACGCGCTGGGGCAGGGGCTGGCGACGGCGGTAATCGCCGCCAGCCTTGCGGCGCTCGCCACCCTGCCGGCCGCCGCGCAGTCGCCGCAGCCGCCCCAGGTGATCGTCGGCGAAGCCGGGTCGGCCAAGGTGCCGGTTACCGGCAGCGTGCCGAACGCCGCCACCGCGGACTACCCAACGACCGCGACGGCCGACTACGTGTTCGGCTGCATGTCGAGCAACGGCAACACCCGCACCGCGCTGGAACAATGTTCCTGTTCCTTCGACGTGGTTGCGACGCTGCTGCCCTATCAGCGCTATGTCGACGCCTCGACCTATCTGTCGATGGGCCAGGTCACCGGCGAGAAGGGTGTGCTGTTCCGCTCCAGCGCCGACGCCAAGGCGACGGTCGCCGACCTGCGCCGCGCCCAGGCCGAAGCCGAGATCCGCTGCTTCAACTGACGGCGATGCCTGCCTTCACCCGTCGGGCTGGCGGTCCGGCCACACCGGCGCGCCAGGCGCCGGGGCGGGCCGTGATCAGGACTGGCCGGCGGTGAAGGTCTGCTCGAAGACATTGCCCTCGGTGTCGGTGGCCTTGACGTGGAACGGCAGCGCCGGATCGCCCGCATAGTCGAAGCGGAAGCTCGGATCTTCCGAGATCGAGATGCCGCCGGTCATCGAGAACAGCGGCTCGCCGCCATGGGTGACGGCGAGTTCCGAGACGAAATGCGCCGGGATGTAGAGCAGCGTCACCTGGTCCTTCTGCAGCCCGGAATTGTTCGGGTGGCGGATCATCAGCTGCGCCTCGTGGCGTTCGGTGTCGGCTGCGTCCTCCGCCGCCGCGAACTGCCGCAGCTTCATCTGGCCCATCTGGCGGGCCGCGACTTCCGGGTCCTTGGCGGCCGGCGCGGCACAGCCGCCCGCTGCCTTCACGAACTGCTTCGTCACATAGACCGTGCCGTCCGCCGCCTCGGCCACGGCGTGGATGTCGGTATAGGCATTCACCCGCACGCGGGTGGACAGCTCGGTGAGACCCGCGCCCGGCGCGATCTCGAAGGTCGCCGCCACCGGGGCGGGATTTTCGTCGATGACCAGGGTGACGCGGCGGATGTCGCGGGCCGGATCGAGCGTCAGCTTGATCGGCACGATGGCCGGGTCGGTCGCCCGGGCCGGCGCGTCCAGCGCGATCGCGTCGCTGCCCTCGACCAGTTCCTTGTCGCCGAAGAGGTCGCCCTTCAGGCCCGGCCAGGCCGAATCTGCCGCTGCCGCGATTTCTTCCGGCGATGCCGCCCATGCGGTGCTGCCGGCGGAAAAGGCGCCCAAGGCCGCGGCCAGTCCGAGCGTCACGACGCCGCCGAGCCGGACCGCACGGCCTGCCCTGGTCGCCGATGTCGAATGCGGCAGCGCCCCGAATAGAGCCTTCGGCATGAGAACCTCCCGGTTATGTCCTGCGAGTGCCCGTTCGCCTGCGGTCAATCTGACCGCCGGTGGCCCCGACGGCAAGGCCGGCACCGATCAACACTTGACGATCAGCGCCCGCAGGTGCCGTCACTCCCATTCGAGTTCGGCAAAGCCGGCGGTGGCGTTGCGGGCATTGAAGGCGTCGAAAACCTCCCATCGGTCTGCCTCGCCTGCGCCCGCCGTCTCCACCGCTTCGGCGAGCGGCACCCCGGCGGCGATGGCCGCGCGCAGGTCGGCGGCCAGAGCCTCGAGATAGGACGTCTCGGCCTCGAGCGCCTGCGGCCATGGTGCGCTGGCGGGCCCATGGCCGGGCACCACCCGCTCGGCGGGCAGGTCGCGAAGGTCGCCGATCCGGGCGAGCCAGCCCTTCAGCGAGCCATCCAGCACCGGCACATGCGCCATGAACACCAGATCCCCGGCAAACAGCGTGCCGGTCTGTTCGTCGAAGACGGTCAGGTCGTTGTCCGTATGGGCCGTCGGCCAGGCGCGCAGTTCGAGGACGCGTCCGCCGAGATCGAGGCGGCGCGTGTCGGCCACCGTCTCGTCGGGCAGGCTGACCGCCACCGCCTCTGCCGCTTCGGGGCCGAGCTGTTCGCGCATCGACGATTTGTAGTGCTCGGCCCGTGCCCCGAGCGCGGCCGGCAGCTTGGCGTGGCCGATGATCGTCGCGCCCGCGGCCGCGAAGACCTGGTTTCCGAACACATGGTCGGGGTGCATGTGGGTGTTGATCAGATAGCGGACCGGCTTGTCGGTCACGGCGCGGATGGCCGCCAGCGCCGCCTCGCCATCGGCGACGCTGCCGCCGCTGTCGATCATCGCGACGGAATCCGCGCCGACGATGAAGCCGAGATTGGCGATCGCGCCGTGGTTGTCTGGCGTGGTTTCGGCAACCAGCCCGGCCCGCACATGGATGCCCGGCGCGATCTCCTCGAACCCGGGCGCCGATTCGCCGGCGGCGGGCAAGGCTGAGCCGAGGAACAGCGTCGAAGCGAGCAGCGCCGCCGGCAGCCGGCGCAGGGGGGAAGGCAAGGTCCAGATCATCCTGGTATCAGGCACGCGGCGATGCCACAGGGCAAGCGCGCCGCCGCTTCAACTGGACGTGACGCGGCGGTCTTCGCCTGGCCGTTCGACGACCGCGCCGGTCGATAAACCTTGCCCATGCGCCGTTGATCGCAGCGCCGAGCGAGATGATTCCGTCGTTTCGACCATTGGCTGTCCTGCCACTTTAGTATCACGCGTGAATTGCCGACGGCGCGCAGGGTCATTCCCCGATCGGGTTGCAGAACATCCGGGCGGTCCTGCGGCGCCTCGTCGCGACTTGCGGCGCTTCGGACAGTATATCGCGCAAAAACAACGGTATTTCGCCGGTTTATGCGCCGGATGGCCAGATGAACGCGGCGCTTCCACTGCAATGCACCCAGGAAATGCTGCAGCGCACACAGGAAAAGTGGCATTCGGCGCTTGCGCAGGAAAATTTCCCGAACTAGCATCCTTCCATGGTTTCCGGCTTCAAGGTCGCAGTGTTGGGAGCGCTGCGAATCTCGAAGGCCACGGTAGGGCGTTGATCAACGGTGCCCACCAAGACCCCTATTGGCGGTCGTGACACGCTGCCGGAAACCTTCCCCCGACGCTACCGATGGTTCGACGTATGTCGGCAATCCTGCCGCCAGCCGTCGCCGGCACAGTTCCTTGGGAGGACAGTGAATGTTGAAGCTCATCACGAAGGCTGCACTTGCATCCAGCCTGCTCGTTGGTATCGGGGGCGTCGCCTCCGCCAACGATAAACTGCAGGAACTGCAGGGCGATGCCGCGCAGTGGGTCATGCCGACCGGCAACTACGCCAACCAGCGCTACTCGACGCTCGACAAGATCAACAAGGACAATGTCGGCGACATGGTCCCGGCCTGGACCTTCTCGACCGGCGTGCTGCGCGGTCACGAGGGCAACCCGCTGGTCGTCGGCGACATGATGTATGTCCACACGCCGTTCCCCAACATGGTCTACGCCCTCGACCTGTCCGACGACGGCTCGATCTCGTGGAAGTATGAGCCGAAGCAGGACCCGAACGTCATTCCGGTGATGTGCTGCGACACCGTCAACCGCGGCGTTGCCTATGCCCCGGCGCAGGGTGACGGCGGCAAGGACCTGGTCATCCTCCACCAGGCCGACACCACCGTCGTGGCGCTCGACGCCAAGACCGGCGAGCAGGTCTGGTCGGTCCAGAACGGCGACCCGTCCAAGGGCGAGACCGGCACGGCCGCACCGATGGTCTTCAAGGACAAGGTGCTGATCGGCATTTCCGGCGGCGAGTTCGGCGTACGTGGCTCGGTCACCGCCTACAATCTCTCCGACGGCAAGCAGGCATGGCGTGCCTACTCGACCGGTCCGGACGACGAGATGCTGTTCGATCCCGAGAAGACCATGGCTCTCGGCGAGCCGGTGGGCGCCGATTCCTCGCTCAACAGCTGGGAAGGCGACCAGTGGCAGATCGGTGGCGGCACCACCTGGGGCTGGTTCGCCTATGATCCGGACCTGAACCTGATCTATTACGGCACCGGCAACCCCTCGACCTGGAACCCGGCCCAGCGCCCGGGCGACAACAAATGGTCGATGACCATCATGGCCCGCGATGCCGACAGCGGCATGGCCAAGTGGGTCTACCAGATGACCCCGCATGACGAGTGGGACTTCGACGGCGTCAACGAGATGATCCTCGCGGACATCGACGTCGACGGTTCCGAGCGCAAGGCGCTCGTCCACTTCGACCGCAACGGCTTCGCCTACACCCTCGACCGCGAGACCGGCGAGCTGCTGGTGGCCAAGAAGTACGACCCGGCCGTCAACTGGGCGACGGAAGTCGTCATGGACAAGGAGTCCGATCAGTACGGCCGTCCGCAGGTGGTCGCCGAATACTCGACCGAGCAGAACGGCGAAGACGTGAACTCGACCGGCATCTGCCCGGCCGCGCTCGGCACCAAGGACCAGCAGCCGGCGGCCTATTCGCCGGAGACCAAGCTGTTCTACGTGCCGACCAACCACGTCTGCATGGACTACGAGCCGTTCCGCGTGGCCTACACCGCCGGACAGCCTTACGTCGGTGCAACCCTGTCGATGTACCCGGCGCCGAACAGCCATGGCGGCATGGGCAACTTCATCGCCTGGGACGCCGGCAAGGGTGAGATCGTCTGGTCGCTGCCCGAGCAGTTCTCGGTGTGGTCCGGCGCTCTGGCGACCGCGGGCGACATCGTCTTCTACGGCACGCTCGAGGGCTACCTGAAGGCGGTGAACGCGCAGACGGGCGAGGAACTCTACAAGTTCAAGACCCCGTCGGGCATCATCGGCAACGTGATGACCTACGAGAACGACGGCAAGCAGTATGTCGGCATCCTGTCCGGCATCGGCGGCTGGGCCGGCATCGGCCTGGCGGCAGGCCTCACCGATCCCAACGCCGGTCTCGGCGCGGTCGGCGGCTATGCGGCCCTGTCCAAGTACACCGCGCTCGGTGGTCAGCTGACGGTCTTCACCGTCCCGGACCAGACCGCGAGCAAGTAAGCTGACAAGGGGCCTCGCTCTGAACAGGGCGGGGCCCTCCGCATGACTGGAGGGCCCGTCGTCAGGCATCGACCTCGACCTCGGGCCTTCGCTTTTGGGAGGGGAGGGTGCGCGACATCCGCGCGCATCGTCCGAAGCTCGGGCCGCTTGAGTGGCCCGGTTGTCAACATGAGGCCTTGAATGAACAGCAAGTTGATCGCGATCATGGGCGCCGCCCTCCTGTCGGCCAGCACCCTGGCCATCGCGCAGGACAGTGGCACCACGGTCGTTCCCGCCGGCGAAGCGGCGCCTGCCGCAGCAGCGCCGGCCGCGGAGACAGGCGGTGCCGCCGCGGCGACCGCAACGGCTGCGCCCGCCGCCGCCGACAAGGCCCCCGAGGCGGCTGCCGCCGAGACGGCCCCGGCCAGCGGCGATGCCGAAATGGCATCCGCCGAGCACATGAAGCCCGACGCCCATCCGTCCAAGGATACGGCCACCGAAGGCAATGCGCCGACGGAAGGCGATCTCGGCAAGAATGCCGATCCGGCCGGCAACCCGACCTATATCGTCGCCCCCGACGGCAAGGTCGATTGGTACGCTTGGCGCGGCTACAAGAAATACATGGCCAATTGCATGCAGTGCCACGGCCCGGACGGCATGGGCTCGTCCTTCGCCCCCAACCTGGCGGAGTCCCTGCAGGACCTGACCTATTACGATTATGCCGGCATCGTCGTCGGCGGCCAGCAGAACAAGTGGAGCGCCGGAAACTCCATCATGCCGGCCTGGGGCGAGGATCCCAACGTGATGTGCTCGCTGGACTCGATCTACATCTACCTGCGGGGCCGCGCCGACGGCACCATCGGGCGGGGCGAGCCCAAGCGGATCGCCAACAACAAGGAGGCCCAGCAGGAAGAGTACGACTGTCTGGGATTTTAAGGCATGACAGCAGTGTCGAGGACATCTGCCGGCATCGCGAGCGTTCTGGCGCTCGCGATGTCGTTTCCGGCGATGGCGCAGGATCGCGAGTTCGGCGGCGAGATCGAACTCGTCGACCCGAACGTCCTGCGGGTCTGCGCCGACCCGAACAACATGCCCTTCTCCAACCAGGCCGAACAGGGCATGGAGCAGGCGATCGCCGAGCTTCTGGCCGACAAGCTCGACCGCGAGGACGTGAGCTATTCCTACTTCCCGCAGGCCACCGGCTTCGTGCGGATGACGCTCGGCTCCAATCTCTGCGACGTGATCATCAGCTACCCGCAGGGTGACGAGCTCGTCCAGAACACCAACGCCTATTACCGCACCTCCTACGCGCTGGTCTATCCGAAGGATGGCGACCTCGCCGGGGTGACGACCATCGCCGACCCCAAGCTCAAGGACAAGCGGATCGGCATCGTCGCCGGCACGCCGCCGGCCACCTATCTCGCCCGCGCCGGACTGATCGGCCGGGCCAAGCCCTACCAGCTGATGATCGACACGCGGGTCGACAATTCCGCCAAGTCGATGATCGACGATCTCGGCACCGGCGACATCGACGCGGCCGTGCTCTGGGGCCCGATGGCCGGCTATTACGCCAAGCTCGCGGATGCCGATTACACCGTCGTGCCGCTGGTGGCTGAAGGTCCGGGCCCCGCCCTTGCCTATCGCATCACGATGGGCGTGCGGGCCTCCGACCAGGAATGGAAGCGCACGCTCAACCGGGCGATCCGCGACTATCAGGGAGAGATCAACGAGATCCTGCTGGCCTATGGCGTGCCGCTGCTCGACGAGGCTGACCAGCCGATCCTGTCGCAATCCGGCAAGACCGCCCAGGACCTGCCACTGCCACAGAAGGCCCAGTCTGCCGACGTGGCGGCTCCGGCGGACGCGACGGACACGGCGGCCAGCCCCGAGCCGAAGGGGTGACCCGCCCAGGCCCGGCCATGCGGCGGATCATCCCGGCGCTGGCCTGGCTGGTGCTGGCGGTCGGCGGTGTGGTGCTCTCGGGCCAAGGGCCGGGCGGTTCTTCTGCCTTGGCGCAGACGGCGGCAGTGGACGGCGTCGCGGTTCCAGAACCCGAGGATTACCGCACCGAAGCCTACCGGGCGCCGGTGCCCGCCACCCTTTCCGGCGGCACCGTCATCAATACTGAGACGGCGGAGCGCCTGCATGGCGAGGGCGTCGCCTTCATCGACGTGCTGCCGCGTCCGCCACGGCCGGACCTGCCGGCGGGCACCTTGTGGCGCGAACGACCCCGCAACGACATCCCGGGCTCGCTCTGGCTGGTGGATACCGGCTATGGCGCGCTGACGCCGACAATGGAGGCCTATCTCCTCGACGGCCTCGCCACGGCGACCGGGGGCGACAAGAGCCGCCCGCTCGTCATCTATTGCGATCGCGATTGCTGGATGAGCTACAACGCCGCCAAGCGTGCGATCCGCGCCGGCTATGAGGCCGTTTACTGGTATCCCGATGGCGTCCAGGGATGGGCCGAGGCGGGCAACGATCTGGCCGCTAACCAGCCGGAGCCGCGACCGGACGAGTAGGCAAGCGGTGCCCCGACGGGTCGAGCGGCCGGTCAGAAGCGCCGGCGGGTCCTGCGCACGAAGATGTAGCCGGCGACGCCCGCCGCGACGATCGCGACCACCACGAAGAGGACCAGCATCGCCACCGCGCCGAGCAGCGCGCCGAACGTGTCCCAGAAACCGATCTGGGCAATCAGGATGGCGATCAGGACGATCAGCAGGAGCGGCATGGCTTTTCCTTCTTCGGCAGCGGCAAGGGGCCGGTCCAAGGACTGCCCCGCGCGTTCCGATGCGTCAAGCGGTCGTCGGCGTTTCGCGTCCGCCGGTCAGCGGTTGAGCATCCGGCCGCCCTTGGTCTCGATGGCGAAGCGGACGAGATCGGAGGTCCGTTCGACGCCGAGCTTTTCCTTGATCCGCGTCGATGTGTTGGCGATCGTCTTGTAGGCGACGCCCAGCCCCTCGGCGATCTCGGTTAGGCTCTTGCCTTCGCCGAGCATGTGCAGGATCTGCAATTCGCGCCGCGTCAGGTCGTCGGGACCGGCGCCGCGGCCCGCATGGGTCGCCATCAGCGCCGCCGTCTCGCTGTCGACATAGGGCTCGTTCTTCAGCGCCATCTCGATCGCCTCGACCAGCTCGTCCGACGGCGCGCTCTTGGCGACGTAGCCGAGCGCGCCCTCGCGCCGCGCCGAGGCGGCATAGACGATGTCGGAATACATGGAGAACACGACGATCCGGGCCTTCGGGTCGTCGGCGCGCAGCCGGCGCAGGACGTCGAGACCGCTGCCATTCTTCAGGTTGATGTCGAGGACGACGACGTCGGGCCGCAGGCGGCGGAACTCGGCCAGCGCCTCGGACGGGGTTTCGGCCTCGCCGATCTCGCTGACCTCCAGCGTTTCCACGAGGCGCCGGACGCCGTCCCGCACCACCGTATGATCGTCGACGATCAGTATCTTCATGACGTCTCCTGCCTGTCGTCGCCGTCGATATGGGGGCCGGCTCCGCGCGGCAGCGGCACCCAGCCTTCGAGCCGGACCCCCGGCGGCAGGGGCACCTGCGCGATGTCGAGACGCCCGCCGACCGCCTCGACCCGCTCGCGCATGCCGATCAGCCCGAAGCCGCCGGACGTGCCCGTCGCGGGCAGGCCGCCGCCATCGTCGACCACCGAAAATTCCAGCCGTCGTGCGCGGGTCTCCAGCCGGATGGCGATGCGGCTCGGGTGACCATGGCGAAGCGCATTGTGCACCGCTTCGCGCACCGCGCGCAGCACCAGCACCTCCAGCGTGCCGCCCCAGTCGCCGTCTTCCAGCGTCGCGGTGATGGCAATGTCGGGGTGGCGGCGGGACAGGTCGGCGACGAGGTCCTCGATCGATGCCTTCAGGCCGAGGCCGGGCATCAGGCCGGGGCGCAGATCTGTGAGAATGCGGCGCACTTCCTGGCGGGCGCGATGGGCCGCCGACTTGATGTCCTCGGCGCGCGACGCGATCGTCTCGCCGCCTTCGAGCTTGGCCGACGCCCGGCGGATCGCCGAGGCGTCGACGTCGATGACGAAGAGCAGCGGGCCGATCTCGTCGTGCAGATCGCGCGCCAGTTCGGCGCGCTCCTCGTCCTGCAGCAGCAGCAATTGCTCGGAGAGCCGGCGGTTGCGGGCCGAGATCTCGTCGAGCCGCCTCGCCATGTCGTTGCAGCCGGCGGCCAGCGCCCGCATCTCCGGCGGGCCGGCGGGAGCCAGATCGATATCGTAATCGCCACCGCCGATCCGGGCGAAGGCCGCCTGGATGTCGGCGAGGGGGCGCAGGGCCCGGTCGGCGACGACCCAGATCGCGGCGAAGGCGATCAGGAGGAAGGCGATCAGGATGGCGAGGCTGGTGGCGAGGTCCATCCAGCTGCTGGCCAGTTCGTTGCGCGGGTCGATGGAAACGACCGCCGCCGTCATCGGCAGGGCGCTGCCCGACAGCGGCATGATGATGGTCGAGGGTGGCGGCGCCAGGAAATCGACGAACCATTCGGGCAGGCCGCCATAGGCCTCGGCCGGCCGCGAGGCGGCGCGCACGGCACCGGTGGCATCGATCAGCATCATCTGCACATGGCGGTCGCCGTTGAAGGCGCGCACGAAGCTGGCCAGCTCGCCCTGCGTGTCGCGGGAGGCCGGCAGTTCGGCGATCAGCTGGGCGACGCGGTTGGAAGCGACGGTGCGCGCCGCGGTCAGCTCGGCTTCGATGTTGGACGAGGCCTGCCGAAAGCCCAGAAGGCCGCCGATCACCAGAATGGCGAGGAAGGCGGCGGTGAGCGTGACGGCAAGGCGGGCTTTCAGGGACAAGGCGGCCGATCGTTGCGGTGACGGGAAGGCGGGCCTGGCGGCTGTGCCGCCCGCGGCCCGGATCGCGTTCATTCAAACGCGCTGGCGTGGTCACCCGTCAAGGGCGGCCGCGCCGATGATCCGTCGCGCTAGCCGCCGAAATCGCAGGCCGTCTCCGGCTCGTCGATGCCCAGCGTGTCGAGTTCGGAGACCTGATGCAGGAAGCCTTCCTGCGGCGACGACGACACCACCGAGGCCTCGGTGCCAAGCAGCACCGGCTGGCGCAGCTGCCAGTCCCAGTCGCGGAAGGTCAGGCGCTGGCCCTTGAAGGCGGCGACGGTGAAGTCGGGGCTCTTGATGAAGGCGTCGATCGTCGCCGGATCGACCGACTGGGTGCGCGAGGCGGCTTCGCCGATGACCCGCACCGCCGTCCAGGCCTGCATGTCCTTGGATTCCATCCGCCGGCCGGCGGCGTCCACGAAGCGGTTCTGGATCTGCGCGCCGCCCCATTGCTCGCTGGCCGGATGCCAGGAGCCGGGCGTCAGGCCCGCCGTGCCAGCGACAGGACGGGGAATCCAGTTGCGCCAGGGCACATAGCTGCCGAAGACCTCGCTTTCGTCGGCGACCAGCAGCACGTCGTGATCGGGCAGATCCTGAAGGAAGACCGGGATCTGGCGCTGCACCAGCGCCTGGCCGGAATCGGTCGCCCGGGCGCCGCCCTTGTCCTCGAACAGCTTCTCGGCGACGATCTTGCCGCCGAACTTGGTGGCCGAACGCTTCAGCGCGTCGGCGAATTTCTGGTCGTCGGGATGTTCGCCGGCCACCAGCGCCCATTCGCGCCACTGCTTCCACATCAGATATTGCGCCAGACCGTCGGTGAGCATGGCCCGCGAGGGAGCGGTGTGCAGCATGTTGGGGCGGCAGTCCGCGCCGCGCAGGCTGTCGTCGGTGGCGCCGGCGTTCAGCACCAGCGCATCGGCCGCGGCCGCCAGTTCGGCCACCGCCAGCGTGTCCGGGCCGGACAGGTCGGTGACGATGTAATGGACGCCGGCGTCCAGCATGGTCCGGGCCGCCGCGGCCACGTCCTCGCCCGGCTTCAGCGTCACCACGTCCATGGTGAAATTCTGGCCCATGAAGGAGCCGGTGGTGTTGTTGTCGGCGATCCCCACCTCGGCGCCGGCGACGCCGATATCCTCCGGCGGAATGTTGAGCACCGAGAGGGCAAGGGTCGGCTCCCAGGTCCTGAGATAGCCGAGCTTGACGGTCTGCGCCGCTTCGGTTGCCGGGGTAGCCGCCTGGGTTGCCGGCTCGGCAGCTGGCTCTTGGGCCTGTGCCGCGCCGGCCATCACCAGCATCAGGGCCGCGGCGCCCGTCAGCGCGCGTGCCATCGCCGTCTTCGACATGATCTGCCTCCCATTCCCCCGGCGGGCTCCCACCCGCCGCCCGCACACCCCCGCGAAAATCGTTTGCTCCACAGGCTCAGGGCGTTAGTTCTAGCGCCAGCGCGGTGGGCATCGCGTTCCACGGAGAAGCGAGAGTGTTCGTCCTACCATTGTTTCCCCAAGGCCGCGCGCCAAGGCAAGGCAGAGTTTTTCCCGTTGTCGCCTTGCTTCTGGCGCTGGCACTGCCCGCCGCAGCCGCCGACAGGACCGTCGCCATCTTCGACTTCGAACTGATCGATTCCAGCCTCGAAGGCTCGATGATGGGAGAGAACGCCGACGAGCAGGCCCGGCTGGATCGCCTGGCACCGGACCTGCGCGAGGCAATCGCGGCACTGCCCGGCTACAGCGTCGTCGATATCGCGCCGGTGCGCGAACGGGCGAAGAAGCAGTATCTGCAGAGTTGCGGAAATTGCAGCCAGACCTTCGCCCGCGAGATCGGCGCCGACATCGCCGTCACCGGCACGGTGCAGAAGGTTTCCAACCTGATCCTCAACATCAACGCCTATGCCTTCGATGCCGTGACCGGTGAGGCGATCGCCCGCGGCAGCGCCGACATCCGCTCCAATACCGACCAGAGCTGGCAGCGCGGCATCGACTACCTCTGGCAAAACGTCCTCGAGACGCAGTTCGAGGCCGCACGTTGATCAGGCTTCTGGCGAGCGTCACCGGGCCGCACGAAGCCGGCATCGTCCTTGAGGGCGGCGCCGATCTCGTCGATTTGAAGGACCCGGCAAAGGGCGCGCTCGGCGCCGTCTCGCCGCAGGTGCTTGCCGAGACCATGGACATGGTCGCCGGCCGCAGGCCGGTGTCGGCCGTCGCCGGCGACCTGCCCATGCTGCCGGACACGGTGCGCGAGGCGGTCGAAGCCCGTGTCGCCGCCGATTACGTCAAGATCGGCCTGTTTCCGGCCAGCCGCGACGCGCGCATCGCGGTGATCGATGGATTGCGGCCGCTGGCAAAGCGCACGGGGCTCATCGCGGTGTTCTTTGCCGATGGCGACCCGGATTTCAGCCTGCTGCCGGTGCTGGCGGAAGCCGGCTTCAGGGGCGCGATGATCGACACGATCGGCAAGTCGAGCGGCCGGCTGATGGCGCATCTGTCGATGACCGCGCTCGGTGACTTCGTGGGGAACGCGCGCGACCTCGGCCTCATGAGCGGTCTGGCCGGATCGCTGGAGCCGCCGGACGTGCCGCGCCTTGCCGTCCTGCGGCCCGACTATCTCGGCTTTCGCGGCGCGCTGACGACGGGCGCCCGCGACGCGCCGGTGGAACTCGCCGCCGTGCGCACGATCCGCGCGCTGCTGCCGGCAACCGAGGATACCGACCATGCCGTCGAGCCGGTCGCCGGGCGCGGCGACCGCATCCTTGTGCGCGATTTCACCGTGCCGATGGAAATCGGCGCCTATGACCATGAGCGCGGCCGGACCCAGAAGGTGCGCTTCTCGGTCGAGGCCGAGATCGCCCCGATCGGCGCCGATGCGCGCTCGATGGCCGACATCTATTCCTACGATCTGATCCTCGACGCCATCCGCGCGCTGGCCGCCCGCGGCCACACCGATCTGGTCGAGACGCTGGCGGTGGAACTGGCCGAAACGGTGCTGGCCGACGCCCGCATCCGCGAGGTGATGGTGCGGGTTGAAAAGCTCGAGCTCGGACCCGAGGCCGTCGGCATCGAACTGACACGCCGCCGCGCCGGCGGACGCTGAACCGGGCTCCGATCCAAGAATCTCGCGGGGCGGGTGGCATGGCCGGGCGCGCCGTGACACGGTGGCCGCGTGAATGGCAGAGCGTTGCAGGGGGCAGCTTCGTGGACAACATCCTGGTCGTGAAGTTCGGAGGCAGCTATGCGACCACGCCCGATCTCCTGCGCTGGCTGAAGGCGATCGAGGCGACCCGGATGCCGGTGGTGATCGTGCCGGGCGGCGGCCCCTTCGCCGAGGCGGTGCGGCGCTACCAGCCGCGGATCGGCTTCGACGACGCGACCGCCCACGAGATGGCGATCCTGGCCATGGAGCAGTTCGGGCTGGCGCTGGTCGGCCTCGGCAGCCGTCTGGTGCGGGCGAGCGACGATGCCGGCATCGCGGCGGCGCTGGAGCGCGGCGACATCCCGGTCTGGATGCCGCGGCAGATGGCGCTGGCGGCCTCCGAGATCGACCGGGACTGGTCCGTGACCTCCGACAGTCTCGCTGCCTGGCTCGCCGGTCATATCCCCGGCGCGCGCCTTTGCCTGATCAAGCAGATCGACCTGCCGGACGATTCCACCCTTGCCGCCCTGGCCGGCGCCGAGATCGTCGACGAGGCGTTTTCGCGGGTCCTGGGCGAGGCGACGGATCTCTATGTCGCCGGTCCCGCCGACCTGTCGGCGGCCGGCATCAATCTCGGCGAGGGGACGATCCCCGGCCGCCGGATCCTGCGCCAGCCGATACCGGCGCCGGCCGCCTCGGCATCGGACTGAGACGACGCCCATGTCACGATCCCTGGCGTCTGCGTCGCATGCGTTGCTTCGGCGCTTCCCATCGCTCCCGCATTGGCCGACATAACCGGCCATGGCGAAAGAAACCCTGCTCTTTCTCACCGGTCATCTGGCGCGTCCGCGGCTCGAACGCGTGCTGACGGGTCTCGGCGAGACCGATTTCGACTGGGCGATCGCCGATATCGGCGTGAAGGTCGCGGCGCTGGCCACCGGCGACATCATCGAGCGTCGCCTTGCCCGGCCCGTCGCGGCCGACAGGGTGATCCTGCCGGGGCGCTGCCGCGCCGATCTCGATCGCCTGTCCGAGAGCTTCGGCGTGCAATTCCAGCGCGGTCCGGACGAGCTGGCCGACCTGCCGGCCTTTCTCGGCCGCAAGGGCACGCCGCCAGATCTGTCGCGCCACGACATGCGGATCTTCGCCGAGATCGTCGATGCCTCGGCGCTGACCGTCGAGGACATCGTCGGGCGCGCCGACGCGATGCGTGGAGCCGGGGCCGACGTGATCGATCTCGGCTGCCTGCCCGACACGCCCTTCGACCATCTGGAGGCGGCCGTTCGCGCGCTGAAGGCCGCCGGCCACCGGGTGAGCGTCGATTCCGCCAATCCCGACGAACTCGCCCGGGCCACGCGTGCCGGCGCCGACTTCCTTCTGAGCCTCACCGAAGAGACCCTCGACATTGCCCGCGAAGGCGAGGCGGTGCCGATCCTGGTGCCGGCGAGGCCCCACGATTTCGCCTCGCTGGAACGCGCCATCGACCGGGCCCACGAGATGGGCATCGCCTTTATCGCCGATCCGATCCTCGACCCGATCCATTTCGGCTTCGCCGCCTCGCTGGTGCGCTACCACCGGCTGCGCGAAGCTTATCCCGACGTCGAGATCCTGATGGGGACGGGCAATCTCACCGAGCTGACCGACGCCGATACCTCCGGCATCACCGCCACATTGCTCGGCATCTGTTCGGAACTGGCGATCCGCAACCTCCTGGTCGTGCATGTCAGCCCGCATACGCGGCGCACCGTCGAGGAGCACGACGCGGCGCGGCGGATGATGTTTGCCGCCCGCGCCGACGGCGCCCTGCCGCGCGGCTATTCCGGCGCGCTGCTGCAGGTCCACGACGTGAAGCCCCATGCCGCAACGCCTGAGGAACTGGCCGAGCAGGCGGCGACGATCCGCGACCGCAACTACCGTATCGAGACGGCGGCCGATGGCGTCCATCTCTACAATCGCGACACCCATGTTGCCGCGACCGACGCCTTCGAGTTCTTCCCCGAACTGGAGGTCGCGGGCGACACCGGCCACGCCTTCTATCTGGGCGCCGAACTGCAGAAGGCCGAGATCGCCTGGCGGCTCGGCAAGCGCTATGCGCAGGACACGCCCCTCGACTTCGGCGTCGCCGCGCCGCGCCGAGAGGAAGACCGCACCCGGCTGGAGGAAGCCGGCCATACGCTGAAGGCCAAGAAGCAGACCCCGTCCGGCTGACGGGCCGACAGAGACAACCCGCGAGAGACCGACGATGCCCTATATCCGCGAGACGATCCTGACCACGGCCTCGGCCGACGGCGTGGTGCATATCGCGCCGCTCGGCATCATCCAGGATGGCGACGGCTGGGTGATCGCGCCGTTCCGGCCCTCGACGACCCTGGCCAATATCGAGGCGACGGGCGTCGCCATCGTCAATTACACCGACGAGGCGAAGATCTTTGCCGGCTGCCTGACCGGCCGGCGCGACTGGCCGCTGGCGCCGGTGGAGGGCTGCGCCGTGCCCCGGCTGGAGGCCGCCCTCAGCCACGACGTGCTCGAAGTCGTCTCGGTGACCGGCGACGATATCCGCCCGCGTTTCCACTGCCGCGTCGCCTCCTCAGGCCAGCATCGGCCGTTCCTGGGCATGAACCGCGCCAAGGCCGCCGTGCTGGAGGCCGCCATTCTCGTCAGCCGGCTCAAGATGTTGCCGACCGAGAAGATCGAGGACGAGATCGCCTATCTGAAGATTGCCATCGACAAGACGGCGGGACCCGACGAGGAGCAGGCCTGGTACTGGCTGCTGGAGAAGGTCATCGCCCATCTGGCCGAGGTCGAGCCGACCGCCTGAGCCTTCGCGGCGGACAGAAATGATGCGGCTCCACTGAACAGACTGTCGCAGCGGCGAACCAATTCGCCCCTCGCGTCGTTCCCTTCTCGATTTCGAACCATTCCAACCTGCAGCGGCCGGGATCGCGCAGGCGGGGCGAAGCGAAGGGACCTTCACCTTGATCAATCTGACCATCAACGGAACCGAGCATCAGCTCGAGGCCGACGTGCGGACGTCGCTGCTCGACGCGCTGCGCGACCACCTTGCCATGACCGGCACCAAGAAGGGCTGTGACCACGGCCAGTGCGGCGCCTGCACCGTGCTCGTCAACGGCCGGCGGATCAATTCCTGCCTGACCCTCGCCGTCATGCACGAGGGCGACGACGTCACCACCATCGAGGGGCTGGGCGAGCCTGGCAATCTCGACACCATGCAGGAGAGCTTCCTGCATCACGACGGCTACCAGTGCGGCTATTGCACGCCGGGCCAGATCATGTCGGCCACCGGCATGCTGGGCGAGGTCAAGGATGGCTGGCCGAGCCATGTCACCGACAAGCTCGACGGCCAGGTCGAACTGACCGACGCCGAGATCTCCGAGCGCATGAGCGGCAATATCTGCCGCTGCTCGGCCTATCCGAACATCGTCGACGCGATCCGCACCGCCAGCACTAAGAACAACTCGGGAGGCCCGGCATGAAGCCGTTCGAATATTCCCGCGTCTCCGAGGTCGCCGAAGCCGGTCAGCTGGCCGGCCGTTTCATCGCCGGCGGCACCAATCTGCTCGACCTGATGAAGCTGGAAGTCGAGGCGCCGGACCGGCTCGTCGACATCACCCGGCTGCCGCTGAAGGACATCGAGGAAACCGAGGATGGCGGCCTGCGCATCGGCGCGCTGGTCACCAATGCCGATCTGGCCGCCGATCCGCGCATCCGCCGCGATTACGCGGTGCTGTCGCGGGCGCTGCTCGCCGGCGCGTCCGGCCAACTGCGCAACAAGGCGTCCACCGGCGGCAATCTCCTGCAGCGCACCCGGTGCTATTATTTCTATGACACCACCTCGCCCTGCAACAAGCGCGAGCCGGGCTCCGGCTGCGGTGCCATCGGCGGCTTCAACCGCATCCACGCCATTCTCGGCGCCAGCGACAAGTGCATCGCCACCCATCCCTCCGACATGGCGGTCGCAATGCGCGCCCTCGGCGCCATGGTCGAGACGGTGCTGCCGGACGGTTCGACTCGCGAGCTCGATTTCGACGGTCTCTACCGCCTGCCGGGCGATACGCCCGAGATCGAGACCAATCTGGAGCCCGGCGAACTGATCACCGCGGTGCGCCTGCCCAAGCCCGCCGGCGGCGTCCATGTCTACCGCAAGGTCCGCGACCGTGCGTCCTACGCCTTCGCGCTCGTCTCGGTCGCAGCCGTGATCACCGTCGAGAACGGCACCATCTCGGCAGCGCGTCTCGCCTTTGGCGGGCTCGCCCACATGCCGTGGCGCGACGAGGCCGTCGAGGCCGCGCTGATCGGCCAGGCGCCGTCGAAGGACCTCTTCGCCAAGGCCGCCGACATCCTCCTGAAGGATGCCCGAGGGCAGGGCGGCAATGACTTCAAGATCCCGCTGGCGCGCCGCACGCTGTCCGCCGTGCTGGCCGAGGCGACGAAGGGAGACGCATGATGAACACCCATGTCATGGACAAGGAGATCGGCGAAACGCGGCTCGACCGCGAGACGCAGGGCGTCATCGGCAAGCCCGTCGACCGCTACGAAGGCCCGCTGAAGGTCTCCGGCAAGGCGACCTACGCCTATGAGTATCTGGCCGACGACAAGAACGTCGCCTATGGCTTCATCGTCACCGCCAGCATCGGCAAGGGCAAGATCGTCAAGGTCGACGGTTCGAAGGCGCTCTCGGCGCCGGGCGTTCTCGCCATTGTAGACGGCGACAAGATCCTGCGGGCCTCCTCGCAGCCGATGGCGCCGGCCGCCCAGACGATCGACGGCGAGGTCTTCCATTACGGCCAGCCGGTCGCGGTCGTCGTCGCCACGAGCTTCGAGGCGGCGCGTCACGGCGCCAAGCTGGTTGAGGTCGAGTACGCTCCGGCGAGCGGCGGCCGCTACTCTCTCGAGCAGGTCAAGGATCAGGGCCGCGCCTCGGACCAGGGCGTGATGCCGGCCGACACGGAGCGCGGCGATTTCGAGACGGCGTTTGCCAAGGCCGAAATCCAGTTCGACCAGACCTACACGACGCCGAGCCACCATTCCTCCGCCATGGAGCCCCATGCGAGCGTGGCGAAGTGGGACGGCGACAAGCTGACCGTCTGGTCGTCCTGCCAGCTGCTGGAGACCAACGTCCAGCAGATCGCCAACGGCGTCGGCGTGCCGGTCGAGAATGTTCGTCTGCTCAGCCCCTATATCGGCGGCGGCTTCGGCTCCAAGCTCGGCATCGGCCCGGATGCGGTGCTGTCGGCGCTCGCCGCCCGCGCTGCCGGCCGCCCGGTCAAGCTGGCGCTCAGCCGGCCGCACGTCTTCCAGACGACGTCGCGGCGGTCCGAGACCATCCAGCGCATCCGCATCGGCACGACGAAGGACGGCCACATCACCGCCTTCTCCCACGAGACCTTCGCGGCCAATTCGCCGGGCAACGGCTTCTTCGAGCCGGCCGGCATTTCCAGCGTGTTCCTCTATGCCGGCAAGGATCGCAGCGTCACCCATCGCCTGTCCGAGACCGACGTCCTGATGACCTCGGCGGTGCGCGCGCCGGGCGAGGCCGTCGGCATGCTGGCGCTGGAGAACGCCATGGACGAGATGGCCGAGAAGCTCGGCCTCGATCCGCTGGAGTTCCGCAGGCTGAACGAGCCGGAGGTGGCTCCGCAGGACGATTTGCCGTTCTCCTCGCGCAAGCTGGTGGAATGCTACGAGGAAGGCGCCCGCCGCTTTGGCTGGGACAAGCGTCCGGCCAAGCCGGGCAGCGTCCGCGAGGGCGAATGGCTGATCGGCTACGGCATGGCCGCGGCCTCGCGCGCCAACTCGCTGATGAAGTCGTCGGCCGAGGTGGAGATGACGCCGGACGGCCGGGCGGTCGTGCGTACCGCCATGACCGACATCGGCACCGGCACCTATACGATCCTGCAGCAGATCGCCGGCGAGATGCTGGGCCTGCCGCTCGACCGCATCGATGTCGAACTGGGTGATACGTCGCTGCCGTCCTCGTCCGGTTCGGGCGGCTCCTGGGGTGCCAACAGCGCCGGCTCGTCGGTCTATGTCGCCTGCGAGGCGCTGATCGGGGAGATCGCCCAGCGTCTCGGCGTCGAGCCGGACGGGCTGACCCTGAAGGACGGCCACGCCATCGCCAACAACCGGCAGGTGCCGTTCACCGAGATCCTCGACGGCAAGAGCCTGATGAAGCTCGGCACCATCAAGCCGGGCGAGACGTCGCAGAACTACAACCAGGCGAGCTACGGCGCGCATTTCTGCGAGGTGGCGGTCAATGCCGTGACCGGCGAGACGCGGGTCCGCCGGCTTCTGACGGTGGCCGCGGCGGGCCGGATTCTCAACGAGAAGACGGCGACGTCGCAGTGCTATGGCGGCCAGATCTGGGGCATCGGCTCGGCCCTGACCGAGGAACTCGTCACCGACGAGCGCACCGGCCTCCTGGTGAACCACGATCTCGCCGAATACCACGTGCCGGTGAATGCCGACGTGCCGCAGCTCGATGTCGTGCTGCTGCCCGAGCGCGATCCCCATGCCAGCCCGCTGGCCGGCAAGGGCATCGGCGAGCTGGCGCTGGCCGGTGTCGGCGCGGCGGTGACCAATGCCATCTACAATGCCTGCGGCGCCCGCGTCCGCGACTATCCGATGACGCTGGACAAGGTGCTCGCCGGCATGTCGCCGGAGATCGACGCGGCCGCATAGGCCGCGCAAAGGCAGAGAAGAAAGACAGGGGTCGGCATCGCGCCGGCCCCTTTTTCGTACGGGGCGCTATGCGCGCTTCGCCGCCAGCAGTGCCAGCGCCGCGGCGGGCGCGGCGCGGCAGACGGCGTCGCGCATTTCGCCGGGGCAGTCGAACAAATCGGAGAAGTCGACGACGCCCCGGTCGAGCCGGGCGGCGAGGCGGCGCAGCACCGGCCGGCCGGCGCCCGCGACGACCACCGGGGCGTCGTCCGAGACGTCCTCGCGCGACAGCACTTGCAGCGCCGCGTCGTGGACATGGCGGACCTGCGCCTCGGCAAAGGCATGGGCCAGCCATTCCCAGGCGCCGTCGCCGGCATCGGCGGCGTCCATGCCGACCATCCGCGCCAGGCGCCGGCGCGAGGCCTCCAGCGTCTTCTCATGGCCATCGGCGGCCGGGTGCAGATCATCCGCCTCGTCGAGCGTGCCGACGATGCGCTGGACGTCGGCCATGGTCGCAAAGAACTCGTTCATCACCGGGATCGAACGCCCGGCGAAGGGGACGCGGTTTTCCACGGCCATCAGCGCCGTGCGGGTGTAGCCCTGATAGACCAGTTCGCCCTCGACCAGCCGCTGCCGGTCGGTGAAGCCGCGGGCCCTGGCCGTGCCGCCGGCGAGCGGCACGAGGTCGGTCGTCGTCGAGCCCATGTCGAGGAACAGGGCTTCCTCGATGGCGGTCGCGGCCAGCGCCGCGCTCGCATGCCAGTTCGCCGAGGCGATGGCGTCGGCATGGCCCCGGGCGTCGCCGGGGGAGAGAAAGCCGGACGCGCCGGCATAGATCAGCACGTCGCCGCTCAGGCGCTCGGCAAAGATCCGGGTGAGCTGCGCCACACCGTCCCGGCGCGATTCGAAGACGTCCGACAATTCGCCGGTCATCGTCACGGCATGCCGGTCCACCTCCGGCATACCCTCCAGTATGGTCGTCAGCGCGCGATCCAGATGCTCCAGCCCCTGCCAGATCGGGCTCGGCTCCTGCCAGACCTTGAGGACACGCTCTCCCTCCGCCAGCACCGCCTTCAGATGCGCGCCACCGACGTCCCAACCCAGCGTTCTCGTCATGCCATGTCCGCTCGTTTCTGATACGGGGCATCCTATACCACCGAACAGCGCGGCGGCGCGAGCCGAGGGCCCCCATGCAGATCATCCCGGTACTCGACCTCAAGGACGGCCGCGTCGTGCGCGGCGTCATGGGAGATCGCGCCAACTACCGGCCCATCGAGACGCCGCTGGCGGATAGCGCCGATCCGATGGCGGTGGCGCGGGGGCTGATGGCGCTGGCGCCGTTCCGCAGCCTCTACATCGCCGATCTCGACGCCATCGAGGGACGGCCCGCCAACGACGCGGCCATTGCCCAGCTCGGGGCGGCTTTTCCGACGACGGAGATCTGGGTCGACGGCGGCGTCCACACCACCGGAGATGCGCGGCGCGTTCTGGCCGGGCCCCGCCATGTGGCGGTGGTCGGCACGGAATCGATCGTCGATGCCGGCGTTGCCCGCGACCTTGCGGACGAGCCCCGGGCGGTGCTGTCGCTGGATTTTCGCGGCGACGACTTTCTCGGTCCGGTAGAGCTTCTGACGGACGCCTCGCTCTGGCCGCGGCGCCTCATCGTCATGACCCTGGCGCGGGTGGGCAGCGGCGCCGGTCCGGATCTGGAGCGGCTGGCGAGCGTGGCGGCGCGGGCCGGGGATCGGGCGATCTTTGCCGCCGGCGGCGTGCGCGGCGCTACCGACGTCACCGCGTTGGCAAAGGCGGGGATCGCCGGCGCGCTGGTGTCGACCGCCCTGCATGACGGCCGGCTGGCCCCGGCGGATCTGCAGCGCTTCGTCTGATCTCGAAACGCTGCAGCCGGCGCGTTGTCGCCCGGTGGGAAAGTGCAAGAAAAAAGGGGCCGCAAAGGCCCCTTTTCCGTCTGTCGTCCTCGTTCCCGCGGGAACTGGCTTCCTATTGGAAACCGAACTTGGCGGCCAATCGCCGGAGGAGGCCGGCGGGCATCGCCGGCTTGTCGTCTCCCCCGGGATGGTTCCTTGTCTAAGCGCCGGCGAACGGGTGAGCCGCCGAGCCTTTCTTGGAGACCACTTCCGCGGCGGTCGGCGTGCCCTTGATGGCGCGCTCGATGGATTCCATCGTCGCCTGGTAGTTGTAGTCGCGGATCTTGGCGTCGTCCTCGGCTTCCCAGTGGATGAAGACACCGACGCAGATGAACAGGTCGTCGGCTTCGGCCTGCGGGATGATGCCCTTCTCGACCGAATCGGCGACGGCGCGCGCAACGGCGGTCTGCGCCGGTCCGAACATCTGGACGGCCTGCTTGGCGCCCTTGATGGTGACCTTGTTGAACATGACCGTGTTCGGCTTGCACGGCAGGTTCGGCGCGACGACGGCGAGCAGCGTCGTGAAGCCGTCCTTGTTGTTGGTCAGCGAGTTACAGAACGCCGACTCGGCGGCGGACCCGCGGGGTCCGATGATGAGATCGATATGGGCGACTTCGTTGCCTTCGCCGACGAGCGACTCGCCGACCATGACCTTGTTGATTGTTGCCATGAGCAATTCCTCCAAATGTGCCAACCTGACGCGGCTTGCCGCCGGCCCGGCTCTAAGAACTTACGATCCCGAAAGACATGTTCGGCAGCGCCCTCCAAAAGCACGCGACCGCGTCTCCCTCCCGGTCGCCGGACGGCCTCCCGACCGGCATACGTCTATCCTTGTTAGCGGCGTCCCCCGCGGGACCGGTTAGCCAGATAGTCAAGGTGTCACATGGACCCTTACGGCCGACAGTCAATCACTCCCGTTGCGCTTCCGCAAGGTTCTGCGCGAAAAGGCTGGCGACCGTCAGATCAGCCGATGTGCCGGGATTGCGGCCGTCGCGCTTGAGGGCGGCGTCGAGGCAAAGCGCCAGGGCAAGACGGGCGTCCGGATCCTGCGTGTGCGCGAGATCGCCGGCGAGATCGGCCATCTGTCGACGCACCGTCTCGGCGACCTTCAGCCCGTATTTGCGCTGGAGGTGACTGTCGGGAAAGACCGATGCGAAGGCGAGATAGGCGGCGAGCGCAGGGCCGGTTCCCGGCGCCTGCGCTGCGGTGTCCGGAGCGGCGAGGGCCGGCAGGCCGATCTCGAAGATCTCGCGAAACCCGTCGGCATATTGCCGGGCGACGAGGTCCCGATCGGCGGCCAGCCGCATCGCTTCGACGAGGCCGACAGTCGGCGGAGAGCGCACGTCCTGTTCGGGAGTTTCGCCGAGCCCGCCGGGCGTCGCCAGCGCGATGGCCGCGAAGGTGTCCTGCGCGTCCTGCGCATCGAGACGGGCGAGGACATCCGCCACCGCCTCGCGCAGATCGCGACCGTCGGCTTCAGGGCGCTCGGCGGCCGCCGCCAGGGGCGCGCAGAGGAGGACGATGCCGAGATTGGCGTTCAGGCCGACGGCCTCCCAGCTGGCGCGGGTTGCGCCGAGGATGCGGGCGCCGACCCCAAGATCATGCCGGGCGATCCACGGCGCGGTCGCCCTTGCGGCGGCCTCGAAGGTGTCGGCGTGCATCCCGTGGCCGCCGGCAAAGCGGTGGACATTGCCGGGCTTGGCCGCGTCGAGCTCGGCCCGGCAGGCGGCGAGAAAGGCCGCGGCGATCCGGTCGGGCGCAGGGCTCATACGGCGTGAGGCAGCGGCTGCGACAGGCGCTGACGGCGGCGGGCCTCGGCCAGCGCCACCACGTCGCGGGCCCGGATGGCGGCGATGTCGCTGCCGGTGGCGCGCTGCAGCCCGGTCCAGGCGGGCATGGAATTGACCTCGATGATCGCGGCGCGGCCGCTCTCGTCGCGCAGCAGGTCGACGCCGCAGAAATCCCCCTCGACGGCAACGGTGGCGGCGATCGCAAGCTCTTCCATTTCGCGGTCGGCCGGCATGGCGACGGCGTTGGCGCCCTGCTTGACGTTGGTGATCCAGTTCGCCGCCTCGCGCCGCATCGAGGCAACGGCGCGGCCCGCCGAGACCAGCACGCGCACGTCGTTCCAGCGCCCGCCGGTCTCGACCCCGGCATAGCGTTGCAGATAATAGACGCCGCCCGCGATCTCGCCGGCCGGTGGCAGGTCGTCCGCGCCACGCACCAGCTTCAGCCCCTTGCCCTGCGCCCCGAACAGCGGCTTCAGCACCATCGGGCCGGGCTCGGCGGCGAGGATGCGCGCGGCCTCGGCGCGGCTCTCCACCGCGTAGCTGCGCGGGCTCGGCAGACCCGCCCGGTGCAGGAGGAAGCTGGTCATCGACTTGTCGACGCAGTTCTCGACGGCGCGCGGGCCGTTGGAAACCGGCACGCCGCTGCGCGCCAGGGCGTGGAGGACGCCGAGCCGGCGGGTGACCTGCTCGAAGCTGCCCGCATCCATCGTGCGCAGGCAGACCGCGTCCGGCAGGTCGTCGTCGAATTGCGGAATGCGCAGGCCGCTTGCCGAACCGGTGTCGAAGCCGATCTCCGACAGGCCGGCCAGCACCACCGTCGCGCCGAGTGCGCCGAAGGCGGCGATCAGGTCGCGGGCATGCCGGTCCCGGTCGGCCGAGACCAGAAGGATGCGCGGGGCGCCGGATGCGCCGGGAGCCGCCGGCTCAGCCAAAGGAGGCGTCGATCAGCTTGGGATCGACCGCGCCGCCGCGGAAGGTCTCGCCGGTCTCCAGCGCCACGACCGCTACTTCGGCGGGCGAGAACAGCATCGGGTCGATCTTGTAGAAATCGCCCTCGTAGCGCCGGAAGATCTCGGCAAAGGGCGTGCCGTAGTCATTGGCGGTCGAACTCGGCAGCTTCTCGGCCAGCGCTTTGGCGTCAGCGGCCGGGCCGGTGACATGCAAAAGGATGCGCCCGCCATAGATGACGGCGTCGTTGGTGCGGCCCATGGCGGTGATGAAGTCGGGATGCGGCGGGCTGAGCGGCGCCGTGCCGGTGCCCTCGACGATCCGCGACAGGTCGAATTTCAGCTCATGCGCCTTGTGGAGCGCCACCTCCACCACGCGGCCGACGATCTGCACCGAGCCGGCAAGACTCTGGGTCGGCGCGTAGATGATGGTCAGCCTCTCGGGCGCCACGCCGCAATCGGCGGCGATCTGCCGGACGAGGTCTTCCGGCGGCGGACTGCCGGATTCCAGCACCAGCGTCGCCGTGTCGCTTTGATCGGCATAGGCGATGTCCTTGAACAGCGCCTCCTTGCCGGCCAGCGCCCGGCCGGGGCCCGAGCCCATGGCGAAATAGGCCGCGTCGCCTTCGCCGCTGGTGAGCTGCCAGCCGGCATACTGGCTGCCGAGGCAGGCGACGACCGGCTGCGAGCTACGCGTCGTGAGGGTGAACGGCCAGTTGGGCAGATAGGGCGCGGAGCCGAGCGTCACCTCGCCGAGCCCGCCGAGGCAAATCTCGGTCATCAGCCGGCCGGCCTCGAGGCTGCCGGTCACCGACGCGCCGGCATCGATCAGCGTTTCACCGGCCGGTCCGGTGGACACGCCGATCCGCAGTTCCGCCGCGCGACGCTGCAGGGTCTCGATCAGGGGGAGAACGCCTCCGTTGACCGACAATTGCGATGCACGGCTCATGCGGCCATCCTCCCGGTTCGTTCATGCAGTGCGTCCACGCGGGCGTGGAACAGGGACTCGGCAGCCGCAGCGTCGGCCGCTTCGGCAACGACCGTGCAGAGCGGCTGGCCGGGACCGAACGCGGCCGGCGGCTGGGTGCGGTCGTAGGTCCATTCCGGCCAGTCGAAATCGGCCGGCAGGGTCACCGCAACGTCGGTCCAGGCAAGGCCCGAGGCCCGGACGGTGCCTGCGGGCGGAACGCTCGTCGGCAGGCGCCCCCGGCAGGCATCGAGATGCAGCGCCAGGAGCGGGGCGTCGTCTCGGTCGTAGATGTCGACGGTCGCGCCGAAACGGGCGTTGATTTCGAGCAGCACCGGCCCGTCCGGCGTCAGCACGAAATCGCCGCTGGCGATGCCGGTGAGCGGCACTTCGCGCGCCAGCCGCTCCAGCGCCGCGACCATGGCCGGGGCGCTGTCGCCGGGCGGGTCCAGCGGGCCCACCGCGCCGCCATAGCGGTACGGCTCGTCGGCCGAGGGGGCCGCCCATTGCCGGGTGAAGCCCAGCATCGCGATCCGGCCTTCGGCCGCGAGGAAGGCCGCCGACCATTTCTCGCCCGTCACCCTGCGCTGGACATAGCGATCGGCGTCGGGCGCCGTATCGCTTGCTGGCCGGACATGGCTGCCGCCGGCGCCGCCGATCTTCTTGGATACCCAGCCGGCGGGATCGCCGACAACGCTGCGCCGGGTCTCGGGATGGGCGATTTCGGTCTTCGCGCAGAGCGCGGCGAAGGCCTCGGGGTCTTTGAGCAGGCGGGTCGTGGCGGCGTCGGTCCCGAGGATCGGCCAGCGCGTGCCGATCCGCTCCAACAGCTCGGTGCGGTCCTCGAAGCCGGCGCCCGGAACGAAGCCGATCGGCGCATGGCCGTCGGCCAGCCGGCCAAGGATCGTCAGCAGCTCCTCGCCGTCGAAGCCGTCGGGATAGTCGCCATGCAGCACCTCAGCCGCCAGTGCCGACTGCTTCAGGTCGAGATCGCCGAAGAAGTCGACCGCCAGCGCGTCGATGCCGGAACGCCGGGCGCTCTCGGCGATCTGACGCGCCGAAAAGGCGGCACAGAGGATGCTGGGGCGCGGTGCCATCGGGTTACGAGACCAGGGTGCGGGCCAGGGCGAAGGCATCGCGGAAGTCGAGCACCTGCGGCTCCTCCGCCTCGATCATGCGCTGCAGGAGGCCGGATTCGGTCTTCGACTTCAACGGGCCGACCGCCAGCGCGCCGATGCCGAAGGCCTCGGTGCCGTCGATCTGTTCCTCGTCGTCCATCACGTCGATGCCCTCGAGGCCGAGCGGCGGCACGGCATTGGCGTCGGCCGCGACGAGGAGCTTCGGCGCGCCCTGGATCTGGTCCTTGCCGAGCACCTGCACGCCGGCCTTGGCGGCGGCGATGATGACGTGGACGTCCTCGATGATCGCGGTGTTCTTGTCGTTCGACGAGCCGTCGACCGGCTGGACCTCGACGCCGAAGCGCTCCTTCATCTCGGCCGCGCGTTTGGAGATTCGCTCGATCCCGTCATAGCCGACGACCTTCACCTTGGCGCCTTCCAGCGCCGCGATGACGGCGGCGCAATAGCCGACGACGCCGGTGGCGCCGAAGACGGCGATGGTGACGTCTTTCAGCGCCGTCTGCTTGCGGTTCTTCAGGGTGCGCTCGATGCAGGCGACCATGGCGGCGGCGGTGGTGAAGGAGCCCGACGGATCGGCCATGATGTTGCAGCCGAAGGGCGGCACGAGCGCGTCCTTGGCCGCCGCGATCATGTCCAGCGCCAGCACCGAATCATTGCCGCCGAAGAACACCGCCGAGCGCACGCCGCGATCCGGCGGGCGCGAGAAGATCACGTCCTGAACCAGGTCGGCGACCTCCGCCATCTCGACGCTCTCATAGGGCAGCACCGCATCGTAGCCGGCGTCGAGCGCCATGTTCACGTCGAAGGGGCTGATGTGCTTCTGCGGCGTGATCATGTGCAGGATGTTCTTGTGCGCCATGGAAAGTCTCCGGTCTGCATGTGCGTTCGCCGGGCCGGTCGGCCGCGACGGTGCCAGGGCTTGTCGCCGCTAGCCGGTGCCCGTCAGTCGGAGCCCGCGGCGTTCGACGCCGGCTCCATGATTGCGTCCCGCAAGGATGCGGATGTCGAGCCCCGCGGCGGCCTCGCCGATCGCCGCGACGAGGCGCCGGGCCTCGCGGGCCGAGGGGGCGAAGGCGAAGCCGGTCGGGCCCCAGGAGCTCTGGCCGATGCCATGGGCGCCGGCCGCTGCCAGCGCCTCGCAGGCCCTGGCCACCGCCGGGCTGGTGAAGACGCCGCCCTGGGCGGGGGCGAAATGCTCGCCGACCATCTGCTGGATGGTAGCTATGGCGGCGCCGAAGCCGGCAATGTCGGTCTCCGCCAGCGAGGGCAGGGCCTGCATCAGAACCAGCCGGCAGATCTCCGCGATCTGCGCCTCGGGGAAGGCCGGCAGTGTCGCGAAGGCGGCGACTTCGTCGGCGCCGTGAAAGCCCGTATCGCTCGGATCGAGGACGAGGATGACGCGCCAGTCGTCCGGAAACGGCAGCCGTGCGATCAGCGGCGGCGGCATGTCGCTGCCGCCCTTGCCGCCGTCCACCGCCACGCCGCCGCCGGTGACGAAGGCGGCGCCGAGGCCCGACCGGTTGCCGCGGCCGAGCCGTGCGGCGTCGCCGGCGACGTCGGCTGGCAGCCCCTCCAGCGCACGCAGGGCGGTCGCCACGGCCAGCGCCAGCTGGGTGCCCGATCCGAGGCCCGAATGGGCCGGGATGGCGTCCGAAATCGTCAGCTCGTGGCGGACGCCGATGCCCAGATGCCGGCGCATGTCGTCGAGATAGGCGGCTGCGCGACCCGCTTCCGGACCGTCGACATGGTCCTGCCGGGCCCGCCGGATGGAAAGCCGCGTCGCGGGTTCTTCCAGCGCCATGCCGATTCCGCCGAACCGGCGCGCGGACTGGCCGCCGGGATCGAGAAATCCCAGATGCAGGCGAGCGGGCGCCGAGACGTTGACGACGTCGTCTGTCACTTTGTCCCCTGAACTTGCGTGCCCGCACCCTATTATTGCGGCGAATACCGATGGGGCAAGCGTAGTGGAGGAGAAAACCATGGCAGCGAAGACCTATTCCGACGCCGAGGTGACCAAGCGACTGGAGGCGGAGCTGCCGACATGGCGGCTCGAGGACGGCTGGATCCGCCGCACCTACAAGACCGCGGGCTGGAAGGGCACGCTGATGGTGATCAACGCCGTCGGCCATCTGGCCGAGGCCGCATTCCACCATCCCGACATCACTGCCTCCTATGCCTGGGTCGAGGTGCGGCTGGTGAATCACGCCGCCAAGGGGATCACCGATTCGGACTTCGCCCTCGCCAAGATGATCGAGCAGGTGGTCATGTGGCAGCCGGGCAAGGAGGACGGGCCGCTGTCGGGCACGCCGGACGATCCGCGCTTCGCCTATATCAAATACGACAAGAGCTGAGACCTGCCGGCGGGGATTTGATCTTCGCCGCCAAGGCTGTAGTTTGCATCACGGGCACAGAAAGCGAATGGTTTTGCAGAACGCATGGATCGACGGGAAACCGGCGTCCACACAGGAGGCTGTGTCCGCAGCGGCGGAGCTGATCGGCCGAAGCCGCCTGCCTCTCGTGACCGGACTTTCGACCGATGTCGCAGGCATCAAGGCCGCGGTCGCCCTGGCGCAGATCGCCGGCGGGGCGATCGATCATGCCGCCTCGAACGGCATCTACCCCCTGATTTCGGCAATGCGCGACAGCGGCATGATGCTGGCCGCACCGTCCGAGGTCCGGCGCCGCGCCGACCGCGTGCTGGTGATCGGCGACGACGCGTTCGAAGACGCGCCGGACATGCCGGACTACCTTTTCGAGGAAAAACCCGATCTCGGCGAAGCAACCCGCGGCGTCGAGCGACAGGTTCTGTGGCTGGGCGCCGGCGACGACATGCCGGACCTGCCGGAATCGGTCGCGCTGCACGGCATCGACTGCGCCGGCGACGATCTCCTCGACGCGCTGTCGGCAATCCGCGCCGAGTTGGCCGGGCACCAGCACGGCGACGGGCCGCTGCCCGCGCCAACCGTGCAATTCGTTGCCGAATGGCTGAAGGAGGCAAAGTTCGGCTGCGCCATCTTCGCGCCGGCCAGCCTCGACAGCCTCACCATCGAGATGCTGGCGGGCCTTGTCTTCGACCTGAACGCCGAGACCCGTTTCACCAGCCTGCCGATGCTGCGGAGCGATCAGGCCTTTGCCGCGGCACAGGCCGCCACCTGGGCGACCGGCTTTCCGCTGCGCAGCGGTTTCGGCCGCGGCTACCCCGACCACGATCCGCATCTGTATCGCGGCGAACGGCTGATCGCCGATGGCGAGGTGGATATGGCGGTGCATGTCGCCGCGCTGGACGGCCAGGACGAGATCGAACCGGAGTGGTCGGGAAGGGTGCCGATCGTCGCCTTGTGCGGCGAGGCGACCGACTGGACCCATCCGCCGAAGATCGCCTTCGCCGTGGCGACCGCCGGCCGCGATCACGACAGCGTCCTCTACGACAATCGCTTCGGCGGCTTCGTGCCGGTCGCGGCATCGCAGGCGGGCGAGGACGACGTCGGGCGCATGACGGCGGCGGCCGTCCTTGCGGCGATCGCCGCGCATCTGGGACAGACGACGACGGAAGCGGCAGCATGATCGTCGGATGGAAAGGGGCGTCTGCATGCTGACGCATTTGAAGAACGGCCATGTCGTCGACCCGGCCAACGACCGGGACGCGGTCGGCGATCTGTTTCTCGCCGACGGTGTCGTCGTCGATGCGCCGACGGACGGTCGCCGGCCCGACGAGACGATCGACTGCAAGGGGCTGATCGTCATGGCGGGCGCCATCGACATCCATTCCCACATCGCCAGCGGTCACGTGAACACGGCGCGGCTGCTGCTGCCGGAATATCACCGGGCCTTCCGGTCGCGGCCGGGCGCGACCGGGCTGTCCAAGGTCGGCTGGACGACCGAGGAAACCGGCCTGCGCTACGCCGAAATGGGGTTCACCACTGTGGTCGAGCCCGCCATGGCGCCGTCCTCGGCGCTGCATTCCCATCTCGAGCTCGCCGATATCCCGATCATCGACAAGGCGACGCTCGTCGTCCTCGGCAATGACGATTTCCTGATGGCGATGATCCGCGACGGCGAGAGCGAGAGCGCCATTGCCGACTATGTCGCCTGGACGGTCTCGGCGTCGCGGGCGCTCGGCGTCAAATGCATCAATGCCGGCGGCTCCGCGGCCTTCAAGGAGAATGTCCGCAAGTTCGACTTCGACGACATCGTACCCGATTACGGCGTCTCGTCGCGCAAGATCGTCAAGACGCTGCAGGGCGCCGTGAACGGGCTCGGCATCCCGCATCCGCTGCATGTCCATTGCAACAATCTCGGCGTGCCCGGCGATTCCGCCTCGTCGGCCGAGGCGACCATCGGCGCGGCCGAGGGCCTGCCGATGCATCTCGCCCATATCCAGTTCTACGGCTACGGCACCGAGGGCAGGCGCGGCTTTTCCTCCGTCGGGCAGCGACTGGCGGATCTCGTCAACCGGACCCCGGAGGTCACGGTCGATATCGGCCAGGTGATGTTCGGCCAGACGGTGACGATCTCCTCGGACGAGATGCGCCAGTTCGCCGGCCGGCCGCAGGCGAGCCCCGGCAAGACGATCATCTTCGACCACGAGGCCAATGGCGGCGGCGTGGTGCCGATGGAATACAAGCAGAAGAGCTTCTTCAACGCGCTGCAATGGGCGATCGGGCTGGAGCTGTTCCTCCTGATCGAGGACCCGTCGCAGGTGTTCTTCACCACCGACCATCCCAATGGCGCGCCGTTCACCAGCTACCCCGACATCTTCGCGCTGCTGATGGACCGTGGCGTGCGCCAGCTCTGGCTCGACGCGCTGCCGAAATCGGTGGTGCGGATGACCAGCCTGCCGGAGATCACCCGCGAATACACCCTGCGGGAGGTCGCGACGATGACCCGCGCCGCGCCGGCCCGCCTGCTCGGCACATCCGATCGCGGGCATCTGGGGGCAGGGGCGGTCGGGGACGTGGCGATCTACCGTCCGGGCCACGACAAGGCCGAGATGTTCGGGCGCGCAGCCTATGTCTTCAAGGACGGAACGCTGGTGGTGAAGGACGGCACCGTCATCAACCGCACGAAGGGCCGCACGCTGACGGTCCGGCCCGAGGCGGACAAGGCGATGGCCAAGCGCCTCGACCGCTATTTCGACGAACGCTTCGGTCTGCCGTCGCGCTGGTTCGAGGTACCGGACTTTGCCATCGGCCAAGAGGATCCGTTCAAGGTGATGCCATGCCGGACGTGACACAGGACGCGCCGTCCACGGCGATGACCCGCAATGGCGTCGTCATCGACGACACCTTCGCCGAAGCGTTTCCAATGAGCGGAACGGCCATCCAGGTCACCGCCGATTCCGAGAAATGGGCGATGGAGGCCGCGCGCTCCTTCACCGGTTTCGCCACCTCGGTGATCGCCTGCGGCTGCGAAGCCGGCATCGACCGCGTCGTGCCGGCAAGCGAGACCCGCGACGGGCGGCCCGGCGTGCGCATTCTCCTGTTTTCGATGGACAAGGACGGCCTCGCCAAGCAGCTCGGCACCCGGCTCGGCCAGTGCATTCTCACCAGCCCGTCCTCGGCCTGCTACGCCGATTTCGACAGCGAAACGCAGATCGATCTCGGCTCGGCCATCCGCTATTTTGCCGATGGCTGGCAGATCTCGAAGAAATTCGCTGGTCGGCATTTCTGGCGCATGCCGGTGATGGAGGGCGAATTCCTCTGCGAGGCGACGACCGGCATGACCGGCGACGGCGTCGGCGGCGGCAATCTCCTGTTCATGGCCCGCACCAGCGCACAGGCGCTGGCGGCGGCCGAGGCAGCGCTGGAGGCGATGCGTGAGGTGCCCGGTGCGATCATGCCGTTTCCCGGCGGGATCGTGCGCTCCGGTTCCAAGGTCGGCGGCAAGTACAAGGGCATGATGGCCTCCACCAACGATGCCTATTGCCCGACCCTGAAGGGCGTCACCCCATCGGCTCTGACGCCCGATATCGGTTCGGTGCTGGAAATCGTCATCGACGGTCTGTCGAAGGAGGCCGTGGCCGACGCCATGCGCGCCGGGCTGAAGGCGGCGGTCGATCTCGGGCCGGAGAAGGGCGCCCTGCGGATCGGCGCCGGCAATTACGGCGGCAATCTCGGGCCGCATCACTTCCTTCTGAAGGAGCTGGCGCCATGAGCGGGCTCACCTTCCGCAAGCGGGCCGAACCGGACCAGCGCATCGACCTGTCGGCCCTGATCCCGTCGCGCCTTGCCGGCCTCACCACGACCCAGATCGCCTCCCTGCCGATCGGCACGACCCGCTGGCTGGTCACCGTCGGCGACCTTTTCGACGTGTCGGGCGACGATCCTGCGCAATTGCGCTTCGAGGGTGGCTCGCACCGCTTCGACCGGATCGGCGAGGGGCTCGACGGCGGCGAGATCCATGTCGAAGGCGACGCCGGCTGGCGGACCGGCCGGGTGATGAGCGCCGGACGGCTGACCGTGACGGGCTCGGCCGGCGGCTTCGCCGGTTCGGCCATGAGCGGCGGCGAGCTGCGCATCGAGGGCGATGCCGGCGACTTTCTCGGCGGTCCGCTGGCCGGCGAGATGGCGGGCATGTCGGGTGGCACGATCCGCGTCGGCGGCGCGGCCGGCGAACGGGCGGCCGATCGCATGCGGCGCGGCACCATCGTCGTCGCGGGCGCGCTCGGCACCAATGCCGCCAGCCGGATGATCGCCGGCACGCTGATCGCCGGCGGCCGCGCCGCGGGCGTGCCCGGCCGGATGATGAAGCGCGGCACGCTGATCCTGCCCGGCGGGGTCGAGCGCCTGTCGCCGACCTTCCTCGACAACGGCCCGGCCGACCTTCTGATCCTGAAGCTGATGGCCCGGGATATCGCCGCGGGATCCGCCGGCCCGGTGCCCTTCGATGGCGCGCCCATGCGCCGGCTCGGCGGCGACACGGCAGTGCTCGGCATGGGCGAGATTTTCCTGCCGCTGTGAGGCGGCGAGACTGCACAATTGCCATGCGACACGGCGCCACCGCTCTGCTGACTTGCCGGAGGGCGCCGCTAGTTCTGCATCCGGATGCAGCATCGCTGCGTATGTGAAGAGCGTATCCAGTTCGACCGGGCACCGTCGGATCCCCCAGGAAGGAAACGGCCGAGACGATGATTGACCTGATTTTGACCGTCTGCATGGTGAGCGACCCGTCGAACTGCCGGGAAGAGCGGCTGACCTACCAGAGCCGCGGCTCGCTGGCGCAATGCATGATGCTGTCGACGCCCTATGTCGCGGCCTGGGCCGGCGATCATCCGCAATGGACGATCAAGAGCTGGAAGTGCCACTGGCCGGAAGATCGCAAGGAAGCGATCTGAGCGGACAGCGCATCAGATCCCGCCTGCTGCCGCGTTGCTCACTGCGATGAAAAACCAGGCATTGAACAAAATAGAGGCAGATTTGATCTGACCCAAGGGCAGGCTGGTCGCGCAACCGGTGGCTTCACCCGCCGGATGGCCGCGTTCCCCGCCTGTCGTTCGCTCGTCACCAGTCTGGCACGGGGATTGCTCCCTGTGTGAACGGAGCCCGTCGCTGAGAGCGGGACCTGTCAACTGGAGAGCGTGAATGACATCACCTATCAATTGGCTTCGTGGCGCCGTCGCCGCGACCGCGATGAGCGGCGTCGCACTGACCGGTGCCGTGGCGCAGGACGCGCCGTCCGGCGATCCGATCAAGGTCGGCATCCTGCATTCGCTGTCGGGCACGATGGCGATTTCAGAGACCACCCTGAAGGACGCCATGCTGATGCTCATCGAGGAGCAGAACGCCAAGGGCGGATTGCTCGGGCGTCCGCTCGAAGGTGTCGTGGTCGATCCGGCCTCCGACTGGCCGCTCTTCGCCGAGAAGATGCGCGACCTCGTCTCGGCCCAGGACGTCGCGGCGGTGTTCTGCTGCTGGACCTCGGTGTCGCGCAAGTCGATCCTGCCGGTGGCCGAAGAACTCAACACGGTCGTCTTCTACCCGGTCCAGTACGAGGGTGAGGAATCCTCGCGCAACATCTTCTACACCGGTGCCGCGCCCAACCAGCAGGCGATCCCCGCCGTCGACTATCTGATGGAGGAAGGCGTCGAGCGCTGGGTGCTGGAAGGCACCGACTACGTCTATCCGCGCACCACCAACAAGATCCTCGAGCAGTATCTCAAGGACAAGGGCGTCGCCGCCCAGGACATCAAGGTCAACTACACGCCCTTCGGCTTCTCCGACTGGCAGACCGAGGTGTCGGCCATCAAGGAATTCGGTTCGACCGGCAAGAAGACCGCCGTCGTCTCGACCGTGAACGGCGACGCCAACGTGCCGTTCTACAAGGAGCTCGCCAACCAGGGCATCGCCGCGACCGACATTCCGGTCGTCGCCTTCTCCGTCGGCGAGGAAGAACTGGCCGGCATCGACACCGGCCCGTTGGTCGGCCATCTCGCCGCCTGGAACTACTTCCAGTCGGTCGATACGCCCGAGAATGCCGAGTTCATCGAGAAGTGGAAGACCTTCATCGGTGACGACAAGCGCGTCACCAATGACCCGATGGAAGCCCATTATATCGGCTTCAACATGTGGGTGAAGGCGGTCGAGGCCGCCGGCACGACCGAGGCCGACGCGGTCATCGCCGCCCTGCCGGGCGTCGAGGTGCCGAACCTCACCGGCGGCATGTCCACCATGCTGGCCAACCACCACATCACCAAGCCCGTGCTGATCGGCGAGATCAACGACGAGGGCCAGTTCGACATCGTCTCCGAGACCGAAGAGCTGGTGCCGGGCGACGCATGGTCCGACTTCCTGCCGGAATCCAAGAAGCTGACCGCCGACTGGACCGACCCGATCAATTGCGGGAACTACAACACCGAGACCGAGACCTGCGGCGGCGCTTCGGCGGAAGCCAAGTAACCGGGTCCGACACCTTCGTCCTCCCAAGACGAACCCGGCGGGGGCGGTCCCAGGCGACCGTCCCCGTCCCCCAGCGGCCCTCAGGTGGGATGTGATGCAACAGTTCTTCGAGCGATGCCGGACCGGTCTCATGCTGGTCGCGGGTCTCCTGCTGGCGGCCGGACTTCTGGCGGCGCAGCCAGCATGGACCCAGGGCGCCGACCCGGCCACGATCGTCCAGAAATTCGGCGGCAAGCAGAGCTTCAGCGCGACCGAGGCGGTGATCGCGGAAGCGGCGGCCAGCGGCGATGCCGCGCTGGCGCCCGCCCTCAAGGCCCTGCGTGACGGCGACCTCTACTGGCGCAAGAGCGACGAGGCCGTCTTCGTCGCCATGGCGCGCGGCGACGAGATGGTCCTCACCGATCCGATCACCGGCGAGGCCGCCGGCACCGTTGCCAAGGCGGACGTCACCAAGGTCCGCATCAAGAATTCGATCCGCAACGCGGTCACGGCCGCCCTCGGCACCCTGACCCTGCGGGCCGCCGATCCCGCCCAGCGGCTGCGGGCCGCCAGCACCGTGTTTTCCGACGCCGACCCCGAGATGATCGGCCCGCTCGAGGCAGCCATCGCCGCCGAGACCGATGCCGGCGTCCTCGCCCGGCTGGAAGAGGCGCGCGCCGCCGCGATCCTCGCCTCCGACCGCCCGGCCGCCGAGAAGGCCGAGGCCGCCAAGGCGCTGCAGACGCGCGGCGACCGCGAGGCGCTGAACATGCTGCGCATCTTCGCCGATGCCACCGACGATCCGGTGGCCCGCGAGGCGGCGCGCGAATCCATTGCCGGCATCGAGGCCAACATCGCCTTCTGGAACCAGATGCAGAATGTCTGGTACGGCCTGTCGCTCGGCTCGGTGCTGCTGCTCGCCGCCATCGGGCTGGCCATCACCTTCGGTGTGATGGGCGTCATCAACATGGCCCATGGCGAGATGGTCATGCTGGGCGCCTACACGACCTTCGTGGTGCAGGAGGCGATCCGCAGCTCGGCGCCCTGGCTGTTTCCCTGGTCGCTGACCATCGCCCTGCCCCTGGCCTTCCTCGTCTCCGGCTTCGTCGGTCTCGTCATGGAACGCGGCCTGATCCGCTTTCTCTACGGCCGACCGCTGGAAACGCTCCTGGCGACCTTCGGCGTCTCGCTGATCCTGCAGCAGGCGGTGCGTACCGTCTTCGGCCCGACCAACCGCGAGGTCGGCAATCCCGACTGGATGTCCGGCGCCTTCGATGTCGGGCTGATGTCGATCACCTGGAACCGGCTGTGGATCATCGTCTTCGCGCTGGTCGTCTTCCTGGCGCTGCTCGCCGTCCTCAACCGCACGCCGCTCGGCCTGCAGATGCGCGCCGTAACCCAAAACCGCAAGATGGCCTCGGCCATGGGCATCCGTACCCCCTGGGTCGATGCCATGACCTTCGCACTTGGCTCGGGCATCGCCGGTGTCGCCGGTGTCGCGCTCAGCCAGATCGACAATGTCTCGCCGAGCCTCGGCCAAGGCTACATCATCGACAGCTTCATGGTGGTGGTGTTCGGCGGGGTCGGCAATCTGTGGGGCACGCTGGTCGGGGCGATGAGCCTCGGCGTCCTCAACAAGTTCCTCGAACCCTATGCCGGCGCCGTCCTCGGCAAGATCATCGTGCTCGTCCTGATCATCCTCTTCATCCAGAAACGGCCGCGCGGCCTGTTCGCCCAGAAGGGGAGGTTCGTCGACGCATGATTCTCGCGCGCTTCCTCGGCCCCCGCATCTTCATCCTCGTCGCCGTGATCCTGGCGGCGGCGATCCTCGTGCCGCTGGCCAATCTCTGGCTGCCGGTCGGCCATCCGCTGCATGTGCCGTCCTATGCGGTGCCGCTCTTCGGCAAATATGTCTGCTACGCGCTCTTGGCGCTCGCTCTCGATCTGGTCTGGGGCTATGTCGGCATCCTGTCGCTCGGCCATGGCGCCTTCTTCGCCCTCGGCGGCTATGCCATGGGCATGTATCTGATGCGCCAGATCGGCTCGCGCGGGGTCTATGGCGATCCGGTGCTGCCGGACTTCATGGTGTTCCTGAACTGGCAGGAGCTGCCCTGGTACTGGTACGGCTTCGACCAGTTCTGGTTCGCTGCGCTGATGGTCGTGCTGGCCCCCGGCATTCTCGCCTTCGTCTTCGGATATTTCGCCTTCCGCAGCCGCGTCACCGGCGTCTATCTGTCGATCATCACCCAGGCGATGACCTATGCGCTGCTCCTGGCCTTCTTTCGCAACGACATGGGGTTCGGCGGCAATAACGGCCTGACTGACTTCAAGGAGCTGCTCGGCTTCTCGCTGCAGGCCGACACCACCCGCGCCGGCCTCTTTGCGGCGAGCTGCATCGCGCTGGCGGTGGCCGTGGTCATCGTCGGCTGGATCACCCGCTCGCGGCTCGGCAAGCTGATGGTGGCGGTGCGCGACGCCGAAAGCCGTACCCGCTTCATCGGCTGGCGGCCCGAGCATGTGAAGCTCTTCGCCTTCACCGTCTCGGCAGTGATGGCCGGCATTGCCGGGGCGCTTTACGTGCCGCAGGTCGGCATCATCAATCCCGGCGAGTTCGCCCCGGTCAATTCCATCGAGATCGTCGTCTGGGCGGCGGTCGGTGGCCGCGGCACGCTGATCGGCCCGGTGATCGGGGCGCTGCTGGTCAATTTCGGCAAGAGCATCTTCACCGCCATCGCGCCGGAATTCTGGCTCTTCGTCCTCGGCAGCCTGTTCGTCTTCGTCACCCTGTTCCTGCCCCGCGGCATCGTCGGCACCATCGACCATGGCTGGAACGCCTGGCGTGCCCGGCGCGGCGATGCCGACCGCGAGAAGGGCGAGGCGGTCGACAAGACGCCCGTGCCGGCGCCGGGACCGGCGGAATGACCATGATGGACCAGATGACCGACGCTCCCGACAAGACCACGGACCCAACAGGCGGGCCGGCCGCTCACGCCGGTGATGCGGACGCCGCATTGGCATCGGCGCCGCCGATCGTCTCGCCGCATCCCTACGCCACCCAGCGCGCCGCCCTGCTGGCCGAGCGCGAAGCCCTCGGCCAGGCGCGGCGCGACACGCTGCTCTATCTCGACGGGGTCACCAAGAGCTTCGACGGCTTCAAGGCGATCAACAATCTCTCGCTGGTCATCCAGAAGGGCGAGATGCGGGCGATCATCGGCCCGAACGGCGCCGGCAAGACCACCATGATGGACATCATCACCGGCAAGACCCGGCCCGACGAGGGCGAGGTCTATTTCGCCGGCGATGTCGACCTGACCAAGCAGGACGAGGCCGCGATCGCCAATATGGGCATCGGCCGCAAGTTCCAGAAGCCGACTGTCTTCGAGAGCCATACGGTGGCCGACAACATCCGCATGTCGATGGCCGGCTCGCGCTCGATTTTCGCCGCGCTGCTGCACCGCGACAGTGCCGGCGAACGCCAGACGGTCGCCGACATTCTGGAGACGACGCGGCTGACCGCCAAAGCGGGCACACTGGCGGCCGATCTCAGCCATGGCCAGAAGCAGTGGCTGGAGATCGGCATGCTGCTGGCGCAGGATCCCGAACTCCTGCTGGTGGATGAACCGGTGGCCGGCATGACCGACGCCGAGACCGAGGAGACGGCGCGGCTCCTGCGCGAGATCGCCCGCACCCGTTCGGTGGTCGTCGTTGAGCACGACATGCATTTCGTGCGCGCCCTCGACGTCAAGGTCACCTGCCTGCACGAGGGCTCGGTGCTGTCCGAAGGTACGCTCGACCATGTCTCCGCCGATCCGCGCGTCGTTGAGGTGTATCTTGGCCGCTGAGATGCACCACACGAGCCGAGACCTGACCACGATGCGGTCCGGGGAGGGCGGAACGCGCTGCCTTGCCGGTTCGCTCGCGGCCCATCCAACATTTCCTGCAGGAGCGCCGAACGCCCCATGCTGACCGTTTCGAACGTCGATCTCTATTACGGTGCGGCGCAGGCGCTGCGCGGCGTGTCGCTGAATGCGAAGAAGGGCGAGATCACCTGCGTTCTCGGGCGCAACGGCGTCGGCAAGACCTCGCTGCTGCGCGCCATCGTCGGCCAGCAGCCGATCCTCGCCGGCCAGATCGCCCTCGACGGCGACAATCTCGGCCGCGAGGCGCCCTATACGCGGGCCCGCCGCGGCATCGGCTTCGTGCCCCAGGGCCGCGAGATCTTCCCGCTTTTGACGGTGAAAGAGAATCTCCAGACCGGCTTCGCGCCGCTGAAGGGCGCCGACCGGACCATCCCCGACCATGTCTTCGAGCTCTTCCCGGTGCTCGCCGACATGCTCGGCCGGCGTGGCGGCGACCTGTCCGGCGGCCAGCAGCAGCAGCTGGCGATCGGCCGGGCGCTGGTGACACGGCCGCAGCTTCTCGTCCTCGACGAGCCGACCGAGGGCATCCAGCCCTCGATCATCAAGGATATCGGCCGGGCCATCCGCTATCTGAAGGACCAGTCCGGTCTCGCCATCCTGCTGGTCGAGCAATATCTGGATTTCTGCCGCGAGCTCGCCGATCAGGTCTACATCATGGACCGCGGCGAAATCGTCTTCGACGGCCCCGCCGAAGGCCTCGACGATCCCGAGGTACGCCGGCATCTGACGGTGTGATCCCGATCTCCGCGATGATCGCCCTCGCTTCAGTCTTCCCGAGCGGCATGTTAGAAAGGATGACACGGTCGCGGCCGATGTTCCTCGATCTGCGGCACGTGGTGCGTTCCGCTTTTGGGAGGATACCCAGTGCGCTTCATCGCGACGCTTCTTGCCTGCCTTTGTCTTGCCGGTGCCAGTCAGGCGCAAACGCTGGTCAAGCCTGGCGAGGTCGATCAGATCGTCGACATCGCCCGCGGCTTCGGCTCCGGGACATTGGAAAAGGACGAGACCGAATATGTCCGGGGGCGCATCAATGGCACGCTCTACGTGATCTTCTTCAACGACTGCAATTCCGACAGAAGCGAATGCCAGAGCCTCCAGTTCTATGCCTCCTGGGAGGGGGTCCCTGTCGATCAGGCCGCCATCAACGGCTGGAACCGGGACAAGCGCTTTGCCAAGGCTTATATCGACGCCGAGAACGATCCGGTGCTGGAGATGGACGTCAATCTGCGCCACGGAGTCACCCGCGGCAATCTCGAGGACACGTTCGACTGGTGGCGTCTGTCCCTGAGAGAGTTCAAGTCGGGCATCCTCAAGCTCTAGGGCCATTCGCGACTTCCGGTGGCCCCGCCGTCGGGCTGGAATTCGCGCCCGGTCGCACTCTTGCCGTTCATGCCGGGACCTGCGAGCCTCGCGCCATCTCCACGCATCCCCTTGGACAGATCATCATGAGAGACGCAGCCGGCGCCCCGTCGGATCAAGCCGCTTTACCGCGCGTCCGCGCTGGCCTGCCCGCATGAGCGCGGTGCGTGACCTGCCGGTGACGGACCAGGCGGCCCCGCGCCGCATGCAGCGCTCGGAAGGGTCTGCGTCGGCGCAGTTCCGCGTCGTCGATGCGCGAACCCGGCTGCAGCGGTTGCACCAGTCCGGCTGCCTCAAGCTGCGGTTTCCACGGCTGCCGCGCCAGCAGGCCGAGGCGATCCTGATCAACAGTTCGGGCGGCCTGACCGGCGGCGACCGGCTGGCGCAGGATTTCACCGTGGCGGCCGGGGCCGATCTCACGGTCACCACCCAGGCCTGCGAACGCATCTACCGTGCCTCCGGCGGCGACACCGCCCATGTGACGACGCGGGCGACGCTGGATGAGGGCGCACGGCTCGCCTGGCTGCCCCAGGAGACGATCCTCTTCGACGGCGGCCGGGTGCGCCGCACGCTCGATGTCGAGGCCGCGACGGATGCGCGCTTTCTCCTGTGCGAATCGCTGATCCTCGGCCGCGAGCTCATGGGCGAGAGCGTGACCAACGGCCATTTCCACGATCGCTGGCGCGTGCGGCTGGGCGGCCGGCTGGTCTTTGCCGACGACCTGCAACTGTCTGGCGACATCGCTGCGGCGATGGCGGAGCCCGCCTCGCTCGGCCCGAACCGCGCGCTGGCGACGGTGGTGGCTCATCTGCCCGACGCCGAGGCGCGCCTCGAGGGGCTTCGCGCAGCGATCGGCGAAGACGGTGGCGCCAGTCTGGTTGGTGGTCTTCTCGTCGCCCGCATCCGGGCCGCGTCCGGCTTTCATCTGCGCCAGCAGCTGGTGCCGGTGCTTTCGGGTCTGGCGGACGGGCCGTTGCCGCTTGTATGGTCGTTATGACGCATCTGCGAAGGAACCCGGCATGCAACTGACCCCGCGCGAAAAGGACAAGCTGCTCGTCTCGATGGCCGCCATGGTGGCGCGCCGCCGGCTGGAACGCGGCGTGAAGCTGAACCATCCCGAGGCGATCGCGCTGATCACCGACTATGTGGTTGAAGGCGCGCGCGACGGCCGCAGCGTCGCCGACCTGATGGAGGCCGGCGCCCATGTGATCACGCGCGACCAGGTGATGGAGGGGATTGCCGAGATGATCCACGACGTCCAGGTCGAGGCGACCTTTCCCGACGGCACGAAGCTGGTGACGGTGCACGAACCGATCCGCTGATCCGGACGGTCCGAGACTTGGGACGCCTGCGCCGCAGGCGCGGCCGGACGCGTTGCCTATCGGCGTTCGGTGGCCGGTGCCTCGGCCAGCGTGTCCGCCTTCGCGGCGGGTTCGAGGGAGGACACGGTCATGTCCGGCTCGTCGGCTGCCACAGCGACGGGCGCGTCTCCGACGAATCGGAACCCCTGTTCGATGACGGAATAATAGGCGGGACCGGTGACCGGACCGATGGTGACAGTGCGGACCATCAGGGGCTGCGCCGGTCCGACGGGACCGAGGAGCAGACCGAGAAACGCCGCAATCAGAAGCGACCTCAGCATGTGAACTCCAACCTGTTGTGCGGTTGCGCGGTCCGATCGTTCGATGCCGGACCTTTGCCTTCTTCCGCAACGTCATTATGCGACGTTTCGTTCCGCGCACCAGCTCTTTTTCCCGAAAGCCGTTAACGCGGAGCCGAGACATAACCCGCGAAAGTTTCACGAGTTCTTGCCGGCGCAACCTTGGTTATCGGTAGGCTTTCCGAAACCCTACAGGCCCTCCCGCCGCTCTTCGCATCTGCGAGACCAGCGCCAGAAAGCCTTTGACACCGGTTAAGCCGGCTTCCATGATCGCGCCCGAACCCGCCGTGCCGGGCGCCCCTGCGGGGCGTTGCCGGCGGCGGGCTGGACGTGACCCATATCGGGGCGCCCGTCGACCAATCTGAGGGACATCCGCATGCTCACACGCTTCGCCATTGCCGCCGCAACCCTGGCCGCCGCGACAGTGCCCGCCTTCGCCCATCTCGATCCTGTCGCCCATGGCTCGCTGGCCGCCGGCGCGTCGCATCCGCTGCTCGGTTGGGACCACGTCCTGGTGATGGTGGCCGTCGGCCTGTGGGCCGCGACGCTGGGCGGCCGTGCGCGCCTTGCCGTTCCCGTCGCTTTCGTCGCCGCCATGGGCGCCGGCTTCGTGCTGGCCCTGAACGGAATGTCGCTGCCCTTCGTCGAGCCGGTGGTCATGGCGTCGGTCGTCGCCCTCGGCCTTCTTGTCGCCGCCGCCGTTCGTCTGCCGGTTCCGGCCGCGGCCGCAGCCGTCGGCGCCTTCGCCCTGTTCCATGGTTCCGCCCATGGCGCCGAGCTCGGTTCGGCCGGCGCGCTCTCCTTCGGCCTCGGTTTCGTGGTGGCCACGGTGGCGCTGCATGGTGTCGGCCTGGCCCTCGGCCATTCCCTGACCGCCGACCGCCAGCCGCTGATCGTCCGCGCGCTCGGCGCGGCCTCGGCGCTTGCCGGCCTCTACATGATCGCGGCCTGAGCCGCGTGACGCATCCGGGCCCTGGCCCGCAGACGACAGGGCTCGCCCGGAGACGGGCGGGCCTGACAGAAGAGCAACGGCGTGCCTGAGTTCATCCGGGCACCGCAGCCGGTCGGCGAATACGACCTGATGGCGATTGGCCCCGTGCTGCTGGTGGTTCTGGCGATCATCGCCATTCGCAAGCTCTGGAGGAATGGTTCATGATCCCCGGCGAAATCCTCACCCCCGACGGCGACATCGTCCTCAACGACGGCGCCGAGCCGATCACCCTGATGGTCGGCAATACGGGCGACCGGCCGGTCCAGGTCGGCAGCCATTTCCATTTCGCCGAGACCAATCCCGCACTCACCTTCGATCGCGACGCCGCCCGCGGCATGCGGCTGGATCTGGCCGCCGGCACCGCCGTGCGCTTCGAGCCCGGGCAGACCCGCGAGGTCACGCTGGTGCCGCTGGGCGGTGCGCGCAAGGTCTATGGCTTCAACGGCAAGGTGATGGGCGCGCTCTGACCGGCGCCACGGGGCGCCGCTGAGGCGCCACCCCTGATTCCCGGCCGTGAGGACGATGGCTGCAAGCCTGGCGATGGCGCAGGCGCGGCTTGGTGCGAGCTGGAAAAGGGGGACGGGCGAATGTGCGACCATTGCGTGATCGACAGCGTGAAGAGCCGGATGCTGAACCGGCGCGGGCTCTTGGGCGGCGGGCTTGCAGTGGCCGCGGCAGGGATCGCCAGCCCGGCCTTTGCGCAGGGCGCCGCCAAGCCGGCGGTCGCCCCCTCGATGCCGGCCAATTCCATCGCCGACCTGACCCATGAGCTCTATCCGGAGTTCCCGACCTTCTTCGGCGACCAGCAATTCTTCATGGAGCAGAAATTCTCCTACGCCGAGCACAAGTTCAATCTGTTCGAGCTGCGGGTGAACGAGCACACCGGCACCCATGTCGACGCGCCGCTGCATTTCTCCGCCGATGGCCAGTCGGTGGCGGAGATCCCCGTCGACAAGCTGATGGCGCCGCTGGTCGTGGTCGATATCCGCGAGAAGGCAGAGAAGGATGCGGACGCGCAGGTCACGCCCGACGATCTGAAGGCGTGGATCGCGGCCCATGGCGACATGCCGGAGAATTGCTGCGTGGCGATGAATTCCGGCTGGGCCCGGCATCTGGACACCGACAAGTTCCGCAATGCCGACCAGGACGGCACCATGCATTTCCCCGGCTTCCATGTGGAAGCGGTGCAGATGCTGCTGGAGGGATCGGCGGTCGGCATCGCCGTCGACACGCTGTCGCTCGACTTCGGCATGTCGCCGGACTTCGCCGTGCATTACGCCTGGTTGCCGGAAGGCCGCTGGGGGCTGGAGTGCATCGCCGGGCTCGACGACATGCCGGCCACGGGTGCGACGCTGATCGTCGGCGCGCCGAAGCATCGCGGCGGCTCGGGCGGTCCGGCCCGCGTCTTCGCACTCACCTGAGGGGACAGGCTATGGCAACGGCACCGCTGGTTTCGGATGCAGAGGCCAGCCCCGAGGTGCGCGCCGTCTTCGACGACATCCGCGCGACCCGCGGCTCGGACTTCGTCAACAATTTCTGGCGCGTACTGGCCGCCGACCCGGCGACGCTGAAGCGGACATGGGAGGAAGTGAAGGCGGTGATGGGCGCACCGGGCGCGCTCGATCCGCTGACCCGCGAGATGCTCTACATCGCCGTTTCGACCACCAATGGCTGCAGCTATTGCGTCCATTCCCACACGGCCGCAGCGCGGGCGAAGGGCATGACCGATGCGCAATATGGCGAGTTGCTGGCCGTCGTCGGCCTTGCCGCCAGGACCAACCAGCTGGCGCAGGCGCTGCAGGTGCCCGTGGACGACGCCTTCGAGGTCTGATCGCCGGCTCAGGAGACGAGGCGTGGCTCAGTCGCCATTGGCCTTGGGAATGGCACTCGGGGCGTTCGACAGGCCGCGACGAATGGAGCCCAGATCGACGGCGACGGTCGGCTTGGTGATCCGGTAGGCGCGGTCGGGCCCAGCGCCCGGGGTGCCGATCGTGTCGCTGGTGCCGAAGCTGGTGACCGACGAGGTGCCGGCGCCGTCCTCGGAGCGTGCCAGCCCTTCGGCATTGAGGCTGTTGATCGTCGACGAACCCTCGCTCGCCAGCCCTTCGGTCGTGTTGGCGCCGAGGCCGGTGCTGCCGGAACTCGCCCCCGGTGCGATCGGGTCGGTGAGAGTCGGCGATGCGCCCGTGTCCGACAGGCTCGACCCCGATCCGACGCCGCCCGTGCTGCCGATGCCGCTGGCGCCGGAGCCGGTGACGACACCGCTGCCCGACGATCCGCCGATGCCGGACGAGCCCCCGGCACCCGAAGAGCCCCCGACGCCGCCGGAGAGCTGGGCCAGTGCGGGAGCCGCGGCGAGCACCGCCGCGATTGCGATCAGGGGGGTGAGGGATCTGCGCATGGCCTCTGCCTTCCGGTTTCACGGCGCGGGTCGGTGGGTGTCGGCGGCCCGCTGCCTCTGATCACCAACTCCGCGCGCTTCCGACCGGTTCCCGAACGCCGGCAGGCGCCGCGCAGCCTACCGCCGGATGATGGCGCGATGTGAGCCGACCGAACGGCCGCGGGTCACCGCGCTGCCGCCCGCGGCACTGGGGCCCTGCCGCGCGAAGCTGCCGGCATTGATGCCGTTGAGGTCCGACCGGCCCTCGACCGCGCGTTCTGCCGTGCTTGGCTGAGGGGCACGGCTGCGGGGCACCTTCGGCTTCAGATAGCTGTCGTCGAAATTCTTGCCGTAGGCCCGCTCGGTGACCGTGTCGCCGAAAACGTCGGCGCCACGAATGCGGGGACCGGCCGGCGCTGCAGGCGACCCGCCGATGCGCATGCCCGATGCGGACGAGCCCGGCACATCGCCCATCGGCCCCGGATCATAGGCCTGGGCGAGGGCGGCGCCGGGAAGAAGCAGCGCGGCGAGGAGGGCGAAGCGGATCATCGGGGCTCCTGAATCGGGAACGTGCGGCCATGGCCGGCATGCGCGCCGCGGCGGCCGAATTGCCGCCAGTCTCGCGCCGATCGACAAAACCGGGAAGACAAGCTTTCGCGACCGACCTATGGTCACTGATGGTGCGCCGCAACGAGAGCGGCCGTATCCTTAGAATTCGACCCGTCTGGAGATCGCCCATGCCCGCCCGGATCGCTCGCTCTTCCTATGCCGCCATGTTCGGCCCGACGACCGGCGACAAGGTCCGCCTCGCCGACACCGAACTGTTCATCGAGGTGGAGAAGGACTTCACCACCTATGGCGAGGAGGTGAAGTTCGGCGGCGGCAAGGTGATCCGCGACGGCATGGGCCAGTCCCAGCATTCGCGGGCCGAGGGCGCGGTCGACACGGTGATCACCAACGCGCTGGTCCTCGATCATACCGGCATCTACAAGGCCGATATCGGCCTGCGCGACGGCCGCATCTGCGCCATCGGCAAGGCCGGCAATCCCGACACCCAGGGCGGCGTCGACATCATCATCGGCCCCGGCACCGAGGCGATCGCCGCCGAGGGCAAGATCGTCACCGCCGGCGGCTTCGACAGCCACATCCACTTCATCTGCCCGCAGCAGATCGAGGAGGCGCTGTTTTCCGGCGTCACCACCATGATGGGCGGCGGCACCGGGCCGGCGCACGGCACGCTGGCAACGACCTGCACGCCCGGACCCTGGCATCTGGCGCGCATGCTGCAGGCCACCGACGCTATGCCGATGAATATCGGCTTCTCGGGCAAGGGCAACGCGTCGCTGCCGGCCGCGCTGGAGGAGATGGTGCGGGGCGGCGCCTGCGCCCTGAAGCTGCATGAGGACTGGGGTACGACGCCCGCCGCCATCGATTGCTGCCTGTCGGTGGCCGACGATCACGACGTTCAGGTGATGATCCACACCGACACGCTGAACGAGAGCGGCTTCGTCGAGAACACCGTCGACGCCTTCAAGGGCCGCACCATCCACGCCTTCCATACCGAGGGCGCCGGCGGCGGTCACGCGCCGGACATCATCAAGGTCTGCGGACTGCCCAACGTGATCCCGTCCTCGACCAATCCGACGCGGCCCTACACGACCAACACGCTGGAAGAGCATCTCGACATGCTGATGGTCTGCCACCATCTCGACGCGTCGATTCCCGAGGACATCGCCTTCGCCGAAAGCCGCATCCGCAAGGAGACCATCGCGGCGGAGGACATTCTCCACGATCTCGGCGCCTTCTCGATCATCGCCTCCGATTCCCAGGCCATGGGCCGGGTCGGCGAGGTCATCGTGCGGACCTGGCAGACCGCCGACAAGATGAAGCGGCAGCGCGGGCGGCTTCCCGGCGAGACCGGCGACAACGACAATCTGCGTGCCCGTCGCTATGTCGCGAAATACACGATTAACCCGGCCATCGCGCAGGGCATGTCGAAGGAGATCGGTTCGATCGAGGTCGGCAAGCGCGCCGACATCGTGCTGTGGGACCCGGCCTTCTTCGGCGTGAAGCCGATGATGGTGCTGATCGGCGGCACCATCGTGGCGGCCCCGATGGGCGACCCCAACGCCTCGATCCCGACGCCGCAGCCGGTGCATTACCGGCCGATGTTCGGCGCCTTCGGCAAGGCCGTCAGCAATTCCGCGATCTCCTTCGTCTCCGGCGCGGCGATGGCCGACGGGCTGCGCGAAAAGATCGGCTGCGAGAAGGCATTCCTGGCGGTGGAGAACACCCGCGGCGGCATCTCCAAGGCATCGATGCGCCTCAACGACGCGACGCCCCATATCGAGGTCGATCCGGAAACCTACGAGGTGCGCGCCGACGGCGAATTGCTGACCTGCGAGCCCGCCTCGGTGCTGCCGATGGCGCAGCGCTACTTCCTGTTCTAGGCTTTCCCGAAGAATTGCAGCCGGCGACCGGAGGACGATCGGACCCGCCGCGGCCAAAGGGGAGGAGCCATGATGCACCGCAATGACGTTTCGATCGCCGCACGGGGCAGGGCGCTTGCGCTCGGCCTGGCGCTGGCTGCCATTGGTGCCGTCCCCGCGTTCGCGCAGGACGGAGAGCCGCTGACCCTCGATCTGGAGGGACCGGCCGAGCGCACCACCGTCACCTATCTCTGCCGGGACGCGGAGGAGGCCGAACCGGTGGAAATGGCTGTCGAATACATCAATTTGCCGTCCAACTCGCTCGCCATCCTGCCGGTAGACGGCCGCCAGACATTGTTCGTCGATGTCATGTCCGGCTCGGGCGCGAAATACGCGGCCGGCGCGATGGTCTGGTGGACCAAGGGACGGCGCGGCGACCTCTACAGCGAAATGCGCAGCGATCCGAGCCAGACGACGGTCTGCGAAGTGCGCCGCTGATCGGGACGAGTGCTCAGTCGCCGGCCAGCGCCGCGGCACTGGCGTGCAGGGCCGGGCAGTACCCCGCAGCGATCGCAGCGACGTTCGGCAGCGGCGTTGCCATGGTGATCGGCCCGTCCGGCATTTCCCGCACGGCATCGTAGCCCGCGGGCGTCCAGCGCAGGAGGCGATTGTCCAGAACGAGCCAGGGCCGTTCCTCGACGATGACGAAGACGCCGTCGGGCAGCTCGCCTCCGAGGCGCTCCGCCCGGCGCTGATGGCGTGTGCCCGTGACGATGCGCGAGGCATGCAGGAGGTCGTCGATCTCGCGGCTCGACGGGGCGTTCTCCAGCCCGTTGCCCTCGGCGAAGGCGGAACGGTAGGCGAGGGCGGCCGCGCGGCGGCATTCCCAGCAGGGCCGGTGGCCGGCGGCAAGCGCCGTCGCCTCGTCGAGGAAGAACAATTCGGTGTAGCGGCCCGGCGCCATGATCTCGCGCTTGCGGCTTTTGAACGCCAGCGTGCAGACGATCCACGCCTTGTGCTTCCAGCGGCTGACGCCGAGGTGGCGCGCGCCGTCGTGCAGGATGCCGCGATTGCCCATGAAATCGCCCTTCGCCGGGTCGGCGACGATCTCGCCCAGCGGGGTGACGCGGTTCTGCAGGGCCATGCTGCGTTCCCTTGCCCATCTGCCGACGCATTCGGCGCCATGGTTCGCCCGGCCGAAGGGCTGGTCCGGAGCCGCGGGGCACCGTATCGTCGCGGCACGCATAGTGAAACGGGCATGGCCCTTCAGAAAGAGACAGCGGGATGATCGTCGGCGATACCATCAAGCGGGCTGGAGAGTGGACCACGGCGGCGGACACGATCACGCTGGACGAATCGGCGCGCCATCGCCGCCGCATGGCGATGGTCAGCGACGATGGCATCGCCTTCCTGCTCGACCTGCCGGAGGCGCTGCTGCTGGTCGAGGGTGACGCCATCCTCCTGGACGACGGCCGGCTGATCGCCGTGAAGGCCAAGCCCGAGGAGCTCTACGAGATCCGCGGCCGCGACGCCCGCCATCTGCTGGCGCTGGCCTGGCAGATTGGCAACCGGCATCTGGCGGCGCAATTGCTCGACGATCGCATCCTGATCCGCCGCGACGCCGTGGTGCGCACCATGCTGGAGGGGCTGGGCGCCGAAATCACCGAGACCGAGGCAGCGTTCGATCCCGAAGGCGGCGCCTACGAGCCGTCGGGCCATCACCATCCGGTTGAGACGGCCCCGCTTTGAGCCGGCTGACCGACGCAGGCCCGGTGTCGAAGTCGGCATCGGTGGCTTCTCCGCATCTGGCCGAACTCCTGACCCTGTTCTCGCCGGCCTTCCCGATCGGCGCCTTCGCCTGGTCGCATGGGCTGGAAACGGCGGTGGCCGAGCGCGTCCTGACGGATGGGGCTTCGGTCGAGGCCTGGGTACGGGTGCTGCTCGATCGCGGCAGCGGCTGGAACGACGCCGTGCTGCTGGTCGAAGCCTACGCCGCGCATCAGGCAGGCGACGCCGCCCGATTCGCGGCCGTCGCGGAGCTCGCCGAGGCGCTGGCCGGCAGTGCCGAACGCCGCGCCGAGACGCTGGCGCTGGGCGCCGCCTTCGCCGAAGCCTCGCAGCCCTGGGCGGCAACGGAGGATGCCGAGGGCACGGAAGGCAACGGGGCCATCGCCTATCCGGTCGCGGTCGGGCGGTTGGCCGCCGAAGCCGGCTTCGGGCTGGACGAGACGCTGATGGCCTTCGTGCACGGGTTCGCTGCGTCGCTGGTGTCGGCGGCGGTGCGGCTGGTGCCGCTGGCCCAGAGCGAGGCGGTGCGGATCCTGCGGCGGCTGGAGCCGGACATCCGTGTTCTGGCCGAGCGGGCGGGCCGTTCGACTCTGGACGATCTCGGCTCCGCGGCGCTAGGGTCGGACATTGCCGCACTGCGGCACGAAACCCTTCCCACGAGGCTCTTCCGCTCATGATGTCCAAGAATGGTCCCCTGCGCGTCGGCATCGGCGGCCCCGTCGGCTCGGGCAAGACGACCCTGGTCGAAAAGCTCTGCAAGGCGGCACGCGACAGCTGGTCGATCGGCGTCGTCACCAACGACATCTACACCCGGGAGGACGCCGAGGCGCTGGTCCGGCTGCAGGCGCTGCCCTCCGACCGGATCATCGGCGTCGAGACCGGCGGCTGTCCCCATACGGCGATCCGCGAGGATGCCTCGATCAACATCGCCGCGATCCGCGATCTCAACGCTCGCCATCCGGGCCTCGACCTGGTGCTGGTGGAATCGGGCGGCGACAATCTGGCGGCGACCTTCTCGCCGGACCTCGTGGATCTGTCGATCTACGTCATCTCCGTCTGCCAGGGTGACGACATTCCGCGCAAGGGCGGACCGGCGATCACCCGCTCGGACCTCCTGGTGGTCAACAAGACCGATCTCGCCCCCCATGTCGGTGCCGATCTGGAGCGGATGCGCAGCGATGCCGCGAAGGGCCGCGGCGACGGCCCGACGATCTTTGCCGATCTGTCGCGTGCCAAGGGCATCGGCGACATCCTGGCCTTCCTGTCCGAACGCGGCGGCATGAGAGCGGTGGAGAGCGCGGCTTGACACGGCTCTGGCTGAAGACGCCGCTGGCGATCCTCGCGGACGGGGCCGAGGGCGGCATCGTCGTGGAGGACGGCCGCATCGTCAAGCTGGTGCCGTCGGGCGGTGAGCCGCAGGTGGCGGCGGACGAGGTCTTCGACGCCGCCCGCCACGTCGTGCTGCCTGGGCTCGTCAACACCCACCACCATTTCTACCAGACGCTGACGCGAGCCCATCCGCAGGCGATCGACAAGGAGCTGTTTCCCTGGCTCCAGAGCCTCTACCCGATCTGGGCGCGGCTCGATCCGGACAGTTTCCGCCTGTCGGTGCGGCTGGCCCTGACCGAATTGCTGATGTCCGGCTGCACCACGGCGGCCGACCACCATTATCTGTTCCCGAAGGGGCTCGAGGACGCCATCGACATCGAAGCCGAGGAAGCGGCAGCGCTCGGCATTAGGGTGACGCTGACCCGCGGCTCGATGAATCTCAGCCAGAAGGATGGTGGCCTGCCACCGGATTCGGTGGTTCAGGACGAGGACGAGATCCTCGCCGACAGCGAACGGCTGATCGGCCGCTGGCATGACCGCAGCGACGCCGCGATGACGCAGATCGCGCTGGCGCCGTGCTCGCCCTTCTCGGTGACGAAGAGCCTGATGATGGCCAGCGCCGAGCTTGCCGAGAGGCACGATTGCCGGCTCCACACCCATCTCGGCGAGACCGAGGACGAGAACCGCTTCTGCGTCGAGAGCTTCGGCTGCCGCCCGGTCGACTATCTGGAAGATGTCGGCTGGCTCGGGCCGCGCACCTGGCTGGCCCACGGCATCCACTTCACCACCGACGAGTGCCGCCGGCTCGGCGCCCACAAGGTCGGCGTCTGCCACTGCCCGGCGTCCAACGCGGTGCTGGCCTCCGGCTTCTGCCCGGTCAACGAATTGCGTGCGGCGGGCTCGCCCGTCGGCCTCGGCGTCGACGGATCGGCATCGAACGACGCGTCGAACCTCATCGAGGCGGCGCGCCATGCGCTGATGGTGGGGCGGCTGAACTATCGCTCCGCAGAGGCGGTCACCGCCCGCGACGTGCTGGCCATGGGCACCGAAGGCTCGGCCGCCTGTCTCGGCCGGACGGATATCGGCCGCATCGCCGTCGGCATGCAGGCCGATCTCGCGCTGTTCACGCTGGACGAGCTGCGCTTCTCGGGCGCGCACGATCCGATCGCCGCGCTGGTCCTGTGCGGTGCGACCCGTGCGGACCGGGTGATGGTGAAGGGCGAGTGGCGGGTCGAGGACGGCATGCCCGTCGGCCTCGACATCGGCCAACTGCGGGCCGCGCACGGCGCCGCGGCCCTGCGCTTCGCCTGAGCCGTCCGGGGCCGCGTGGCGACCCCGGACGGCGTTTGTCTTACTCTGCGGCTGCGGCCCCGTCGGGCAGCGCGTAGGCGATCACGCTGTCGCCGCGCTTGGTGCCGAGCGAGCCGTGCCCGCCCGCCGCGACCAGCACATACTGCCGCCCGTCGGCGCCCTCGTAGGACATCGGCGTCGACTGGCCGCCGGCCGGCAGCCGGGCGCGCCAGAGCTGCTTGCCCGTCGTCACGTCGAAGCCGCGCACGTAATAGTCGAGCGTACCGGAGATGAAGGCGACGCCGCCGGCGGTGATGACCGGCCCGCCGAGATCCGGCACGCCCATCTCGAAAGGCAGCGGGATCGGCGAGGAATCGCGCACCGTGCCGTTCTTGTGCATCCATACCGTCTCGCCGGTGGCAAGGTCGGAACCCGCCACATAGCCCCAGGGCGGCGACTGGCAGGGCAGGCCGAGCACCGAGGTGAAGGGCGACAACTCGACCGCATAGGGCGCGCCGAAATTCTCGTTCAGCGCCGGCAGCGCGCCTTCCGGCTGCGACTTGTTGACGACGAGGTCGCTGTCATTGTCGCGCGGCACCAGCTTCGAGACGAAGGCCAGATAGGCGGGCGTCGAGAACATCACGTCGCGCACCGGGTCGATGGCGACGCCGCCCCAGTTGAACACGCCGAAATTGCCCGGATAGACCAGCGAGCCTTCCAGCGACGGCGGCGTGTAGCGGCCCTCGTAGCGATAGCCATGGAAGGCGATGCGGCAGGCGAGCTGATCGAACAGGGTGGCGCCCCACATGTCGGTCTCGCGGATCGCCGGCGGATCGAAGGACAGCGCCGAGACCGGCTGGGTCGGCGCGGTGAAGTCCGGTTCGACGGCGCCGCCGGGGACCGGGCTCTCGACAACCGGCAGGGCCGGCTCGCCGGTGCGCCGGTCGAGGACGTAGACCTCGCCCTGCTTGGTCGGCTGGACCAGCACCGGCACGCTCTCGCCCCTGATGGTCAGGTCGAGCAGCGAGGGCTGCGACGGCACGTCGTAATCCCACAGATCGTGATGGACGGTCTGGAACACCCAGCGCACTTCGCCGGTGGCGATGTCGAGGGCGACGACCGAGGAGGAGAAGCGCTCGACGGCGTCGGAGCGGTTTGCACCCCACTGGTCCGGGGGCTGGTTGCCGAGCGGCACATAGACCATGCCGAGCGCCTCGTCGGCCGCCGAGATCGACCAGGAATTGGGCGAGTTCGGCGTGTAGGTCTGGCCTTCCGGCAGCGGCGCAGTCTGGTCCGGATTGCCCGAATCCCACGCCCAGACGAGATCGCCCGTCTCGATGTCGTAGCCGCGGATGACCCCCGAGGCCTCGTTGGTGGAAACGTTGTCGAGGACCGTGCCGCCGACGATGACGATATTCTGGGTCACGACGACCGGCGAGGTCGAGTAATAGGACCCCGGATTGACGTTCGGCATCTTCCGCCAGAGGTCGATCTGGCCGTCGCCGCCACCGAAGCCGGTGCAGACGGCACCGGTGTCGAGGTTGAGGGCGATCAGCCGGCCGTCGGCGGTCGGCATGAACAGCTTGCCGTCGCAGGCGTCGCTGGTGCGCGCGGCGGTCGCCGCCGCCACCGGCTGGTTGCTGGTGGGCGTCTCGGCCGGAGTGGCCGGGGCGGTCGCGGCGTCACCCGCCGCTGCAGGCTGGCCGTCGGTCTGGGGCGCGGCGAGCTGGCCGCTCTGCGCAAGCGCGGTGGCCGTGCCGGTGGGCGCGTCGGAGGCCGGCGACGCCGCATCCGTGGCCGGCGCGGCGGCCGCATCGGCACCCGCCTGATCGTCCGTGCCCGGCGCCTGATAGGCAAGGCCCCGGCAGGTGAGGTGCTGCAGGGCGAGCTCGCCCTGGATCTGCGGATCGTAGCGCCAGATCTCTTCGCCGGTCGTGGCATCGAGGGCGATGACGTTCTGATGCGGCGTGCACAGATACAGCCGCTCGCCGATCTTCAGCGGGGTCACCTCGAAGGTTGTCTCCACCGGATCGCCCGGCTGGGTCTCGTCGCCCGTATGGTACTCCCAGGCCACCTGGAGCCGGTCGACATTGTCCGGGGTGATCTGGTCCAGCGGCGCATAGCGCTGGCCGTAATTGGTGCGGCCGTACTGGTGCCATTCGCCGGCCGGAACGCCGAGATCGTTCGACGCGGTCTGGCGCTCCGGCAGACGGCCCTCGACCGAGTGCAGATCGGTGAACCAGGAGATGCCGGCCACGACCAGGGCGATGACGAGGGCGCCGGACAGCGCCAGACCCGATCCGCGCCGCGCCGACGGCGTGACAACGACGCCGTCCAGTGCCTGGGCGACATTGCGGCGGCCGAGGCGCCGGGTGATCCACGGCAGGAGCAGGACGAGGCCGAGGATGAAGATGACGCCGCCGCGCGCCGCCAGCGGCCACCAGTCGAAGCCGACCTCCCAGATCGCCCAGATCAGCGTGCCGACGACGAGCGCGGCGTAGAGCGACAGCGCTTCAGGACGGCGGAACTGCAGGAGCAGCGCGGTCGCCAGCATGACGAGGCCGGCGATCAGATAGTACCAGGAACCGCCCGCGACGATCAGCCAGAGGCCGCCGCCGGTGAGGAACAGGCCGGCCAGGGCCAGGATCGCGATCGTGATGAGGGAGATGATCGAGCCGGGACCGGAGCGCATCGGACGTCCTTTCGCTGTGCAGCATGTCGGACCGACCTATCGCCCTCGGCCGGCATGTCCAGCCTTTGGCGCCTGCGGCAATGCAAAATGGACAGGCGGACGGTTGCCGGTGCCTTGCCGGCTCCCGCCCGTGCGGCCCGCGCTTCGGTTGCCGGCACTAGCCCGCCCAGGGGGACGCCGCTACCGCTCTGCCAGCACCGAATAGGGTGCCGGGTAGGTCTGCTCTTCGAGGTTCGGCTGCTCGCCGCCGCGGTCGACGACGACGAAATCGCTGGTCCGGGAGAGCGATACCAGCGGATGGTGCCAGACATTGCGGGCATAGTTCACGCCCTGGCCGGGGGCGGCGAGGAAGGCCTGGGGCTCGCCGGGCCGTCCGTCCCGATCCGGCGCCACGATGATGAGGAACGGGACAGGCTGAAGCGGCACGAAGGCCTGACTGCCCAGCGGGTGACGCTCCATCATCCGGATCGCCACCGGGAAGGCGAAGGGCTGGCCGCGAAAGATGGAGATCAGCGGACGACCGCCCTCGGTCGCGACATCCACATGGGCGAGATCGTGAAAGCGGGTGGTGGTGCCGCCATTGATCGCGAAATGCGCCGCGCCATCGGTCTCGATGACATCGCCGAAGGGAGCGAAGGCCTCCTTCGTGAGCGGGCGCGCGAACAGCGTCCGGTCGGTCCCGCTCATGATGCCTTGGTGCCGTAGAGGCGCAGCCGCGACACGCCGCCATCGGGGAAGATGTCGAGGCGGACATGGGTCACCGGACCAAGATCATTCACGTCGTCGAAGGTCCGCTCTTCGTCGGCCGCCAGCCTGGTTTCGTCGAGGAGCAGCGGCCATGCGGCGCTTTCCGCCTCGATGGAATCGGGCGAGGGATCGGTCTCGAGCCGCGCGGCGCGCAGGCTGAAACGGTCGGGGAAATTGCCCTTGAAGTGACGGGTGTCGATCAGGAGGTTGGAGATGGTGCCCGCGGTGCCGAGCTTGAGGACGCACCAGTCATTGCCGGGACGGCGGCGGCGGGCGGTCTCCCAGCCATCGGCCATTACCGGCGCGCGGCCCGGCGCCAGCATGTTGGCGGGCGCGCCGTAATGGGCGTCGTTCCACGCGATGGCGGTGCCGCCATTGGTCAGCGCGGCGAGGTCGACCACCTCGTCGTCGGCGACCTCTGACCAGTCCTTGGCGATGGTGCCGTAGACCCGCAGGCGCGCAACGCCGCCGTCGGGGTAGATGTGCAGGCGCAGCCAGCGGAACGGCCCGGCAGCGTCACTGGCGACGATGTTGTGGCTGTCGCCCTTCAGATCCATGCGCGGCACGATGGTCTGCCAGTCGTCCTCGCCCGGCGCGTCCACCGTGTCGGCCGCTTCGAGCGCGGCTTCCGGCGGGAAATTGCCGGTGAAGAAGGCGGTGTCGATGTCGACGGCGGCGATGGTGCCGCGCTGGCCGAGGCGGATGACCGCATGGTCGTGGCCGGGCGTGCGCTTGCGGCGCGATTCCCAGCCATCCATCCACTTGCCGTGGTCGTCGAAGCGCTCGGGGTAAAAGACCGGCGCCTCGGGCGCGATCATCCGGCTCTTGTCGGCGAAGAAGTCGTCGGTGGCAAAGGTGACCTCAGTGCCGAGCCGTGGATGGGCGAGATCCACATAGCGCTTCAGGAGGTCGTCGGCCTCCGGTGCGGGGTCGGCGGTGATGAAGCGTTCGGAGCTCATGCTGCGTCCTCGAAGATCTGGGCGATGCGCAGGCGGGCGATGCGCTCGACCTGCCGGCATGCGGTGGCAAATTCTGTGGCCTGATCGTTGTCGACCCGCGCCTCGAAGGCGGCAAGGATGTCGTCTTTGGTCAGGCCCTTCACGGCGATGATGAAGGGAAAGCCGAAGCGCGCGACATAGCGTGTATTGAGATCGGTGAAGCGGGCCAGCTCCGCTTCGCTCAGCCGGTCGAGGCCGGCGCCGGCCTGTTCGGATTTCGACTGCTCGGTCAAGTCGCCGGCCAGTGCCAGCTTGCCGGCGAGATCGGGATGCGCCTTGAGGATGCCCAGCCGCTCATCCTTCGAGGCGAGGCGGAAGGTCTGGATCATCGCCGCGGCAAGGCCTTCGGCCGTGTCGTTGGCGGCGCCGAGACCGCGGGTCAGGGTGCGCTCGGCGATGAAGGGCGAATGCTCGAAGACCGAGCCGAACACGTCCACGAAGGCCGTTTTCGACAATCGGCTCGGCCGCCAGGGCGCGGCATGGGGAAAGCGCTCGCGCCAGTGGCGGGCGATGTCGATCCGCCGCGCGACCCAGACGTCGGGCTTCGATTGGACATAGTCGAGGAAGCGGGCCAGCGCCGCGGCGCGGCCGGGCCGCCCGACCAGCCGGCAGTGCAGGCCGATATTCAGCATCTTCGCCTGACCGGCCTCGCCCTCCGCATAGAGGACGTCGAAGGCATCCTTCAGATAGGCGAAGAACTGGTCGCCGGAATTGAACCCCTGCGGGGTGGCGAAGCGCATGTCGTTGGTGTCGAGCGTGTAGGGAACGACCAGAAGCGGCCCGGACTCTGTCTCCTGCCAGTAGGGCAGGTCGTCGGCATAGGCGTCGGAGGCGTAGAGGAAGCCGCCCTCTTCGGCGGCGAGCTCCAGCGAGTGCTGGGACGAGCGGCCGGTGTACCAGCCGAGCGGGCGTTCGCCGGTGATCGCCGCATGCAGCGCGATGGCGTCCTGCATGTCCCGGCGCTCGTCCTCGCGGTCGTAGTCCTTGTATTCCACCCATTTCAGGCCGTGCGAGGCGATCTCCCAATCGGCCTCCTGCATCGCCGCGACCACGTCCGGGTTGCGCGCGAGCGCGGTGGCCACGCCATAGACCGTGACCGGCATGGCCCGTTCGGTGAACATGCGCCAGAGCCGCCAGAAGCCGGCGCGCGAACCGTATTCGTAGATCGATTCCATGTTCATGTGGCGCATGCCCGGCCAGGGCTGGGCGCCGACGATCTCCGACAGGAACGCCTCCGACGCCGCGTCGCCGTGGAGGACGGAGTTTTCGCCGCCCTCCTCGTAATTGACGATGAACTGGACGCAGATCTTGGCGTCGCCACTGCCGCCGGGATTGGGCCATGCCGGGGCGGGGGGCGTGCGGCCGTAGCCGAGAAGGTCGCGCGGGTAGCGGGATGATGTCATGCAGGCTCCGTCAGTCTGCACAAGAGATAGCCCGAACCCGGTCGTCTCTGGAAGCGTCGGCGAGAGACGCCGCGAAGGGTCAGCGGCGACCGCCCACCTCGTCGATATGCAGCAGCATGTCGGCGGGGTCCTCGTAGACCCGGAAGGCGCCGGCCCGCTCCAGCTCGTTGGTGCCGTAGCCGCCCGACAGCAGCCCGACGCCGAGCGCCCGGCAGCGCTGCGCGGCCAGCATGTCCCAGATCGAATCACCGACGACGATGGTGGTGTCGGTCGCAACGCCCAGCTTCTCGGCCGCAGCGATGAACAGGTCGGGATCGGGCTTGGCGTATTTGACCAGGTCGCGGGTGATCACCGGCACCTTGTCGGGATCGACGCCGAGCCGGTCGAGATTGTGCCGCGCCGTCTCCATCCGCCCACTGGTGGCGATCGCCCATTTGACGCCCGCCTCGGTCAGCGCCGCGAGGAGCTCCGTCGCGCCCGGCAGTGGCCGCACCATGTGGGCGTGCCGGCCATAGGCCTCCGCATGAAGCTTGCGCAGGCGCTCCGAGGTCTTCTCGGTGATCTCGCGATCGGTCTCGCGCAGCAGCTGGTTGGTGAACAGCCCGCCGCTCATGCCGATCTTGCGGTGGATGCGCCAGACCGACAGGGCGATGCCTTCCGAATCGAGCGCCTCCTGCCAAGCGATGACATGCTGGTAGACGCTGTCGACGAGGGTGCCGTCGAGGTCGAAGAGGAAGGCCGGTCCGTCACGCATGTTCTGGCTCCATTGGTGTCGGCCATCCCGGCGGAACGGCTGTCACGGGGGATGTGTGGCGCCAGGGCGCTGCGGCGAGTGGATTATTGTGCAGCGCCCCGCTTTACGGCTCCGCACCGGGCGGTGCAGGATGCTGACCGGATGGTCAAAAAAGCAATGGAACGGCCTCGATGGGCGAAGCAGATCAGGCGCGGCTGACGACGCATGTGCTGGACACCAGTCTCGGTCGTCCCGGCTCCGGCATCGCCGTGGCGCTGACCCGGCTCGGCCCGGACGGCAGCCGCACGCTGGTCGTCGAGGCCGTGACCAATGCCGACGGACGCTGTGACGCGCCGCTGATGGCGGGCGACGCCTTCGCAATCGGCGAATACGAGCTGGTATTCGCGGCCGGCGCCTATTTCGACGCCATGGGCATCGACCTGCAGGCGCCGAAATTCCTCGGCGACGTGGTGCTGCGCTTCGGCATCGCCGAACGCAGCCATTATCACGTGCCGCTGCTGCTCTCGCCCTTCGGCTATTCGACCTATCGGGGGAGCTGATGACGGCGATCTCCGCCCGGCCGATCCGCTTCGTGCTCAACGGCGAGGAACGCGCCGTCGAGGGCGTCGCGACGACGACGACGCTGCTGGAATATCTGCGCCGGACCGAGCGGCTGACCGGCACCAAGGAAGGCTGCGCCGAGGGCGATTGCGGTGCCTGCACGGTGCTTCTGGCCGAATCCGACGGGGCGGGCGGCCTGCATCGCCGCGCGGTGAACGCCTGCATCCAGTTTCTGCCGGCGATGAACGGCCGCGCCATCGAGACCGTGGAGCATATCGGGCGCGAGGGGCCGCATCCGGTGCAGACCGCGATGGTCGAGCGTCACGGCAGCCAGTGCGGCTTCTGCACGCCGGGTTTCGTCATGCAGCTTCATGCGGGCTGGCTGACCGGCGCGATCTCCGACCGGGCATCGGTGAAGGACCTGATCGCCGGCAATCTGTGCCGCTGCACCGGCTACGGTCCGATCATCGATGCCGGCCTCGATCTGGCCGCCGAGCCCGTCCCCGACACGCGGGCAGAGGACGCGGTGCTCTCCCGCCGCCTGCGCGTCATCGAGGGCGACGCGGTCTTTGCCTATGAGCAGGATGGCGGCCGCTGGTTCGCGCCGACCAATGTCGACGATCTCGCCGACCTCTATGCCGAGTACCCGGACGCCGTGCTGGTTGCCGGCGCGACCGATGTCGGCCTCTGGGTCACCAAGCAGCATCGCGACCTGCCCGTTCTGATCGACGTCAGCCATGTCCGGGACCTGCGGGTGATCGAGGAGGCCGGCGGCCGGGTCTATTTCGGCGCGGCGGTCACCCATCGCGAGGCCCGCGACATCCTCGCCGACATTCACCCGGATCTCGGCGAGATGCTGCGCCGCTTTGCCGGCTACCAGATCCGCAATGCCGGCACGGTCGGCGGCAACATCGCCAACGGCTCGCCCATCGGCGATCTGCCGCCCTGCCTGATCGCGCTCGGCGCGGTGCTGCATCTGCGCAAGGGCGACGATTTCCGCCAGGTGCCGCTGGAAGACTTCTTCCTCGAATATGGAAGGCAGGACCGCGCCAAGGGCGAGTTCGTCATCGCCGTCGAAGTGCCACGGCTCGAGGACGGCCAGCGCTTCTTCGCCCACAAGATCTCCAAGCGGCTGGATTCCGACATTTCGGCGGTCATGGCCGCCTTCCGCCTGACGGTCGAAGGCGAGGGGCCGGGCGCGCGCGTCACCGAGGCGCGACTGGCCTTCGGCGGCATGGCGGGCGTTCCCAGGCGCGCCGCGCGGGCCGAGGCGGCGTTGGTCGGGCAACCGCTTGGCCCCGACACCATCAAGGCCGCCATCGCCGCGCTGGCGGAGGATTTCACGCCGCTGACCGACATGCGGGCCTCGGCCGGATACCGTCTGAAGACCGCGCAGAATCTGTTGCGTCGCTTCCTGCTTCCGGAAGGGGGCGCGCCGCGCATGGGGCTGGCTGACGTGCAGCCGGAGACTTTTGGCGAACCGGTCGGTGCGGCATCATGATCGATGAAACCCGCATCCAGGATCGCGGTGCGGCCGGCGAGCCGGCGGCCGCCGAACTCGGCGAGCAGCCGCCGGGCGAGGCCCGTGCCATTCGGGGCGGCGTCAGCGCGGCGCTCGCCCATGACAGCGGCGCCAAGCATGTCTCCGGTGCCGCCCGCTATATCGACGACGATCCGGAACTGCCGGGCACGCTCCAGATCTTCATCGCCATGTCCGAGCGCGCCCATGCCCGCATCCGGTCGATGGATCTCGATGCGGTGCGCGCCGCGCCGGGCGTTGTGGCGGTGCTGACGGCAGCCGACATTCCCGGCCAGAACGACTATTCGCCGGTCTTCGGCGACGATCCGATCTTTCCGCCGCTCGAAGGCGAGGGCGCCACTGTCCAGTATGTCGGCCAGCCGATCTTCGCCGTCGCCGCCGAGACCTTGGCCCTGGCAAGGGCCGCGGCGAAATGCGCGACGATCGCCTATGAGGATCTGCCGGCGGCGATCGACCTCGACGCGGCGATCACGATGGCCGACGAGGCCGGCGAGGATCTGCTGCCGCCGCACGAGATGCGGCTCGGCGACGCCGAGGCGGTGCTCAAGACGGCCCATCAGCGCCTGCGCGGCAGGATCGAGATCGGCGGCCAGGACCATTTCTATCTGGAAGGCCAGATCGCCTCTGCGATCCCCGGCGAGGACGGCGACGTGCTCGTGCGCTCCTCAACCCAGCATCCCTCGGAGGTTCAGCACAACGTCGCCAAGATGCTCGGGATTCCCGACCATGCGGTGACCGTCGAGGTGCGGCGCATGGGCGGCGGTTTCGGCGGCAAGGAAAGCCAGCCGGCACTGTTCGCCGCCGTCGCGGCGCTGGTGGCGGTGAAGACCGGCCGGCCGGCCAAATGCCGGCTCGACCGCGACGACGACATGGTCATGACCGGCAAGCGCCACGAGGTGCGGATCGAGTACGATCTCGGCTTCGACGCCGATGGCCGGATCGAAGCCGTCGATTTCGCCCATTTCGTGCGCTGCGGCTATTCCAAGGACCTGTCCGCGGCGATTGCCGACCGGGCGATGTTCCATGCCGACAACGCCTATGCGCTGCCCGCCGCGCGCATCCATTCGCGGCGGCTGAAGACGCATACGGTCTCCAACACGGCGTTTCGCGGCTTCGGCGGTCCGCAGGGCATGGTCGGCATCGAGCGCGCCATGGACCGGATCGCCTTCGCCACCGGGCTCGATCCGCTCGACGTGCGCAAGCGCAATGTCTATCCGGCGCCCGGCAGCGAGGCGGGCCCGGCATCGACGCCCTACCACATGCCAGTGACCGATTCGGTCATCGGCGAGATCCTCGAGGAACTGGAGGCGAGCTGCGCCTATCGCGCCCGGCGCGAAAAGATCGCGGCCTTCAACGCCGCCAATCCGGTGCTGAAGAAGGGGCTCGCCCTGACGCCGGTGAAGTTCGGCATCTCCTTCACCACCAGCCATCTCAACCAGGCCGGCGCCCTCGTCCATGTCTACAAGGACGGCTCGGTGACGCTGAACCACGGCGGCACCGAGATGGGGCAGGGGCTGTTCACCAAGGTCGCGCAGGTCGTCGCCGAGGAATTCCAGATCGACATCGACCAGGTGAAGATCACCGGCACGACCACGGGCAAGGTCCCCAACACCTCGGCAACCGCCGCCTCGTCCGGCTCGGACCTCAACGGCATGGCGGCGCAGGCGGCCGCCCGCACCATCAAGGATCGGCTGATCGACTATGCCGTGGAGCGCTATCACGTGCCCCGCGACCAGGTCGTGTTCGAGGCCAACCGGGTGCGGATCGGCAATGCCGAGAAGCGCTTCTCCGATCTCGTCGGCGAGGCCTATCTGGCCCGCATCTCCCTGTCCTCGACGGGCTTCTACGCCACGCCCGGCATCAGCTACGATCGCGACAATGCCCGTGGCACGCCCTTCTATTACTTCGCCTATGGGGCGGCCTGTTCGGAGGTCGTGATCGATACGCTGACCGGCGAGTACCGGCTCTTGCGCACCGACATTCTCCACGATGTCGGCCGGTCGCTGAACCCGGCAATCGACCGGGGCCAGATCGAGGGCGGCTTCATCCAGGGCATGGGTTGGCTGACCATGGAAGAGCTCTGGTGGGACGAAGCCGGACGGCTCACGACCCATGCGCCCTCGACCTACAAGATCCCGACGGCCAACGACCGGCCCGACGATTTCCGCCTGGCGATCTGGGAGAAGGGCGAGAACCGCTCCGAAACGATCTATCGCTCCAAGGCCGTCGGCGAGCCGCCCTTCATGCTGGCGATCTCGGTGTTCTCGGCCCTGACCGATGCGATCATCGCGGCGGGTGACGGCCGGGCGTTCCCCGATCTCGACGTGCCGGCGACGCCCGAGCGGGTGCTGGCGGCCGTAGACAGCGTGCGGGGCGCCGCATGAGCCTCGCGGCCGCCCTGCGCGCGGCGCTTGCTGCGGGTGATCCGGCCGTTCTCGTCACGGTGACTGAGGTCCGCGGCTCGACCCCGCGCGAAGCCGGCGCGGCGATGCTGGTGACTGCCGACGGCATGGCCGGCACGATCGGCGGCGGGCGATTGGAATTCGAGGCCATCGAGCGCGCCCGCATGATGCTGGAGGCCGGCGAGGATACGGCCGTAATGGACGTGCCCCTCGGCCCGGAAATCGGCCAGTGCTGCGGCGGCCGCGTCCGCCTCGACCTCGCCCGCGCCGACGATGCCACGCTGCAGACCTTGACGAGGGACGACGCTGCCCGGCGCGCGGCCCAGCCCACCGTGCTGATCTTCGGCGCCGGCCATACCGGGCGCGCACTGGCGACGGCGCTGGCGCTGCTGCCCTTTTCCGTGCGGCTCGTCGACAGCCGGCCGGAGACGCTGCACGGCCTGCCCGACACCATCGCGACCGTCGCCGCCGCGCTGCCCGAGGCCGAAGTGGACGCCGCACCGCCGGGCGCCGCCTATGTGGTGATGACCCACGAGCACTCGCTGGACTTCCTCATTGCCGGCGCGGCGCTGGCGCGGGGCGATGCCGCCTATGTCGGGATGATCGGCTCGGCGACCAAGCGCGAGCGCCTGCGCCGCGACCTGGAGGCCGCCGGACGCAGCAGTGACATCGATCGGCTGACCTTGCCGATCGGCGGTGCTGCGCTGCGGGACAAGCGGCCCGAAGTGATCGCCGCGCTGACGGCTGCCGAGCTGGCGACCTGCCTGCTTTCCAGTCAACAGGAAATAGTGATCGATCGCTTTGCAGCTGCGTCTGCGCGGTGCAATAGTGCGCCAGTCCGATCAACGAGGTGACCCGCTCCGCCATGGCGCCACGGCTGCAGCTTTCCGGTATCACGAAGCGCTTTCCGGGCGTCGTCGCCAACGAGGCGGTGTCGTTCTCCGTGGCGCCCGGAGAGATTCACGCCCTCCTGGGTGAGAACGGCGCCGGCAAGTCGACCCTCGTCAAGATCATCTACGGCGTGCAGAAGGCCGACGAGGGCGAGATCGCCTTCGACGGCCGCGTGGTGTCCATCGACTCGCCGCGCGAGGCGCGGGCCCTCGGCATCGGCATGGTGTTCCAGCATTTCTCGCTGTTCGAGGCGATGACGGTGCTGGAGAACATCGCGCTGGGCATGGACAATCCGCCGCCGCGCCGCGAGCTGGAAGCCGCGGTCCGCGACGTCCTCGAGACCTACAAGCTCACCCTCGACCCGCACCGCTACGTCCACACCCTGTCGGTGGGCGAGCGCCAGCGCATCGAGATCGTGCGGGCGCTGCTGCAGCGCCCGAAGCTGCTGATCATGGATGAGCCGACCTCGGTGCTCACGCCCCAGGAGGTGGAGCAGCTCTTCGACACGCTGCGGCGCCTTGCCTCCGAGGGCTGCTCGATCCTCTACATTTCCCACAAGCTGCACGAGATCAAGGAACTCTGCGAGTCGGCGACCATCCTGCGCGGCGGCAAGGTGGTGGCGACCTGCGATCCGCGGGCGGAATCGGCGCGCTCCATGGCCGAGCTGATGATCGGCGGCAGCCTGAAGGATCTGGCGCCGCGCGAGGGCGAATGCTCCGGCGCCAACCGGCTGGTGGTCGAGGCGCTGTCGATGGCCGGCGAGCCGCCCTTCGGCACCAGCCTTGCGGATGTCTCCTTCGCGGTGCGGGCCGGCGAGATCTTCGGCATCGCCGGTGTCGCGGGCAACGGCCAGAACGAGCTTCTCTCGGCGCTGTCGGGCGAACGCGCCGACTATGAGGGTGGCGCGATCACCCTCGACGATACGCCGATCACCCGCCTCTCGGTGACCGGGCGCCGTGTCGCCGGGCTGGCAACCCTGCCGGAGGAGCGCAACGGCCACGCCGCCGTGCCGGGACTTTCGCTCGCCGAGAACGCCATCCTGTCGGCGCGCCGGCGCAAGGGGCTGGTGTCGGGTGGCATCATCCGCGCCGGGGCAGCGCGCCGCTTTGCCGCTGCGGTCATCGACGCCTTTTCGGTGAAGGCCACCGGGCCGGCGGCCTCGGCCGCCAGCCTGTCCGGCGGCAATCTGCAGAAATTCGTCATGGGCCGGGAGATCATGCAGGAGCCGGCGGTGCTGGTCGTCTCGCAGCCGACCTGGGGCGTCGACGCGGGCGCGGCCTCCTTCATCCGCCAGGCCATGGTCGATCTCGCCGGCAAGGGCACGGCGATCGTCGTGGTCAGTCAGGACCTCGACGAGCTTCTGGAATTTTGCGACCGCATGGCGGTCATCAATGGGGGACATCTGTCGGATGCGATGGAGGTGAAGGGCATTTCGGTCGAACGGGTCGGGCTGCTGATGGGCGGTGTCCATGGCGAGGCCGATCAGCCGCCGGTCGGTGCGGAGCGGGCCGCCTGATGGCCTTCGTCCTCGAACCGCGGCGCGAGCCGAGCCGGGCCATGATGCTGGCCGCCCCGGTGATCGCCGTCGGCCTCACCCTTGTCGTCGGTGCGCTGCTGTTCACGCTGCTCGGCCACAACGGCGCGCTGGCGGTCTACGAGATCTTCGTGCGACCGCTGTTCAATCCCTATCGCTGGCAGGATCTGTTGGTGAAGGCCGCGCCGCTGGCGATCATCGCCACGGGCCTCGCCATCGGCTTTCGCGCCAATGTCTGGAACATCGGCGCCGAGGGGCAGTACATTCTGGGCGGCCTCGCCGGCACCGGCATCGCGCTCGCCACGCTCGATCTCAACGGCGGCTGGGTCCTGCCGCTGATGGTCGTCGCCGGCATCCTCGGCGGCATGGCCTGGGCGGCGGTGCCGGCTTTTCTCAAGACGCGGATGAACGTCAACGAGATCCTGTCGAGCCTGATGCTCAATTACGTGGCGATCCAGCTCCTGTATTATCTGATGCGCGGGCCGTGGAAGGACCCGATGGGCTTCAACTTCCCGCAGACGGCGATGTTCTCGGCGGCGCAGACGCTGCCCGTCGCCGTGCCGGGCACGCTGATCCATCTCGGCATTCCGATCGCCGCGGCGCTGGCGCTGACCGCCTGGTTCCTGATCGCCCGCTCGATCACCGGCTTCCAGATCCGCGTCGTGGGCCTCGCCCCGCGCGCGGCGCGCTATGGCGGCTTCCGGCAATCCTCCACCGTCTGGCTGGCACTGATGGTCGGCGGCGGCATGGCCGGGCTTGCCGGCATCCTCGAGGCCAGCGGTCCCTTCGGCCAGATGGTCCCGCAGTTTCCTACCGGCTACGGCTACACGGCGATCATCGTTGCCTTTCTCGGCCGGCTCAATCCGCTCGGCATCCTGCTCGCGGCGCTGGTGCTGGCGCTGACCTATGTCGGCGGCGAAAGCGCCCAGACGGCGCTCGGACTGCCGTCGGCGGCCGCCGGGGTCTTCCAGGCGATGATGCTGTTCTTCCTGCTGGCGACGGACATTCTGGTGCGCTACCGGCTGGCGTGGCGTCGGCCGGCCGCCGGGCATCCGTTGCCGGCGGCAGGGCAGGGCGCAACCAAGACCCGCGCGGAGGCCGCGACCGCATGACCCTTGCGCTGTTCATCACCATCCTGATGACGGTCGCCGCCGCCGCGACCCCGCTGTTGATCGCGGCGCTCGGCGAACTCGTCGTCGAGAAATCCGGCGTCCTCAATCTCGGCGTCGAGGGCATGATGCTGATCGGCGCGGTCACCGGCTTTGCGGTTGCGTCGGTCACCGGCGTGCCGGCGGTGGGCGCGATCGCCGCCATGGGCGCAGGCGCGCTCGCGGCGTTGATCTTCGCCGTCCTGACCCTGAGCCTGATGGCCAACCAGGTCGCGACGGGACTGGCCCTGACGATCTTCGGCACCGGCGTCTCGGCGCTGCTCGGCGCACCCTATGTCGGCATCACCACGACGCCGCTCGGCCCGGTCTTTCCGGACGCGCTGTCGGCGGACCCGATCTGGCGGATCCTCTTCGGCCATTCGCCGCTGGTCTATGCCGGGCTTCTCCTGACGCTCGGCGTGTGGTGGTTTCTCAAGCACAGCCGGCCGGGGCTGATCCTGCGCGCCGTCGGCGAGAGCGACAGCGCCGCCCATTCGATCGGCTATCCGGTGCTGAAGATCCGCTATCTGGCGGTGCTGTTCGGCGGCGCCATGGCCGGTCTCGGCGGCTGCTATTATTCGCTGGTGCTGACGCCGATGTGGGCCGAGCGGCTGACCGCCGGCCGCGGCTGGATCGCCATCGCGCTGGTGGTCTTCGCCTCCTGGCGACCGGGCCGGGTGCTCGCCGGGGCGTATCTCTTCGGCGCGGTGATCACGCTGGAGCTGCAGGCCAAGGCGGCCGGGCTCAATTTCTTCGCGCCCGAGCTTCTGGCGAGCCTTCCCTATCTGGCGACGGTGCTCGTCCTGGCGATCATTTCCGCCGGCCGGCGCGGGGCCGGTACGGCGGCGCCCGCCTGTCTCGGCCAACCCTTCAGGGCCAGTGCCTGAACCCGTCCACGAACACGAAAAGGAGTCCCAGATGTTCGACACCACCAGACGCCGACTGATGGCCGGAGCCGTCGGGCTCGCCGCCGCCGCATCCTTCGCCCTGCCGGCCTTCGCGCAGGACGGCAAGGACACCGTCAAGGCCGCCTTCGTCTATGTCGGTCCGATCGGCGATTTCGGCTGGACCTACGCCCACGACCAGGGCCGCAAATATCTCGAGGAGAAGCTCGGCGACAAGGTCGAGACCTCCTATGTCGAGAACGTCGCCGAGGGGCCGGACGCAGAGCGCGTCATCCGCCAGCTCGCCCAGGAAGGCAACGACATCATCTTCACGACGTCGTTCGGCTTCATGAACCCGACCATCAAGGTGGCCAAGCAGTTCCCGGACGTGAAGTTCGAGCACGCGACCGGCTACCAGACCGGCTCGGACAACATGGGCCTGTACAATTCGCGCTTCTATCAGGGCCGCGCCGTGCTCGGCACGATCGCCGGCATGATGTCGGAGACGGGCAAGGCCGGCTACATCGCCTCCTTCCCGATCCCCGAGGTGGTGATGGGCATCAACGCCTTCACCCTGGCGGCCCGCAAGGTCAATCCGGAGTTCACCACCCAGGTCGTCTGGGTCTCGTCCTGGTACGACCCGGCCAAGGAAGCCGACGCCGCCAAGGCGCTGCTGAGCCAGGGTGCCGACGTCATCACCCAGCACACCGACTCGCCGGCTCCGCTGCAGGCGGCCGAAGAGGCCGGCGCCATCGCTTTCGGCCAGGCCTGGGACATGACCAGCTTCGCGCCGAACGCCCACATGACGGCGATCGTCGACCAGTGGGGTCCCTATTACGTCAAGCGGGTCGAGGCGCTGCTGGACGGCACCTGGGAAGCCGACAATGTCTGGCTCGGCATGGCCGAGGGCGAGGTCGAGATGGGCCCGTTCAACGACAAGATGCCCGATGACGTGAAGGCCGCCGCCCAGAAGATCGTCGACGAGACCAAGGCCGGCAATTACGAGATCTTCACCGGACCGATCAAGGATCAGGCCGGCGAGGAGCGCGCTGCCGAGGGTGAGGTCATCCCCGACGGCGACCTCCTCAAGATGGATTGGTATGTCGAGGGCGTGCAGAACTGATCACGCCTTGAGTTGCGGAGCGGTCCCGTCGCGGACCGTTCCGGCCAGCCTGTCGGCGGCGGAGCGTCCCTGTGGACCTTTCGCCGCCGTTTTCACGTAAGGGACGTTTCGCCGATGTGGACCTATTTTGCCGAATGGCTGGGCTTCGCCGTGCGTTGGGTGCATGTGATCACCGCCATCGCGTGGATCGGCTCGTCCTTCTATTTCATCGCCCTCGATCTCGGCCTCAGGCGCTCGCGTGAGCTGCCGGAAGGCGTCGGCGGCGAGGCCTGGCAGGTGCATGGCGGCGGCTTCTACCATGTGCAGAAATACATGGTCGCGCCGGGCCACATGCCCGAGGACCTCACCTGGTTCAAATGGGAGAGCTACGCCACCTGGCTGTCCGGGGCGGCGCTCCTGTTCCTGGTCTATTACGTCGGGGCCGAGCTCTATCTGATCGACCCGAGCCGCGCCGACCTGCCGGTCTGGGGCGCGACGGCCATCGGTATCGGCGGACTGGCGCTTGGCTGGCTGGTCTACGACGGGCTCTGCAAGTCGCCGTTGAAGAACAACGACACGGCGCTGCTGGCCGCGCTCTTCGTCTATGTGGTGCTGGCGAGCTATCTTTTCGCGCAGGTGTTTTCCGGCCGCGGCGCCATGCTCCACACCGGCGCGATGATCGCGACGATCATGACTGCCAACGTCTTCCTGACCATCATCCCGAACCAGACCATCGTCGTCGCCGACCTCAAGGCCGGCCGCACGCCGGAGGCGCGGCTCGGCAAGGAGGCCAAGCAGCGCTCGCTGCACAACAACTACCTGACCCTGCCGGTCATCTTCCTGATGCTGTCCAACCACTACCCGCTGGCCTTCGCCACCGAATGGAACTGGGCGATCGCCGGGCTGGTGCTCCTCATCGGTGCGGTGATCCGGCATTTCTTCAACACCATGCATGCGACCGGCCGGCAGCTCTGGTGGTGCTGGGCCGTCGCCGGCATGCTGTTTGCCGCCGTCATCACCCTGTCCGGCGCGCCCGGCTGGAGCAACGAACCCGCCGCTGCCGCCGAGGAGGGCGCCGGCCGCCGCTGGGACGGCGACCCGCAGCTGGCGCTCGCAGCCTCGCCCCATTTCGAGGACGCGCAGGCCATCGTCATGGCGCGCTGCTCCATGTGCCATGCCGACGAACCGCTCTGGCCCGGCATCGGCCAGGCGCCCGGCAACGTGCGGCTGGAGACGCCCGACGAGATCATCCACTTCGCGCCGCTGATCGAGCGGCAGGCGGTGCGCAGCCATGCCATGCCGCCCGGCAACGTCACCGGCATTGAGCCGGCCGAGCGCGAGACGCTGGCGGCCTGGATCGCCTCGGGTTCCGGCCTCTACGTGGCAGGAGCCCCGCGGTGAAGCGCCCCGGTGGCGGCACCGCGCTCCGGGCGCGGCTTCTGTGGTTCGACGCCGATCCGGCCGAGGAGGGCGAGGCGCGTGCCGTGCGCTATGTCGCGGACGGCATCGTCGTCGTCGAGAACGGCGTCATTCGCGAAGTGGGCGAGGCGGCGGAGATCCTGCGCCGGCTGTCGCCCGACACGACCCTCGTCGACCACCGTCCGCATCTGCTGATGCCGGGCTTCAGCGACCCGCATCTGCACATGCCCCAGACCCAGGTCATCGCCTCCTATGGCACCGAGCTGATGGAATGGCTGGCAAAGTACACCTTTCCGGAGGAAAGCCGCTACGGCGATCCGGCCGTCGCCGAGGCCGCCTCGCGCTTCCTCCTCGACGAGTTGCTGGCCAACGGCACCACCACCGCCGGGGTCTATTGCACCAGCCATCCGCAAAGCGTCGATGCCTTCTTCGCCGAGGCCGGACGGCGCGGCATGCGCATGGTCGCCGGCAAGGTGATGATGGACCGCAACGCCCCCGCGGCGCTGCTCGACACGGCCGAGACCGGCTACCAGCAGTCCAAGGCGCTGATCGAGCGCTGGCATGGCAAGGGCCGGCTCGACTACGCCATCACGCCGCGCTTCGCGCCGACCTCCACGGAGGCGCAGCTGGAAGCCTGCGAGACGCTGGCGGCCGAGTATCCCGAACTGCACATCCAGACGCATCTGTCCGAGAACGCTGCCGAGATCGCCTTCGTGCGCGAGGCGTTTGCCTGGTCGAAGGACTATACCGAGGTCTACGAGCGCTACGGCCTCGTGCGGCCGAAGGCGATGTTCGGCCATTGCATTCATCTGTCCGAGCGCGAACGCGGCGCGCTGGCGGCGGGCGGGGCGACGGCGGTGTTCTGCCCGACCTCGAACCTGTTCCTCGGCTCCGGCCTGTTCGATCTCGCCGGCATGCGCGAGGCCGGCATCCTCGCCGGCATCGCGACCGATATCGGCGGCGGCACCAGCTATTCCATGCTGCGGACCGCGTCCGAAGGCTACAAGGTGCTCGCCCTTGCCGGCCAGCGGCTGCCGGCCTTCGACGCTTTCCACATGCTGACCGCCGGCAATGCGGCCGCCATGGGCCTCGACAATCGCATCGGCCGGATCGCGCCGGGCATGGAGGCCGATTTCGTCGTTCTCGACAGCCACGCGACCGCGGCCATGCGGCGGCGCATGGAGCGGGTCGAGACGCTGGAGGAGGAGCTCTTCGCACTGATCGTGCTCGGCGACGACCGGGCGACGGTGGCGACCTATGTCGAGGGTCGCCGCGCCTATGATCGCGGGTCGCCCGCACGCGCGCTGCCGCCGCGCGCCGATCCGGCGCCGATGTCCGCAACCGGCAGCCAGGGCGAGGCACCGCAGTGAGCGCATGGTTCGGGGACCGCGCAACCGGCTGAAATCGCTGGCAGCACCATAAAAGTCGCTGCAATGCCGCGACATGACGCCATTGCCGTCTATCTCTTCTGCCAGACCATGCCGCCCGGGCGGCGCTGGAGAAGGAACATCGGATGCGACTGGTACGATACGGCGAGGCCGGCAACGAGAAGCCGGGACTGATCGACGACGATCACGTGCTGCGGGATCTGTCGGAGGATGTCGGCGACATCGCCGGCGAGTTCCTCGGCCGGGCCCAGATGGAGCGGATCCGGGCGATCGACCCCAAGAGCCTCGCCAAGGCCGACCCGTCGCACCGCATCGGCTCGCCCGTCGGCCGGGTGGGCAATTTCATCGCGGTCGGGCTCAACTACAGCGACCACGCCAGGGAGACCGGCGCCGACATTCCGAAGGAACCGATCCTCTTCAACAAGGCACCCTCCTGCATCGTCGGTCCCCATGACGACGTCGTGGTGCCGCGCGGCTCCGACAAGCTCGACTGGGAGGTCGAGATCGCCATCGTGATCGGCGACGAGGCGAGCTACGTCTCGGAAGCCGATGCGATGGATCACGTCGCCGGCTTCTGCCTCTGCCACGACGTTTCCGAGCGCAGTTTCCAGATCGAGCGCGGCGGCCAGTGGATGAAGGGCAAGAGCGCCCCGACCTTCGGCCCGCTCGGCCCCTGGCTGGTGACGCCCGACACGCTGGGCGACCCGCAGGCCGTCGATCTCTGGCTCGACGTCAATGGCGAGCGCATGCAGACCGGCTCCACCGCGACGATGATCTTCGGGGTCCGCACCCTGGTCTCCTACATCTCGCAGTTCATGCGGCTGATGCCCGGCGACGTCATCACCACCGGCACGCCGCCCGGTGTCGGCATGGGAATGAAACCGCCGGTCTTCCTGAAGCCGGGCGATATCGTCACCTTGGGCGGCACCCATCTGGGCGAGCAGCGCCAGACCATCCGCGCCGCCACCGCCTGACCGGGCCGTCCCGCCTGCAACGGATGCGGGGCGGGACGGAACATTGCGCCTGCGGGCGGCTTTCTTCTTCGACGGCGGCGATGCCCGGTCGCTTTGCCGTCACCGCGAAAGGAACCGCGGGAGAGGGGATCGATACCGCACCGGGCGCGTTTGTCGACTTCGATGCCGCCCTGACGTTCCGGGGAACGGCTTTCCGATCTGGGGAAGGATTTTCATGGCCAAGGCAGTCCAGCCCGCGCGCGCATCCCGTACGTCCCGCAAGGCGCCGGAGGCTTCGACCGGCGAGGCGGCTCTCCTGGCGCTCGCGCAGAACCGCATCGCGATCGAGACGGTCACGCCGGAAATCGATGGCGGGCGTTTCGCGGTGAAGCGGCTGGAAGGCGAACCGCTGGTCGTCGAGGCCGACGTCTTTTCCGATGGCCATGACAAGATCGCAGCCGCCGTCATCTACGGGCCGGCCGATGCCGAGGACTGGGACGAGACCCCGCTGATCTTCGTCGAGAACGATCGCTGGTCGGCCGAGATCGTCTTCGAGAAGCCGGGTCCGTATCGTTTCTCGGTCATTGCCTGGCGCGATCTGCACGCGACGTGGCGCGACGAGGCGAAGAAGAAGCGCGATGCCGGCAAGCTGACCGATCTGGAACTGACCGAGGGGCGCGAACTGGTTCGCGCAGCCCGCGAATCCGGCCGGGGCACTACGGCGCAGCAGGACGGGATTTTGCGGCTGCACGAGAAGCTGGAAGCGTTGCAAGCCAAAGGTGACGCGGACGGCCAGTATCATCTGCTGCAAGACCCCGAGACGATCGCCCTGCTGGCCGTTGCCGGCCAGCGGACCAACCTCTCGCGCTATCCGGGCAATGTCCCGGTCTGGGTGGATCGCACGGCGGCGGGCTTTTCCGCCTGGTACGAGCTGTTCCCACGCTCCCAGTCCGGCGATGTCGATCGCCACGGGACCTTCGACGACGTCATCGACCGCCTGCCCGACATCCAGGAGATGGGCTTCGACGTCCTCTATTTCCCGCCGATCCATCCCATCGGCACCGCCAACCGCAAGGGGCGCAACAACACCCTGACGCCCAGCCCCACCGATCCCGGCAGCCCTTATGCCATCGGTTCGCCCGAGGGCGGCCACGACGCCATCCACCCGGAGCTCGGCAATTTCGAGGATTTCGCCCGGCTGGTCTCGCGGGCGCGCGACCACAGGCTCGAAGTCGCGATCGACTTCGCCATCCAGTGCTCGCCCGACCATCCATGGATCAAGGAGCATCCGGAATGGTTCGACTGGCGGCCCGACGGAACCATCAAATACGCCGAGAACCCGCCGAAGAAGTACGAGGACATCGTCAACGTCCATTTCTATCGCGGCGCGCTGCCGTCGATCTGGTACGCCTTGCGCGACATCGTGCTGTTCTGGCTGGACAAGGGCGTGCGGATCTTCCGCGTCGACAATCCGCACACCAAGCCGTTCCCCTTCTGGGAGTGGATGATCGCCGAGGTACGCCGCGTCGATCCCGGCGCGATCTTCCTCGCCGAGGCCTTCACCCGGCCGAAGGTGATGAAGCGGCTTGCCAAGGTCGGCTACAACCAGTCCTATTCCTACTTCACCTGGCGCAACACCAAGGCGGAGCTGGCCGAATATCTGACCGAACTGACGCAGGACGAATGCGCCGAGTACATGCGGCCAAATTTCTTCGTCAACACGCCGGACATCAACCCGGTCTATCTGCAGGTCAGCGGCCGCCCCGGCTTCCAGACCCGGCTTGCGCTGGCGGCTTCGCTCGGCGGCAATTACGGCGTCTATTCCGGCTTCGAGCTGTGCGAATTCCTGCCCGTGCCGGGCAAGGAAGAATATCTGAACTCCGAGAAATACGAGATCCGCGCCTTCGACTGGAAGGCCGAGGGCAACATCCGCGAGGACATCGCCTTCTTCAACCGGATCCGCCGCGAGGAGCCGGCGCTGCAGGATTTCCGCAGCCTCGCCTTCTACAATTTCTGGAACGACCAGATCCTCTATTACGGCAAGCGGACGGAGGATCGTTCCTCATTCCTGCTGTTTCTCGTCAATCTCGATCCGCACTCGGCGCAGGGCGGTCACTTCGAGGTGCCGATGTGGGAGCTCGGACTGCCCGACGACGGCACGGTCCGGGTCACCGACATGGTCGACGGACGCGAGTTCGCCTGGCACGGCAAGATTCAGCACTGGTGGCTGAATCCGCAGGAGCGGCCTTACGCTGTCTTCAAGATCTCACGCTGACACCAATCTTTCGGGAAGCAGCCTCTCCATGAACGAACAAGTTTCCGTCCAGCCGACCGATCACGCCACCGGACCCGATCCGGATGCCGCGGACTGGTACAAGGACGCGATCATCTACCAACTCCACGTGAAGACCTATCTCGATTCCAACGGGGACGGGATCGGCGACTTCGCGGGGCTTCTGGAGAAGCTGGACTATATCCAGGCGCTGGGCGTGACGGCGATCTGGCTGCTGCCGTTCTATCCCTCGCCGCTGCGCGACGACGGCTACGACATCTCCGACTATCGCTCGGTCAATCCGTCCTACGGCAATATCGAGGACGTGGAGCGGCTGATCGCTGAAGCGCATCACCGCGGCATGCGGGTGATCACCGAGCTGGTGATCAACCACACCTCCGACCAGCATCCCTGGTTCCAGGCCGCCCGCAACGCGCCCAAGGGTTCGCCCGAGCGCGACTTCTATGTCTGGGCCGACGACGACAAGGGTTACGATCTCACCCGGATCATCTTCACCGACACCGAGACGTCGAACTGGACCTGGGACCCGGTCGCCAAGCAGTATTTCTGGCACCGCTTCTTCTCGCACCAGCCGGACCTGAACTTCGACAATCCGAAGGTTCTGGAGGAAGTGCTGTCGGTCATGCACTTCTGGCTGGACAAGGGCGTCGACGGGCTGCGGCTCGACGCGATCCCCTATCTGGTCGAGCGGGAAGGGACCAACAACGAGAACCTGCCGGAGACCCACGACGTCCTGAAGGCGATCCGCGCCAATCTGGATAAGCACTATCCCGACCGCATGCTCCTGGCCGAGGCCAATCAGTGGCCGGAGGACACCCGTCCCTATTTCGGCGACGGCGACGAGTGCCACATGGCGTTCCACTTCCCGCTGATGCCGCGCATGTACATGGCGGTGGCGCAGGAGGACCGGCACCCGATCACCGACATCATGCGGCAGACGCCGGAGATCCCGGCCAACTGCCAGTGGGCGATCTTCCTGCGCAACCATGACGAGCTGACGCTGGAAATGGTCACCGAGGAGGAGCGCGACTATCTCTGGTCGACCTATGCGGCCGACACCCGCGCCCGGATCAATCTCGGCATCCGCCGCCGGCTCGCCCCGCTGATGGGCAACGATCGCCGCAAGGTCGAGCTTCTCAACGCGCTGCTGATGTCGATGCCCGGCACGCCGACCGTCTATTACGGCGACGAGATCGGCATGGGCGACAATTACTATCTCGGTGATCGCGACGGCGTGCGCACGCCCATGCAGTGGTCCGCCGACCGCAATGGCGGGTTCTCCCGCTCCGATCCGCAGCGGCTCTATCTGCCGGTGATCCAGGACCCGGTCTATGGCTACCAGGCCGTCAATGTCGAGGCGCAGTCGAACAATCCGGCGTCGCAGCTCAACTGGATGCGGCGCCTGATCCAGGTCCGTCGCACCAAGGAAGCTTTCGGCCGCGGTACGGTGAAGTTCCTCTATCCGTCGAACCGCAAGATTCTCGCCTATCTGCGCGAATATGGCGACGAGCGCATCCTGTGCGTCGCCAATCTCTCGTCTTCGGCGCAGGCGGTTGAGCTGGAACTCGCCGACTTCGCCGGCGCCATGCCGGTGGAGATGCTCGGCCTGTCGACCTTCCCGCAGATTGGCACCGGCACCTACATGCTGACCCTGCCGGCCTTCGGCTTTTTCTGGTTCGACCTCGCCGCGACCGCGACGAGGGCGCCCGAGCCGACGCCGCTGCCCGCCTTCTCGACCCTCGTCGTCTCCGGCGACCTGAAGGGCACGATCAATGCGCGCAATCAGCATGAACTGGAATCGGTGCTGCCGGAATTCGTCGGCGGCCAGCGCTGGTTCGCCGCCAAGGCCGAGGGCCAGCGCAGCGTCTCGCTGGAAGTGCTTGGGCCGCCGACCCCGAACTCCCGCCGCCATCTCTTCAACGAGATCGTCGTCGAGGCCGAGGACGGCCAGCACCGCTACTTCATGCCGCTCAGCGCCAAATGGGGCGAAGAGAATCTGAGCTCGCAAGCCCCGCTGCTGCCCTACACCCTGACCAAGATCCGGCAGGGTCCGCGCATCGGTGCCGTCGTCGACGGCACGCGGGACCCGGATCTCGCCAAGCTCGTCGTCTCGCTGATCGCGGCCGGTGTCGATATCGATCTCGGCGGTGCGTCCCTGCACGTTGCCGCGTCCGAAACCGAACGCGACGGGCTGGCACGGGCCCTGCTCGTCGAGCCGGAACAGATCCATGCGATCGCCGGCGAGCAGTCGAACACCTCCGTCCTTGTCGGTGACGAGGCGATCCTGAAGTTCTACCGCCGCCTGCGCGACGGTGTTCAGCCGGAACTCGAGATCACCCGCTTCCTCACCGAGAAGACCGATTTCGAGGCCGCGCCCGCGCTGCTCGGCTCGATCGAACTGGTGCGCGAGGATGGCAGCCGCACGGCGATCGCGGCGCTGTTCGAGCAGGTCCGCAACCAGGGCGACGCCTGGACCGTCGTCACCGATGCGCTGGCGCGCTATCTGCGCGACCACGCCTATTCCAACGAGCCGGCCACGGAAGACGGTGCCGAGATCGCGCCGATGAGCGATCTCAAGCTCGCCATCCAGATCGATGTCGGCGATGTGCTGGGCACGCGGACCGGCGAGATGCACGCGGCGCTGGCGACGGTCACCGGCGATCCGGCCTTCGATCCGGAGCCGATAGACACGGCGTCGCTGGCGGAGATGCTGGCCGAAGCCAAGCGCGAGGCGACGGATGCGCTGACCGTGCTGCGCCGCATGCGCGACAATGCCGGCGACGGCATCGGTCTGGACGTCGATCGCCTGCTCGGGGCCGAGAAGGACATCCTGACCTGGTTCGACGGCTTCATGAAGCTGACGGTCAATTCGCACCGCACCCGGATCCACGGCGACTACCATCTGGGCCAGGTTCTGGTCGCCAAGAACGACGTGGCGATCCTCGACTTCGAGGGCGAGCCGGGCCGCGACCTGGAAGAGCGGCGGCGCAAATCCTCGCCGCTGCGGGACGTGGCCGGCATGATCCGTTCCTTCGACTACGCCGCCTTCTCCGCTCGCGACAAGGCGGGCCCCGCCGACGAGGGCACCGTCGAGCGGCTGCGCGAAATGGCCGAGAGCTGGCGCGACGAGGTCACCGAGACCTTCCTTGCGCGCTGGAGCGAGGCCTCCGGCATGTCGCTTGCCGACCCGGCGACCGGGCAGTTGCTGGATCTCTTCGTGCTCCAGAAGGCTTTCTATGAACTGCGCTACGAAGCGACGATGCGCCCCGCATGGCTGTCGATCCCGCTGCGGGGAATCGTGGCGCTCCTCGAGAAACGACAGGTTTTGAAATGACGCTGACGAGTTCCTCATCGCGCGGAGCGGCCGCTTCGACCGACCATCGCGCCGACGCGCATCAGATCGATGCCATCGGCCGCGGCATTCACGGCGATCCCTTCGGCGTGCTCGGACCGCGCAAGGCCGACGGCGGCACCATCGTGCGCGTCTTCCGGCCCGGTGCCGAGACGGCCGCGGTCGTGGACACGGCGGGCAAGCTCCTGGGCGAGCTGGAAGCGGGCGGTGCCGACGGCTTCCATTCGGGCTACGTGTCCGGCCTGAAACCGGACGACGCCTATCGCCTGCAGTTCACGCATGGCGGCGAACGCTGGCAGGAGGAGGACACCTATCGCTTCGGCACGGTGCTGGGCGAGCAGGACGTCTATCTGCTGGCGGAAGGCAATCACTACCGCCTCTATGAGAAGCTCGGCGCCCATCCGACAATCATGGACGGCGTCGAGGGCACGGCCTTCGCGGTGCTGGCGCCAGCCGCCCGGCGCGTGTCCGTGGTCGGCAATTTCAATTCCTGGGATGGTCGCCGCCATGTCATGCGCAAGCGCCACGAGTGCGGCGTGTGGGAATTGTTCATCCCCGCCGTCGGGCGCGGCGAGGTCTACAAATACGAGATCATCGGCGCCGACGGAAACCTTTTGCCGCTGAAGACCGATCCGGTCGGTTTCCTGCAGGAGATGGCGCCGTCGACCGGCTCCATCGTCGACGGGCTCGTCGAGCACGAATGGAAGGACGACGAATTCCAGGCCCATGCGGCCGACTGGCAGGATCGCGAGAAGCCGATCTCGATCTACGAGGTGCATCTGGGGTCGTGGCGGCGCGGTCCGGACAACGCCTATCTCGACTATGACGAACTGGCCGCCGAGCTGGTGCCCTATGTACGCGACATGGGCTTCACCCATGTCGAGTTGCTGCCGGTCTCCGAGCATCCCTTCTACGGGTCCTGGGGCTACCAGCCGATCGGCCTCTACGCGCCGACCTCGCGCTTCGGATCGCCCGCAGGCTTCGCACGCCTCGTCGATGCGCTGCATCAAGCCGGCATCGGAGTGCTCCTCGACTGGGTGCCGGGGCATTTCCCGACCGACACCCATGGCCTCGGCCAGTTCGACGGCACCGCGCTCTACGAGCATCCCGATCCGCGTCGCGGCTTCCACAAGGACTGGAACACGCTGATCTACGATTACGGCCGGCCGGAAGTGGAGAACTTCCTGGTCGCCAACGGTCTCTACTGGCTCGACCGCTTCCACATCGACGGCCTGCGCGTCGATGCGGTCGCCTCGATGCTGTATCTCGACTATTCGCGCGAGCACGGCGAATGGGAGCCCAACATCCATGGCGGGCGCGAGAATCTCGAGGCCATGGCGTTCCTGAAGGACACCAACGAGCGGGTCGGCGAGTACTATCCCAAGGCGACGACCCATGCCGAGGAATCGACCGCCTTCCCGGACGTGTCACGCCCGACCTTCGCCGGGGGCCTCGGCTTCCACTTCAAGTGGAACATGGGCTGGATGCACGACACCCTGCATTACATGCAGGAAGACCCGATCAACCGGCGCTACCACCACCACCATATGACCTTCGGCATGGTCTACGCCTATTCGGAGAACTTCGTCCTGCCGCTCAGCCATGACGAGGTGGTCTACGGAAAGGGCTCGCTGCTCGGCAAGATGCCGGGTGACGAGTGGCAGAAATTCGCCAATCTGCGCGCCTATTTCGGCTTCATGTGGACCCATCCCGGCAAGAAGCTGATCTTCATGGGCGGCGAGTTCGGCCAGGTCGGCGAGTGGAACCACGACCGCTCCCTCGACTGGCATCTCCTAGAGCAGCCCGGTCACGAGGGCATGCGGCGCCTCGTGCGCGATCTCAACACCATGTATCGCGAGATCCCGGCGCTCTACGAACTCGACTGCGATCCGGCCGGCTTCGAATGGGTCGACACGTCGAATGTCGAGCAGAGCGTCATCGCCTTCATGCGCAAGGACCGGGCCGGCAATCCGGTGCTGATCGTGTCGAACTTCACGCCGGTGCCGCGCCACGAGTACCGGATCGGAGTACCGCTGCCCGGCCGCTGGGTCGAGCGCCTGAACACCGATTCGGAGATCTACGGCGGCTCCAATGTCGGCAATATGGGCGGCAAGGACGCCGAAGAGGTGTCGGTGCACGGCCGGCCCTACTCGATCCCCCTGTCGCTGCCGCCGCTCGGCACCATCGTCCTGGTGCAGGAAGGTTGATCGGCCGGAAGGCGGGACGGCGGCCGGTCGCCGCCGTCCCGTCGCGGGCGCTGCTGACATGAAGGCGGCGACCGCGTAGAACCGAATGCGTGACGGGGGCGCCTGCCGGAAACGGCGGGCTGAGATGCACCCTTCGAACCTGACCCGGATAATGCCGGCGGAGGGAGTCGCGGCGGGGTCTCTCACATGCTCCGTCGGGCTCGTCGTCGGCCAGGAGCCGACCGCGATGCCAAGCCAGTCCACCATCCGCAACGTTCTCTCGATCGCCGGCTCGGACCCCTCCGGCGGGGCCGGCATCCAGGCCGATCTGAAGACCTTCGCGGCGAACGGCGTCTACGGCATGGCCGTCATCACCGCGCTGACCGCCCAGAACACCCGGGGCGTCAGCGGCGTCGAACTGGTCTCGCCCGACTTCGTCACCCGCCAGATCGATGCGGTCTTCGCCGATATCCGCGTCGATGCGGTGAAGATCGGCATGATCGCCACCGCCGACATCGCCCATGCCGTCGCGGATGCGCTGAAGCGGAACAAGGCGCGAAACGTCGTTCTCGACCCGGTCATGGTCGCGAAGGGCGGCGATCGCCTGCTGGCCGAGGAGGCCGTGGCGGCGTTACGCAGCGAACTCGTGCCCCTTGCCGACATGATCACGCCGAACCTGCCGGAGGCGGCCGTGCTGCTGGATGCGGAGGAAGCCACCGACCGGGACGAAATGGAGGCGACCGCGACCCGCCTGCAGGCGCTGGGCTGCGGCTCGGCGCTGTTGAAGGGCGGCCATCTGAGCGGCGACGACAGCCCGGATCTGCTGGTGGCGGCAACGCAGCGCGAATGGTTCGAGGGCGCGCGTGTTCAAACCCGCAACACCCATGGCACCGGCTGCACCCTGTCCTCGGCGCTGGCGGCGCAGCTGGCGCTGACCGGCGACGCCTTCGCGGCGGTGAGGATCGCCAAGGCCTATGTCGCGGGTGCCATCGGCGCGGCGGACCGGCTGGACGTCGGATCCGGGCACGGTCCGACGCACCATTTCCACGGTCACTGGTAGCTGGGCGCTCGGCTCAGGAGACCTGCAGCAAGGCGTCGTCCGCGGGCGGTCCATCCTTCGGGACGTCCACCGCGACGGCCTCGACGCGGTCGCGGCCCATGGATTTCGCGCGGTAGAGCGCCTGGTCGGCGGCGGTGAGCAGGCCGTTCAGGTCGCGGTTCGCCTCGTTGGTGGCCACGCCGGCACTGACGGTGGCCGCGATCGACCGGCCGCCGACGGTACGGGCCTGATTGGCAAATCCGCGCACGATCGCCCTTGCGATGACGGCCGGCTCGTGCTTGTCGCGTCGCCGGACGAGGGCGGCGAACTCTTCGCCCCCGAGCCGGGCGAAGACGTCGGTCGGACGCAGATGGTCGGCGGTGCTGTCGACGAACAGCTTGATGACCTCGTCGCCGCAGCCATGCCCATGATCGTCGTTGATCTTCTTGAAGCGGTCGAGATCGAACAGGAGCAGGGCGACGTCGCCGGCATCGGCGTCGTTGAGAAGCGCGGTCGCCTTGGTCGTGAAGGCCCGGCGGTTGTCGATGCCGGTCAGGAAGTCGGTTTCCGACAGGCGGCGCAGGGACTGCTCATGCCGTCCGCGCACCATCGCGATGACGAGATAGGTGCTGACGCCGATCATCAGGATGGCCTGGGTCATCACCAGCGTGAACAGGAAGCCGGTCATCAATTGCTGGTCGGAGACGGCGGCCGGCAGGCCGACCAGCATCACGCGCAGGGCGCAGAACAGGCCATGCGCACCGAAGGCCGCGCTGAGGATCAGCGCCGGGCCGCTGCGGGCCGTCGGGTTGAGCAGGGTCAGCGCGATGGCCAGCGAATAGAAGGCGGAAATGGTCGAGATCACGGCGACCCGGGCCTCGACGCTCTCTGCCGCCGGGGACAGCCCGTAGAACAGCAGCCAGACGACTGGCCCAGCATACCACCAGAGGCTGGTTTTGACATCGCAGAACCGGGCGAAGCCGACATAGAGCAGCGCGTAGCCTGCGAGCAGCAGCGCATTGGCCCCGCCGATGGCCACCGCATAGAATTCGAACACCCGCAGCGGCGCCGTGGCCGCAGCCAGCGCGATCAGACCCATGCCGGCGCTCCAGTACAGCAGCGCCGTCTCGCGCAGATTCCGCCACTCGACCAGATGGCAGAGGCTGGCGCTGAGACAGAGCGCGCTCAGGACAAGGAGCATCGTGGGGGTATGGATCTGCATGTGCCCGCGAAAAACGAAGATGACGTAGGGATACTAGCGCGAAAGATGTCGACGCTTCGTTACGACTTGCAACGATGAGTCCGCAATAAGCCTCAGTCGCTCGCGGCGGTGGCGCCGTCCAGCGGGACCACGTCGACGGCATGCGAGGTCTGCTGGTGGCCCGCGGTCACGACGACACCCGCGACCGGGGCGACGTCGTCATAGTCACGGCCCATGGCCACGATGATGTGGCCCCGTTCCACCGCGACCCCGTTGGTCGGGTCGAACCCCACCCAGCCGGCATCCGGGCCGAGCCACGCGGCGGCCCAGGCATGCATGGAATCGGCGCCTTCGAGGCGCGGCTGTCCGGGCGGCGGCTCGGTGCGCAGGAAGCCGCTGACATAGGCCGCGGGAATGCCGGCGCCGCGCAGGCCCGCCACCATCACATGAGCGAAGTCCTGGCAGACCCCGCGGCGGCGCGAAAAGGCTTCGGCGACGCCGGTGCGCACGTCCGTCGCGCCGGGCTCGTAGGCGAAGTCGTCCTGGATGCGCCGCGCCAGCGCCAGCACGCCCGGGCCCGCCTGCGGCGCCTCGTCGAGGCTCGAAGCGGCATAGGCGGTGATGTCGGTGGCCGGCACGATGCGGCGACTGCGGCCGAGAAAATGGATCGGCGACAGCGCGTCGCTGCCGCGCCAGGTGATGGCGGCGTCGGCGATGGCATCGGCCGTCGGCGTTGCCGCCAGATCGACCGGAGCGCGGTCGACCCGCACGCGGGCCCGCATATCGACGGCCAGTTCGCCATGCGGCCGGCGGAACGCCACGTCCTCGACCGGATTGCCGAAGAAATCATGCTCGTGATGATGCTCGTCGGGATCGGGCGAGACGACGACCGTCGAGGTGAGGACGCGCTGGCCGCTGTCGTTGCGGGGCCGCACATAGAGGAGATGGCGGGCATCGGCGACGGCGGAGGGATAGGCGCAGCCGATCTGCAGGCGGATGTCGTAGATCATTCCGGGCCGCCCCCGTCGGTCGGGGTGGCCGGGCCGGCCATCAGATAGCGGCGTCCGATCAGGTCCGACAAAAGGCCGAGATCGCCGGCGACACGTTCGAGGAAGGCGGTGTCCACTTCCGCCGCCTCGGCGGTTTCCAGCCGGACCTTGAGGCGCGCCACCCGGCGAAACAGCATGTCCGGCGTCTCGCCGGACTTCACGCCCGGCAGTTCCACCAGCCGCGCCTCCAGATCGTTGACCTGGAAAGCGAGCGAACGCGGATTGAGCGGATCGAGAAGCGTGAGGTCGACCACCGTCTCCTGCGACAGATCCACCGAATAGCGGCGGCGATAGGTGACACGGCTGTCGGTGAATTCGAGGAGGGCCTCCAGCGCGCCTTCAGGTGGCGCGTCCCGCATCAGCGTCGCCGCGATCAGCGCCGACATCTGGCCGCGCTCGATCCGCCGGCCGCATTGCATGAAGCGCCAGCCGGTGAACTGGTACATGTTCTCGCGCACGAGGCCCGTGAAGCCCGACAGCCGCGTCAGGATCTGGCTGGTCAGCGCCACGATGTCCCGGTCATCGTCGGCGATGGCCTGTTCGATCAGCTCGACGATCTCGTTCAGGCTGCGCCAGCCATCGGGCGAAAACCGGTCGCGGATGCGCGAGGCGGTGCTGGCGGCTTGGCGGGCCAGCATCAGGAGGCCCGTTGCCGGGTCTGCCGGCGGGATCGAGACGCCGAGCCCTGACAGAAGCGTCGCGACACTGGCCTCCACCTCGGCCAGCCGCTGGCCTTCGCCGGCCCGCGCCGCGTAGAGCCGCAGAAGCCGGGTGGCGACCTCGCAGCGTTCGGCATAGCGGCCGAGCCAGTAGAGATTGTCGGCGGCCCTTGCCGGCAGCGCCCCCGGCAGCCGCCGCAGGAAACGGTCGCCCGAGCCGAGCAGCGTGACCGGGCTCGCCGGCGTCTCGGAGGGGATCCAGACGTCGGTGGAACGGCCACCCTTCTGCATGGAGACGACGCGGGCGTCGCGGGAATCGGCAATGCGGGCAAAGCCGCCCGGCATGACGTGCCAGCCATCCTCGTCGCGGGCGAGAAAGACCCGCAGGGTGACCGGTCGCGGTTCCAGCACGCCGTCGACGAAGGCCGGCGCGGTGGACAGACGGGCGATCTCCTGGCCGACCAGCCGGAACCCCTCTGCGACGAGGCGCGATCCGCTGTCGCCGGTGTCGAAGGCCGGCCCGGCATCGCCGGTCGCGGCGGAGGGCGGGAACGCGTCGGCCAGTTGCAGCCGGTCGCGGTGGGCCGCCACATGGGCCCGCTCCGCCTCCTGGCCGCACCACCAGGTCGCAACCGTCGGCAGCGCCAGCCGGTGGCCGATCAGCGCCTCGGCCAGCGGTTCCTGGAAGGCCATCAAGGCGCGGCTCTCCAGAATGCCCGAGCCCGGTGCGTTGACCATCGCCAGCGTCCCGGCGCGGACCGCGCGCAGCAGGCCGGGCGTGCCGATCCGCGAGCCGGCGAACAGCTCCAGCGGGTCGCAGAAATCGGCGTCGAGCCGGCGCCACAGGACGCGAATGGCGCGGGTGCCGTCGACGGTGCGCACATCGACGCGGTCGCCATGCACGACGAGGTCGCCGCCCTCCAGGAGCAGCAGCCCGAGATAGCGGGCGAGATAGGCCTGTTCGTAATAGGTGTCGTTGTGGGGCCCCGGCGTCAGGAGGCCGATGCGCGAGGCGTCGGGACCGGCCAGCCTGTAGAGACTGTCGCGGAAACGCTGGAAGAAGCCGGCCAGCCGCTCGACATTCATGTCGCGGGTGAGTTCGGGGAAGGCCTTGGCGGTGGCGACCCGGTTTTCCAGCGCGAAGCCGGCGCCGGACGGCGCCTGGGTGCGGTCGCCCAACACCCACCAGCGCCCGTCTGGGCCGCGGCCGAGATCCATGGCGATGAAGCGGATCAGCGGTTCGCCGGACAGTCCCTGGTCGGCGACGGGGCGCAGGAATTCCGGGTTCTGGCCGAGGATCGGGCCGGGCAGGGTGCCCTCGGCGATCAGCCGGCGCTTGCCGTAGAGGTCGGCCAGCAGCCGTTCCAGGAAGTCGGCACGCTCGACCAGCCCGTCCGACAGGCTCTGCCACTCCGCCGGATCGAGCACCAGCGGCGGCTGCGACAGCGGCCAGTCGCGCTCCACCTCGCTGGCGTCGCCATAGACCCGGTGGAAGACGCCGGCTTCGCTGAGATATTGCCGGGCGCTGCGGAATCGCGCGTCGCGCTCGCCGTCCGCCATGCTCCCCAGGGCATCGATCAGCGGGCGGTAATGCGGGCGCACCGAGCCGTCCCGCGCCAGCATCTCGTCATGGCCGGTGCCGACAAGGGCGGCGTAGCGGGCGAGAACGGATGCGGGATCACGGAACTGCATGCTTTTTCGTAAAACTCCTGACCAGATGGGCTATAGCCGCATTCGCTCTCTGGACCTAGCAAGAGATTGGACACCATGCGCGCACACCTCGCCAGCCTGCTGCGCTCGCGCCGCTGGGAATACTTCATCATCACCGTCATCGTGATCAACGCGATCACGCTCGGCCTCGAGACCGATCCCTGGATGATGGCGACCTTCGGCTCGCTCCTGGTGGCCCTCGACCAGACGATCGTCGTCGTCTTCGTGATCGAGATCTGCCTGCGCATCTACGCCTTCGGGTGGCGGTTCTTCCGCGATCCCTGGAGCCTGTTCGATTTCGCCATCGTGGCGATCGCGCTGATGCCGGCGACCGGGCCGCTGACGGTGCTGCGCGCCCTGCGCATCCTGCGGGTGATGCGGCTGATCTCGGTGGTGCCGTCGCTGCGCCGGGTCATCGGCGGGCTGATCGCTGCGCTGCCCGGCATGGGCTCGATCGTCGTCCTCCTGCTTCTGGTCTTCTACGTCTTCTCGGTGATGGCGACCAAGCTCTACGGCGCGACCTTCCCCGAATGGTTCGGCAGCATCGGCGCGTCGATCTACACGCTGTTCCAGGTGATGACGCTGGAGAGCTGGTCGATGGGCATCGTGCGGCCGGTGATGGAGGCGCATCCCCATGCCTGGCTGTTCTTCGTGCCGTTCATCCTGTCGACGACCTATGCCGTCCTGAACCTGTTCATCGGTGTCATCGTCTCGGCCATGCAGGAGGAGCACCAGGCCGTCGTCGAGGCCGAACAGGAGCAGGTTCACGACGAGAACATGCAGGTGCTTGCCGAGTTGCGGGCGCTGCGCAGCGAGCTTGCGGAGATCAAGACGCGGCTCGCCTGAGGCGAGGGACCGATCCCGCAGGCCCGCCCGAGGTGGTTGGGCAGGCCTGCCGGTATTCTGGTCGTAGCGACCCTAGGCGAGGCCGGCGGGACGCCGCAGGTCGAGGGTCGTCGGGAAGGTCGCGTTGGGCCGCTCGCCGACCGGCTCGTAGGTGCCGGGCGTGTGGCCGATTTCCTCGAAGCGGGCGAGACGCCGGGCCTCGGCCTCGTAGGAATTGACCGGGAACGTATCGTAGTTGCGACCGCCCGGATGGGCGACGTGATAGACGCAGCCGCCGAGCGAGCGCTTCGACCAGCGATCATAGATGTCGAAGGTCAGCGGCGCGTCGACGGGCAGGGTCGGATGCAGCCCCGAGGCCGGCTGCCACGCCTTGAAGCGCACGCCCGCCACCGCATCCTTGCCGCTGCCGGTCGGCGTCATCGGTACTTCGCGGCCGTTGCAGGTCAGCATGTGCCGTGCCGGGTCGAAGCCGCTCATCTTGGCCTGCAGCCGCTCGACCGAGGAATCGACGAAGCGCACCGTGCCGCCGATGGCGCCGGTCTCGCCCATCACATGCCACGGCTCCAGCGCCTGGCGCAGCTCCAGCGTGACACCGCTGCGCTCGATCCGGCCGCAGAAGGGGAAGCGGAACTCGGCCTGCGCCTCGAACCACTCGGCCCGCATCGGATAGCCGGCCGCGCCGAGATCGGCGAGCACGTCGGTGAAATCCTGCCAGACGAATTCCGGCAGCATGAAGCGGTCGTGCAGGGTGGTGCCCCAGCGAACGAAGCGGCCGGTCTCCGGCGTCTTCCAGAACTTGGCGATCAGCGCCCGGATGAGGAGCTGCTGGGCGAGGCTCATCCGCGCGTCCGGCGGCATCTCGAAGCCGCGGAACTCGACGAGGCCGAGGCGGCCCGTCGGGCCGTCGGGGGAGAACAACTTGTCGATGCAGATCTCGGCCCGGTGGGTGTTGCCGGTCACGTCGATCAGGAGGTTGCGGAACAGCCGGTCGGTCATCCACGGCGCGACGGAGGTGGAATCCTCCGGGATCTGCGCCATGGCGATCTCGAGCTCGTAGAGCTGGTCGTGGCGCGCCTCGTCGATGCGGGGCGCCTGGCTCGTCGGTCCGATGAACAGGCCGGAGAACAGATAGGACAGCGACGGATGGCGCTGCCAGTAGAGGACCAGCGACTTCAGGAGGTCCGGCCGCCGCAGGAAGGGCGAATCCAGCGGCGTCGCGCCGCCGACGACCACATGGTTGCCGCCGCCGGTACCGGCATGCTTGCCGTCGATCATGAACTTGTCGGTGCCCAGCCGCGACTGCCGCGCCTCCTCGTAGACGGCCGTGGTGATGTCGACGCTCTCGCGCCATGACGCGGCGGGATGGACATTGACCTCGATGACGCCCGGGTCGGGTGCGACGCGGATGACGTTGAGCCGCGGATCGGCCGGCGGGGCGTAGCCCTCGATCTGGATCGGCAGGTTTTCCGCCTCCGCCACTTCCTCGACTGCGCCGAGAAGATCGAGATAGGCCTCGGCCGTTTCCAGCGGCGGCATGAACACGCATAATTTGCCGTCGCGCGGCTCGATGGCGATGGCGGTACGCACCGCGCCGAGAATGGCGTTGGGGCTCGGCTCAGCCGGAGCCACCGGTGCCGCGGTGCCGGAACCCGATGTCATGCCGGCGCTGCCCGCCGACTGGCGCATCGTGCCGGCGGGGCCGTCCATCGCCTGCTCGGCCGCGTCGTCCCGCTGGCTCTGCATCTCGACGCGGCCGTACTGGGTGCGGTTCTGCGGCGGCAGCGGCGGGAAGGGCTGCATCGGATCGGCCGGGTGGATGTAGGGATAGTCCTTCGGCTCCAGATGCGGGATCGCGCCGAGCGGCAGGCGGTAGCCCAGCGCACTGTCGCCGGGGGCGAGGAATAGATGTCCGCGCCGGGTCGTCCAGCGCTCCGACTGCCAGCGCAGGGCGCGCTCGCCGCGTCCCTGCCACGCCTGCACCGGCAAGACATAGCCGGTCGGCTTGGACAGGCCGCGTGAGAAGACGGTCGCCAGACGGGCACGCTCCTCCGGGTCCTCCAGCTTGGAATCGGTGGGTTCGACATTTTCGGGAAGCTGTGCTTCGCGGGCGAGCCAGTAGGCGGAGTCCTCATAGGCCGGCGCGGCGTAGTCGGGCGACACGCCGATCGCCTCGGCCACCTTGCGCGACAGGCGCTCGGCTTCTTCCGGCCCGACCGGGCGCGCCTCGGTCTCGCGCGCCACCAGTTCGGCGTTCTTCCAGACCGGCACGCCGTCCTTGCGCCAGTAGAGCGAGAAGGTCCAGCGCGGCAGGGTCTCGCCCGGATACCACTTGCCCTGGCCGTAATGCAGGAAGCCGCCGGGCGCAAAACGGTCGCGCAGACGCCGGATCAGGTCGTCGGCGAGGCCACGCTTCATCGGGCCGGTCGCGTCGGCGTTCCATTCCGGCGACTCGAACTCGTCGATCGAGACGAAGGTCGGCTCACCGCCCATGGTCAGGCGGACGTCGTTCTCCGCGAGCTCGCGGTCCACCTTTTCGCCGAGGGCGTCCAGCGCCTGCCAGCTTTCCTCGGAGAAGGGGTAGGACACGCGCGGCCGTTCGGAGATGCGGTCGACGGTCATCTCGAAGTCGAATTCGACCTCGGCAAAGCTGACGACGCCCGAGATCGGCGCGGCCGAGCGGTAATGCGGCGTCGCGGCCAAAGGCACATGGCTCTCGCCGGTCATCAGGCCGGAGGTGGGGTCGAGGCCGATCCAGCCGGCGCCCGGCAGATAGACCTCGGCCCAGGCGTGCAGATCGGTGAAATCGACGTCGGTGCCCGTGGGACCGTCGAGGGCAACCTGGTCGGGCTTGAGCTGGATCAGATAGCCGGAGACGAAGCGGGCGGCGAAGCCGAGATGGCGCAGGACCTGGACCAGCAGCCAGGACGTGTCGCGGCACGAGCCCGAACGGTTTTGCAGCGTTTCGTCCGGCGTCTGAACGCCCGGCTCCATGCGCACCAGATAGGTGATCTCCTGCTGCAGCGTCCGGTTGAGGCCGACGAGGAAATCCACCGTATGGGTTTCACTGCGGTCGAGCTCTTCCAGATAGCGGGTCAGCAGCGGACCGGCCGGCTCGGCGCCGAGATAGGCGGAGAGGTCGGTCTTCAGCGGCTCCTCGTACTGGAACGGCCAGGCCTCGGCCGCTTCCTCGACGAAGAAGTCGAACGGATTATAGACCGTCATGTCGGCCAGGAGATCGACCTCGATGCGGAATTCCGTGGCTTCCTCCGGGAACACCAGCCGCGCGAGGTAGTTGCCGAATGGATCCTGTTGCCAGTTGATGAAGTGGTTTTCCGGCAGGATCTTCAGCGCGTAGGACGGCACCCTTGTGCGCGAATGCGGCGCCGGCCGCAGCCGGATGACCTGCGGGCCGAGCCTGACGGGACGGTCGTAGCGGTAATGGGTGACATGGTGCAGGGCTGCTAGGATCGACATCGGAACTTTCGTGCAGGTCACTCGGAACGCGGCGGGGCGGATGCTGCAGACGTTCCTTGACCATAAGGCCGGGACGGTTCCCGGCAAGCTCTCCCATCCCCCTGTAGGGGATGCGGACCGATTTATTTGCCTCCGGCGCCACAAAGCCGGAACCTGCCGCCCATCGGCGCATTGATGCGCGCTGGCTGCTAACGCCACGTCAGGCGCCGCAAAGGTATTGAAGATGAAGCTGTTTTCCTGTCCGTCCTGTTCGCACACCGTGTTCTTCGAAAACACCGTCTGCGAGCGCTGCAATCACGCGCTCGGCTACGAGCCCCAGGCCAACCATATCCTGGCGCTGGAGGCCGACGACGGGATCTGGAAGTCGGTCGGCGCCTATAGCGATGCCGGGCGTTGGAAATACTGCCAGAACAGCGAATATGGCGTGTGCAACTGGCTGATCCCGGGCGACAGCGCCGACAGCCTGTGCGCCGCCTGCCGGCACAATGTCACGGTGCCCGACCTCGGCGACACCGAGAAGGTCGATCTGTGGCGCAGCATGGAGATCGCCAAGCACCGGATGATCTACACGGCGATGCGCCTCGGCCTGCCGCTGGTGACCCGGGACGAGGACGACGAGGGCCTGGGCTTCGACTTCCTGTCGAACGATCCCGGCACGAATGAATCGGTCATGACCGGCCATGACGACGGCCTGATCACCATCGCGCTGGTCGAGGCGAACGATGCCGAGCGCGAGCAGCGCCGGACATCGATGGGCGAGCCATATCGCACGCTGCTCGGCCATTTCCGCCACGAGGTCGGCCACTGGTACTGGGACCGGCTGGTCCGCGACGGTGGTGCGCTGGACGCCTGCCGGGCGATCTTCGGCGACGACACGGTGGATTACGGCGACGCCCTGCAGACCCACTACGCCAACGGCCCGAAGCCGAACTGGCAGGACGAATACGTCTCGTCCTATGCCGGGGCCCATGCCTGGGAGGATTTTGCCGAGACCTGGGCGCACTACTTCCACATCGTGGATACGCTGGAGACCGGCCACAGCTGGGGCGTCATCGTCAATCCGCGGGTCGACGAGGCCGGGCTCCTCAGCACCCGGATCGATTTCGACGTCTTCTCGGAAGGCGTCACGACGCAGGAGATCGCCGGGGCGTGGCTGCCGCTTTCGGCGGCGCTGAACTCGTTCAACCGTTCGATGGGGCACCAGGATCTGTATCCCTTCGTGCTCTCCGAAACGGTGATCGGCAAGCTCGGCTTCATCCACGATCTGGTCCATGGCCGGATCGGCAACGCGACGGGCAAGGCCGGCGCGCACCGCGGCTGACGAGCAGGTCGCGGCCATCGAAATTACCGGGCGCGGACCGGTCCGGCGGTGGCACAAATGCCATTCGCGTGAGTTAGGCTGATGCGAGCCGGAGACGGAAGCAGCGTCTGCCGGCAAGGCGGTCGCAGCGACACGACCCGCCACCGCGTACGGCGCGGCCGGACCGCATCGGCCCATGGAATTGACGGGACAGGAATATGACAGGCGGCAATCGTTTCTCCTTCGACACGTCATGGGGCACACGGCACGGGGATGACGGGACCGTCTTCCGGCTCTGGGCGCCCGGCGCCGGGCACGTCGATCTCGTCGTCGGACGCCAAGGCGTTCAGAACGACTTCCTTGCGATGGAGAAGGACGCCGCCGGCTGGTGGCGGATCACGACCGATCAGGTTGCGGTGGGCGGCGGCTACGGTTTCCGCGTCGATGAGGGCATGGTCGTTCCGGACCCCGCGGCGCGTGCCCAGATGGGCGACGTGCACGGCTTGTCGAAGCTGGTCGATCCGCGATCCTACGCTTGGAAGACTGCCGACTGGGCCGGCCGGCCCTGGGAAGAGGTGGTCTTCTACGAGCTCCACGCCGGGACCTTCACCGAGGCCGGCACCTTCGAGGCGATGATCGAGCGGCTCGACTATCTGCGGGACCTCGGGATCACCGCGGTCGAACTGATGCCCGTCGCCCAGTTCGGCGGCCGTCGCGGCTGGGGCTATGACGGCGTGCTGCTGTACTGCCCGCACGAGGTCTATGGCGGCGTCGACGGTCTCAAGCGGCTGGTCGACGCGGCGCATGAGCGCGGCCTGATGGTCTTCCTCGACGTCGTCTACAACCATTTCGGACCCGACGGGAACTACATCGGCTCCTATGCGCCGGAGTTCTTCCACGAGGAGATCCACACCCCCTGGGGCGCGGCGATCGCCTATGACGAAGCGCCGGTGCGCGAGTTCATGATCGACAATGCGCTCTACTGGCTCGAGGAATACCGGATCGACGGCCTGCGCCTCGACGCGATCGACTCCATCAAGGACACGACCGACACCCCGCTGGTGAAGGAACTGGCCGCGCGGGTGAGGGCGGCCTTTCCCGATCGCCACGTGCATCTGACCACCGAGGACGACCGCAACATCACCTGGCATGTTGCCCGCGACGAAGCCGGGCAGCCGACGCTGGTCTCGGGCGAATGGAACGACGATTTCCATCATTGCGCCCATGTCATCGCGACCCACGAATACGACAATTACTACGCCGACTATGTCGGCCACAGCGTCGAGCAGATGGCCAAGTGCCTGGCCACCGGCTTCGTCTTCCAGGGCGAGTATTCCGAGCACCGCGGTCACGAGGTGGGCGAGAATTCGGCGCATCTGCCCCCGACGGCCTTCGTCAATTTCGTCCAGAACCACGACCAGATCGGCAATCGCGCCTTCGGCGACCGGCTGACGGATCTCGGCTCGCGCCGCGCCGTCGAATGCCTGCAGACCATCCTGCTTCTGTCGCCGCAGATCCCGCTGATGTTCATGGGCGAGGAGTTCGGCGACACCCATCCCTTCAGCTTCTTCACCGATTTCGACGGGGAGCTCGGCACCGCGGTGCGCGAGGGGCGGCGCAATGAATTCGCGAAGTTCGGGGCGTTCCAGGACGAGGAAGCACGCCAACTGATCCCCGATCCGAACGAGGAAAGCACCTTCCATAATTCGCGGGTCGACTGGACCATGCCCGAGCGGCCGACCTATCGGCGCCGGCTGGAACTGACGCGGCAATTGCTGGCCAAGCGCCAGTCCGCGATCGTCCCGCTGCTGAGGGGCATTGGCGGCAATGGCGGCACGTGGTTCGCGTCGGACGCGTCCAAGGCCTTCGTCGTGGCCTGGGAACTGGCAGGCGGGACGGTGCTGCACCTCTTCGCCAATCTCGACGACGAGCCGTGGCCGATCCCCGACACGGTCGCCAAGAGCGATCTGACATGCGGGACGCTGGTGCACGCCTATCCGAAGGGCGCCGACGAGCAGCTGAAGAGCGGCATTCTGCCGGGCACCTCCGTGGTCTTCCGCCTCGAAAGCCAGAACCTGATCGCGGGGCCGGTCTCTTGAGCCGCGCCCTGCAGGACCTCGCGGAAAGCCACGGCATCCAGGTCGAATACACGTCCGAGATGGGCGAGCCGGTCCGCATTTCCGATGCGGCGGTGCACAGCCTGCTGGCGGCGCTCGGTGTCGATCCGGACACCGGCGCGAAGGGCAGCTTTGCCGAAGCCCATCACAGGCCCGAACGCGCCTGCGCGCTGCCGGCAGCGGTGAAGGGGCAGCGCCGCTGGGGCGTCGCCTGCCAGCTCTACGGCCTGCGCTCGGCGCGCAATCTCGGCCTTGGCGATTTCACCGATCTCGCCGATCTGGCAGTGACCGCGGCACGCGAGGGCGCCTCCTTCGTCGGCGTCAATCCGCTGCATGCCCTGTTCATGGCCGATGCCGGCCGCTTCAGCCCCTATTCGCCGTCGACCCGCAGTTTCCTCAATCCGCTCTACATCGCCATCGACCGCCTCGACGGCGGCGACGGGGTGTTGGCCGCATTGCGCCGGGAAAGCCCGGAACTGTTCGATGCGCTCGACGGCGACCTCGTCGATTATCCGGCCGTCGGCCGGGTGAAGCGGCAGGCGCTGGAGCGGGTCTTTGCCGCGAACCGCGCCGACATCGAGGCCTCCGATTCCTTCGCCCGGTTCCGGGCGGCCGGCGGCGAGGCGCTGGCGGGTTTCGCCCTCTTCGAGGCGATCTCGGAAGCGCAGGTGGCCGATGGCGGCCATGCGGGCTGGCACAACTGGCCGCAGGAACTGCAGGACCGCACGAACCCTGCGGTCGCGGAATTCGCCACCGCCCATGCCGACCGGCTGACGTTCCATGCGTGGCTGCAGTTCACCGCCGAAGCGCAGCTGGCGGCGGCACAGGCCACGGCCCAGTCGGCCGGCATGACGATCGGGCTCTATCTCGATCTCGCCGTCGGCGTTGCGCCGGACGGCGCAGAGACCTGGAGCGATCCGTCGCTGACGGTCAATGCGGCCCGGGTCGGTTCGCCCCCTGACATGTTCAACAGCCAGGGCCAGGACTGGGGCCTCGCGCCGCTGTCGCCCAAGGTGCTGGCCGAGCGCGACTACCGGCCGCTGCGCGCCTCCTTCGAGGCGCTGACCCGCCATGCCGGCGCCGTCCGCATCGACCACGCCATGGGGCTGGCGCGGCTGTGGTGGATCCCGCAGGATGCCGGCTCCTCGGGCGGCGGCTATGTGCGCTATCCGCTCGGCGCCATGGTCGACGCCGTGGCCGAAGCCTCCGAAGCCAACGAATGCCTGGTCATCGGCGAGGATCTCGGTACGGTCCCGGAAGGCTTTCGCGGCACGATGGAGGACGCCAACATCCTGTCCTACCGCGTTCTCTATTTCGAGCGGCAGGACGACCGTTTCGTCGAGCCCCAGGACTATCCCGAACTGGCGCTCGCCTGCGTCTCCACCCACGATCTGGCGACGCTTGCCGGTTGGTGGACGGGCGCCGACGTCCAGCTGCGCGCCGAGGCCGGCACCCAGGACGAGGCCGCGACCGAGCGCGATCTCGCCGCGCGCCGCCATGACCGCGTGGCATTGCTCGCGGCGCTCGCCAAGGCGAAGCTGTTGCCCAAGGACATGGAAGCGCTGACCCTTGCGGGCGGTGCCGATCTGCCCGAGGCGCTGCCGGCGGAGATCGCCGTCGCCGTCCATCGCTATGTCGCACGCACCCCGTCGCTGCTTCTGACCGTGCAGCTCGAGGACATGGTGGGGCAGGAGCGCCAGCCGAACCTGCCCGGCACCACCGACCAGTATCCCAATTGGCGCATCCGATCCGACGTGCCCCTTGAGGGGCTGATCGACCACGAACGCTTCCGGGCCATGGCCAGTGCCATGCGCGAAGAAAGGCCGAACGCACAATGAGCCGCCAACTCGTCGCCACCTATCGCCTGCAGTTTCGCGAGGGCACCGATTTTGCGGTCGCCGCGGAGCTCGCCGCCTATGTCGGCAAGCTGGGCGCCAGCCATCTCTACGCCTCGCCGATCTTCGCCGCCTCGCCCGGCTCCACCCATGGCTACGACGTCACCGACTACAATTCCTTCGAGGAGGATCTGGGCGGGGTCGCCGGCTTCACCAGGATGAGCGACGCGCTGGTGAAGGCTGATCTCGGGCTGATCCTCGACTTCGTGCCGAACCACATGGGCGTCTCGCCGACCAACCACTGGTGGGAGGACGTGCTGCGCTGGGGCCGCGAAAGCCGCTATGCCGGCACCTTCGACATCTCCTGGGAGGCCGAGAAGATCCTCGTGCCGGTGCTGGCCAAGCCCTATGGCGAGGCCCTGGCCGACGGCGATCTCTCCGTCGTCTTCGACGAGCCGACGTCGAGCCTGCGTTTCGATGCCTCCGGCTACGGCCTGCCGATCGATCCGCGCACCTATGGCCATATCTTCGGCCTGATGGACCATCCGGACAAGGACCGGCTGATCCGCCGCTTCGCCGTCTCGACGCCGACCGAGGCCGACGAGATGACCGAGCGCTTTCACGAGCATCTGGCCGATCCCGCCTTCCGCTCGGCGCTCGACAAGGCGCTGGCGACGATCCGGGGCGATGAGGCTGCGCTGCACGATCTGCACGAGGCGCAGGCCTGGCGGCTCGCCTGGTGGCGCACGGCCCGCGAGAAACTGACCTATCGGCGGTTCTTCGAGATCGCCGATTTGATCGGCGTGCGCCAGGAATCGCGCCGGGTCTTCCGCGAATCCCACCAGATGATCATGCGGCTGGCGCGCGAACGCCGGCTCGACGGCATCCGCATCGACCATGTCGACGGCCTCGCCGATCCGAAGGGCTATCTGGAGGATCTGCGCCAGGCATTCCATTCGGTCCGCCGCTCGCCCTCGATCCATGTCGAGAAGATCCTGACCGGCGACGAGCGCCTGCGCACGTCCTGGGAGATCGCCGGCACGACCGGCTACGAGTTCATCACCGCCCTGTCGGGGCTTTACGTCGACGCCGCGCGCGAGGCGCCGATGACCGACGCCTATCACGACTTCCTCGGCGAGGAGGAAGACCTGCGGGCCATGATCACCCGGCAGAAGCGGGCGATCTTCCAGCGCAACCTGGCCGGTGAACTGTCCTATCTGACGGGCCTCGCTTTGTCGGTGGCCGGCCGCGGCCTTGCGACCCGCGATCTGGGCGCCGACACCATGGCCCGCGCCATCGTCGAGGTGGCGACGGCGCTGCCGGTCTATCGCACCTATGTCTCGGTCGACGGCGTGCCGCGCCGCGATATCGCGATCATCGACGACGCCGTCGATCTGGCCATGACCGGCCGCGAGGTCGAGGCGGACGAGCCGATCCAGTTCATCGGCCGGCTCTTGAAGCTCGATTTCGAGGACGGCGCGGATGTCGCCGGTGCCCTCGACTTCACCCGCCGCCTGCAGCAGACCACCGGCGCGGTGATGGCCAAGGCCGTCGAGGACACGGTGTTCTACCGCTACAACCGGCTGATCGCGCTGAACGAGGTCGGCGGCGAGCCGGATCATTACGGCGCCGATGTCGATCTCTTCCACGAGGCGATGCAGATCCGGGTCGAGGACCAGCCGGAAGGCATGCTGGCGACCTCGACCCACGACACCAAGCGCGGCGAGGACGCCCGGGCGCGGCTCTACACCCTTTCGGAAGCGCCGGAGCACTGGCAGTCGCTGGTGCGCGGGTATGCCGAGCAGCTCGCGCCGTTCCGCCATTCGATCGACGGCGGCCAGATGGAAGCCCCCGAGCCGGCGACGGAATGGGGCCTCTACCAGTCGCTGCTCGGCGTCCTGCCGACGGATTTCGACCCGGCCGACACCGAAGCCTGTGCCGCGATCGCCGAACGCCTGGCCGCCTATGCCGAAAAGGCGGTGCGCGAGGCCAAGCGCTGGACCAGCTGGACCTCGCCGGCCGAAGCCTATGAAGCCGGCGTGCAGGACTTCGTCCATGCGCTGCTCGACCCGAAGAAGACCGGCGATTTCCTTTCCGGCTTCTGGGCGGCGGCGCAGCCCTTCGTGGCCGCCGGCGCGCTGAATTCGCTGTCCCAGACGGCGATCAAGATGGCGGCGCCGGGCGTGCCGGACATCTACCAGGGCACCGAGTTCTACGATTTCTCCCTGGTCGATCCGGACAACCGGCGCACCGTCGACTTCGCGTCGATCTCCGCTGCCCTGGCGGACGCGGGCGATCCGGGGGACGCGCTGGCCGACTGGCGCAGCGGCCATCTGAAAGCGATGATCGTCGCGCGCGGACTGGCGATGCGCCAGCGTGCGCCGGCGCTGTTCACCACGGGGGCCTATGTGCCGCTGGCGGTCGAAGGCGCGATGGCGGCGCATGTCGTCGCCTTTGCCCGCACCGACGAGGCCGGACACGTCGCGATCACCATCGCGCCGCGGCTCTGCCTGACCCTGCTCGACGGGCGCGAGGCGATCGACGTGCCGGCCGAGCGTTGGCAGGAGACGTCGATCCGTCTGCCGGAAGGGCTCGCCGGACGCACCTATCGCGACGTGGTCACCGGGCAGGAGCATGAACTGCCCGCCGACCTCTCCCTGGCGACGGTGCTGGCACAGCTTCCCTTCGCGCTGCTCGAGGCCACCTGATCGACGTGCATCCGGGGCGAGGGGAATTTTCGTCCCGGATGCAGGCAAGGCACATAGCAGTTCGGCTTATCGGAGACCGTCATGGCAATCCGCACCGTCGTCTGGAACGAGTTCGTCCACGAGCGCGAGGAAGCCGAGGTCCGCGCGATCTATCCGGACGGCATCCACGAGACGATCGCCGCCGCCTTGCGGCAGGATCCGGAGATCGACGTCTCCACCGCGACGATGGACGCGCCCGAACACGGCCTGCCGCAGGAACGGCTCGACGCGACGGACGTGCTCCTCTGGTGGGGGCACAAGGCGCATGGCCAGGTCAGCGACGAGACGGTCGACCGCGTTGCCGAGCGGGTGCATCAGGGCATGGGCCTGATCGTCCTGCATTCGGGGCACTTCTCGAAGATCTTCAAGCGGCTGATGGGCACGCCCTGTTCGCTGCGCTGGCGCGAGGCGGGCGAGCGCGAACGGCTGTGGACGATCAACCGCTCGCATCCGATCGCGCAGGGGCTCGGACCGTCGATCGAGCTGCCCCAGGCGGAGATGTATGGCGAACCGTTCCTGGTGCCTGAGCCGCTGGAGACGGTATTCATCTCCTGGTTCGAGGGCGGCGAGGTGTTCCGCTCCGGCCTGACCTACCGGCGCGGGGCGGGCAACATCTTCTATTTCAGCCCCGGCCACGAGACCTATCCGATCTATCACGAGCCGGCCGTGCAGACCGTGCTGCGCAACGCGGTGCACTGGGCGTACAACCCGGTTCCCGCCTGGTCCGACGTGTCGAATGCGCCGAACGTGCCGGTCGACAAGGCACCCGAACCGATCGAGCAGCGCGGCGCCTCGCTCCACAAGGACGGCGAGGCGGGCTTTCGATGACCGGCGGGGCGACCCCGCCGTCCGGGGCCGCGGCGGGTGGGAAGCGCATCCTGATCCTCGGCACCGGCAGCATCGCCCATCGCCATGCCGAGCATTTCGGCTCGATCCCCGGCTGCGCGGTCGTTGCGGCCTGCGACACCAATGCCGAGCGGGCCCGGGCCTTCGCCGCCCTGCACGGCATCCCGCATGCGTTCGACGATCTCGACGCCGCGCTGGCCTGGGGTGGTTTCGAGGCGGTGGTCAACGCGACGCCGGACCAGGTCCACAAGCCGACGACGCTGCAGGTCCTCGAACACGGCAAGGCGGTGTTCTGCGAGAAGCCGCTGGCGGTCCATGCGGCCGACGCCTTCGAGATGGTCGCGGCGGCAGAAGCGGCCGGCGTGATCAACATGGCCAACCTGACCTACCGCAACGCCCATGCCCTCCAGATGGCGCGGCGGATGATCGAGGCGGGCGAGATCGGCGACATCCGGCATGTTGCCGCGAGCTATCTGCAGAGCTGGCTGACGGCGCGCCACTGGGGCGACTGGCGGACCGACGAGCGCTGGCTGTGGCGGCTGTCGACGGCCCATGGCTCGGGCGGCGTCCTCGGCGATATCGGCATCCACATCCTCGACTTCGTCACCTTCGGCACCGGTCTCGACATCGCCGCGCTGGGCGCGCGGCTGAAGACCTTCGACAAGGCCGAGGGCGGCGCGATCGGCGACTACGGTCTCGACGCCAACGATTCCTGCGCGATGACGGTGGAATTCGGGAATGGCGCGCTGGGCGTCGTCCATATGAGCCGCTCGGCGACCGGCAGGGAGAACGATCTCGACCTGACCATCCACGGCGAAAAGGGCGCCCTGAAGATCTGGTCCAACACGACGGACTCGACGCTGTCCGCCTGTCTCGGGTCGGATATCGAGACGCAGACCTGGAAGGTGCTCGACTGCCCGCCGACCCCGCGCAACGCCGATCGCTTCGTGCTGGCACTCCTGTCGGGGGTGAACGGCCAGCCGGATTTCCGACACGCGGCGCAGGTGCAGACGCTGCTCGACCTCGCCATCCGGTCGGACGCGCAGGGCCGGATGCTGACGGTCGATTGAGCAAAAGGCGGCGGCGAATCGCTTTTTCGGGGGCGTATCCAGTCCCGGTTAAGGATTTGCCCGGTAAGCTGCCGTCCATGTGCCGCCTTCCGCGGCCGTAGTGTCACGTGCGGTCCGCACGGCCAGGAAACGCCGGCATGCTCTCCAATACGCTCTCGTACCAGCTCTACACCCGCGACATGACGCGCACGCTCGACCGCATCGCGGCCGATCCCGTGGTCAAGCGCGAGGCAGAATACTACCGGACGAACATCCATTCGGTCTCGACGATCGACGAGTTCATGGCGGATTACCGGCTCTATTCCTACGCCATGAAGGCGCATGGGCTGGAAGAGCAGATCGGTTCGAAGGCGCTGATCAAGAAGGTGCTCGAGAGCGATCTCAGCGATTCCTCGAGTCTTGCCAACAAGCTGTCGGACGAGCGCTACCGGACCTTCGCCAAGGCCTTCAGCTTCATCAGCACCGCCGAGCCGCCGGTTCTCGTGGCCCAGACGGTCGGGCAGACCGATCTCGTCGTCGAGGCCTATTCGGACTACCGCACCCGCGCCGGCCAGGTGCATGCGACGGCCGCCAAGGCCTACATGGACGGTATCGGCGTCATCTCCAATGTCGACGAGTTCCTGAACAGCACGCATCTCTTCAACGTCTCGCTGGCCTCGGTCGGCATCGACCCGTCGATCGCGTCGCGCTCCTTCATCCGCGATGTCCTGACCGGCAACGCCGCTGACGGCCCGGCCGCCAATGGCGACAACCGCTATGCCGATCTCGCCGCCATGCTGGCCTTCGAGCCGGACGGCTCGATCCCCGCCGGCGGCCTGCAGAGCGAGAAGGAGGCCAACAACACGGTCTTCGAATATTTCGCAAAGAAGGGTCTCGCCACCAGCGAGCAGGCGGCCGCCTATCAGGTCAGCTACTACGAATCCGAGATCGCCAAGATCCGCACTGCGGACGAACTGGTCAACGATCCCCGCCTGTTCGGCATGGCGCTCAGTTCGGTGGGCCTCAGCGATTCGGAGATGCCGTCCTATGCGTGGACGCTGATCACCAGCGATCCTGACGACCCGAACAGCGATTTGAACCAGATGCCGGAGGACACGCCGGCCTCGCTTGCCCGCAAGGAGAAGTACAAGCTCCTCAACGAGCGGTTCAATTTCGACACCCAGGGCAATCTGCCGGTCGGGGAACCGGCCCAGAGCGACGCGGCGCGCGAGGCGACGGTCGACGGCTATTTCGCCAATTACCGCACCGCCACGGCCGGCAACGACAAGATCGCCACCAGCCTGTTCCGCGTGGCGGTGAGCGGCATGTCGACCGTGCGCCAGTTCGTCTCGAGCTCGGCGGTCTACGACTACGCCCTGAAGGCCTTCGGCCTCGATCCGGCGACCGAGAGCCGCAGCAGCATCATGCGGGTGCTGCGCAGCGACCCCTCCGACCCGTCGTCCTATGCCAATTCGTTGAATGACGATCGCTACGTCAAGCTGGCCGCGGCGTTCAACTTCGACGACAGCGGCAAGATTGCGGCCCAGCGCATCGCCCAGACCGAAGCCAACCAGATCGACACCGCGACGCGCTACGCGGAATCCTTCGGCGACGCGCCGACCACGGCCGAAAGCAAGGCGATTACCGAGGCCACCACGGCCTACAAGAAGGCGCTCCTGTCGATCGTCTCCGTCAACGACTTCGTCACCAACAAGACCGTCGTGGACTTCGCGTTGAAGGCCTATGGGCTGGAGGCCGATCGCCTGTCGCAGAAGGATCTCGTCTCGATCCTGACCAGCGATCCGTCCGATCCCGAGAGCTTCGTCAACAAGTCCGGCGATCGCCGTCTGATCGAGTTCGCGGCCGCCTATGCCTTCACGCCGGATGGCGGCATCGAGCGCGGCGTGCACGAGATCCAGAGCGCCAGCGACTTCCTGTCGACGCAGGATTTCTACCTGCGCCAGACCATGGAAGAAGAGGCCGGCGCCGACAACGAGTCGGTGCGCCTGGCCCTGTATTTCCGTCGGCTGGCGCCCGAACTGACATCGATCTACGAGATCCTTGCCGATCCGGCGCTGCTGACCGTGGTGCAGACCGCGGTGGGACTGCCGGCCGAGTCGAGCCAGAGCAATCTCGATCTGCAGAAGCGGACCATCGAGAAGAAATTGGACCTGGAAACGCTGAAGGACCCGAAGGGGCTGGAGCGGTTCATCAGCCGCTATCTCGCCCTGCAGGAGGCCCAGTCGACAAGCACGGCGACGTCGCCGGCCCTGGCAATCCTCGGCAGTTCCGGCGGCATCCTGTAACCAGCTGCGATACGTGAAACGACGAAGGCCCCGGCGGATACGCTCCACCGGGGCCTTCGTCGTTCGGGTCCATCATCGATGGGCGCAGGTCGCGCGGCCGGTCGCCTGCCGCGCGACGCGAGTACTCCCGTCAGGTCAGCGGACCGACAGGACCTCGCCGCTGCGACGGTCGATCTCGACCCGCATCTGGCGCTTGCGCCGGTCGGAGCCCTCGACGCGGTAGGCGCCGCGGCTGCTCGTGACGACGTGGACCTGCCGCATGCCCTGGCGCTTGGCGATGCGGACCGCGTCGCGCTCGGAGACGTCGCGGCGGGCTTCCTCGCGCCGATCACGGCGGTCATGGTCGCGCCGGTCGTGATCGCGCATCTGTTCCTGCGGGACGATGCGGATCCCGTCGCGGCCGATCTGGACGCTCTGGGACAGCACCGGCGTGGCCGCGGTCATCGCCGCGACGGCCACCACTGCGTAAAGGGATTTCCTGCTGATCACGGCTCGACTCCTCACCCGAAAATAGCGCGGCCGGAAACAACTCCAGCGCGTGCGCGGACCCCAAACCGGCAACGAGGTTGTTTGGTTCCGTGACTATCAGGGAAGCGGTCAGCCGCGGGGCGGCGAAAACGGCAACGGCGCCGAACGGGCGCCGTTGTCTGTGCTGTCGAAAGCCGACGGGGCGCGTCAGTGCAGGTACTGGCCGCCATTCGCCGAGAGCGTCGAGCCGGTGACGAAGCCGGCATCGTCCGAGGCGAGGAACACCACGCAGCGGGCGATCTCTTCGGCCTCGCCGAGACGGCCGACCGGAATCTGCGGCAGGATGTGCTTCTGCATCACGTCGTCGGAGATCGTCGCCATCATCTCGGTGTTGATGTAGCCGGGGCAGATCGTGTTGACGGTGATGCCCTTCTTGGCGCCTTCCTGGGCCAGCGCCTTGGAGAAGCCGATGTCGCCGGCCTTGGCGGCGGAATAGTTCGCCTGGCCGGCTTGGCCCTTCTGGCCGTTGATCGACGAGATGTTGATGATCCGGCCGAAATTGCGCGACCGCATGCCCTCCCAGACCGGCCGCGTCATGTTGAACAGGCCGTTGAGATTGGTGCCGATGACCTCCTGCCATTGCTCGGGCGTCATCTTGTGGAACATGGCGTCCCGGGTGATGCCGGCATTGTTGACCAGGATTTCCACCGGGCCGTGCTCGGCCTCGACCTTGGCGATGCCCTCCGCGCAGGCCTCGTAGGAAGAGACGTCCCATTTGTAGACGGCGATGCCGGTGGCGTCCTTGAAGGCGTTGGCCTTCTCGTCATTGCCGGCATAGGTCGCCGCCACCGTGTAGCCGGCCTCCTTCAGCGCCTTGGAGATGGCCGCGCCGATGCCCCGCGTGCCGCCGGTGACGATTGCAACTCTTCCCATGTCTTCCTCCCGTTTGAATTATCCGGACGCGTGAGCGTCGCGCGTTCCGTGTGTCTTGTCATGTGCGAAGGCCGGCGCGTCGGTTCCCAGCCCGTGCCGAAGCAGGAAAGCCTTGCCGTCGCTGGCGCCCTGCCGCCAGGTGTCCTCGATCTTCCTGCGGTTGGTGAAGTCGATCTTGTCGGCCGGCACCGCTTCGGACGGCTCGACATAGAGGCAGCTTTCCGATTGCGGCAGGTGACGGAACCGGCGGGTGAGCAGGATGAGCGTCCGGCCCTCGTTCGGATCGGGCATCGGCGCCTTGGACGTCATCCCGCCGTCGATGACCGGGCGGCCGTTCCAGCCCTCGATGTTGAACACCGGCGGGATCACGGCGGCACTGCAGACCAGGTCGATCAGGCGCCCGTCGCGGGCCGCCTGCCTTGCGTCGACGAGGATCTGGTCGGTGCCCAGCGCTGTCGGCAACACGACCTTCGGGGTCGAGCGGACGGCGAGATCGAGGAGATAGGCCGCCATCAGCGGGAAGGTCGACCATTTCGGCAGGCGCCGGGTCGGCGGATGGGCCAGCAACACCTGAAAGGACGGGCCGTCGGCGATCGCCGCGATGGCCTGCCGGTCGAGCGTCTCAGCGACGATCTCCCGGTACATGCGCTGGTGCGGCGTCAGCCCGTCGGCCTGCACCTCGTTCCAGCTTGTGGCGACGTTCTGCGACCGGCGGTCGAAGGTCGCGCCCATCACCTCCAGCAGGGTTTCGTCGCGGCCGGCGATGAAGCAGCTCGCCGACAGCGCGCCGCCGGAGACGCCGGCGATGCGTGCCGGCGTCAGGGCCAGCGGCCGGCGGACCGTCTCCAGGAAACCGCCGTGCCAGAAGCAGCGCGTTCCGCCGCCCGAGAACACGAGCTGTTCGAAGTTCAGGTCCGTCATGCCGCCGCGCCGTTTTACGACGGCGCCGTTACGGGCGCTCGAAGCACATGGCGACGCCCATGCCGCCGCCGATGCACAGGGTGGCGAGGCCCTTCTTGGCGTCGCGCCGGATCATCTCGTGGATCAGCGTGTTGAGGACGCGCGTGCCGGAAGCGCCGATCGGGTGGCCGATGGCGATGGCGCCGCCATTGACGTTGACAATGTCCGGGTTCCAGCCGAGGTCCTTGTTCACCGCGCAGGCCTGGGCGGCGAAGGCCTCGTTGGCCTCGACGAGGTCGAGATCCTCGACGCTCCAGCCGGCCTTTTCGAGCGCCTTGCGCGACGCCGGGATCGGGCCGGTGCCCATGATCGACGGATCGACGCCGGCGGTCGCCCAGGAGGCGATGCGCACCAGCGGCGTCAGGCCGCGCCGCTCGGCCTCGGCCTCGCTCATCAGCACCGTGGCGCCGGCGCCGTCGTTGATGCCCGAAGCGTTCGCCGCCGTGACCGAGCCTTCCTTGTCGAAGGCCGGGCGCAGCTTCTGCACCTTCTCCAGCGTCGTGCCGTGCTTGATGTACTCGTCATCCTCGACCACCGTGTCGCCCTTGCGGCCCTTGACGGTGAAGGGGACGATCTCGTCCTTGAAGCGACCGGCCTTCTGGGCGGCCTCGGCCTTGTTCTGCGAGGCAACGGCGAACTCATCCTGCATCTCGCGGGTGATCTGCCACTGGCGCGAGACGTTCTCGGCCGTATTGCCCATGTGGTAGCCGTTGAAGGCGTCGATCAGGCCGTCCTTCAGCATGGTGTCGACCATCTTCAGGTCGCCCATCTTCTGCCCCTGGCGCAGATGCGCGGCATGCGGGGCCATGGACATGGATTCCTGCCCGCCGGCCACGATGATGCTGGCGTCGCCGAGGGCGATCTGCTGCATGCCGATGGCGACGGTGCGCAGGCCCGAGCCGCAGAGCTGGTTCAGCGCCCAGGCGGTGGTCTCCTTCGGGCAGCCGGCCGCCATGGCCGCCTGGCGGGCCGGGTTCTGGCCCTCGGCGGCGGTCAGGATCTGGCCCATGATGACCTCGTCGACATCGCCTGCATCGACCTTGGCGCGCGCCAGCGCCTCGCGGATGGCCGCGGCGCCCAGCTCATGGGCCGGCACGTTGGCGAACGCGCCGTTGAAGGAGCCGACCGGGGTGCGCGCCGCGCCGACGATGACGACCGATTGTCCGTTGCTCATGACCTGTGTCTCCCTGCGGGCTGCCCGCGATCGAGGAATTCCGTGCGGCGGCAGATAGGGTGCCGCGACCGGGTTCCCATCGGTTGTCGCAGAGCCGCTTTGCGACTGTCAACGCGATCCCCGGCGTTGCGCCCCGCGCCGGCGGGCGCTGCAATGCGGTAGGCGCCCCGGCCGGGCCACGGGGAATGGTTTGAGTACCGCCGGGTTTTGTGCCTATCATTTATGCGGCGCAACGAAGCAGTCGCACAAACCGACGACGTTGACGCCGGAACAGCGGGCTAGGGGGTGAGGAATGGCCAAGAATTCGGACGTGACGGTCATCAAGAAATACGCCAATCGCCGGCTCTACAATACCGGTACCAGCACGTATGTGACGCTGGAAAACCTGGCGGCGATGGTCAAGAAGAACGAGGAATTCGAGGTTCAGGACGCCAAGACCGGCGAGGACATCACCCATTCGGTGCTGACCCAGATCATCTTCGAGCAGGAGAACAAGGGCGGCCAGAACCTGATGCCGATCGCCTTCCTGCGCCAGCTCATCCGATTCTACGGCGACCAGATGCAGATGGTCATTCCGGCCTATCTGGAACAGTCGATGAGCGCGTTCTCGCGCGAGCAGGAAGGCTTTCGCGACAAGCTGCCGAGCGCGATGGCGCAGACGCCGATCAAGCTGATGGAAGAGCAGGTTCGCCGCAACACCGAGATGTTCCGGCAGGCCATGACCGTGTTCAATCCGTTTGCGGCCGGGGCCATGGGCAATGCGGCCGATCCGGCTTCGCGTGACAGCGAAGCGGCCGCGCCGCGCCGCAGCGAGCGGCCGGCCGACGACGATCTGAAGGCGATGCGCGAGCAGCTGGTGGAGATGCAGAAGCGCATCGAGGCGCTGGATGCCCGCAAGACCGACACCAAGAAGGCCGACTGATCACGACCGGCGCCGTCCGCCGCCCGGGGGAGGACCGGGCCGCGGACGCTACGGCGTGGCGACGGCAGCGCTGACAACGCGAAAAGGGCCAGTCCTGCCGGACCGGCCCTTTTTCATGCTGATCGATCCGGCCGCCGAAGCAGCCGGGAAAGGCTTACGCCTTTTCCTTGACCGTCAGGATCTGGCGACCGCGATACATGCCGGTCTTCAGGTCGACGTGATGCGGACGGCGCAGCTCGCCCGAATCCTTGTCTTCGATGTAGGTCGGTGCCTTGAGGGCGTCCGCCGAACGGCGCATGCCGCGCTTCGACGGGGACGTTTTGCGTTTGGGTACGGCCATGTCTTGCTCCGTTCGGGCTGTCGGGGGATGCCGCAACGCGGCATCATCGACGTCTGTCTGATCTCGTTCTGCGCCGGCTCTCGGAGCTCCGCGCATTCACGTCGGCGTCGCCCGCGATCCCATGCAGATCGCCGCAGAACTTCGCCATGACGGGAATTCGAGGCTGCCCATAGCAAAGACCCGGCTGGTTGGGAAGGGGGCGGCGACGATTCCGTTGCCGTCCTCATGCGGGTTTCACGCAGCCGACATAGTCGCCCGAGCTTTTTGCCATGCGCTGCACCCGGTCGGCGAGGCGGTTGAGCCCGCGCCCGGGATTGGCCGGATTGCGCTCGATCGGATTGGGCAGTGTGACCGCCAGAAGCGCGGCCTGGCGGGCGGTGAGCCTTGCAGCGGACCGCCCGAAATAGTGCTGCGCAGCCGCCTCGATGCCGTAGATGCCGCGATCCCACTCCACGACGTTGAGGTAGATTTCCATGATCCGCCGCTTCGACAGGACGAGGTCGAGATAAAGGGCGAGCGGCGCCTCGATCGCCTTGCGCACATAAGAGCGGCCGCCCCACAGGAAGAGATTCTTCACCGTCTGCATGGGAATTGTCGAGGCGCCGCGGGTTTCCTCGCCGGCCAGCGCTTCCTCGACCACGGCGCGCATCTCGCCCCAGTCGATCCCGTCATGCCGGCAGAACTGGCCGTCCTCCGACATCATCACCGAATAGACCATCGCCGGGGCGATGGCGTCGATGTCGACCCATTCGCGCTGCATCGAACGGAAGCCGAAATGATCGGCCAGCATCAGCGTCGAGACCGGATGCACGGCGCGCAGGGCGTAGAGTGGCGTCAGGATGAGGGGAATCGCCACCAGCACGAGGATCACGAGAGCGGCGATCGCCGCGATACGCCGGATCATCGTGCGATGCCTGCACGGCCGGCGGAGGCCGGCTGGCTGTTGTTCGAAGGGCAGGGGCGGGAACGCGCGTTCATCCGCCGGTCTTACCGGTGACGCCGCATGGCCGCAACGCTGCGAGGTGTCGATCGCCATGGGGTCTCGATGGCGGACCTGCAGCACAGCCGCCTTGACCCGGGCCGCGGCTTCGGCAAAGCCGGACGCGCACTGACAGGAAAGCGACGCAGCCATGAGCCAGACCCCGTTCCAAGCCCGGCTGTCGGAAGCCGCCGACCTGACCGAAGCCCGGCTCGCGGACTGCCTTGCCGGTGCGCACGGTTCGGTGGCGGGGGCACCGGCGCGGCTTCTGGCGGCCATGCGCCATGGCGCGCTCGGCGGGGGCAAGCGGCTGCGGCCCTTCCTGGTGATCGAGAGCGCGCGCCTGTTCGGCGCCGACCCACAGGCCTCGATCGGCACGGCGACGGCGCTGGAGTGCATCCACTGCTATTCGCTGGTCCATGACGATCTGCCGTCGATGGACGACGACGATCTGAGACGCGGCAAACCCACCGTCCACCGGGCCTATGACGAGGCGACGGCGATCCTGGCGGGCGACGGTCTCCTGACCCTCGCCTTCGGTCTAGTGGCGGGCGAGGCGTCCCTGTCGCCGGAGGCCCGCGTCGCGCTCGTCGCGCTGCTGGCCCGCGATGCCGGCGCAGCGGGCATGGTCGGCGGGCAGGTGCTGGATCTTGCCGCCGAGAACGCCGTCCTGTCCGAGGACGAGATCGCCCGGATGCAGGCGATGAAGACCGGCGCGCTGATCGCATTTGCCTGCGAGGCCGGCGCCATCGTCGCCGATGCCGGTACGGGCGAACGCGCCCGCCTGCGCCGCTTCGGCGAGATCGTCGGCCTCGCCTTCCAGCTCGCCGACGATCTCCTCGACGAGACGGCGGACGCCGCGGTGCTGGGGAAGGCCGCCGGCAAGGACCGCGAGCGGGGCAAGAAGACGCTACCCGCCCTCAACGGGATCGACTGGACCCGTACGCGTCTCGACCGGCTGGTGGCCGAGGCAGAGGCGGAACTTGCGCCCTTCGGCGACAAGGGGGCGGTGCTGATCGAGGCGGCGCGGTTCGTGGCGAACCGGTCGAGCTGAGGCTGGGGGCGACGGTGGCTTAGAAGGCCCGGGGCCTGTCCGGTCATCACGTTCAATGCCCGATCGCGTAGCGATCCGGCCGGTTCTGCCGCTGCCGTATCGACCGCCTTCTCTTCGCGCTTGCGAAACGTCCCGCGCCGCCGCAATCTTGAGTGCCGGCTGCAAGCGGGATAAGTCCGGCATCCTGTACAGGAGGAGCGTTCCTTGGCCATTCGCAAGATTCTCGTCGCCAACCGATCCGAAATCGCCATTCGCGTGTTCCGCGCCGCGAACGAGCTCGATATCCGGACCGTGGCGATCTGGGCCGAGGAAGACAAGCTGGCCCTGCACCGCTTCAAGGCGGACGAGAGCTACCAGGTCGGCCGCGGCCCGCATCTGTCCAAGGACATGGGGCCGATCGAGAGCTATCTGGCGATCGAGGAAGTGATCCGGGTCGCGAAGCTCTCGGGCGCCGACGCCATTCATCCGGGCTACGGCCTCCTGTCGGAAAGCCCCGAATTCGTCGATGCCTGCGTCGAGGCGGGGATCACCTTCATCGGCCCCTCCGCCGACACCATGCGCCGGCTCGGCAACAAGGTGGCGGCGCGCAATCTCGCGCTGGAAGTCGGGGTGCCGGTGGTGCCGGCCACCGTGCCGCTGCCCGACGACATGGACGAGGTGCGCCGCATGGCGGCCGAGGTCGGCTATCCGGTGATGCTGAAGGCGTCCTGGGGCGGCGGCGGCCGCGGCATGCGCGCCATCCGCGAAGAAAAGGATCTCGAGCGCGAGGTCATCGAGGGCAAGCGCGAGGCCCGCGCCGCCTTCGGAAAGGACGAGGTCTATCTCGAGAAGCTGATCGAGCGCGCCCGCCATGTCGAGGTGCAGATCCTCGGCGACACCCATGGCAACGTCGTCGACCTGTTCGAGCGCGACTGCTCGATCCAGCGCCGCAACCAGAAGGTCGTCGAGCGCGCCCCGGCGCCGTATCTCGACGATGCCCAGCGCGCCGAGATCGCCGGCTATGCCCGCAAGCTCGCCGATGCCACCGACTATGTCGGCGCTGGCACCGTCGAGTTCCTGATGGATGCCGACAGCGGTAAGTTCTACTTCATCGAGGTCAATCCGCGCATCCAGGTCGAGCATACGGTGACCGAGGAAGTCACCGGCATCGACATCGTCAAGGCGCAGATCCACATCCTCGACGGCCATGCCATCGGCACGCCGGAATCGGGCGTACCGCCCCAGAGCGAGATCCGCCTCAACGGCCACGCCATGCAGTGCCGGATCACGACGGAAGACCCCGAGCAGAATTTCATTCCCGATTACGGTCGCATCACCGCCTATCGCGGCGCGACGGGCTTCGGCATCCGACTCGACGGCGGCACCGCCTATTCGGGCGCGGTCATCACCCGCTTCTACGATCCGCTGCTGGAAAAGGTCACCGCCTGGGCGCCGAGCCCGGAGGAAGTCATCGCCCGCATGGACCGGGCGCTGCGCGAATTCCGCATCCGCGGTGTCGCCACCAATCTGACCTTCCTCGAAGCGATCATCTCGCACCCGAAATTCCGCGACAATTCCTACACCACCAAGTTCATCGACCAGACGCCGGCCCTGTTCGACCAGGTCAAGCGCCGCGACCGCGCGACCAAGCTCCTGACCTATCTCGCCGACGTCACCGTCAACGGCCATCCCGAGACCAAGAACCGGCCGCGCCCCTCGGCCGAGCACGCTTTGCCGATCCCGCCGCTGTTCAAGGCGCCCATCGTCGACGGCACGCGCCAGAAGCTGGACGAACTCGGGCCCCGCGGCTTTGCCGACTGGATGCTGGCCCAGCCGCAGGTGCTGGTCACCGACACGACCATGCGCGACGGCCACCAGTCGCTGCTGGCGACCCGCGTGCGCACCCATGACATCGTCGCGGTGGCCGATGCCTATGCCCGCGGCCTGCCGCAGCTGCTGAGCCTCGAATGCTGGGGCGGGGCGACCTTCGACGTGGCCATGCGCTTCTTGACCGAGGATCCGTGGGAGCGCCTGGCGCTGGTTCGCGAGCGCGCCCCCAACATCCTGTTGCAGATGCTGCTGCGCGGCTCCAACGGCGTCGGCTACACCAATTATCCCGACAATGTCGTCAAGCGCTTCGTCGCCGAGGCGGCCCGCGGCGGTGTCGACCTGTTCCGCGTCTTCGACTGCCTGAACTGGGTCGAGAACATGCGCGTCTCCATGGACGCGGTGTGCGAGGCCGACAAATTGTGCGAGGGCGCGATCTGCTACACGGGCGACCTGTTCGACCCGGACCGCGCCAAATACGACCTGAAATACTATGTCTCCCTCGCCAAGGAGATGGAGGCCGCCGGCGCCCACATTCTGGGCGTCAAGGACATGGCGGGCCTCCTGAAGCCCGCGGCGGCGCGCGTCCTGTTCAAGGCGCTGAAGGAAGAGGTCGGGCTGCCGATCCACTTCCACACCCACGACACGTCGGGCATCTCGGCTGCGACCGTGCTGGCGGCGATCGATTCCGGCGTCGACGCGGTGGATGCGGCCATGGATGCCTTCTCCGGCAACACGGCGCAGCCCTGCCTCGGCTCCATCGTCGAGGCGCTGAAGGGCACCGAGCGCGATTCCGGCCTGTCGGCCGAGGCGATCCGGCGGATCTCCTTCTACTGGGAGGCCGTGCGCAACCAGTATGCGGCTTTCGAGAGCGACCTGAAGGGGCCGGCCTCCGAGGTCTATCTGCACGAGATGCCGGGCGGCCAGTTCACCAATCTGAAGGAACAGGCCCGTTCGCTGGGGCTGGAGACGCGCTGGCACCAGGTGGCCCAGACCTATTCCGACGTGAACCGGATGTTCGGCGACATCGTCAAGGTGACGCCGTCCTCCAAGGTAGTGGGCGACATGGCGCTGATGATGGTCAGCCAGGATCTGACCGTCGCCGACGTCATGGACCCGAAGAAGGATCTGGCCTTCCCCGATTCCGTCGTGTCGATGATGCATGGCGATCTCGGCCAGCCGCCCCAGGGCTGGCCCGCCGACATCCAGAAGAAGGTGCTGAAGGGCGAGACGCCGATCACCGTGCGGCCGGGCTCGCTGCTCGCCGACGCCGATCTGGACGCCGAGCAGGCGAAGCTGGAGGAGAAGCTGGAGCGCGACGCCAGCGCGCAGGAATTCGCCTCCTATTTGATGTATCCGAAGGTCTTCACCGACTTCGCCGCGGCCCAGGAGCTCTACGGCCCGGTCTCGATGCTGCCGACGCCGTCCTATTTCTACGGCATTGCCCAGGACGAGGAAGTGCTGATCGATCTGGAGCGCGGCAAGACGCTGGTGGTCCGCTGCCTCGGCTTCGGCGAGACCGACGAGAAGGGCATGCGGACGGTGTTCTTCGAGCTGAACGGCCAGCCGCGGCGTATCAAGGTGCCGGACCGGGCGCATGGCGCGGCCGGCGGCGCCGTGCGGCCGAAGGCGGAAGCCGGCAATGCCAACCATGTCGGTGCGCCGATGCCGGGGGTCGTCTCGACCCTTGCCGTGGCCGCGGGCCAGACGGTGCGCAGCGGCGATGTGCTCCTGTCCATCGAGGCGATGAAGATGGAGACCGCCATCCACGCCGAGCGCGACGGCACCATCGAGGCCGTGCATGTCACGGCCGGCGCGCAGATCGACGCCAAGGACCTGCTGGTGGTGTACGCCGCCGCTTAGGAACCCGCCTGAAGCGCAAGACCGAGAGAAATGCCGTCGGCGATCCCGGCGGCATTTTGCTGTCCGGGCCCCGGCGTCGGGCGGCTTGACGATTTCGGCTGAATCGTGCAGAAACGTGCATAATCATGAATGAAGCGGAAGGCGCAGCGAATGTCGACGTCCCTTCTGACCGGACAGCGCCAGGCCGCCATTCGCGAGCGGCTGGCGAGCGACGGTCGGGTGATCGCCGCCACCATGGCGCGGGAATTCAAGGTTTCGGAGGACACGATCCGTCGCGACCTCCGCGAAATGGCGGCAGCCGGGCTCTGCGAGCGGGTCTATGGTGGCGCCTTGCCGCTTGCCCCCAGCGGCGCGCCGCTGGCCAGCCGGCAGGCCGAGGCCGGACCGGCAAAGGCAGAACTCGCCAGGGTCGCCGCGGGCATCCTGCCGCGTGACGCCACGATCTTCATCGATGCCGGCTCGACCAACATTGCGCTTGCGCGGCAGATCGCGCCGGACTTGCGCGCCACCATCGTCACCAATTCTCCGGCCGTCGCGCTGGCCGTGCCGGAGGTGCCCGGCTTGCGGGTGGTTCTTGTCGGCGGGCAGTTCGATCCCCACACCGGCGCCTGCCTCGGCGCCAAGGCGGTCAGCGACGTCGAGCGCCTGTGTCCGGATCTTGTGGTGCTGGGCGCCTGCGGCGTCGACCCGGTCGAGGGTGTCACCGCCTTCAGCCAGGAAGAGGCGGAGTTCAAGCGGCGCATGGCCCTGTCCGGACGCAGCATCATGGTGATCGCGACGGCGGACAAGCTGGGCACTGTGGCGCCGTTCCGGGTCATTGCCGCGTCGCAAATGACCCGGATGGTCACCGAGGACGATGCCGGGCCCGCCATTCTTGCCGCCTTTGCCGAAGGGGGAATCGATGTCATCCGCGTGCCCGTCCGCTAGCCGAAAATCCCCTTCGCTGCGCTACCCGCGGCGCTGTTGCTGGAGCCACCCATGTCCGTAGAGCAGACCCGGCCGCCCCAGCCGCAGTCGGTCATCTTTCCGCCGACGCGGATTGCCGTGGCGCTGGCCTTCTTCGTCAATGGTCTGGTTCTCGGCTCGTGGACGCCGCAGGTGCCGGTGCTGGCGGCGCGTCTGGGGATCGGCGAATCCACCCTCGGCCTGTTCATTCTGGTGCTGGGTCTCGGCGCGATCACGGCCATGCCGCTCATCGGGGGCGTTCTGGCGACGCGCGGTTCGCGGCGACCGGTTCTGGTGACCCAGGCACTGCTCGCACTGGCGTTGCCACTGCTGGTGCTGGCGCCGACACCGGTCTTCGCCGCGATCGCCATCTTCGCCTTCGGCGCGATGATGGGCGGCATGGATGTCGCGATCAACGCCAATGCCGTCGCCGTCGAGCGCCGGCTCGGCCGGGCGATCATGTCGTCCTGTCACGGCTTCTGGTCGGTCGGCGGCTTCGTCGGTGCCGCATCGGGCGGGCCGCTGATCGAAGCGATCGGCGCGCCGGCTCATGCGCTGGCGATCGGCGGGATCACGCTCGTCCTGATCCTGCCGGTTCGCCGCCGCATGTTCGACGACGGGCAGGTCATGGCCACGACGAGCGAAGGCACCGGTGGCCTCGGCGCCATCCGGGCCGCGGCGAGGCGCAACCGACCGGCGCTGCTCAAGGGGCTGGCCATCGGCATTCTGGCGCTGTTTGCCATGGTGCCCGAAGGCGCGGCGATCGACTGGAGCGCGATCTACCTGCGCCAGGATCTGGGCGCCACGATTTCCAGTTCGGGCTTTGCCTTTGCGGCGTTCTCGGCGGCGATGGCGGTGTTCCGCTTTGCCGGTGACGGCATCCGCGACCGGCTGGGCGCGGTGCGCACCGTGCGGCTGTCACTCGTCGCGGGGATCGGGGGCCTGTGCGCCGTCGGGCTGGCGCCGAGCCTCGGCTGGGCGATTGCCGGCTTTGCGCTGCTCGGTGTGGGACTGTCGAACATCGTGCCGGTCACCTTCTCGGCGGCGGGCAACATCGCCGGGCTGCGGCCGGGGGTCGGTCTCGCGATCGCGACGACGCTGGGCTATTCGGGCATTCTGATCGCGCCGTCGATCATCGGGTTCATCGCCGAGCATCTCGGCTTTCCGGTGGTCTTCTTCGGCATGTCGGGGCTGCTGGTCGTTATTCTGGCGATGTCGGCGCTGCTGGCCGGCGCCGATGATCGCTCGGTGGATGCGCCGGTCGCGGTCTCCGATCCGGCGCCGTCCTGAAACGAGAGGTCCCCGAAGCCGAACAGCTTCGGGGACGGCGCGTCAGATCTTCCCAAGCAGCAGCAGGATGATCAGGATGACCAGAAGCACGCCGACGATGCCCGACGGGCCATAGCCCCAGCCGCCGGAATAGCCCCAGGTCGGAAGCGCCCCGACCAGGATCAGGATAAGGATGATGAGAAGGATCGTGCCGACACTCATGGGACTGGTTCCTGATTGTTCGTGAGACTTGCCATCACAAACCTTTGAACCGGGTTTCAGTTCCCAGCATCGGCGCCCTGCCGATCGGCGCTCAGGCGGGACCGAACCCGCCGATGGCGACGAAGACGGCCACCATCATGAAGATGATCGCCAGCACCATGGTCGGCCGGTATCCCCATTGGCGGGAATAGGGCCATGTCGGCATCGCCGCGATCAGGAGCAGGAACGCGATGATGACGATGATCGGGCCGTATCCGACGGACATGGGGAAACTCCTTCGCGCGATTGCCGGTATCGCCATAGGGCAGGACGCCGTCATGCTTCAAGGGTGGCACGGCCGGTGTCACGCGCCGGGAAAGCACAGTCCGTTCCCGTGATCGGTATCGCATGCGACCCGCTCTGAATTGACAAGCCGGCGCGAAGGCGCCACCTCGACGGCAGCGAACATCCACCCGAGGCCTTGCCATGACCGTTCATTCGCCGATCGACCCGGCCGCCACGATCGACGCCGATCCGGCGCCGCGCCGATCCACCGTCGGCGTGGGTGTCGGCAACATCATGGTCGGCGGGGGCGCGCCGGTCGTCGTCCAGTCGATGACCAATACCGATACGGCCGACATCGACGCGACGGTCGCGCAGGTGGCGGCGCTCGCCAAGGCCGGCTCGGAGATCGTCCGCATCACGGTCGATCGCGACGAATCCGCCGCGGCCGTGCCGAAGGTCCGCGAACGTCTCGACCGGCTGGGTGTCGACGTGCCGCTGGTCGGCGACTTCCACTATATCGGCCACAAGCTGCTCGCCGATCACCCGGCCTGTGCCGAGGCCCTGGCGAAATATCGCATCAATCCCGGCAATGTCGGCTTCAAGGACAAGAAGGACCGGCAGTTCGGCGCCATCGTCGAGACCGCGATCCGCTACGACAAGCCGGTGCGCATCGGCGTCAACTGGGGCTCGCTGGACCAGGAACTGCTGACCCGGCTGATGGATGCCAACAACGAGCTGCCGCAGCCACGCTCGGCACGGGCCGTGACGCGCGAGGCGATCATCCAGTCGGCGCTGCTGTCGGCGGAGCTGGCCGAGGAGATCGGCCTTGGTCGCGACCGCATCATCCTGTCGGCCAAGGTCAGCCAGGTGCAGGATCTGATCGCCGTCTATCGCGACCTGTCGCGGCGCACCAACCACGCGCTGCATCTCGGCCTGACCGAGGCGGGCATGGGCTCGAAGGGCATCGTCGCGTCCTCGGCGGCGATGGGCATTCTCCTGCAGGAAGGCATCGGCGACACGATCCGCGTCTCGCTGACGCCGGAGCCGAACGGCGACCGGACCCGTGAGGTGCAGGTTGCGCAGGAACTCCTGCAGACGATGGGCTTCCGCCAGTTCCTGCCGGTCGTGGCCGCCTGTCCGGGTTGCGGACGCACGACCTCCACGGTGTTCCAGGAACTGGCCCAGAAGATCCAGTCCGACATCCGCATCAACATGCCGGTCTGGCGCGAGAAATATCCGGGTGTCGAGGCGCTGAACGTCGCGGTGATGGGCTGCATCGTCAACGGACCAGGCGAATCCAAGCATGCCGACATCGGCATCTCGCTGCCCGGAACCGGCGAAACGCCGGCCGCGCCGGTCTTCGTCGACGGCAAGAAGAGCGTGACCCTGCGCGGCCCCGACATCGCCGCCGACTTCCAGGTGATGGTGGCGGAATATATCGAGCGCCGCTTCGGTTCGGGCCAGGCGTCCGAGTAGCATTTTCGGCTGTCCTGTGCATTCCTGCCGACCATGGCGACATGCGCGATGACAACCTCCAAGCCGGTTCTGCGGCGCGCCCTGGGTGTTGGCGCAGCCTGCGGGCTTGCGCTTGCCGTCCTCGTCCCGGCGGCCGCGGGGGCGCAGGCCGCCGACAAGGGCGCGATCGTCCTGCCGGCACTGGCCTTCCCCCCGAGCCCGCCCAATCTTTCCGAGCGTGCGGACGAGGCGGACACCAGCGCGGACGAGCCCCTGTCCGCCGCGGCGATCTGCGGCATGATCGCCCGCAACGCCGACGCGGTCGGCATGTCGCCGGACTTCTTCGCGCGGCTGATTTGGAAGGAAAGCCGCTTCGATGCCGGCGCCGTCTCGCCCGTCGGAGCGCGCGGCATCGCCCAGTTCATGCCCTACACGGCGAAGGAGCGCGGCCTCGACGACCCCTATGATGCAAGGCAGGCGCTGCGGCATTCGGCGCTCTACCTGGCCGATCTGCGCGCCGAACTCGGCAATTGGGGCCTTGCGGCCGCTGCCTACAATGGCGGCATCAACCGGGTGAAGCGCTGGCTCGTCAGCGGCGGATCGCTGCCCTACGAGACCGAGGACTACGTCAACGCCATCACCTTCCGGCCGGCGGACTGGTTTCGCGAGGACGGGCGCGAACTGGAACCTCGGCCGCTCGATGCGGACCGTGATTTCGACGAGAGCTGTACCCGGCTGCCGATCATGAAGACGCGCGCGGTCTTTGCCGCTTTCGAGGGGGTCGAGAGCGCGCCGATGCGGCCCTGGGGGGTGCAGGTCGCGGGCCACGCCCGGCAAGCCGTCGCCATGAAGATGTTCCGGAGGGTGCAGTCGCGCTTCGGCGCCATCCTGAAGGGCCGGGACCCGCTGGTGATCCGGGGCCGCAACGGCGCCCGCCAGCGCATCTATGCGGTGCGCATCGGCGCCGATACCCGCGGCGAAGCCGACGCGCTGTGCGGGCGGTTACGCGGGGCCGGCGGGTCCTGCGTCGTCCTGAAGAACTGACGGCTATATTCTACCTGTTGCGGATCAGCGGCACGCGGCTCGGCCACCGGGTGCGTTCGGTCTCGCGCACGAAGGTGAAGAGACCGGAGGCCGCCACCAGCACCATGCCGATGATCGCGATCAGGTCGGGAAACTCGGAGAAGAAGCTGGCGCCAATGATCGTCGCCCAGACGATCTGGCTGTATTGCGTCGGCGCGACCCGCGCCGCCGGGGCGAGGCGGGTGGCAAAGACGATCAGCAGATGGCCCATGCCGGCGCAGAGCCCGGCAAGGATCATGATCGGCCATAGATCGTTGGCCGGGATTTCGAAATCCGGGACCATCAAGACGCCGTTGACCACGATGGCGGCCACCAGCACGGCGCCGATCAGCGTGATCCGCCGCTCCGAAGGACCGAGAACGCGCAGGACGATGACGGTGATCGCGCCGCAGATGGCAACGCCGATGGCCGCGAAATGGCCCGGCAGGATCTCGCGGAAGCCGGGGCGCACCACGAGGAGCACGCCGATGAGGCCGCCAAACACGGCCAGCCAGCGGCGCCAGCCGATCGGCTCCTTCAGGACGACGAAGGAGAACACCGTGACGAAGATCGGCAAAAGGAAGATCAGCGCATAGGCTTCGGCGAGCGGCAGGCTGGTGAAGGCGACGACGCCCAGAATGCCGCCGAGCGTGCCGCTGGCCATGCGCAGGGCCACGAGACCGGGGCGATTGGGCACGAAGACGTTGCCCCAATTGTCCTCGGGCCGCTTGGTGAAGAGCGCCGGAAGCAAAGCGAAGATCGAGACGAAGAAACCGATCTCGAAAATCGGCAGCCTGTCGCCGATCGCCTTGAGCGAGGCATCGCCGCAGGCAAAGGCAAAATAGGACGCGAAGGCGAGGAGAATGCCGGCCTGCATGGAGCACGCTTCGTCTGGGGTGCGGGAACCTGTCGCTAGGCCAGGGCACGGGCGCAATGCAAACGAATTCTCGCGGATCTCTGCGCGTTCGGCAGGGCGGGGGAAAATGCGGACCCCAGACGCGAAAAAAGGCAGCGAGGGGGAGCTGCCTTTTTCCGTCTGCTTCTTTGCGATCGAGGGGGATGATCGCTTGGGGGTGCTTGAAGAATGCGGGACCTCGGAAAGGGTTCCGAAAAAACTTCGCGGTCGGACGATTTTTTTGCCGACCGGCGGAACCGGCCCGCTAAGTGACGCTCGGACCTTGCGAATCGGGCCAGAACCTTTTCCAACCGATATATCTTCCCACATGAGCGGGACGCATGACCGACCATCGCCCCGCCCGAGAAAGCATCCGTTTCGACGGATCCAATGTCACCGCTGTTCTCGGCCCGACCAATACCGGCAAGACCTATCTCGCCATCGAGCGCATGGTCGCCCATTCCTCGGGGACCATCGGCCTGCCGCTGCGCCTCTTGGCGCGCGAGGTCTATCAGAAGGTCTGCGACCGGGTGGGGGTGGGCGCCGTCGCGCTGATCACCGGCGAGGAAAAGATCAAGCCGCCCAATGCGCGCTATTCGGTCTGCACCGTCGAGGCAATGCCGCGCACCCCGAACACCGCCTTCGTCGCCATCGACGAGGTTCAACTCGCCAGCGACCTCGAGCGCGGTCACGTCTTCACCGACCGCATCCTGCATGCCCGCGGTCGCGAGGAAACGCTGCTGCTCGGCTCGTCGACCATGCAGGGCGTCCTGCAGCGGCTGCTGACTGGCTCTCATGCGACGACGCGGCCGCGCCTGTCGAACCTCGTCTATGCCGGCTCCAAGAAGATCACCCGCCTGCCGCGGCGCACCGCCATCGTCGCCTTCTCGGCCGACGAGGTCTATGCGATCGCCGAGCTGATCCGCCGCCAGCGGGGCGGGGCGGCCGTCGTTCTCGGCGCGCTGTCGCCGCGCACCCGCAACGCCCAGGTGGAACTCTACCAGTCCGGCGACGTGGATTTCCTGATCGCCACCGATGCCATCGGCATGGGCCTCAATCTCGACGTCGATCACGTCGCCTTCGCCCAGGACTGGAAATTCGACGGTTTCCAGTACCGCCAGCTGACGCCATCCGAATTCGGTCAGATTGCCGGCCGCGCCGGGCGGCATCTGCGCGACGGCACGTTCGGTGTTACCGGCAAGGTCGATCCGCTGGCCCCGGAACTCGCCGAAGCACTGGAAGCGCATTCCTTCGCGCCGGTGAAGGTGCTGCAATGGCGCTCGCGCGCCTTCGACTTTGCCTCGATCGACGCGCTGAAGGAGAGCCTGGAGGCGCCGCCGCCGAGCGACGCCCTGGCTCGCGCGCTGCCGGCCGTCGATCAGCGGGCGCTGGAATTCCTGTCGCGCGACCCGGCCGTCAAGGATCGCGCCACCAGCCCGGCAGCGGTCGAACTCCTGTGGGAAGCCTGCAAGCTGCCGGACTATCGGCGCATCGCGCCGGCCCAGCATGCGGAGATCATCGCCACCATCTATGCCGACCTCGCGTCGGACGGCCACGTCGCCGAAGACTATATGGCCAGCCAGGTCCGGCGTGCCGATCGCACCGAGGGCGACATCGATACGCTGTCCCAGCGGATCGCGGAAATCCGCACCTGGACCTATATTTCACACCGTCCGGACTGGCTGGCCGATCCGACACACTGGCAGGAAAAGACTCGCGAGATCGAGGACCGTCTTTCCGACGCTCTTCACGACAGGTTGACGAAACGCTTCGTAGACCGCAGGACAAGCGTCTTGATGAGGCGGCTGAGAGAGAACGCGTTCATGGAAGCTGAGATCGGCGGCGACGGCACGGTAGTGGTCGAGGGCCACCCGGTAGGCGAGCTGCAGGGGTTCAGGTTCACGCCCGACGGCAAGGCCGAGGGGCCGGATGGCCGTGCGGTGCGTGCCGCCGCCCAGAAGGCGTTGGCCGGCGAGTTCGAGAAGCGGGCGGAACGCTTCGCCAATTCACCCAATGGCGACATCGCGCTGGGTTCGGACGGGCTTGTGCGCTGGCTCGGTGCACCGGTGGCGGTGCTGTCGGCCGGCGATGATCCGCTGAAGCCGAAGACGGTGCTGCTTGCCGACGAGCAGTTGACCGGCGTGGCGCGCGACAAGGTCGCGGCGCGGGCCGAGCGTTCGGTCACCTACCAGATCACCACGGTCCTCAAGCCGCTGCTCGATCTGCAAGCATCCGAAGGTCTGGAGGGCGTCGCCAAGGGGCTCGCCTACCGGCTCTACGAGAATTACGGCCTGATCCAGCGCCGCGAGATCTCCGAGGACGTGCGGTCGCTCGACCAGGAATCGCGCGCGGCCCTGCGCCGCTGCGGTGTTCGCTTCGGCGCCTACCACATCTTCGTCCCGGCGCTGATCAAGCCCGCGCCGGCGGCCCTTCTGACGCTGCTCTGGGCCATCCACAACGATGGCCGCGACAAGCCGGGCTATGGCGAGGTCACCCATCTTCTGGCGACCGGCCGCACCTCGGCAGTGGCCGATGCCTCCTTCGATCCGGTGTTCTGGGGACTGGCCGGATACCGGCTGCTCGGTCGCCGGGCCGTGCGCGTCGACATCCTCGAGCGCCTCGCCGACCTGATCCGCCCGGCGCTTGGCTGGAAGCCGGGCATCGGCAAGCGGCCGGAAGGCGCCTATGACGGCTCGCAGTTCCTCGTCACGCCGGGGATGATGTCGATCCTCGGCGCGACCTCGGAAGACATGGAAGAGGTTCTCAAGGGCCTCGGCTATCGCGGCGAGCCGGTCGAACAGACCAAGGTCGAGGCCGAACTCGCACGACTGGACGAAGCGAGCCGCGCCGCCGAAGAGGCATCGCGCGCCGAAGCGGCCAGGAAGGCCGCGGAAGCGGCTGCGACCTCGGATGCACCGCAGCCGGCAGTGGACGCTGCGGACGAGGCCAGCACCGGCACGGACGCCGTCGATACCGCTGCCGCGGAGACGCCGGCGGGCGAGACGGCGGCCGAAACCGCAGATGCTGGCGAGGCCGCCGAGGCATCCGACACGCCGGTCGCACCGGCCGAAGCCACCGAAACCGGTGGTCTGGCCGAAGCCGGGAAGGCCGCTGCGGCTGCCCTTGGCGAAGCCACCGACGGCGAGGCCGCTGCAACCCCGGCCGAAACCGCCGAGACAGTCACCACCGATACACCGGCAACGGAAACGACCGAAGCCGTGGCCGCTGATGCAGGCACCGGCGAGGCCGCCGAACCCGAGGCGCCCAAGCTCGTGCAGGTCTGGCGCCCGCAGCGCGGCGCCGGCCGTGGCGGTGCCCGTCATGGCCAGGGCCAGCGTGGTCGCGGCCGTGGCCCGCAGGGTGCCGGAGAGGGCGAGGAGCGCACGCCGCGCTTCGGCAAGGGTGCCCCGCGCGGCAAGGGCCGTGATGGTGGCGACCGCGCTGACAAGGGCGAGGGCAAGGGCCGGGGTGATCGCCCCGATCGTGGCCGGCGCTTCGACAAGCCGCAGGGGGGCAAGCCGCCCGTGCAGCCGGCACGCCCGCAGCGCATCGATCCCGATTCGCCCTTCGCCAAACTCGCTGCGCTGAAGGACAAGCTTGGCAAGTAAGCGCCGTGCGGAGCCGATGGCTCCGGCAGCACCCGCGGGGCAGCGCATCGACAAATGGCTGTTCTTCGCGCGGGTCGTGAAGTCGCGAAGCCTTGCCCAGAAGCTGGTCCAGGCCGGCGGCGTTCGCATCAACGGCGACAAGACCGACAATGCTGCGCGGGCCGTGCGCCCGGGCGACACGCTGACGATCACACGCCGGGACGATGTCCTCGTCCTGAAGATCGTTGATCCGGGCGAACGGCGCGGACCGGCCAGCGAGGCGGCGACCCTCTACGAGGATCTGTCACCGACGCGGGAAGCCATCGCGGAACAGAAGGAAGCGGCCAAGGGCAAGGCCGCACCGGGCTATCAGCCCTCGGCGCGGCCGCCGACCAAGAAGGAGCGCCGCGCCCATGAGCGCCTGCGCTGGGACGGCGCCTGACCGGCGACGTCCATCTTGAACAAGCTGAAAGAGCTCAGTCGCCCTGGCCGGGCTCGGCCGAGAAGTATTTCTCGAACTTGCCGTCTTCGCCGTCGAACTTTTCCGCGTCCGCAGGCGCATCACGCTTGATCGTGATGTTCGGCCATTTCTCGGCGTATTCGGTGTTGATCTTAAGCCATTTGTCGAGATTGGGCTCGGTGTCCGGCTTGATCGCCTCGGCGGGGCATTCCGGCTCGCAGACGCCGCAATCGATGCACTCATCCGGATGGATGACGAGCATGTTGTCGCCTTCGTAGAAGCAGTCGACCGGACAGACCTCGACGCAATCCATGTACTTGCAGCGAATGCAATTGTCGGTCACCAGATAGGTCATGTCTGATCCTTGGCCTGTTCGGGCCCGTACGAAGGGCCCCGTCATTCGTGCGAGCAGCAACGGCGATCGCCAGCGTGTCTCGCCTGTCGTGGCGACGTAACCCCTCTCTTGAAGACAGACAAGAGCAAAGCATGTCGTGCCACCGCGGCAATCCGGGAATGGTTTTCCATCAAGGCGGATGGGTTGCCGGTGAACTGGAGATCAAGCGACGTTGCGCCAGCACGCGTGGCCCTGCGGCATCTGTTCGTTGGGTTTGCCGGCCGCCGGAACGACCATGCTCCGCAAGCTGGCCCCGCGCGAAGGACGATCCCGGTGGGCGTATCGGGACGCAAAATTACGCCTCGCCCTGTGACCGCCCCGGACGTTATGTCACAAGAGAGTGACGAGTAGGACGACCGAGGACGGATCCATGGCCGAGCGCCCGATTCTGGTGAGCGACGACAGCCTCGACGAGGCCGATGCCAATGGCGCGCGGCAGCGCTCCCAGCGCATGGGGCCGCTGGCGAGCCTGCCGGTGTTCTTCGATCTGGCGGGCAAGCGCGTCGTCATGGCCGGCGGCGGACCGGGTGCGGCATGGAAGGCCGAGCTCCTGGCCTCGGCGGGCGCCCATGTCGATCTCTATGTCCCGGCCGACGGAATCGATGGCGAGATGGCCGAGCTTCTCGCCGTCCCACCGGAATCCGGCGTCATCCTTCATCACGACCGGCCCTGGGCAACCGATGTCTTCGCCGGGGCGGCGATCGCCGTCGGCGATACAGAGAGCCTCGCCGAGGGCCAGGCTTTCGCCTGCGCCGCGCGGGCGGCCGGCGTGCCGGTCAACGTCGTCGATAAGCCGTCCTATTGCGATTTTCGCTTCGGCACGATCGTCAATCGCTCGCCGGTGGTCATCGGCATTTCCACCGACGGCGCCGCCCCGATCCTCGGCCAGGCGATCCGCCGCCGCATCGAGACCCTGCTGCCGCCCGCGCTCAGCCAGTGGGCTGCCCTGGCCGCAAAGGTCCGCGGCGCGGTGATGGAGCGGCTGGCGCCGGGCCCGCTGCGCCGTGCCTTCTGGGAACGCTTCGCCGACAGCGCCTTCACCACGAAGCTGCCCGACGCCGCGGCCGAGGCGGCGGCCGGCGGCTTCATCGACGATCTGGCGCGCTCGCCGCAGGCCGGCGGCCGTGTCACCCTGGTCGGGGCAGGCCCCGGCGAGGCCGAACTCCTGACCCTGAAGGCGGTGCGCGCCCTGCAGGCGGCCGACGTGATCCTGTTCGACGACCTCGTCTCCGACGAGATCCTGGAACTCGCCCGCCGCGAGGCACGGCGCATGCTGGTCGGCAAGCGCGCCGCCCGCGACAGCTGCCGCCAGGAAGACATCAACGCCATGATGGTCAGCTTCGCCAAGGCGGGCAAGCACGTGGTGCGGCTGAAATCCGGCGACGTGTCGGTGTTCGGCCGGGCCGGCGAGGAGCTGGACGAACTGGCGCGCGAGAACATTCCGGTCGCCATCGTGCCGGGCATCACCGCCGCCTCGGCGCTGGCGGCGAGCTTCGGCGTGTCCCTGACCCATCGCGACCGGGCCCAGCAGCTGCGTTTCGTCACCGGCCATTCCAAGAAGGGCGGCCTGCCGGAGGATCTCGACTGGCATGCGCTGGCCGACGATCACGCCACCACCGTCTTCTACATGGGCGGCCGGATGGCGGCGAAGATCGCCGAGCGTCTGATCCATCACGGCCTGCCGGCCACGACCCCGGTCGCCGTCGCCGCCAATCTGTCGCGCGACGACGAGACCCGCGCCGCCGGAACGCTCGCCGATCTCGGCGCCATCGTCGCCAGGATCGGCGTCGACCGTCCGATCCTGATCGGCGTTGGCCGGGTCTTCACCGAACATGCCCGTGCCGCCTCCGCCGATCCGTTCATGATCGATGCCGGACGGACGGCGGTCGGCTGAGCCGGCGTCAGACCGGTCGGCCGGCACGGCGCGCTGTCACAGGTTCGGATCGATGCCCACCGTGGTTCGGTCCAGCACTTCGCGCAGGGCGAAGGACGAATTGATCCGCACCACATGCGGAAACGACGACAGATAGGTCTTGTGGATGCGCTCGTAGTCTTCGAGATCGCGGGCCGCGACCCGCAGGAGATAGTCGTACTCCCCCGACATCAGGAAGCAGACCAGGACGTTCGGGCATCCCTTTGCCGCGGCCTCGAACTCGGCGAGCTGCCGCTCGGTCTGGCCGGACAGGCCGATATTGACGATCACCGTGATGGTGTGGCCGAGCGTCCGGTTGGACAGCTTGGCATGGTAGCTGCGGATCGCGCCGCTCGCCTCCAGCCGGTCGAGCCGGCGTGAGCAGGCCGACGCCGACAGGCCGACCCGCGCGGCCAGCGCCGCGTTCGACAGCCGGCCCTCCCTTTGCAGGGTGCGCATGATCTGCAGATCGAAGCGGTCGATCGTCTCCATGCGCAGAAGTTTGCGCAAAGCGCCATCCGAACGCAAGAAAACATCGATCTGCGCAGTTCTGGCAGGCGAAAACGCGGGGACATTGCGTCGAATCCCGGTTTCAATCCACATGCCCACAGATGGAGGAAACGGATGCGCGTCGGCTGCCCGAAGGAGATCAAGAACAACGAATATCGCGTCGGCCTGACGCCGTCGGCGACGCGCGAATATGTCGGTCACGGCCACCAGGTGATCATCGAGACCGGCGCCGGTGCCGGCATCGACGCCAGCGACGCCGACTACGAGGCGGCGGGCGCCTCCATCGCGGCGGACGCCGCGGAGGTCTTCAAGACGGCCGACATGGTGGTGAAGGTCAAGGAACCGCAGCCCGCTGAATGGGCGCAACTGCGCGAGGGCCAGATCCTCTACACCTATCTGCATCTCGCGCCCGATCCGAAACAGACCGAGGGTCTGATCGCCTCCGGCGTCACCGCCGTCGCCTACGAAACGGTGACCGACGGCCGCGGCGGTCTGCCGCTGCTCGCACCGATGTCCGAGGTCGCGGGCCGCCTGTCGATCCAGGCCGCGGCGCATGCACTGGAAAAGGCCCATGGCGGCCGCGGGGTTCTGCTCGGCGGCGTTCCGGGCGTGGCCTGCGGCAAGGTGGTGATCATCGGCGGCGGCGTGGTCGGCAAGGAAGCCGCCAAGATGGCGATCGGCCTTGGCGCAGATGTCACCATCCTCGACCGTTCGATCGCCCGGCTGCGCGAGCTCGACGATCTCTTCGCCGGCCGGGTGCAGACGCGCTATTCCACCAGTACGGCGATCGAGGAAGAAGTCTTCGCCGCCGACGCGGTCATCGGCGCGGTGCTGATCCCCGGCGCCTCGGCCCCGAAGCTGGTAACGCGGGCCATGCTGCCCGGCATGAAGAAGGGCGCGGTGCTGGTGGATGTCGCCATCGACCAGGGCGGCTGCTTCGAGACATCGCGCGCCACCACCCATGCCGAGCCGACCTTCGAGATCGACGGCGTGGTGCACTACTGCGTCGCCAACATGCCCGGCGCCGTGCCGATCACCTCGACGCACGCCCTCAACAACGCCACGCTCCCCTTCGGGCTGGCCTTGGCCGACAACGGTCTGAAGGCGCTGTCGGACGACCCGCATCTATTGCACGGGCTGAATGTCCATCGCGGCCTGATTACCAACCGCGCCGTCGCCCAGTCGCTCGGCCGCGAGATGGTCGACGCCTACGAGGCGCTTGCGGCCTGACCCGCGCGTCCGGCGGGCGGACATGAAAAAGGGGCGGCCGGTCGAACCCGACCGCCGCCCCTTTCAAACCCTCGGCATCGAATGCCGGCGGCGTCAGACCTCGACGATGAGGCCGTTCGCCACGAGCTTGGAAATATCCACCTCGCGCAGCTTCTGGGTCCGGCCGAGCTTGCCGCCGAAACCCTTCACTTCCTCGGCCGACAGCGGCAGCACGAAGCGCTGGCTGACGATCCGCGGCGGTCCGTTGACCTGCGCGAACTCCGTCCATTGCAAGCGTCCGGAATAGGTCCCCACCGGGAGGATCAGACCGTCGCCGAGATCGACCGGTTCGGTCACCTTGTAGGTCCGGTCTTCATGGGCTGCCCTGGCTGCCATCTGTGTCCTCGTTTCTTCAAGAATGGTCGGGATGCGGTGCATGCCGAGCCGTGTTGTCAGGCGTCGCCAACGATTTCGGCGATACGCCCGGTGCCTTTGCATTCCGGGCAGGGCTCGCCATCGACGGTCCCCGATCCACCACATCTGCGGCAGAGATTTTCCGCCGTCTGCGGCGCGTTGTCATTGCCTTCGTCGCCGGGTCTTGCGGCGGGCGGGGTCGACATGGGCGCCTCCTGAATGCGGTCGTGGCACGGGGTCGGGTCAGAACCCGAACCTGCCTGTCAGGAGTATATGTGCCAGTCGGCCGAGATTTCACGCCGGCAAGATCGCCGGTAAGCGGGGGCTGTCGTCCTAGACTGCCTCGCCCGTTGCCGGCAGCATATCACAGTCGAGCCCGAAACGCTGCCGCGCCATCCGGCAATCCTCGCCCCCGGGAACGCATTCGCGGCAGACCTGCGGCCGCAGCGCATAGATCGTGCAACCCGTGCCGGTGCCAACCACCCCGGAAAGCGCGGCGCAACGGTCGTTCTCGCAGCGCATGCCGCTGAGATCGCTCGCCACCAGCGCGGCCGGAATCAGGTCGAGCGCGGCGTCGCTCTCGATGGAAAAGCGGGGCCAGTCGGCCGAATAGGCGCAGCAGGCGCCGCAGGCCTGACAGTCGAAGACGGCATCGGACGGGGTCATTGCGGGTGTTCTTGCAGCCTCGGCCGGGGCGGTCAATGCGTTCGGCATGCGGGAGGCCTGGACGTGGACCATCCGGCGGATTGTCGGCTGTGGCGAAACCATATGGAAACGGACCATAGGTAAGGTTTGCGCGCCAGGAATCGGCCGTTGGGGAGATCGATCTCGTGAAAAGCGCATCAGGCAAGCGGTTCTGGACGGCGGAATCCGGGAATGTGGCGGTTGTCTTCGGACTGACCCTGCCGATCCTCGCCTGCTGCATGGGCGCTGCGGTGGACATCTCCGGGATCTACGCCTCGAAGCGCAACCTCCAGCATTCGGTCGATATCGCAGCGTTGGCCGCCGGCCGGGAATATTCCAACAACCAGCAGGACTCCCACCTGTCGAAGGTCGCCGAAGGCTATTTCTTCGAGAACGCCGGAGCCGATGCGCGCGCCAACACCGACTTCAGCTATGACGGCATCTTCAACGAGGACGGCTCGACGGTTCTGCAGGTGTCGGCCGCCCGCCGGCATCCGACCATCTTCGGCGACCTCCTCTCCTTCGTGACGGCCGGCGAACTCGACTGGCGCGCGTTTCCGCTCGCGGCCCGAAGCCAGATCGTCGTCCAGAATCAGTCCATCGAACTGGTCATGGTGCTCGACAATTCCGGCTCGATGACCGGCCGGCCGAAATCCGGTGGCGGCAAGCGCAAGATCGACACCATCAAGGATGCCGCCATCGGTCTCACCGATCAGTTCCTGAAAGGCGCCGCATCCTCGACCCTGAAGCTGCCGGTCCAGTTCGGCGTCGTGCCCTTCGCCGCAGCGGTCAATATCGGGCCGGACAATCACGACGCGAAATGGATGGACACCAAGGGACGATCCTCGATCCACAACGAATATCTCGACTGGGCCAATTGGAAGACGAGCCGCGGCGTCAATCTGGCGGAGCGAAGCCCGACAGGCGACTACTGGCAGGAGATATCTTCTAAGACGCCGCTGACGCGGTTCTTCGTCTATGAGAACGCCCACCACAAGAACGAATTGGGGCCCTGGTTGGGCTGCGTGGAATCGCGACCGAACGGGCTGGCGATCACGGATGCGGAACCCAACTACGCCAATCCTGACACGCTGTTCGTGCCGAGCTTCGGCCCTGACGAATACGATGGCAACAAGGGCGACAACGACTATCTGGAAGATGACGGCAGCCGCTCGATGCGGGCCGAAGCGGCAATGTCGGTCCAGTCGAAGGTCGCAAAATATTTCGACGGCAGCGACTTGCAGCGTGGCAAACACCCTGGCCCGAACCGTGGCTGCCGGTCGACACCCGTCACGCCGCTGACCGACAACCAGACCACGATCAATGCGGCGATCAACGCCATGGATGCGGATGGCGAAACCAACATTCCTGAAGGCATCGCCTGGGGCTGGCGGCTGTTGTCGGCCCGCGAACCCTTCACCCAGGGCCGAGCCAACGACGCCAAGGACAATCTGAAGGTCCTGGTGCTAATGACCGACGGCGACAACAATTACGGCAGCGACGAGAACGACTACAACGAATCCGGCTACGGCACCTTCGGCTATGCCAGTACCTACGACGCCTATGGCAATCACAGCTGGGGACGCATTTTCGACGACACCAGCACGACCAGCAAGCGAGCGAACCGATCCAGCTTCGTCTCCGCGATGAACGAGAAGGTCGCGGCGATCTGCCAGAACATCAAGGATGACGGGCGCAAGGCCACCGGCGAGGACGGGATCGTCATCTTCACGATCGCCTTCGATCTCAATGATGGCTCCTCGGTGAAGAAGCTGATGGAGCAGTGCGCATCCTACGGCATCACCGATCCGACGAAGAAGCTCTATTACGACGCCAAGAGCTCGAGCGACCTGATGGCGGCGTTCGACTCCATCACCGAACAGGTCTCGAGCCTGCGCATCGCAAAATAGCCTGCAGCCTCCCCGGGGAGGGGACGCTATTGCGTATCGAGCGTCAATTCGAAGCGTTCGACGACGCTCGGTTGGATCACCCCGGCGGTCATCGTGACCAGCACGATCTGGGCGTCGAGGCTGTCCCCGGCCTCCATGGCGCGTTCGATCCGCTCGCCGACCCGCAATGCCAGATCGACGTCGTTGGCGCCGGCAAAGCCTTCCGCACCGATCATGCAATAGCCAAGGATCTCGGCCGCGGCACGGTAGGCCTGCGGCGCGGGAAACGCCCCGATCGCATGATCCTGCATCAGCCTGACCACCGTCAGCTTCACCGCTTCCGGCACCATCCGGGGATGCAGGTCGACGGAGCGCAGAGCGCTGTCGAGCTGTTTCAGGTCTTCGGATCGCCCGAAGACGCCGAACAGGCCGAGGGACGATCGTTGTCTGGTCATGGCGCGATCCTGCATCGACGGCATTGTCCGGTCACGGGCGGCGGCCGCACGGCACTGAAGAAGGCCTCGGCCAACCCGTCTAGCCGCGGGCCCGAATTTCTTCTGCGACCGATAGCCGTGTCGTTCCCGGTGTTTGTGGCTTCGTAACCCGTCGCGGCTATTGCAGATAGAGGCGGCAGGATCGGAGCCAGAACTTTGCCAAATATGGGTTTCTTTCTCGGCGTCGTGAACGGCCTCGGCATCTTCGCGCTGGTGACGATGATGTATGGCTGGGCCCTGCGCAAAGCCGAGCCGGGGCTTGGGCGAAGCCTTGCACTGGGCCTCTTGTTCGGTGTCGGGGCATCGCTGTCGATCGCCAATGCGGTCGAACTGGCGCCGGGCCTGCGGATTGACCCGCGGGCGGTCATGCTGGTCCTGGCGGCCCCATTCGGCGGACCGGGAGCCGCGACGGTGGCCGCGCTGGTCACCAGCCTCTTCCGGCTGCATCTCGGCGGTTCGGGCACGATGGGCGGGATCGCAAACATCGTGGCCACGGCGGGTATCGGTGCCTTCTTCGCCTATTTCGTCTTTGAGAAGATGCAGCCGGCCCGCACGCGCGATCTCTTGCTGCTCGGCCTTCTCTGCAATGTGCCGTTTCTCTTCATCCTGACGGTGCCCGTCGACAACGCGTCGGAGATCTTCCTGCGGACGATCGGTCCGATGACGGTTGCCGACGTGATCGGGGTTCTTGTCCTCGGGCGTTTCCTCTGCAGCGAGCGCAAGGCCTTCGTCTTTGGCCGGGCGCTGGAGGCGGAGGCGTCGACCGATCCGCTGACCCTTCTGCCAAATCGCCGCCATCTGGAGCGTCGCACCAGCGAGATGGTTGAAGTGGCGCGGCGCAATGGCCGGCCGATCTCGGTGCTCGTCATCGATATCGACCGGTTCAAGCAGGTCAATGACACATATGGCCACGATGTCGGGGACACGATCCTCTTGAAGGTGGCGGATGTGGTGCGGGCCAATGTCCGCAAATCCGATGCGGTTGCCCGCTTCGGCGGCGAGGAGATCGTCGTGGCGATGGCGGATGCCACCCCGGCAGCGGCCCTGCAGACCGCCGAACGGATCCGGCTTTCCGTGGACGACAAGGTCTTCCATGGCGACCAGGAGAACGGCAACGTGACCGTCAGTGTCGGCGTCGCCACGCAGGAGGGGGAAGACCTGTCCTTCAAGCGCCTCTTCAAGGCCGCCGACGAAGCGCTCTTCCTCGCCAAGGACCGCGGCCGCAACCGCGTGGAAGTCGCGATATAGGGAAAGCCGGCGGCGGGCAGAGGGAGTGTACCAGTTCCGACACCGGCGACGGGGTGGCATGAGGATGCGGCACAGGTTTGACCAGGGCGTCCGGTCGGGTCCGCCACTAACTCGCCGAGGTCTTCTGAAGAGATTAGAAAAGTAAACCGATCAATGACGATAACGCGCTCCAGACCGCCCAGAGGATAACCCCGGTCGTGATTGCCAGTAGCGTCGTTGCGAGCAAGCAGCCTTTCAGGAAGTCGTAATCCCAGGTGACGCTCACAACATCGTGCGGACGCCGGGCAGTCCTCTCCGCCGGGCGTTGGAGCGCCTTCTGCGTTGCTGACGAATTCTCAACATTGGTTTCGGCCGACATGAGGATGCGAGAACGATTCTGGCCCCCTCGCTGTATCAGCGTCGGAGCAGACGTAGCCGTTAGCGGGCGAAGATCAAAAGGCGAGCGGCGCAGGTCGATACTAATGGGGATCCAGTGATGCCACGCAAAGATCCGTCTCATGAAGTCCATGAATGTATGCATGTATTTTGGATTGGTTCTTTCTGGCTCATCCATCCTGAGTGGATGGCCTCACTGTTTGGACTGGTCCTTTGATCTACGACGCAGGCGGATGGACCACATAAGGAGAGAGCGTCAATTCAGGGACGGATGCTTACGGCGAACTCCGGCTGTAAGCATCACCATTGTTGGCCGCGACCTAGTGCTCTCACTCCGCCGATACCCCGAGACAATTAAGGTGCAACATCACCGGTTGGCCTGCATCTCACGTCATAAACAGATTCGCGTTGTATTTCTGAGCGCACACATCCCATCCCCTCACTGCAGATGCAAGTGGCCTTGTTTGGATAGAGTGTTAGATGACCCCTGCTTACTAAAATACTTAACGGTTACGGGGAGTTCACGGTGAACCGGTGCGTTGAAGGCGCGCTGGCGGGGCGTTGCATCGTGCCGAAGTGTGCGAGGCCAGCGTCAGCACTAGCAATCGAAGCAACGCTTTGGGAGAATCGGCACATTAACAGACTGGGATCAGTGGCTGCTCAACGCGGTGTATTCGGTTGTAGCTTGTATATCCCCGTGCATGGGTACGCGGCGAGGAGATCGCATGGCCCTGCCGCAGGGCGCAAAGCAATTGGTGATCCCGACTGGATTCGAACCAGTGACCCTCAGATTAGGAATCTGATGCTCTATCCTGCTGAGCTACGGGACCGACCGCGCGCAACCTAGTCGAAGGCGCAGGGTTCGCCAAGTCTGCTCGCGAAGCTCTTGTGCGGCGATATTGCGGATCAGCGGACCTTGGGATCGGCCTGGGCGACGAGCAGCGCCGTGCCCTCGCGGATCGTCACGGCGATCGGCCCCAGCGCTTCGTTCGATTGTGTGAGGATCGAGTGGAATGGCAGGTCGACAGCGTCGAGCGGCCATTTCGCGCCGGAGATCGTCAAGCCAGAAAGATCCGAGAATTTCAGGATCGAGAACTGCGTGCCGGGCGCAAGATCGAAGGCTCGGCGGTCCGGTCCCAGCGGCCAGGCGCGTTCGATGCCGTCGAACAACTCCACGTCGATGCCGCGGGCGGCATAGCGCAGGGCCAGGATCAGATGTGCGAAGGCGTGGTCGCTGCGCGGGCCACCGAGCGCGCCGACCAGCAACAGGCCGGTCGCGCCCCGCGTCAGCGCCGCCTCGATGGCGATCTCGCCGTCGGTCATCGCTTTGTCGCGAGGATAGGGTTCGCGGGGGAGGCTGGTCAGTTCGATCGCCGGCCGCGGCGGGCTGGAATCGAAATCGCCGACCCAGAGTTCCGGCGTCACCTGCAGTTCCCCAGCATGGCGCAGGCCGTCATCCGCGGCGATGACCCGTGTGCCCTCCACCGCATCGATCAGCGCAGGGGTGGGGGCGATATGGCCGGCAAGGAGAATGGAAAAGCGCGACATCGCGGCTCGCCTACAGCATCGGGCCGCAAACGCCAATCGGCTGCCGCGACATTGCATTCGGATCGTCGGGGAGGCATGGCCTGCCTGCCGCGCCGGACGCAGCCTTGCGGTCCGACGCGAGGGCTCGGCATTGGGGCAGGGCGGAGCTGTCCCTTGGTCCAGAGGTGCGGCTGCCCTTGCCGGCAAGCGGCGTGACCTCTAAGTCTTCCCATGCTCACACGGGGTGCCTTCGGGCTGAGAGGCGCATGCCGACCCGTCGAACCTGATCCGGCTCATACCGGCGGAGGGATGCGGGCGTCGGCGGGTGTTTCGCGGATGCTTTCGTTTCGAAGGCCGCCGTCTTGAAAGGCACCACAATGGCCCGACCCGTCTTCCTCCCGCCGCTCTCCGTTCGCCATCTCGGCGTTTGCGCCACCGCGCTTCTGGCCGGCATTACCGGAGCGGTCGCCCAGGCCGACAAGCCGGTGCTCACCGTCTATACCTATGAGAGCTTCACGCCCGAATGGGGGCCGGGCCCGAAGATCGAGGCGGGTTTCGAAGACGTGTGCGCCTGCGACCTGCAGTTCGTCGGTCTCGAGGACGGCGTCGCGATCCTCAATCGTCTCAAGCTTGAAGGCCCTTCGACCGAAGCCGATATCGTCCTCGGCCTGACCACCGATCTCATCCCCGAGGCCAAGGCGACCGGCATGTTCGCGCCGAGCGGGGCGGATCTCTCGGGGCTCGACGTGCCGACCGGCTTCTCGGACGATATCTTCGTCCCCTACGACTATTCCTATCTCGCCTTCGTCTACGACAGCGAAGCGATCGCCGAACCACCGGCGAGCCTCGACGATCTGGTCAATGGCGATCCCGAGGTGAAGATCGCCATCGAGGACGCGCGGACCTCGACACCGGGCCTCGGCATGATGCTGTGGATGAAGAAGGTCTATGGCGACGAGGCCGCCGCCAAATGGGCGCAGCTGTCGAAGCGCATTCTCACCGTGACGCCAGGCTGGAGCGAGGCCTATGGCCTGTTCACGAGCGGCGAGGTGCCGATGGTTCTCAGCTACACGACATCGCCCGCCTACCACATGATCGAGGAAGACACCGACCGCTATCAGGCCGCGGCCTTCGCGGAGGGCCACTACCTGCAGATCGAGGTGGCGGCGATGCTGAAGACGACCGAGACAGCCGAACTGGCGACGCGCTTCCTCGACTACATGCTGACCGCCGAGGTGCAGTCGCTGATCCCCACCACCAACTGGACGTTGCCGGTCGCGGACGGCATCGATCTGCCTGAAGCGTTTGGCCGCCTGGTGCTGGTGGACACGCCCCTGATGATCGATCCGGAAACCGTGGCGGCGAACCGCAAGGCATGGACGCAGGAATGGCTCGAAGCGATCGGCCGCTGACGATCGAGCGCGCGTCCCGGTGAGGCGTTCATGACCGGTGCTGCGGATCGTGCCTGGCGGATCGGCCTCGGCCTCGGCGCTGCCGGTATCCTCGTCGGCTTTCTGGCCGGTGCCTTCGTCGTGCTTCTCTTTGCGACCGGCGCCGTACCCGATTTTCGGGCGGTGGCCGGCGATCGCTATCTCCTCGGCGTCGTTCTGTTCACCCTCGAGCAGGCGGTGCTGTCGACCCTCCTGTCGGTGGTGGGCGCCATCCCGCTGGCACTGGCCCTGCATCGTGCCCGCTTTCCCGGTCGCCGTGCGGTGCTGCGCCTGTTTCTCCTGCCGCAGGTGCTGCCCGTGCTGGTCGGCGCGCTGGCGATCCTCACCATCTGGGGCCGCAACGGTCTCGTCTCCGATGCTTTCGCGGCGATCGGACTGGCGCGGCTCGACATCTATGGTCTCTCCGGCATCCTGATCGCCCATGTCTTCTTCAACCTGCCGCTGGCCGCCCGGCTGATGCTGGCCGGGCTCGACCGCGTGCCGGCCGAAAGCTGGAAGCTCGCCGGGCAATTGTCGCTGAGCCCACTGGCCACGTTCCGGCTTGTCGAATGGCCGGCCCTGCGCGGTGCACTGCCGGCGGCCGCGAGCCTGATCTTCATGCTCTGCGTCACCAGCTTCACTCTCGTGCTGGTGCTGGGCGGCGGGCCGGGCGCCACGACGCTGGAAGTCGCGATCTACCAGTCGCTGCGCTACGACTTCGATCCCGGCCGTGCGATCACGCTGTCGCTCGTCCAGATCGGCCTGACGGTGATCGTCCTGTGGCTGGCGACCCGGCTTGGCGGTGATGTCGCCGCCGGTTTCGGCCTGGGCGGCCGCGCATTGCGCTACGATCGCCGCAGTCCCGTACGTGCGGTGCTGGACGCGCTCGTGCTGCTCTTCGGCATCGGCTTCGTGCTGGCGCCCTTCGTCGCGGTGGCGGTGCGCGGACTGGAAGCGGACCTGGCGCGATTGCTGGCTGATCCGGCGGTCCATCGTGCCGCGATCACCAGCATCGTCATTGCGACGGCTGCCGCGCTTCTTGCGATGGCCGTCTCGCTGGCCATCGTCCTCGCCGTCGAGGCGCTGCGCCAAGCGCCCGGGGACCGGTTGACTTCACGCAGGCAGGCGCTCGGCAACGGGCTGGAGACGACGGCCAGTCTCGTGCTCGTCGTTCCCCCCATCGTGGTCGGGGCCGGCTGGTTTCTCGCGCTGCGGCAGGTCACCGACGTCTTTGCCGCTGCGCCCTATGTCGTGGTCGCCACCAACGCCGCCATGGCCGTGCCTTTCATCGTGCGCATCGTCGGGCCGGCGCTGGCGTCGGCCAACCAGGCGACTGGCCGGTTGGCCGACAGCCTCGGCCTTGCAGGTCTGTCGCGACTGCGGGTGGTGGACTGGCCGGTCTTGCGCGCGCCGGTTGCCCTCGGCTTTGCCTTCGCCCTGGCGATCTCGCTCGGCGATCTCGGCGCCATCGCCCTGTTCGGCAGCCAGGACCTGGTGACCTTGCCCTATCTCCTGCTGCAGCGCATGGGCAGCTATCGCACGGCCGACGCGGCCGGACTGGCGCTGCTCCTCGGCATCCTGTGCCTGTCGCTGATGGCGCTGGCCGAGCGCGGACTTGCACAAAGGGACCATCCGGCATGAAGAAGGCCCTCGTCCTCGACGATGTCCGCTTTGCCCATGGCGGCAGCGAGATGCGCTTCGATCTTGCGGTGGAGGCCGGCGAATGGCTGGCGGTCATCGGTCCGAGCGGTGCCGGCAAGTCGACTCTGCTCGACCTCGTCGCGGGGTTCGCTGCGCCCTCCGCCGGCACGATCGCCATTGACGGACGCGCAATGGCTGGTGTCGCGCCGGCGGAACGCCCGCTCAGCATCGTCTTCCAAGACAACAATCTGTTTCCTTATCTCGACGTCTACCGCAATGTCGCCCTCGGCATCGCCCCCGATCTGCGGGTGGCTGCTGCGGACAGACGCCGCGTCGAGGCGGCTCTCGACGCGGTCGGGCTGGCGGGCTTCGCCAAGCGGCATCCGGCCGAGATGTCGGGCGGCGAAAGGCAACGCGTGGCCCTAGCGCGGGTCTTCCTGCGGGATCGGCCGCTTCTCCTTCTCGACGAGCCCTTCGCGGCGCTTGGTCCTGCTCTTCGCCGCGAGATGCTGGCGATCCTGACCGAATTGCGGGTAGGGCACGCGGATCCGCCGGCGATCGTCATGGTCACGCACCATCCCGAGGATGCTGTCGGCCACGCCGACCGGACGGCATTTCTCGACGCCGGCGAGATCGCGGCGATCGGGCCGACGCGTACATTGTTGGCCGGAGACGGCGATCCGCGGGTGGCGCGCTATCTCGGCACGGTTGCGCCTGCGGAACGACCTTAACCCGGGCCGACAAGGGACCGGCCGGCTAACTTCGCGACTGACGTATTTCCGGCGGATTTTCCCGGTAGCGGACAGGGGAAGGCACGAGGCAAAGCGGCGGCGCTTTTTCGAAATCTGTTGCTGATCGATCCTAACCCGTGTGACAGCGGTTCGGATAAGCCTTGAGTCTCGGGAAGCGAAGCGGTTCTGTGGGGGCGACGATCGCAGCGATGGCAATGAACTCCGGTCCTGGTCGTGCGGGACGCCTTGTGCGCCGCATGATCGGCGGTGTCGCGCTGGGCGCGTTGCTGGCGACCGGCGCCTGCACCACGATCGAAGCGGGGCTGGATGGCCTCTCGCCTGCCAGCAGCAGCGTGCAGGCGGGTTATGCCGCGACGCGTCGTCCGATCACCTTCGAGAACGTCCAGCGCAGCGATCCGCAATCGGTCATCGGACGCTCCCAGCACCCCAAGATCCTGGCGGCCTATGGCGGCGCCTATTCGGATCCCAAGCTGGAGCGCACGCTGGCCACCATCGTCGGCAAGCTGGCTGCCCAGACCGACGATCCGAACCGCGCTTATCGCATCACCATTCTGAACTCGCCCAACGTCAATGCCTTCGCGCTGCCGGGCGGCTACGTCTACATCACCCGTGGTCTCGTCGCCCTGGCCAACGATTCGGCCGAGGTGGCTGCGGTGATCGGCCACGAGATGGCGCATATCACCGCCAATCACGGCATCGAGCGCCAGCAGCGCGAGCAGGCCGCCGAGATCGCCAGCCGGGTCGTCAGCGAAGTGTTGGCAGGCGAGCCGGCCGGGCAGGTCGCCCTGGCGCGCGGCAAGCTGAGCCTTGCCCAGTTCTCGCGCCAGCAGGAGTTGCAGGCCGACATCCTCGGCATTCGTCACATCGCCAAGGCCGGTTTCGATCCCTTCGCCGCAGCGCGCTTCCTGCAGGCGATGGATTCCTATGCCAAGATCCGCACGGCCTTTCAGGCCGGCGATCCCGAGCTGGACTTCCTCGCTTCGCATCCGTCGGCGCCGCAGCGCATCGATCTCGCCAACCGGCATGCGCGCGAATATGGCCAGCCGGGCACGGGGACCACGGATCGCGATCGCTATCTGGCGGGCATCGACGGCATGCTGTTCGGCGATTCCGCCGTCGAGGGCTATGTCCGCGAGCAGCGCTTCTATCATCCCGGTCTCAGCATCACCTTCGAAGTGCCGAAGGGCTTCGTCATCGACAACACCGCCGAGGCAGTGCTGGCGAGCGGGCCCAACGACACCGCGATCCGGTTCGACGGCGTCGCATTGCCCAAGACCACCGGCCTCGTCGACTACGTCAACAGCGGCTGGATCGGCGGGCTGGACCCGTCGAGCATCCGCGCCTTCAAGATCGGCAATCTCGATGCGGTGTCGGCCCGGGCCGAGGGCGGCGAATATGTCTTCGACGTCACCGTGGTGCGGGTCGGCGGACAGGTCTATCGCTTCCTGACGGCCGTGCAGGCAAGTTCCGCCGGCACGGCGGCCGGGATCGCGGGCAAGGTCGCGAACTCGTTCCGGCTTCTCTCGACGGCCGAGAAGGAGAGCCTGAAGCCGCTGCGTATCCGGATCGTCACTGCGTCGGCCGGCGACAGCACGGCATCGCTGGCCTCCCGCATGGTTGGGGTCGAAGGCAAGACGGCGATGTTCCGGCTGCTCAACGATCTCGATGCGAATGAGAACGTAAAGCCCGGTACGCGGTACAAGATCGTCGCCGAGTAACCGGCCTGGCTGTGGCGTCAGACTGCGATACAACGAAAAAGGGGCGCCCGATCGGGAGCCCCTTTTTCGTTCGAGGTGATGCCGACGATCAGCTCACGTAGGCACTGCGGTCGGCGTTGGTCTCGAGCAACGCGGCGCGCAGCTTCTCCAGCGCACGGGTCTCGATCTGGCGCACCCGCTCCTTGGAGATGCCGAGCTTGGTGCCCAGCGCTTCCAGGGTGGCGCCGTCGTCCTGCAGGCGGCGCTCGCGGATGATCTTCAGCTCGCGCTCGGACAGAACGTCGAGGGCGCTGTGCAGCCAGGTGACGCGACGCTCGTCGTCGATCGACACGGAGACCATCTCGTCCGGCAGGGGCGAGTTCGACACGAGAAAATCCTGTCGGTCGGCGCTGCCGGATTCGTCTTCCATCAGGGGGGCGTTGAGGGAGGAATCGGGGCCGGACAGACGGGAATCCATCAGCGCCACGTCGCCCTCCGACACCTTCAGTGCCGTTGCGATTTCCTTGTACATGGCGCTGCCGGTGACACCGCCGTCGGCGCCCTGGCTGAGCCGTGCCCGCAGGCGGCGCAGATTAAAGAAAAGAGCCTTCTGGGCGGAGGAGGTGCCGCCACGAACGATCGACCAGTTGCGCAGGATGTAGTCCTGGATCGACGCCCGGATCCACCACGTCGCATAGGTGGAGAAGCGCACTTCCCGCTCCGGCTCGAACCGTGCCGCCGCCTCGAGAAGACCGACATGGCCTTCCTGGATGAGGTCGTTCATGGCGAGGCCGAAATGGCGGAACTTGGCAGCCATCGAGATGACGAGACGCATATGAGCGGAGGTGATCTTGTGAAGGGCTTCCTGGTCGCGCTTTTCCTTCCAGCGCACCGCCAGTTCGTACTCTTCTTCGCGCTGCAGGTACGGGGCGGACATGGCCGCGCGGATCAGCGTACGGCGAGCGGACTGTGACTTCATCGGTTACCCTCCGGTCAAGCTTATGAGGCGCTGTGGCCTACCGAGCGAGGCTGCTTGCGGGTTCACGCGTCGGTGTTCATGAAACACGGACTGGCCGCAAACGTTCCCGGAGGGGAAAACTTTTTTGGCTTAGGTAGCGGGGGTGCCGTATTCGGCAAGGGAACCGGGCCGATGGCGGCCGGCGCGCAAGATCGCGCAAAGGCGATCAGGATCGCCGTGTGTGAAGCCTATGCCAGTTTGCACGCAGAGGCAACGATGGCGCTCGGGGCCCGGCGCCACAAGAAAGGCCGGCGCACCTTGCGGTGGCCGGCCCGGCTTCGTCCGTGGACGATAGTCATGTTCGAAGGCGGCCTCAGGCCGCCTTTTCCTGCTCGTCGGTCTCGCCGGTGGCAGCCGCCGGTGCATCGGCCTCGCCTTCGGCTTCCGCCTCTTCCTCACCCTTGGCGACGCGCTTCGGACCCTTGTTGAGGTTGAGCTCGATCAGCTGCACGGCCTCGGTCTCGGAGACCTCGTTGACGGCCGCGAGTTCGCGGGCCATGCGGCCGAGCGCGGCTTCGTAGAGCTGGCGTTCGGAATAGGACTGCTCGGGCTGGCTGTCGGCGCGATAGAGGTCGCGGACCACTTCGGCGATCTGGATCAGGTCGCCCGAATTGATCTTGGCATCATATTCCTGGGCGCGGCGGCTCCACATGGTCTTCTTCACGCGGGCGCGGCCCTGCACGACCTTCAGCGAGCGCTCGACGAAGTCCGTTTCAGAGAGTTTGCGCATGCCGACGGATTCGGCCTTGGCGACCGGGACCTTCAAGCGCATCTTGTCTTTCTCGAAGTCGATGACGAAGAGCTCGAGCTTCATGCCCGCTACTTCCTGCTCCTCGATCGCTACGATCTGGCCGACGCCATGAGCCGGATAGACGATGCTCTCTCCGGTCTTGAAACCCTGGCGGTTGGAAGCCTTCTTCTGACTGCTCATACGCTTTTTTAAACTCCCTGTTGTGCCTGGCCGCGGCAGCCGCTAGACACGGGTGGCGGCGCAGGCGCCGCCGTTTGCTTGGGGCCCGGTGGTACTTGCCGGACCGCAGTCGATCGGTGTAATCGCCTCCCGTGTTCCCGCATGAGCGCCGCATGGACCGAGCGGTCGCAAGCGGACGGACATTCTTCTCGGTAGGGGAAGCATCCTTTTCGGACAGGCCCGAGAGCGCTGGACGGCGTCAAGAGCTGGCCATGAGGCCGACTGTGTGACGACCCTACACCAATCTGACGAAAAATTCAAGGTTTCTGCCACTTAGGCGGTCGTTCGTCGCGGCGCAGCATCCGCACGGCGCGATTCGCGCCGTGCTACGTCGTACGGGTTCCATCCACCTGTCTGCGACGCAGGCAATCAGCGGGTGGGCGCGGCCTTCAGTTCCCCTTCGGCGAACCCGGTACCATGTGCACCTCCTGGCGAAAGTGCAGGTATTGCGGATCGAAGTCGCCGACATGGGCAAAGGCGGACCAGTCCTTGATCGTCATGCGGGAACGCTCCCGCTCGATCAGGTTCTCCGCCTTGAATTCCTGCAGCACCCGGTTCACCGTCACGACGGTGAGGCCGAGTGCGTCGGCCAGTTCGTGCTGGGTCAGCGGCAGATGGTAGACGAGGTCGGGTGCTAGCTGCACCGCCCGCAGCCTGACCGCGAGTTCGCAGAGAAGGTGCGCGGTGCGGCTTTTGCCGGACAGGCGACCGAGCCCGACGATCCATTCACGGAAGATCGCGCCGTCGATCAGCGTTTCAAGCCACAGGGCAGCGGCGACATTGGGGCGCTCCCGGCAGAGGTTCCAGACGGCCTTGTGAGACACGAACCCTACGCGCGACGGTGTGGTGGCGGCAAAACTGTGGTCCATTCGGCGGATATGCAGACTGTGCAGATCCGGAATATCGCCCGGGACGTTGAAGGCGATGATCTGCCGGCGGCCATCGCGAATGTTGCGATAGCGATAGGTAAAGCCTTCGATGAGGATACAGCAATGGGAGACCGTCTCGCCTTCGCTGACGATATCCGTGTCGGCCGCGACGTCACGAACGGCAATGGGCAGGGCCGACAGCGCGGCTCTATCCTCGTCGTTCAACTTCGCGATCATGTCGAGGCGGGTGATCAGCTTTCGATGGGCGTCAGTCGCCAATGCACATCCTTCCATTCCGTCGAGAGTGGAGACGATGGCATTCCGTGCCACAGCCCCATTCCGCTTGACCGACACCTTCGGCATGACAGGCAAATGGTTTGCCTGCAAGACACGCCGCCCGCTGCCTGGGATGGTTGCATCATGCAATGGTGATGACGTGCGATCTACCCGTCTAGAGTAGGCAAATCGTTGCACGGATACCGGACATTAACCGTTTCGAACAAAATTGCCGGCATAATCGAACGAGTTCAATGATCCGATTGACCGAGCGCTGTGGCCCATCTTGACCTCATCCTAGTGCTGCTGAACGGGCTCGGCCTGATGGCGCTGATCGCCCTGGCGTTCGGTACCATCGAGCGCCTGATGTCGGACCCTGCGGTGAAGCGGTGGCTGCATGCGCCAGTGTTCGCGATGGGCACCGTCGCCGCGATGCTCTCTCCGGCCCATCTCGCCGACGGCATCATCGTCGATACACGCTGCGTCATCGTCGCACTGGCGGGAGCGTTCGTCGGCTGGCCCGCGGCGCTGGTGGCTGGTCTCGCCGGTGCGATCTACCGGTTGGGGCTGGGCGGTGCCGGTGCACCCGTCGGCGTCGCCACGATCGTGCTGGCCGCCAGCGTTGGGCTTATCTGGGGCCAACTGTACCGGCATGGCCAGACCGCGCGGCGTCGCCATCTCGTCGTGCTCGGCCTGCTCGTATCGGCTCATATCGGACTGTTCGTCCTGCTGCCGTTGCCGGATCCGCTGGGTTTCACCCTGAACCTGATCCCCTTTGTGGTGCCGACCTATGTCGCAGGCGTCTTCGTGATGGGGTCGATGATGCAGCGGGAGACCCGCATGATGCGGCGCGAACAGAGCCTCGAGGTGGATGCCTTCACCGATGCCCTGACCGGCCTGGCGAACCGTCGGGCCTACGACGCGCTGATCGCGGAGGAACTGGCACAAAGACGCGGCGCCGATATCGGCGTGACCCTGCTCGTCGTGGATTTCGATCATTTCAAGCAGGTCAACGATACTTACGGACACGAGACCGGCGACAAGGCGTTGAAGGCCGTCAGCCGCATCCTGCGGTCCTGCGTGCGCGAAGGCGACTATGTCTGCCGCCATGGCGGCGAGGAATTCACAGTGATCCTGCCGCAGACCGGACTGCCGCAAGGCCGGCGCACGGCCGAGCGAATCCGGCACGCCATCGAGGCGGCTCCGCTGATCGCCGGCGACCAGAACCTGTCGTTGACGGTCAGCATCGGCGTTGCCGGAGCGCCGCAGCATGGCGACGACCCGAACACGCTGTATCGCTGCGCCGATGCGGCTCTCTACGAAGCCAAGAGCGCAGGCCGCGACCAGGTGGTTGTGTATGGGCGGCCACAACTGCGCGAGATCGTGTCTCTCGACGAAACTGAGGTGCTGGCGCTCGCCAGCTGACGCATTCTCCTACTAACCACGGCCGGAAACGCGCGCGGACCCCTCAGCTTCGGGCGAGGGCGGCCTCCGCCAAGCGCTGCCAATAGCTGGCGCCGAAGACGAGAGCGTCGTCGGCGAAGTCATAGCTGGCGCTGTGCAGGCTGGCGCTGTCGCCATTGCCGATGAAAACATAGGCTCCGGGACATTTCTCCAGCATGTAGGAAAAATCCTCGCCGGCCATCAACGGCGCCGCCGCCGCATCCACCGCATCGGCCCCGGCGATGTCGGCGGCGATCCCGGCGCAGAACTCGGCCTCCGCCGGGTCGTTGATGGTGATCGGGTAATTGCGATCGTAGTCGACCCGCACATGCGCGCCGTGGGCGGTGGCGATTCCCTGCGCGATCTCGCGGATACGGGCTTCGGCGAGTTCCCGCAGTTCGAGCGACAGGGCCCGTACCGTTCCCGACACGACGGCCTCGTCCGGGATCACATTGTGGGCGAAGCCGGCATGGAACTGGGTGACGGAGACGACCAAGGACTGCAGCGGATCGGCATTGCGCGCGACGATCGCCTGCAGCCCCTGGACGATGGCCGCGCCGACCATGATCGGATCGACCGTGCGATGGGGCAGGGCGGCATGGCCGCCGCGCCCGTCGACCGTGATCACGAATTCGTCCGTCGAGGCCATGATCGGGCCGCCCCGCATGCCGAACCGGCCGACCGGCATGCCCGGCAGATTGTGCATGCCGTAGACGCGGCTGAGCGGCAGTCGCTCGAACAGCCCGTCATCGATCATTGCCTTGGCCCCGGCGCCGCCTTCCTCTGCAGGCTGGAAGATCAGCGCCACGGTTCCGTCGAAGGCGCGTGTCTCGCAAAGGCTGCGGCCGGCGGCGAGCAGCATCGTCGTATGGCCGTCATGGCCGCAGGCATGCATCATGCCGGGCACCTTGGACGCGTAGGCGACGCCCGTCTCCTCGGTGATCGGCAGCGCGTCCATGTCGGCGCGAAGGCCGATCATCGGCCCGCCCGCACCGCTTCGGCCATGCACCAGACCCACGACACCCGTCCGGCCCATTCCGGTGATCACCTCGTCGCAGCCGAAGTCGCGCAGCTTGCCGGCAACGAACGCCGCGGTCTCGTGAACCTCATAGAGCAGTTCGGGACGCTGGTGCAGGTGCTGGCGCCAGCCGGCGATCTCCGGTTGGGCATCCGCGATTCGGTTGTTGACAGGCATGGGCGACTTTCCGACTCTCTGGTTCGGACCTACAAGGGAATGTGAGGTCGATGCGTCAACCCGGCGTTGCCATGCTTGGGACACAGCCCAAGGTTAGGCGCCCGTCTGCTTTATCGGATCGACGAAAAACGGCAGCCTGACCGCAATCAATGAAGGAATCCAGCGTGAAGACGCGCGCGTCCCGACCATTTCCCGTTTTTCCCCTCGTTTGCCTTCTGGCGCTTGTTCTCGCTGTCGTGCCCCTGGCCGGCGACGCCGCACGGGCCCAGGCAGCGAAGGTCGACGCAGCCGCGACGGATACGGCGCCGCCGATGGCCTCGATCGTCGTGGACGTGGCGACGGGCAAGGTCCTGTCGCAGCAGCATGCGTCCGAACGGCGCTATCCGGCTTCGACAACGAAGCTGATGACGGCCTATCTGGCCCTGAAGGCGCTTCGCGAATCCCGGCTGTCGCTCGACTCGCCGGTGATCGTCACGCGCCGCTCCGCTGCTGAAGCTCCCAGCAAGATGGGGTTCAAGCCGGGCTCGGTGATCCGTCTGGACTTCGCTCTGCGGATGATGCTCGTGAAGTCGGCCAACGACATTGCCTATGCCATCGGCGAGACGGTCGGTGGATCGATGGAAGAGTTCGTCACGATGATGAACGATGCCGCCGCCCAACTCGGCATGCAGGACACCCGTTTCATCAACGCCAACGGCCTGCCGGGGGAAGGACAACACACCTCCGCCAAGGATCTCGCCATTCTGGGTGTTGCGATCCGCCGCGAATTTCCGGCCTTCGCCGATTATTTCGGCACGGAGGCGATCTCCAACGGCACGGCGATCCTGAAGAACGGCAACAAGTTGCTTGGCCGCTTCGACGGCGCCGATGGCATGAAGACTGGCTACATCTGTGCCTCGGGCTTTAATCTCGTGTCGTCTGCGACCCGCAACGGCCGCACGCTCGTGGCCGTGGTGATCGGCGCGAACGGCACCATTCCGCGCGAGCGGTTGTCGGCCGAAATCCTCGAGGCGGGCTTTGCAACCGATCCCGCCTCCGTCGACATTCGGGTGGACGAGTTGCCGGTCGCATCCAGCACCGAGCCGCTGGATGTCTCCGATTACATCTGCTCGGCGGAAGGCCGCACGGCGCGGGCCAACGAGCGCGTGGAGGAACGCGACCGCGAGGAGACCTTCGGCTCGCCCTACCTGCGTGATCTCGACCGCTCGCCGGTGGTCTTCCGGGTCAGTCTCGGCGGCGCCGCCGGTAACGCGATCGCAGAACCCGGCATCTCGATCATCTCCGCCTATGGCATTCCCCTGCCGACCCCACGCCCCGACTATACGCCGGCGCCGGCCGCCGAAGTCGATGCGACGCCGCAAGTGCCGGCACCGACCGATGCGCCCGTGCCGGCGGCACCCTCCGGGGAGGCGGTCGAGACGGACGAAAAGGAAGTGGTCGTCGAAGCCACCGGCTCGGGTGATGTCGACGGGCCGAGCACTGATCTGGGGATCGATCGAGACGGCAAGACCTCACGGCTCGCCATCCGGCGCGACGACGCTGGCGATCTGCGCAAGGCGACGACGGCGCCGGTGCCGAGCACTGCAGAACGGCCGGCAAACTGACCCGCACCCCCATCCGCCTCACCGTCCTCACCGGCTTCCTCGGTTCCGGCAAGACGACGCTGCTCAACCGCCTGCTTTCCGAGCCGGCGGTCACGAACACGGCCGTCGTGGTCAACGAATTCGGCGAGGCGGGCATCGACCAGCTTCTGATCGAGACCGCGGCGAGCGATGGTGTGATCGAACTGTCGGACGGTTGCCTGTGCTGCAGCGTGCGCGGCGAACTCGTCGAGACCCTCATCGAACTGGCGGAGCGCCCCCGGTCCGGCGGCGAGCCGCCTCTCGAGCGGGTGATCGTCGAGACGACGGGGCTTGCGGACCCGGCACCGATCCTGGCGTCGCTGATGGCGCAGCCGGCGCTCCTTGAGGCTTACGTTCTCGATGGCGTGATCGCAGTGGTGGATTGCCTTGCCGGAAGCCGCAATCTTGCCGAGCGCAGTGAAGCGCGCCGGCAGGTCGCCATCGCCGACCGCGTCGTCGTCACCAAGGCCGACCTTGCCGACCAGGGCGCACGGTCCGCACTCGATGCGGCCGTGCGGGGGCTGAATTCCGGAGCCGGACTGGTCGAGGCCGGCGATGGCCTGCCGTTGGCCGACCGGCTTCTGCATTGCGGCCTCTACGATCCGGCCACCGGCGTGGTGGATGCCCGGCGCTGGCTGGGGCTCGCAGACGATGCCGGAGCCCGGTTGGAGGCCGCGAATTGCGACGGCGGGCACGCGGACCATGCGCACCACCCAAGTCATGATCACCATGGCCCAGGCCACCATGCGGGCGACAGCCATCACCATGGCAGCGTCCGGTCGTTTTCGCTGGTCGAAGCAAACCCCGTCGCCTGGGAAGCGGTCGAGGCGTTTCTCGACCTGCTGCGCGCCACGCAGGGCGAGCATATCCTTCGGATGAAGGCAATCGTCCATCTGCGCGAAGCCCCGGATCGCCCCGTCGTCCTGCATGGTGTTCGCGAGTACCAGCATCCCCCGGCGCAGCTTGCCGCCTGGCCGCAGGGGACCCGCCGTGAGACGCGCATCGTGCTCATCGGTGATGCGTTGCCCGAGACTTATGTCCGCGATCTCTTCGCCGCCTTCACCGGCGGCGCGCGCATCGACGCGCCCGACCGCACGGCATTGGAAGACAACCCGCTCGCGGTGCCGGGCTACAGCTTTCCCTGAGCGGCTCGGTCACCGGTCACCTTGCAGCGGGGGCGGCTGTGCAGCGAAGCCAAACCGGTTCGATCTTCTTTCGCGGTGGCCGCGATCCTATCTGGTGGCCGTGCCTGAAACTCCGTCCCCGCGATAAAGGTCCGACATGAGCGAGTATGCGATCGATCCCCAGATCATCGTCGATTTCTGGCGAGACGCCGGGCCTGAGCGGTGGTTCGCCAAGAGCGATGCCTTCGATGCGACGATCCGGCAGCGTTTTGGCGATATCTACGAGCAGGCGGCAGCGGGCGACCGCGATGCCTGGATCGAAGAGCCGACTGGGGCTTTGGCGCTGGTCATTCTGCTGGACCAGTTTCCGCGCAACATCTTCCGCAATTCACCGCAGGCCTTCGCCACTGATGCCAAGGCGCTGGCGATTGCCCGAACGGCGCTTGCACGCGGCGACGACAGGATCGTGGGAGAGGATCTGAACGCGTTCCTCGCAATGCCGCTGATGCATTCGGAGAATCTTGCGGATCAGGAAGCCTGCGTGGAGTGGATGGAGACCATCGGGGGGGCGGGCAACCGCAAGGCCGCTGCCGAGCATCGGGACATCATCGCGCGTTTCGGCCGATTTCCGCACCGAAATGCCGTCCTGGGGCGCCAATCCACCCCCGAAGAGCTCGAGTTTCTTGCCTCCGGAGGATTTTCCGGCTGATTCTGGGTGAAGTCCGTACTTTTTTAAAGTCCTCGGCATATGCCTTGTTAAGCCCCTCCCGCTACTTTGTAGCCGACTACGCATGATGCGTGGCCAGCGGATCAGGCAGGGGCTGCTGAAGGTGACCCATGGTAGCCAAACCCTCGATGAGTGATCTCATCGGCGGACTCCCGCCGATGGCCTCGGTCGTGCCGCTGCACGAGGGCCCGGTGAATGCGACCCCCGAGCTCGATCTGACGGTTCCGTTCGGCCGCGTCTCGCGCCATCTGTCGATCTATGCTCCGAATGCGGTTTTCGGCCTGATCGACGAACTGGCCCATCTGTCGCGGCGCGCGATCGAACCCAACGTATTCTTCGACCCGCAGTTTCTCGCACCGGCCATGCCGCGGCTCGACGACCGCAAAGTGCGTCTCATGGTCGTGCGCGACGAGAAGGGCAGCCGCAGCCGGCTTCGCCTGCTGATGCCTTTCTCGGTCGAGCGGTCGGCCTTTATTGGTGGCGTCGCGACGATCCGTGCCTGGACGCATCCCTTCGGTCCCCTGGGAACGCTGCCGGTGGACGGCGACGATCCTGCCGGCACGCTGTCGAATTTCCTGTCCACCCTGACCGCCCCCGAACTCGGCCTGCCCGACGTGCTCGTCATTCCGGACGTGCGTATCGACGGACCGATGGCCACGACGCTGCTCGCCGCCGCCGCGAAAGCCGGTCTGCCGACGGCCGTCGCCAACCGTGTGTCCCGCGCAGCGCTGATCAAGAGCGCCGATACCGTTCGGCCAAGTCCGCTGTCCGGCCGCCGCCGCCGGGAACTCGCCCGCCAGACCCGTCATCTGTCGGCAACCGGCCCGGTGTCGCTGGAGACCGCCCGGCAACCCGACGACGTGCGGCTGGCGCTGGAGGATTTCTTCTCGCTCGAGGCAAGCGGATGGAAGGGCCGCGCGCGGACCGCGCTGATCATCGACCGCTACCGGTCCGCCTTCGCCCGCGAGGCGATCAACGCGCTCGCACAGGACGACCGGGTCAGGATCTATACGTTGAAAACAGGCAGTCGCCCCGTGGCGAGCCTCGTCGTGCTCGTCGATCGCGGACAGGCCTACACCTGGAAGACCGCTTATGACGAGGCTTTTGCCGCTACGTCTCCGGGCCAGCAGATCGTCGCCGCCGCGACGCGGGCATTGCTCGCCGATCCCGCCGTCGAGCGTGCCGATTCCTGCACTGTCCCCGACCATTTCGTGATGAACCGCTTCTGGCCCGATCGCATTGCGGTGGGCACGATCGTCGTTGGCTTGACCCCGGAGACCGGGGCGCGCGTCGACAAGGTTGCCCGGGGGCTGGCCTCCATGCGCCGCTCGCGCAATCTCGCGCGCATTATGCGCCAGCGCGTGCAGGGGATGCTGTCCTTCCGCTGACCGGGCTTCAGGCTGCGCTCGCCTTCGCCGCGTCCTGCGCCTCGCGCGCGGCACGATCGCGGAATTCGCGCCGCACGATCTTGCCACTTGTCGTCAGCGGCATGGCCTCGACGAAGGTGATTTCGCGCGGATATTCGTGCGCCGACAGACGCTCGCGCACATGGAGCTGGATTGCGCGGGCAAGATCCTCGCCGGGCGCGTGGCCGGCAGCGGGGACAATGTAGGCCTTCACGATCTCGGTGCGCAGCGGATCTGGCTTGCCCACGACGGCCGCCATGTGGACGGCCGGATGGGCGAGCAGGCAATTCTCCACCTCTCCCGGTCCGATCCGGTAGCCGGCAGAGGTGATGATGTCATCGTCGCGCCCGACGAATTCGACATAGCCGTCCGCGTCCATCTGTCCCTGATCGCCGGTCAGGAGCCAGTCTCCGCGAAATTTCTCGCTCGTCGCCTTCGGGTTTTGCCAGTAGCCGAGAAACATGACCGGGTCAGGCGCGGCAATCGCGATCGTGCCGGTGACGCCACAGGGCACTTCCCGGCCGTCGGCATCGACGATTGCCACCTTGTGGCCGGGCACCGGCTTGCCGATGGCCCCAGCGCGCGAGACGCCGAAGGCGGCGGCCGATCCCAGCACCATGTTGCACTCGGTCTGGCCGTAGAACTCATTGACGGTGACACCGAGAACGTCACGCGCCCAGACGAATGTGTCGGCGGGCAGCGTCTCGCCAGCCGAGCCGACCGTGCGCAAATCGAGCCCGGCGAGCGCCTCAGCATTTGCAGCGCCCTTCATCATCCGCAGCGCCGTCGCCGGCAGGAACGCGTTGCGCACCTTCCGCCGGGCCATCAGCGCGAAGGCCGCGGCCGGGTCGAAACGTTCGCGCGAATAGACGACCGGTACGCCGAGCAGCAGGGACGGGAGCAGCGCGTTGAGGAGACCGCCGGCCCAGGCCCAGTCGGCGGGCGTCCACATCCGGTCGCCGGCCTGCGGCATGTTCTCATGGTGAAAGCGCATTCCCGGCAGATGACCGAGAAGCACCCGGTGACCGTGGAGGGCTCCCTTCGGGGAGCCGGTGGTGCCGGAGGTGAAGATGATCATGGCCGGATCGTCCGGCGTGGTCTCGGCGATCGGCACCGCACCCGCCGTCGCGCGTTCGAGATCGCCGAGTTCGGGCAGGTCGCCTCGGGTCGCCCCGACGGTGACGATGTCGGTGAGATCGGGTAGGGCCCCGGTGATCTCTTCCAGGACCGGCAGGCCGTTCGTGTCGATCACCACCAGCTTCGCGCTGCTGGCATGCAGCCGGAACTCCAGCGCCTCGGGTCCGAAACGCAGCGCCAGCGGCACGGCGATGGCGCCGAGGCGGTAGACGGCCAGATGGACGATCACCGTCTCGAAGCTCTGCGGCAGGACGATCGCCACCCGGTCACCGCGTGTCACGCCGCGCGCTGCGAAGGCTGCGGCCAGCCGCGCCGAGCGCTGCGCCAACTCGCCATAACTCATCGTCGCCGCCGGCTCTGCACGGCGATCCTCGATCAGGCAGATCCGATCCGGCGCATCGCGGGCCCAGGCATCGGCACAGGCCTCGGCGATGTTGAACCTGGCCGGCAGGTCCCAGTGGAACCCGGAATACAAAAGATCGTAGGGGGTGTCGGTGGTCGTCATGGCGTTCCGAGACTGTGCCGGAACATTGGTGCCCCTGGCCGGGATCGAACCAGCACTCCTTGCGGAACGCGATTTTGAGTCGCGCGCGTCTACCAATTCCGCCACAGGGGCGAACGGTTCAGATCCGTTCGTTGGCGGACTATAGCCGCGGCGCCCTTCGGGTCAATGGCCCGTGCATCGGCTTTCGCTGTCCGTTGCGTTCGCCTGCCGATCGTCCTATGCGGGCGAAAGGGCCAGCCCCCGTTTTGCTTCCACGGACATCCGCCATGCTCCGCCGCCTCTATGACTGGGTCATGTCGCTTGCCGCGACCCGCCATGCCGAGCGCGGCCTGGCCGCGGTCTCCTTCATCGAAAGCTCCGTTTTCCCGATCCCGCCGGATGCGCTGCTGATTCCGATGGTCATCGCCCGGCCACGCAGCTGGGTGCGGATCGGGCTCATCTGTACCGTCGCGTCGGTGCTGGGCGCGTTTCTCGGCTATGCCATCGGCGCCCTGTTCTTCGACCTGATCGGCCAGCCCATTCTGGAGATCTATGGCAAGGCCGACGCCTTTGCCGAACTCAGCGCCCGCTACAACGCCTGGGGCGGCTGGGCCGTGCTCTTCGCCGCGCTGACGCCGTTTCCCTACAAGGTGCTGACCATCTTCTCCGGCGTCACCGGGCTGAACCTCGTCACCTTCACAATCGTCTCGATTGTCGGTCGCGGCCTCCGTTTCTTCTTCGTGGCCTGGCTGTTGCAGCGCTTCGGCGCTCCGATCCAGGGCTTCATCGAGAAGAATCTCGGGCTGCTCTTCACCCTCTTCATGATCCTCCTGTTCGGCGGCTTCGTCGCCGTTCGCTATATGATGTAACGGATGATGGCATGGCACTGACTGACCGCTTCCAGCGCCCGACCGGCTTTCGACAGACGCTGGCTTCCGGCTTCCTCCTCGCCGGGACCGCGATCACGGTCGGTACGGCGCTGCTGTTCCAGTATGTCGGCGGCTACATTCCCTGTGCCCTCTGCCTGCAGCAGCGCATTCCCTACTATGTGGCGATCCCGCTGGCGCTGGTCGCCTTCGTGGCCGCTGCGGGCCGCGCACCGGCGCTCCTGACCCGGCTGCTTCTCCTGGCGATCGGCGTGATCATGCTGGTGTCGCTGTATCTCGGCGTCTTCCATGCCGGTGTCGAATGGGGCTACTGGCCCGGCCCGACGGACTGCGCGCAGGTCGGCGGCGGTGATCTCGGCGGCGGCGACCTCCTGTCGGCGATCGACGCCATCCGGCCCCCCTCCTGCGACGAAGCGGCGGGACGCTTCCTCGGCCTGTCCTTCGCCGGCTGGAACGCCATCGCTTCAGCCCTGTTTGCCGCCATTGCGCTGCGCAGCGCGGTTGCCAAGGCCGATCGCTTCGCCTGAAGCATCCGCCGGGCCTGGCGGACCGGCGCTCCCCTGAAAGCGAAGCATGTCGACGCTGTTCCTCACCCTGTGGCCGCTCTTTGCCCTGATCCTGGCGGGACTGGGCTTCCGCCGCTCCGGCTTTCCGGGCGAGGGCTTCTGGCCGGCTGCCGAGAAGCTCAACTACTTCGTGCTGTTTCCGGCGCTGCTGTTTTCCAGTCTCGCCAACGCACCGCTGGCCGATCCGTCGATCCTCAAGCTGGCCGGTGCGATCTTCGCGGTGCTCGCCGCCGCGTCGCTGGTCATGCTCGCCTTGCGCCGGGTCTTCGCCTGGCCCGCCGCGCGCTACGGGCCGATCGTCCAGGGCATTACCCGGTTCAATACCTATCTCGGGCTCGCCATGGTCGCGAGCCTCTATGGTCCCGACGGTCTGGCCCGTGCTGCCGTCTTCCTCGCGGTCATGGTGCCGACGGTGAACGTCCTCTCGGTGATTGCGCTGACCTCCGAACGCCATACCAGCGCGCGCGAACTGGTCATGCCGGTTCTCCGCAATCCGCTGATCCTCGCCTGCCTTGCCGGCGCGGTCGTGGCGGCGCTCGGGCTGGGCATGCCCTTCGGTCTCGATCGACTGCTCGGCCTTCTGGCCGCGGCCAGCCTCCCGCTCGGTCTGCTCTGCGTGGGGGCTGCCCTCAAGTTGAAGGCCGCGCGGGCCGAGACGACGATCCTGACCGTCAACAGTCTGGCGCGACTGATCGCCATGCCGCTGCTCGCCTTCGCCGTCGCCCGGCTGATGGCGCTGCCGCCCCTCGACGGCGCGCTGCTGGTGATCTTCTTTGCTCTGCCGACCGCGCCGACGTCCTACGTGCTGACGACCCAGCTGAAGGGCGACGCGACGCTGATGGCGGGGCTGGTCACGTTGCAGACCCTGCTGGCCGCCGCCAGCCTGCCGCTGGTCCTGGCGCTGCTCATCTGATGGGGCCGGCGGTGCAACCTGCCATGTCGGCCGCGGCCATTGCCGCCGCCGCTGCATAGCCGCCTGCCGCACCGTCGACGAAATGGACGTGGTCGCTGCGGCTTGCGGAGGGGACGAAGCAGGTCATCAGCGCTGCGGACTGACGATGCGTTCCTGTCCGCGCAAGCCCCGCCGCGCGGGCATCACGCAGCCGTGCCTCGATCCGGTCCGCCACCGCGGCGGTGCAGTCGAGGGTCATGCGCAAACCGTCGTCGAATTTGCGGAAGTCGCTGTTGCGCGCCAGTTCCGACCGATAGCGCACCGGATCGAAGGCCCCGACCCGCGTGCCGGTCACGAAGCTGAGATGCGACAGCAACGTGCGGATGCCGACGGAGAGCCGGGACGCCCAGAGCGGCAGCCCGGTCATTGCCTTGCGCACCTCCGCCTCGATGGGCAACCCCGCCGGCGGCCAGTGCAGTTCCGGCCCTTCCGGCGGGACGGGATTGCCGTCGTGCCCCTCTTCGACGCCGAGCTGCAGGACGTCGCGGGCAAGAGCCGCGAAGGCGTCGGAGGACGCCTCCGGTCTCGGCAACAGGATCACCGAGAGGATGAGGTCCCGGCGCGCCGGAATCTCGGAAAAGCGGCAGGACAGGCCGGCGAGGTCCGGACGGGCCGTCGCCCCGTCTTCCGGTTCGATCCGGAATGCCCCGGCCTTCATCTGCCGCTCGGCCCAGGCGAGCCCACCGCCGGCGAACATCGCATAGGACACGTCGGGCGAAGGGGCGAAGCGGGCGATCTGCACGTCGTGGCCGTTGCCGCGGATCGTCGCGACCGGCACCATCGCCACCCGCAAGGACAGGCCGAAGGCGCTCTGCGCCCAGCCCGCGACGGATGCGAGCGCGGCCCTGCCGATCTCGGCGTGTGTGGCGGGCAGGGCGAAGCCGGCACCGTCGCCGCCGAAGACGAAGGGAAATTCGCGGCCGTGAAGACCGTTCGCCACCGCCGCGATCACCGCCGCGGCGACCGTATTCACGCGCTTGTAGCCGCCCGAACTGACGGCGTCGGTCGAGCGGACGATATCGGCAACGCCGACGACCCAGTCTGCGGGGAGAGGGCGATAGGCACTGGCATCGCCGAGGCCGAGAATGCTGCTGGAAACGGGAAGGGCTTCGTAGAAGTCAAGGTCGGTCGACGCTGTGCCGCCGTCATCTGGTCCCGTCGCGTCCATTCCGATTCCTTGCCGGTCCCCCATGGGCTGCTGCCCGTCAGGCAATCATCTAGGGCGCGGTGACCAGAGCCGTCCACGACCGCGCGCGCAAAACCGCGTGACGGGATGGCCGCAAATGATCGGGGCGGTGGCCGTGCTTTGGCAGCGCGCAGTCGCCGGCGAGCGGCCTATTCGGGATCGAGTTCGGAATCCCAGTAGAGATAGTCGAGCCAGCTCTCGTGCAGGAAGTTCGGGGGGAACAGCCGGCCATTGTTGTGCAGGTCGTGGACGCTCGGCTGGAAGGGTGTCTGGTGGGGGAACATCCGGGCGGCTTTCGGCATCAGGCCGCCCTTTTTCAGATTACAGGGCGAACAGGCCGCAACGACGTTTTCCCAGGTGGTCAGGCCGCCGCGCGAACGCGGAATGACGTGGTCGAAGGTGAGCTCGTGGGGCGAGCCGCAATACTGGCACTGGAAGCGGTCGCGCAGGAACACGTTGAAGCGGGTGAAGGCCGGATAGCGTGCCGGCTTGATGTAGGTCTTGAGACAGACGACCGAGGGCAGGCGCATCGAATAGGTCGGGCTGTGCACCGCACGATCGTATTCGGCGAGGATGGTCACCCGGTCGAGAAACACCGCCTTCACCGCGTCCTGCCAGGACCAGAGGGACAGAGGATAATAGCTGAGCGGCCGGAAGTCGGCGTTCAGAACGAGGGTCGGGGATAAGTCCTGAGTAACCGCGATCGTCACAGGTAGTCTTCCTACCTCCCATCGAGAAAAACCAAGCTGGTGAGAGTATCGTGCGCCATCGTGTCGGGTTTGTGAAGCCTCGTCACGCAGGGGACGGCGGCGTCGATCGGCCGGCATTGCAGCCCCTTGCCGGCGGACGCGACGGAAGATCTGTGGATAAATGCCGCAGCGCGTTACGTCAGCTGGCGGGCGCCGCCTCGCGCCGGGTGATCGCCGCGTAATAGGCCCAGAACAGCCGCGCTGCGACCGAGCGCCACGGCGCCCAGGGCCGGGCGAGTTCGGCCGATTGCCGGGCGCTTGGGCGGATGTCGTGTCCGAAGGCGTCGGCGAGGGCGACCTGCAGCGCGAGGTCGCCCGACGGGAAGATGTCGGGGTGGCCGGCGCAGAAGAGGAGGTAGCATTCGGCCGTCCAGGGGCCGATGCCGCTCACCGCCACCAGCTCGGCGATCGCGGCGGCGGCCGGCGCCGTGTCCAGCCGGGCGAAGTCGAGGGCGCCGCCATGCACCGCTTCCGCGACGGCCCGCATCGTCCGCTGCTTGGGCCGCGACAGGCCGGCGCGGCGGTAGGCCGCGTCGTCGGCCGTCAGGAAAGCCTGCGGATCGCCGATGTCGAATTCGCCCTCCAGCCGGGCGAAGATCGCCTCGGCGCTGGCGCGGGAGACCTGCTGGGCGACGATGATGCGGGCAAGGCCCGGCAGGCCGCCGGGATTGCGGCGCAGCGGTAAGGGGCCGGCGGCCGCGGCAATGGCGCCGAGCCGCGGATCGGCGCGCAGCAGCGCGGCCAGCCCCGCCGCGACATCGGCGTCGCTGGAAATGATCCCTGCCTTGCCTGACACATCCTGCGGCCGCATGGTCTCGCCCGTCCGTCATGGTGCTTGCCAAAAGCGACCGTAGAAGTCGCGCCAGACGAGAGGAAGCCGATTCGATGCAGCCAGCGCCAGCCGTGTTCCGTTTTGCCCCGAGCCCGAATGGCGAGCTGCATCTCGGCCATGCCTATTCGGTGCTGGTCAATCACCGGATGGCGCGGGAAGCGGGCGGTGAGTTCCTGCTGCGCATCGAGGATATCGACCAGGCCCGCTGCACGCGCGAATATGAACGCCAGATCGAAGACGACCTCGCCTTTCTCGGCGTCGACTGGGACGCGCCGCCGCGCCGCCAGTCGGAGCATTTCGCCGACTACGCCGCCGCGCTGGAAGCGCTGGCCGATGCCGAGCTGATCTATCCGGGCTTCATGTCGCGGGGCGAGATCCGGGCCTTTGCCCAGCGCTACGAAGACGACGAAGGCACGCCCTGGCCGCGCGATCCGGACGGGGCGCCGCTCTATCCGGCGCTCGATCGCGACCTGTCGAGCCGCCAGCGCGAGCGCAAAATGCGCGACGGCGAGCGCTTTGCCTGGCGGCTGGACACGGCCAGGGCGGTCGCCGCGCTGGGCACGCTGACCTTCGCGGAAACCGGCTTGGCCCCCGAGGCGGGCGGCGGCGAAATCGTGGCGAAGCCGCTGGAATGGGGCGACGTGGTGCTCGGCCGCATGGAGACGCCGACGAGCTACCATCTGTCGGTGGTGGTCGACGACGCGGTGCAGGGCGTGACCCATGTGGTGCGCGGCCGCGACCTGTTTCCGGCGACGAGCATCCACCGGCTCTTGCAGGCGCTGCTCGGCCTGCCGGTGCCGCGCTACCACCATCACGAGCTGATCCTCGGTCCCGACGGCCGCAAGCTGTCGAAAAGCGCCGGCGACACCGCGATCCGCGCCTTGCGCGAGGCCGGGCTCGGCGCCGAGGACATTCGCCGCATGGTGGGCCTGCCGGCTGCGCCGCCGGCCCATGACGTCGGCCCGTCGGCCAGGCGCTCCGGCTAGCCGATCCGCGATGCCGGCCGGCGACATCCCGCCGCTTCCACCCCCGCGCGCCACCACAGGTCGCCCGATTTCGTCATCCCGCCTGACGGTTCCGCCTTTCGGCGCGACCGTGGCCCTGCTAACCAGTGGCCGATCCCCATGACAAGAAGGCCGACCCGCCCGTGCAAAGGCTGCTTCCATTCTTTCCGGTCGTCTTCGTCCTGCTGTGGTCGACCGGCTTCATCGGCGCGCGCTATGCGATGCCCTATGCCGAGCCCTTCACCTTTCTGAGCCTGCGCTATGCGCTGGCGTTGGCGATCCTGGGCACGCTGGTGATCGCCATGCGGGCGCCCTGGCCGGGCCGCTGGCCGGCCATGCACGCGATGATCGCCGGCAGCCTGATCCACGGCGTCTATCTCGGCGGCGTGTTCTTCGCCGTCCGCCATGGGCTGAACGCCGGCATCGCGGCGCTGATCGTCGGGCTGCAGCCGATCCTGACGACAATCCTGGCCGCCAGCTTCCTCGGCGAACGGGTCCGGCCGCGCCACATCATGGGCCTCGGCCTCGGCCTTCTCGGCGTCGCGCTGGTGATCCTGCCTAAGCTCGACGGCGACGGCGCCTATGGCATCCTGACGCTGGGCCCGGTGTTCCTGTCGGCGATCGCCATCTCGGTCGGTTCGGTCTGGCAAAAGCGCTTCGTCGGCGGCGTCGACCTTCGCACCGGCACCGCCCTGCAATATCTCGGCGCCTTCGTGCCGACGCTGATCCTCGCCATGACCGTCGAGACCATGGACGTCACATGGTCGGGCGAACTGGTCTTCGCGCTGGCCTGGCTGACCATCGTCCTGTCGATCGGCGCGGTGTTCCTGCTGCTCTTCCTGATCCGCGAGGGCGCGGTCTCCTCGGTCGCCTCGCTGATGTATCTGGTGCCGGGCGTCACGGCGGTGACGGCCTGGCTCCTGTTCGGCGAGACGCTGACGGCGATCCAGCTGGCCGGGCTGATGCTGGCCGGCGTCGGCGTCGCCGCCGCCACGCGCGGCGGGCGGGCGCGGGCGATTTCCAAGAGCGCCTGAGGCGCCCGAGGCGCCCGGCCAAACCGGCCCGGCCCAACCGGCCCGGAGGCTGCGACCGATCGCCGGGGCCGCCGCCCTTCGCCTCGGCGGGCGGCATGCCTATATGAGACCCGCACACACGCAAACCGAACCGCCACAAGGGCCGGCATGTCCGACTTCCTCACCTATATCGCCCTGGCCGTCATGATCGCGACGGCCGGCGTCCTCGTCGCCGGCCTGTTCAACATGATGAAGGGCGGCGACGGCAATCGCTCGCAACGGCTGATGCGCGCCCGCGTCATGCTGCAGGGCGTCGCCGTGATCCTCATCGTCGGCGTGCTGCTGCTCGCCCGCTAGCCGCTTCCGCCCCATCGCCAGGCAGCAATCCCCGGTCGGGCGCACGCGCCCCGGCCGCTGCTGACGCGCGCGCATGCGGCCGCGGCCTCGCGCCCGGACGGGCCGAAGGGATGGAGCAGGCAACGGGACGCCGGAGGCGAACCCCTCGACGGTTTAATGTCATGCGGTTCGCCTCCGGCATCCCGCGCGGCGTCTTGAGCAACCCTTCGGCACGGGACCCGCAAGGGCGATCCGTGGCTGCCGGCTCTTCACGCCCGGAGGCGCTCAAGCGGACCGTTCCGCAGCCCCCTCGTAATGGGGGACGGTCCGGCGGTGCGAAGGGCCGTCCGGGCCGGGGCTCCTCCGGAAGAAGCCCCGTCGCGGACGCCGCCCGCCAGCCCCCGAACGATCCCGGTGATCATTCGCGCCCGTTCCGCGGGCCGGCGGTCAGGGCAGTATGGGGGAGGGGCGAGGGGTGGGGATAAATTAGGGGTTTGGAACGGGGACGAAAGACACGTTTCGACGCGCAGACGCTACATGAGCCTTAAGTACGCGAAGTTCCTAAGCGTCTCTGGCCCGCTTCAAGACCTTGGGCTTGCTTTCTTCCAAGGCAGCTTCGTAGCGCTCCATTTGAAGTCGCATCAGCGACCCCGGCAGCGTAAAGGACGCCAAAAATACAAAGGTGGCAAGCGCAAGAAACGTGCCTTGAAGCCACTTTAATGTCACTGTCATTTCTGTTGGCATTAGAAACATCACCAGCGCGACGCCGAGCGTTGCAAGGTAAAGGAAAAACAAAGCCTTCTGTCGGAACAATTTCCGCTCGATCGTTTTTTTCATGAGCTGGAGCTCCTGCCAGTTCGTGGCCTGCCGGAGAGTAGGCTCGGTGATGAATGTGATTACGGCGATCAAAAATCCAGCTAGAATCGAAAAGATCGTGACAACGGTATTAACTGCATTTGTGTTATGCGCAATTGTCGGCTGGAAACAATAGCCAACAGTGGACGATACGACAACAGCGATCGTCAACTTGATGATCCTTGTCCAGTCGATGCGTGGTTCCACTCCGCTCGACTCCTCAGGCCTCGACTTGCCCATTTTCAAATAGCTCTCCGAGGTACTCCACCATCTTATCCCAGGCTTCAGAAACGCTCACAGAATTCGCGACCTCATTCAGCCTTATGGCCTTGCGAACAGCAACTTCGTCGGGTCGAATAGTTGTTTTTCCATCCCTTAGATAAATAACGAAGCTGTCCGCCTCTTCATCCTCCGCGATGTCTTCAGCGAGATGGTTTAGACCTTCTCTTGCTGCAAGAAGGTCTCCTTTTCCGACGTCGATGGAGACGCTCACAGTTCCTTGTTGAGCAGTCCGCAATTGTGTGAGGTCAGCGTCATGAGCCGTCATTGCAGAGATAACTCCGCTTACGCCGCGCTTAAAGGTATTCCAGACGCCATCACCGTCGTCATCGAGGAGTGCAACCGCTGTGGCTTCCGCAATGCCGATGTTGAGGTCGACCTTCTTCACGCCTACCCGTTCAATCATTGCGATCCGGTTCGGGCTTGCAATCCGGATCAATTCAAACTGGCGCGTAGCCTCGTCGAAACCAGCCTGCTCAAAGAGCAGGGCAAAATATAGACGGAGTGCAGCCCCGTTCCGACCGCAGTTCAAGGCGATTACATGATTGTCCTTGATAATCGCCATAAAGTCAGAGTTCAGGAAGTTCTGGTCAACGCCCGGAGGCTGCTCGCCGAGATCAGCATCTGGTGCGGGTGTCATCGGAATTGTTCCAACCGCTTGGCCGTCGACATATCGTCCGCAGTGTACCGCAAACCCCATGCCTTCGAAGTCGTGGGATCGCAATCCAGAAATAGCGCGCCGCTGTGGTTGGCTAATCGTTCTTTCCCGGTGAGTCGCAAACTGGCCCCAAGCCTCACGCGCCAGTTGCTCTAGGTTCATTCCCGCCTGCAGCCAGCGTGCGCGGCGGTACTCCACTATCTTTGACACTCTCGGCAACGCGAATCTCCCCCAGTATGCCAATAGGAGCATAGCTCTTGCATTACGGAGGACAACTTCCGATTGGTGGTAACCATACCTAGCGAAGCCGCGTGACGGCCGAGACGAGATCGTCAAGGTCATCTGGCGACACCTTCTGCCCATATCACGCGTGGCCGTGTGGGACTGACGGAGCTTACGGACGTCCCCGGGTGTGGAAGTGCTAGTCGAGTTCGTCGAGAAAAACGTCGCCCAATCAGACAAGAATGGCGCAGACCGGATGGCCGGCCTCACTGTAGACATCCGGTCCCGCAACGCATCGAAAGTAGTTTCATGACCTATATCCAGCGTGGTCTTCTGGCCGCTGTTCTCATGCTTTTTGGGCTGTTCTTCTGGCCGCTTCTCGCTGTAGGCGCACTCATCGCTTGGTCGGTCTACGCCGAAATCCGTGATGAGCCGGAACGCAAGCGGCAGGAAGCGGAAACAAGGGCCCGCCTCAATGAACCGATTGCCGTCGAGGATATGCGCTTGAGCTGCGAGTCCCCTGCGGAGGAGGCATTCTTCGACGCCATGGTTTCCTCATATCGGATGACGGCCGGCCCCGGTTGCATCGCAGGAGACGGCATCCAACTGCGGACCCAAATCGGGCTCGGCCAATTGCGCTTCGGGCGCGGAACGGCATGGAGACAGTTCCGGGGAGATTTTCTCGTCGACGACAAGCTCGTGGTCGAAATTGACGGGGCTATGTGGCACGACATCCTAGATGCCATGGCCCGAGATGCCGCGCGAGATGAAGTTATTCATGCAGAGGGCTATACGGTGTTGCGCATTCCGGCGAGCGTCGTTTTCAACACGCCTACCGAGGCCGTGAGACGGGTCGAGGATATTCGCCGCCGACTGAAACTGCCACGTGGCGGCCGTGACTACGTAACCTGAATTGTGACATCATTGATCAACGATGCCGCTATGAGCAGTGGTGTGTCTTTCCTCAGCGTCGCTTATAGCGCTGCATGCACCTTTTCGGGTTGCCCTTCATAAAATCTGTCACATTGAGATATTGTGGTTCCTTCCTCGAGTCGGGCAACTATTGAGCTTCAGCGTTTCGCCTTGGTGAGAATATGCGCGCGGCTCCATAGGCAAAGGATGTTCGTCTTAGGCGATCCAAGCACTAGGCGCTGGACCCCTGCCCCAGCCATCGAACGATTATGCTTGGCGCTACGCTGCCGCGTCACTCTATCCCTCACATTCTACCGCCCCCTGTCCCCCGCCATCCCATCCCCTATGATGTCGCCAAACCGGAGACATCATGGTCAAGCTGAACAAGATCTATACGCGCACCGGCGATGCCGGGGAGACGGGGCTCGGCAGTGGCGAGCGGCGGTTGAAGAGTGATCTGCGGGTCGAGACCTACGGCACGATCGACGAGCTGAACGCCATTCTCGGGCTGGTGCGGCTGCATGCCGAGGGCGATCTCGACGCCATGCTGGCGCGCATCCAGAACGAATTGTTCGATCTCGGCGCGGAACTGGCGACGCCGGAGACCGGCGAGCCCTTGCCCTACGAGCCGCTGAAGATCGTCGCCTCGCAGGTCGTCGCGCTGGAGCGCGAGATCGACGCCATGAATGCGCGGCTGGAGCCGCTGAAGAGCTTCGTCCTGCCGGCCGGCTCGCCCGCCGCCACCCATCTGCACCATGCCCGCACCGTGGCGCGGCGGGCCGAGCGGCTGATGGTCGCGCTTGCGAAGAAGGACGGCGAGACGGTCGCCGACGTGGCGCTGCGCTACGTCAACCGCCTGTCCGACCATCTGTTCGTCGCCGGCCGCATTGCCAATGACGACGGCAGGGCGGATGTTCTGTGGGTGCCGGGCGCCAGCCGCTGAGGCGTCGGGGTCGCCGGCGCGGATCGCGCGTGGCCGAGACGGTTCGCGGCCCGGCGGGGTCTCCGGGTGAGGGGGCTGGCGTGGAGCGGTTGGCCGGGCGCCGGCGGTGACATGGGGTCGCAGACAGGCGCGGGGGCGGAGGTTTCGGCTCACGCTTTGGTCGGGGAGCCCGGCCTAGAGCCCTCCGGTCGAAAGCCGTTGGCCAAAAGCCCCCGGCGGAAAGCCGGGCCAGAAGCTCCGGGCAGAAGTCCACGGCCAGGAGCCCCCCGGCCAAAAGCCCCCGGCCAAACGCCTCCGGCCAAGAGCCTGAAAGGTCTGCCGTGTTCGTCCCCTTCTACGACGCCAACCGCCTGCGTCATATCCGCTTCCAGTATGTGACGGTGGGGCTGATCGCGGCCAACGCGCTGGTCTATCTGTTCGCCAAGGCGAGCGGCGAGACCGGGGCGTTCCTGTCGGCCTTCGAGATCTCCTACGGCTTCATCCCGGCGGTGGTGAACGGCTATGCCGAGCTGCCGCCGGCCTATGTGGCGGTGCCGGGCTGGCTGAACTTCCTGACCTATTCCTTCCTGCATCTCGACATCTGGCATATCGGCGGCAACATGCTGTTCCTCTGGGTGTTCGGCGACAATGTCGAGGACGCCTTCGGCCATGTGAAGTTCCTCGTCTTCTATCTCGCCTGCGCGGCGGCGGGGGCGGGGCTGCATGCGCTGATGTTTCCCGGCTCGGAGGCGACGCTGATCGGCGCGTCCGGGGCGGTGTCGGGCGTCGCGGCGGCCTATCTGATGCTGCATCCCAGGGTCTGGGTCTGGGTGCTGGCCTTCGGGCGCATTCCGCTGAACCTGCCGGCCTGGCTGCTGCTGATCGTGTGGATCGGCCTGCAGTTCGTGCTGTTCGCGTCGGGCGCCGAGGACGTGTCCTATGCCGCCCATGCCGGCGGCATCCTGGCCGGGGCGGCGCTGACGCTGGTCCTGCGCCGGCGCGGCGTGGTGCTGTTCGACCGGCAGATCCAGACGCCGCGGGCGGTGGAGCTGGAGCCAGGCGACACCGGGCGATCGTGACCCGGCACTTGCAAGATCGGCGCGGGAACCGCACAAGGCCGCTACGAGACCGCGAAATTTTGACCATTACGTAAAAGTCAGATATCGCTCGCGGCCAATCGGCTCCGGTCGTCTGCGCGGATATCGCGAGGGCGGCGCCGGGCCGGGCAGGACATGAGGCTTTCGGGCGCTCGGCGCCCAAAAAGGGAGAGACACGACCGATGAAGGTTCTCGTCGCAGTCAAGCGCGTCGTCGACTACAACGTGAAGATCCGGGTCAAGCCGGACGGCACGGGCGTCGACCTCGCCAACGTCAAGATGAGCATGAACCCCTTCGACGAGATCGCCGTCGAGGAGGCGATCCGCCTGAAGGAAGCCGGCACGGTGACGGAGATCGTCGCGGTGTCCGTCGGCCCGCAGCAGGCGCAGGAGACGATCCGCACGGCGCTGGCCATGGGCGCCGACCGCGGCATCCTGGTCAAGACCGACCAGCCGACCGAGCCGCTGGCCGTCGCCAAGATCCTCAAGGGCGTCGTCGAGGCCGAGAGCCCGGACCTCGTCATCCTCGGCAAGCAGGCGATCGACGACGACTGCAACCAGACCGGCCAGATGCTGGCGGCGCTGCTCGGCTGGAGCCAGGGCACCTTCGCCAACAAGATCGAGCTGACCGACGGCAAGGCGACGGTGACCCGCGAGGTCGATGGCGGCCTGCAGACCGTGGCGCTCAAGATGCCGGCGATCGTGACCACCGATCTGCGTCTCAACGAGCCGCGCTACGCCTCGCTGCCGAACATCATGAAGGCCAAGAAGAAGCCGCTCGAGGAGAAGTCGCCGGACGATTTCGGCGTCGACATCACGCCGCGGCTGGAAATCCTGAAGACCGCCGAGCCGGGCAAGCGCGAGGCCGGCATCAAGGTCGAGAGCGTCGACGTGCTGGTCGACAAGCTGAAGAACGAAGCCGGCGTGCTCTGAGCACGCGCCTTGAAGGATTGGATGCCGGCCGGCCGCGCGCGTGACGCGCAGGCGACCGCCGGATGCCAGGGAGACCCGCGATCATGACCACGCTTCTCATCGCCGAACACGACAACCAGACCCTGTCCGAGCAGACCGCCAAGGCGCTGACCGCCGCCGCCCAGATGGGCGGTGACGTGCATGTGCTCGTCGCCGGCTCGGGCTCGACCGCCGTCGCCGAGGCCGCCGGCCAGCTCGAAGGCGTCGCCAAGGTGCTGCATGCCGATGCCGAGGCCTATGCCCACGGCCTTGCCGAGCCTCTGGCCGACCTCGTCGTCAGGCTCGCCGCGGGCTACGACGCCATCGTCGCGCCGGCCACCACCGCCGGCAAGAACGTCGCGCCGCGCATCGCCGCGCTGCTCGACGTGATGCAGATCTCCGACGTCGTCGTCGTCGAGGGCGCCGACACCTTCCAGCGGCCGATCTATGCCGGCAACGCCATCCAGACGGTGAAGTCGACCGACGCCAAGAAGGTGATCACCGTGCGCACCTCGGGCTTCCAGGCCGCCGGCACCGGCGGTTCGGCAACTGTCGAGGCGGTGGACGCGGCCGGCGATCCGGGCCTGTCGACCTTTGTCGAGGAAAAGCTCGCCCACAGCGAGCGGCCGGAGCTGACCAGCGCCAAGATCATCCTGTCGGGCGGCCGCGCGCTGGGCTCCAAGGAGAAGTTCGACGAGGTGCTCTTGCCCGTCGCCGACAAGCTGGGCGCGGCGATCGGTGCCTCGCGTGCGGCGGTCGATGCCGGCTACGCCCCGAACGACTGGCAGGTCGGCCAGACCGGCAAGGTCGTGGCGCCCGATCTCTACATCGCCGTCGGCATCTCCGGCGCCATCCAGCACCTGGCCGGCATGAAGGATTCCAAGATCATCGTCGCCATCAACAAGGACGAGGAGGCGCCGATCTTCCAGGTCGCCGATTACGGCCTCGTCGGCGATCTGTTCCAGATCCTGCCCGAGCTGAAGGACAAGCTCTGAGCGTCCGGCGCGCGGCTTTGACGAAGCCGCGCGCCGCCGCTAGGTTCGCGACGCAACATCGAAGGTGAGCGAAGGCGCGATGGCGGACAGTATCAAGCACGTTGGCATCGTCGGCGCGGGGCAGATGGGCTCCGGCATCGCCCATGTCTCGGCCCTCGCCGGCTACGGCGTGACGCTCTACGACATCGCCGAGGACCGCACGAGCGCCGGCCGCGACAAGATCGCCGCCACCCTCGACCGCCAGCTCGCATCGCAGAAGATCACCCAGGCCGACCGCGACGCGGCGATGGCGCGGATCGTCACCACCACCGACACGGCGGCGCTCGGCACGGCCGATCTCGTCATCGAGGCGGCGACCGAGGACGAGACGGTCAAGCGCAAGATCTACCGCGAGATCTGCCCGCATCTGGCGCCCGGCGCGATTCTGGCCACCAACACCTCGTCGATCTCCATCACCCGGCTCGCCTCGGCCACCGACCGGCCCGAGCGGTTCATGGGCATCCACTTCATGAACCCGGTGCCGGTGATGAAGCTGGTCGAGCTGGTGCGCGGCATCGCCACCGAGGACGCGACCTTCGAATCGGCGCGCCACTACGTCACCGCCCTCGACAAGACGATCAGCGTCTCGGAGGATTTCCCGGCCTTCATCGTCAACCGCATCCTCCTGCCGATGATCAACGAGGCGATCTACGTCCTCTACGAGGGCGTCGGCTCGGTCGAATCCATCGACACCGCCATGAAGCTGGGCGCCAACCACCCGATGGGCCCGCTGCAGCTCGCCGATTTCATCGGCCTCGATACCTGCCTGTCGATCATGCAGGTGCTGCATGACGGGCTGGCGGATTCCAAATACCGGCCCTGTCCGCTACTGGTGAAATATGTCGAGGCCGGCTGGCTTGGCCGCAAGGCCGGCCGCGGCTTCTACGACTATCGCGGCGAGACGCCGGTCCCGACGCGGTAGCATCTTCCGTTTCGGCAGTACGCCGTAAGCGGTGTCTGGCTCTCGAACACTCACCATCGCGATAGCGTGACCGTTCCCAAAGGATCAAGGTCTGCACGTTCCGCAGGCCTGCATATCGGATCGCCCGAGTCTTTCAGCGCACGCAAAAGCGCTGTCTCGATCATTATAAGGTCCGTGCCATCTCCCGTTGCGGCCAGAATCCTCCGCGTGGAAGCCCTTGCCATCATTGCAATAGGAGCAGTCCGCTTTGTGGATGCGACCGCGATCCCTCGTCCAGTTCTCATAGACATAGTAGCTTTGCATAAGGGGCTCCATCGGGCTGCAAGCAAAGGCCATAATAGAGTTAAAAGGCGTTCGAACTCTAGTTAAAGACATGAGCGAATTTCTCGATGTGCTGCTTGGCTAGGCGCATATGGTCCCTCCGCTCTCGAATGCCCGGACAGACGCCGATCGCTCGCCTTTACCGCGTCGATCAGGCGGATGGCGTTGGCCCGGCCCATTCGGCCGGGCCGTTTCCGCGCGCCGGGCGCTCACCGCTCAGCTGACCTGTCCGTGTTCGGCGAGGAAGTCGAGCAGGGCGCGGGCGCGGGCGGGGAGGCTGGCGGACTGGCCGATGAAGACGGCGTGAAACGCCTCCTCGTCGCCCGGATTGGCGTCCTCCAGGAGCGGCACCAGCCGGCCTTCGGCGATGTCGGCGCGGATGGTGAAGGCTGCCAGCCGTGCCGGTCCGACGCCGGCGAGCGCCAGGCGCCGCAGGCCTTCGCCGTCATTGATCTGGACGCGGCCGAGCGTTGGCAGGGCGACGTCCTCGCCAGCGCCGCTCCTGAGCGGCCAGCCCTTCATCGCCCGCGCATAGCCGAAGCCCAGCCGTTCGTGCGCTTCCAGCTCCGCGATCGTGCGCGGCAGGCCGTGGCGGGCCACCCAGCCGGGCGCGGCGACGATCATCATGCGCGTCTGGCCGAGCTTGCGCGCCATCAGGTTGGAACTCGGCATGGGGCCGGCGCGGATGGCGATGTCGGTGCGCTCGGCGACGAGGTCGACGACCTGATCGGTCTGCACGATGTCGAGGCCGATCTCGGGATAGCGGGCGAGGAAATCCGGCAGGATCGGCGCCAGGACATGGCTGATATAGGAGGCGCTGGAATTGAGCCGCACGCGGCCGGCGGGCCGTTCGCCGGCACCGGCCGCCCGTTCGGCGTCGGAGAGATCGGCGAGGATCGCCACGGCCCGCTCGTAGAAGCCCTGGCCCTCCGGCGTCAGCTGGAAACGCCGGGTGGTGCGATGGACGAGCCGCGTGCCAAGCCGCGCTTCCAGGCGCGCGACGAGCTTGGAGACCGCCGAGGCCGACATGCCGGAGACCCGTGCCGCCGCCGAGAAGCCGCCGCGCTCGACCACCGTGGCGAACACCTCCATCTCGGCAAATCGATTGGCGTCGGGTCGCGGCATTTGTGACGTGAAGTCCTGAATGTTGTTCCTGGCGGCAGTCTACTTCATCAAAGCACAAGCTGTCATCTGACGGCCCTGTTCATCATCAGGGATTTCGTCATGCCTCTTGCTCTCTACGCGTTGACCGCCGGTGCCTTCGGCATCGGGGTCACCGAATTCGTCATCATGGGCCTGCTGCTCGATGTCGGCGCCGATCTCGGCGTCTCGACCAGTGCCGCCGGCTTCCTGATCTCCGGCTATGCCATCGGCGTCGTCGTCGGCGCGCCGCTCCTGACCATCCTGACCAGCCGCTGGCCGCGCAAGACCGTGCTCCTGGCGCTGATGGCGATCTTCATCGCCGGCAATGTCGCCTGTGCGCTGGCGCCCAGCTATGGCCTGCTCATGGCCGCGCGGGTGCTGACCGCCTTCGCCCACGGCACCTTCTTCGGCGTCGGCTCGGTTGTCGCCACGAAGCTGGTGCCCGCCGACAAGCGCGCCTCGGCCATCGCGCTGATGTTCACCGGCCTGACCGTCGCCAACATCCTCGGCGTGCCGCTGGGCACCTGGCTCGGGCAGGCGGCCGGCTGGCGCGCCACCTTCTGGGCCGTCGCGATCGTCGGCATTCTCGCCGCGGCCGTCATCGCCTGGGCCGTGCCCCGGGACGGCAAGCCGGAGGCCGCCGACGACTGGCGCGCCGACCTCAAGGCGCTCGGCCGTCGCCCCGTGCTGCTCGGTCTTCTGACGACGGTGCTCGGCTATGCCGGCGTCTTCGCGGTCTTCACCTATATCGCGCCGCTCCTGACCGGCATCACCGGCTTCGGCGAGGCGGCGATCTCGCCGATCCTGCTGCTGTTCGGCGGCGGACTGGTGGCCGGCAATTTGCTCGGCGGTCGTCTGGCCGACAAGGCACTGGTGCCCGCGATGATCGGCAGCCTCGTCGTGCTCTTCGTGGTGCTCGTTCTCATGGGGCCGGCGCTGCAGGGGACCGTGTCCGCGCTCGTCGCCGTGACGCTTCTGGGGGCGGCGGCCTTCGCCACCGTGCCGCCGCTGCAGATGTGGGTGCTCTCCAAGGCGGACGGCGCCGGCGAAAGCCTCGCCTCGTCCTTCAACATCGCCGCCTTCAATCTCGGCAATGCCGTGGGCGCCTTTGCCGGTGGCCTGGTGATCGATTCCGGTCCGGGCCTCGGCTACGTGACCTGGACCGCGGCTTTGTTCCCGCTGGCGGCCCTGGCGGTGGCACTCACCGCCGTCCGGCTGGACCGGGCGGCCCCGGAGCGGCAGCCGGCGCAGATGGGCTATGCCGGCTGAGGCACTGGCCGATGATTGCCGGGAGGGACGTCGGGCCGATCAGGCCGACGTCCCGCTCGCCTTCACCGCCTCGATGAGGCGGACGGCGTCGGGGCTGGCCCATTCGGCCGGACCGTTGATCGCGGCGCGGGCGCAGCCGTCGGGGCCGACGACGAGGGAGATCGGCAGGCCGAAGGCGACGCCGGCGCGCTTCAGATCGTTGAACACGCCCATGGTCTCGTCGCGATAGAAGGGCAGGGCGGTCAGATCGGTCTCGGCGTAGAAAGTCTTCGGCTTCTCGATGTCGCCCATGTCGACATTGATCGGCACCACGGCGAAGTCGTCGCCGCCTTCCTGGCGCTCCAGCTCGTCCAGCGCCGGCATTTCCTGGCGGCACGGCACGCACCAGGTGGCCCACAGATTGACCAGCAGCGTCCTGCCGGAGAAGTCGGCGAGGGTGACGGGCTGGCCGTCGCCGTCCGAAAAGGCGATGGCCGAGACGTCGAAGGGCGTTTCCAGCGCCTGCACCGCGGCGACCTCGCCGCGCGCCTCGGCGTCCACCGCCGCGGTGATCGCCGCATCGGCCGGACAGGCGCTGGCGGTTTCGTTGCCAGACCCGCTCTCGCTCACGTATAGGACGACACCACCCGCCGCGATGCCGCAGACCAGCGCGACCGCGGCGATGAGACCGAGCCGCCGCCCGTTCGAAGTCGATCGTTTTGCTTCGGACATGTCGTCAAGAGCCCTTTCGAGTGTCCATGAGCCAGAATCCCGACAACGTCCCCGGTGCCGCCAACGCGATGTGGGGCGGACGCTTCGCCTCGGGTCCCGACGCGATCATGGAAGAAATCAACGCGTCGATCGATTTCGATCGCCGGCTTTATGAAGAGGATATCGCCGGTTCGAAAGCCCATGCCGCCATGCTGGCGCAACAGGGCATCATCACGGCGGATGACGCAGAGAGTATCATTGCGGGTCTGGAGGAGATCCGCGGCGAGATACAGGCCGGCCGGTTCAATTTCTCGCGAGAGCGCGAGGACATTCACATGAACATTGAGGCGCGGCTGGCCGAACTGATCGGCCCCGCCGCCGGCCGCCTGCACACGGCGCGCTCGCGCAACGACCAGGTGGCGCTGGATTTCCGGCTGCACGTCAAGACCGCGTTCCTGTCCCTCGACCGGGCGCTCACCGGCTTCATCGAGGCGCTGCTCGCCAAGGCCGAGGAACACGCCGACACGGTGATGCCGGGCTTCACCCATCTGCAGGTCGCCCAGCCGGTGACCTTCGGCCATCACTGCCTCGCCTATGTGGAGATGGCGGCCCGCGACCTGTCGCGTTGCCGCGATGCGGTGAACCGGCTGGACGAATGCCCGCTGGGCGCCGCCGCTCTGGCCGGCACCGGCTTCGACATCGACCGCCACATGACGGCCAAGGCTCTCGGTTTTCGCGAGCCGACCCGCAATTCGCTGGATTCGGTGTCCGACCGCGATTTCGCGCTGGAATTCCTGTCGGTGGCGGCGATCTGCGGCACGCATCTGTCGCGGCTGGCCGAGGAGATCGTCATCTGGTCGACGCCGCAATTCGGCTTCGTGCGCCTGTCCGACGCCTTCTCCACCGGCTCGTCGATCATGCCGCAGAAGAAGAACCCGGACGCCGCCGAGCTGGTGCGCGCCAAGCCGGGCCGCATCAACGGCGCGCTGATCTCGCTGCTGACCGTGATGAAGGGCCTGCCGCTCAGCTATTCGAAGGACATGCAGGAAGACAAGGAACAGGTCTTCGACGCCATCGATTCGCTGGCTCTGGCGCTGGCGGCGGCCACCGGCATGGTGCGCGACATGACCATCCAGACCGAGGCGATGCGCCAGGCCGCCGGCCACGGCTTCTCCACCGCGACGGATTTGGCCGACTGGCTGGTGCGCGAGCTCGGCATGCCGTTCCGCGAGGCCCATCACGTCACCGGCCGGGCAGTCGCCCTCGCTGAAGCGCGCGGCGTCGGGCTGGAGGAACTGCCGCTTGACAGCCTGCGGGAGCTGGATGCGCGGATCGGCGAGGCGGTGTTCTCGGTGCTCGGCGTCGATGCGTCGGTCAACAGCCGCACCAGCTTCGGCGGTACGGCGCCGGCCAATGTGCGGGCGCAGGTCGCCTATTGGCGCGAGCGGATGGCAAGCGACGCGCGATGACAATCGCGGCGGTGGTGATTTTCCGCCGGGAAATCGCTATGACCGCTGACGGGGAAGCTGACGCCGGGACGCGGCGAGGGGTGACGAGACATGACCATTCGATCGAGCCGGACCTATCTGCCGCTGCTGCTCGTCGCCGCAACGGCGATGCTGGCGGGCTGCGGCATCAAGAACAATCCGGTGGCGCCGTCCTCCGGGCAGACCGGGGCATCGGCCGGCGCCGACGCGGTCGCCGCCAACAACGCCAGCAGCGGCTTCGGCACGGCGGGCTCGGCGGCGGGCGCCGTGCGCGTCTCGCGCATCCAGGACGACACCGCCATCGGACCGGCCGAGGTGAGCCGCAACAAGGGCGCCACCAGCGGCGGCTTCATCCTCGATCCGCTGCTGAACTGAGCCGTTTCCGCCCCTCTTCCGAGTGCCGTCTGACCTGCCATGAACCATTTCGAAATCCGCGACGGCGTCCTGCATGCCGAGGACGTCTCCGTCGAAACGATCGCCCATGACGTGGGCACGCCCTTCTATTGCTATTCGACCGCGACGCTGACGCGCCACTACACGGTGTTCGCCGACGCCTTCGCCGATATCGACGCGCTGGTCTGCTACGCCATGAAGGCGAATTCCAACCAGGCGGTGCTGAAGACGCTGGCCGCGCTCGGTGCCGGCGCCGACGTGGTGTCGGGCGGCGAATTGCTGCGGGCGCTGCGGGCCGGCATCCCGGCCGAGAAGATCATGTTCTCCGGCGTCGGCAAGAGCGTGCCGGAGATCGACCTGGCGCTCGCCTCGGGCATCTTCTGCTTCAACATCGAATCGGAGCCGGAGCTCGAGATGATCTCCGCCCGGGCCGTCGCGGCCGGACGCACGGCGCATGTCTCGTTCCGCATCAATCCCGACGTCGACGCGCGCACCCACGCCAAGATCTCCACCGGCAAGAAGTCCGACAAGTTCGGCATCGCCTATGAGCGGGCCGAGGCCGTCTACGACCGGGCCCGCGCCCTGCCGGGCATCGCGGTGTCGGGCATCGACATGCATATCGGCAGCCAGATCGTCGAGCTGGAGCCCTTCGACCAGGCCTTCGAGCGGCTGGCGGGCCTGGTGCGGCGGCTGCGCGGCGCCGGCCACGACATCGCCCATGTCGATCTCGGCGGCGGCCTCGGCGTGCCCTACAGCCGCACCAACACCCCGCCGCCGGCCCCGCCGGCCTATGCCGAGATCGTCAAGCGCCATGTCCGCGACCTCGACTGCAAGGTGGTGTTCGAGCCGGGCCGGCTGATCGCCGCCAATGCCGGCATCCTGGTCACCCGGGTGGTCTATGTGAAGGAAGCCGAGGGCAAGACCTTCGTCATCGTCGACGCCGGCATGAACGACCTGATCCGCCCGACCCTCTACGATGCCTGGCACGACATCCATCCGGTGCTCGACGACCCGGACGCGCCGCGCCTCGTCGCCGACGTGGTCGGCCCGGTCTGCGAGAGCGGCGACTATTTCGCCCGCGCCCGCGACATTCCGGCGGTGAAGGCCGGCGACCTCGTCTACCTGTCGTCGGCCGGTGCCTACGGGGCGGTGCAGTCGGGCACCTACAATTCCCGGCCGCTGATCGCCGAGGTGCTGGTCAAGGGCGACGCCTTCCACGCCATCCGGCCGCGCCAGACCATCGACGAGATGATCGCGCTGGACCGTCTGCCCCCCTGGCTGGGCGGCGACGACTGAGGCCATTGGCCGCTTCACAGCTGCGTCACTCGCCTCGTCTTCGCCGTAAAAACTGTTACGCTCGCTGAAACTTGCGACGAACGAGGCTGGCCCCATGGCGCGACACGAGCGGCAGAGCGACTGGACCGCGTCCGGGCGTGTCGCGGCGACGCGGCGCATGGCCTGGGCGGCGCTCCTGATCGAGCGCGCCTGGCCGCTGGTGCTGGGGCTCGCCTGCCTCGTTGCGGTGTTCCTGATCCTCGCCTGGTTCGGCCTGTTCGCCGCGCTGCCCTTCCTCGCCCGCGTCGCGGTAATCGCGATTCTTGCCGGGCTCGGCCTTGCGGCACTGTGGCGCAACCGCGGCCTGCGGCTGCCGACAGCTGCCGCAGTGGATGCCCGCATCGAGGGGGCGAGCCGGCTGGACCACCAGCCGCTGCAGGCGCAGGACCAGCGCGCCGTCGGCGCCGACCCGTTTGCCGCTGCTCTCTGGCGCGCCCATCAGCGCCGCATGGCCGAGCGGCTGCGCGATCTCAGCGGCGGGGCGCCCGCCACCCGCACCGAACGGATCGACCCCTATGGCCTGCGCGCGCTGGTGGCGCTGCTGCTGGTCACTGCCTTCGCCTTTTCCTTCGGACCCGGCGGCGGCCGCGTCGTCGATGCGCTGGCGCCGGACGCCGCCGACGTTGTCGCCTCGGCGCGGGTCGACACTTGGGTCACGCCGCCGGCCTATACCGGCCGCGCGCCGATCTTCCTGACCGATGTTGGCGCCTCGGAGGCGCCCGTCACCGTGCCCGAGGGCAGCGAGCTGGAGGTGCGGATTTCCGACGGCTCCAACGCCGAACTGAGCTTCACGCCGGCCGGCGCCGAGCCGATCGCCATCGCGCCGGTCACGGATGACGAGGGCGAGGTTACCGACCCTGCTGCGACCGGCGATGCCGAGACCGAGGCCGACGCCCCTGCCGGTCCGCGCGAATATGCCTATGCGCTCGACATGCCGGGCGAGGCGGCGCTGACCACCACCTTCACCACCCTCGGCCGCTGGCGCTTCGACGTGACGCCGGATCTCGACCCGGAGATCGCCTTCGAGGGCGAGCCGGGCGTCGCGCGCAACGGCGCGCTGCAGCTCACCTACAAGGTCACCGACGATTACGGCGTGCGGCAGGCCAATGCCGCGATCGCCGTCACCGACGACATCGTGCCGGACGATGCGCGGCCGCTGATCGCGCCGCCGGAGATCCGGCTGGCGTTGCCGCGCCGCACCAAGGGCACGGCCGAGGGCCGCACCAGCGCCGACCTGACCGAAAGCCCCTATGCCGGGGCCGAGGTGGCGATGACCCTCGTCGCGGTGGACGATGCCGGGCAGGAGGGCCGCTCCGAGGCGCTGACCCTGACGCTGCCCGAGCGGCGCTTCTCCAACCCGCTGGCCCGCGCCGTGGTCGAGCAACGGCGCGTCCTGGCGCTGGACGCCGACAGCACGGCCCGCGTCGTCCAGATGCTCGACGCGGTGACCCTGCGCGGCGACGAATTCATCGAGAGCCCGGCGACCTATCTGGCGCTGAAGGCCGTGCGCACCCGCATCGCCACCGCCTATGACGACGCCGCGCTGGTCTCGGCGGTGGACTTCATGTGGGAGATCGCGCTGGGCATTGAGGACGGCAATCTGTCGCTCGCCGAACGGCGTCTGCGCGATGCCCGCGAGCAGCTCTCCGAGGCGCTGGAGAACGGCGCGTCGGACGCCGAGATCGACCAGCTGATGCAGGAACTGCGCGAGGCGATGCAGGAATACATGCAGGCGCTGGCCGAGGCGATGCGCAACCAGCCGCCGATGAACCAGGACCAGATGCAGGCCGGCGACATGCAGGAGCTGCGGCCGCAGGATCTGCAGCGGATGATGGACCGCATCGAGGATCTGGCGAAGTCCGGCTCCAAGGAAGCGGCCCAGCAGCTTCTCTCGGAACTGCAGCAGATGATGGACAATCTGCAGGCCATGCGCCCCGGCCAGCCGCAGAATGGCGAACAGAACGCCATGCAGCAGCAGATGAACAAGATGGGCGAATTGCTCCAGCGCCAGCAGCAGCTGATGGACGAGACCTTTGACCTCGGCCGCCGCCAGATCGAGCGCGAGCAGCAGCAGGGCCAACAGGGCGAACAGGGGCAGCAAGGCCAGCAGGGCGAACAGGGCGAGCCGCTGACGGCCGAACAGCTGCGCGAGATGATGAAGCAGCTGCAGGAGCAGCAGGGCCAGCTTCAGGAAGAGCTGCAGGCGCTGCAGGAGCAGATGCAGGGCATGGGCATGGAGCCATCGGAAGGCTTCGGCGAGGCCGGCGAGGCGATGGGCAAGGCCGAGGGCGCGCTGGGCGAAGGCGAGGACGGCGAGGCGGTGGGCCAGCAGGGCCGCGCCATGGAAGCCATGCGCCGCGGCGCCCAGGACATGATGCAGCAGATGCAGGAAGCCATGCAGCAGGGGCAGGGCCAGCCCGGCATGCAGGGACAGGGCGGCCAGATGGGGCAGGGCTTCAACGGCGCCCAGCAGCGCTCCGGCCGCGATCCGCTGGGCCGCCAGCGCCAGACCCAGGGCCCCGATTTCGGACAGGATGTCGGTGTGCCGGACGAGATCGACACCGAGCGGGCCCGCGAGATCCTCGACGCGATCCGCAACCGGCTCGGCGACGCGCTGTCGCCGCAGATGGAGCGCGACTATCTGGAGCGCTTGCTCGAGACGCCCTGAAGCGGACCGGCCGTCGGGCGACATCGCCGCTGCGACGCCTCAGCGTCGCGGCGGTATTCTTCATCGAATGTCAGGCAGTCGAGGCCGGCTGTATTCGCGGCGGCGTCAGGCGCAGCGGCGGATATGCGGTGCGGTGGGGGCGTCGGCGGTGTCGCCCTTTTGTGCTGCGCGTTCGGCCAGGATGCGGGCGACCTCGCGGCGCAGTTCGGCGATCGAGAACGGCTTTTCCACGACGCCCTCGATGATCGCGGTCAGATCCTCGGCCGCTTCCATCTGCTCGGCATAGCCGGTCATCAAAAGCACCGGCAGATGCGGCCAGGAGGCGGCGATCTCGTGGGCGAGCTCGATGCCGGTGAGGCAGGGCATGCGGATGTCGGACAGGACGAAATCGAAGGCGCCGTCCCGTTCGACCAGGACGTCCAGCGCCATTTCGCCGTCTTCGGCGACGGTCACCTCGTGACCTTCCAGCCCGAGCGCCCGCGAAACCAGGAGGCGAACGCCGGCGTCGTCTTCCGCGATCAGAATCCTCGCCAAGAGGGGCCTCCCATCGTCTGCCTACGCAACACCAAATTGCGCTTCTAAGGCACAATCCTTGCGCAAAGCTTGCGTGTCGAGGCTTTCGATCGTCGCAGCCAGATGGCGGCGACCGATCGGGCGGTCGTTCGGCAGGCGAGAACGGGCGTCGTCAGTCGACGACGCGGCCGACGAAAGGCAGTTCGCGAAAGGCGTGGCCGACATCCATGCCATAGCCGACGACGAACTGGTCGGGACAGGAAAAGCCGACATAATCGGCCTCGATATCCGCCTTGCGGCGCATCGGCTTGTCGAGGAGGACGGCGATCGGCACCTCGGCCGCACCGCGCGACAGCATCAGGTCGCGGGCGAACTTCACCGTGCGGCCCGATTCCAGAATGTCGTCGATGAGCAGCACCGTGCGGCCGGCGACCTCGCTCTCCACGTCGCGCAGGACGCGGATCTCGCCGGGTTCGGTGCCGGCGCCGTAGCTCGACAGGGAGATGAACTCCACCTCGGGCGCGAGCCCGGCATGGTGCAGGGCGCGGATCAGGTCGGCGGCGAATACGAAGGAGCCCTTCAGCACCGAGATGACGAGTAGATCCTTGGCCGGCACGGCGGCGATCTCGCCGGCGACCCGGTCGACGGTCTTCGCAATTTCCTCGACGCTGTAGAGCGGCTCGATCTGTTTGCCGCGGACGGTAATCACCGGTCAGCCGCTCCTGTGTCTTCGAATTCGACCCTGATGTCGCCCGCTGTATCATCCGCGACCGCCAGTGCCGAGAGGAATCGCACCGATTGTCCCGCCGGCAGGGCGGAAATCTGCGCGTTCAGCGGCTTGCTGCGGGTGATGCCGCCGGCATCGGTCAGCGCGATGCGGAGCGTCGGGACGGTCAGCGGGCCGGCGGTGTCGTTGGCGATGACGCCGGCGACCGACAGGACGGCGCCGCTGCCGCGCGGCACGACACTGGCATCGACATTGCGCAGGACGAGGCCCGAGGCACTGGTGACCGCATAGGGCGCGGCGACCGGCGAATCGGGCATCGACAGGAGGAGGACCGGTGCCGCGAGAAGGCCGACCAGGAAGCCGCCGACGACGAGGACGGCACGGCCGGGGCTGAGCCGCCGGGCGCGCGCGGCAAGCGACGAGCGGGCCGGGGCGTCCTGTGCGGGCCGGGAGGCATGGCGCGACAAGAGGAACGCCTGGCGCAGCAGGTCGCGCTCCTCGGCGGCGGCGTCGGGAAAGCTGCCATGGCCATGGCCGCTCGCCCGGCGTCCGAAGGGCCGCGAGCCGGGTGCGGGCATCGCCTCGCTTGCCGTCGGCTCGTGGGCGATCTGGCGGAGCGTCGAGGCATGGCGCGGCAGCGACTGGCGGCCGACGATCTCGGCCTCGCCGTCGATGGTGATGACGCGGCGGGGAGCCCGGCGCGTGTCAGCGTTGGTGCGAAACTCGGTCATCGCATCCTCTGTGCTTCGGCGTTCAGCAATCGGTAAGGATTTATGCTTAACAAACCGTGAATCCGGCGTCGGGGTGGCCGTCGCGGCGCTCGCCGGTTAGGACGGCCAACATTCACCACAAGTCCGGTGCATCTGGACGATCGAGGGCGACAAGACAGGGGCTTTGCGCAGTGATTCGGTTCGAGAATGTCGGGCTTCGATACGACATGGGGCCGGAGGTGCTGCGCGATCTGTCCTTCGAGGTGAAGCGCCAGTCCTTCCAGTTCCTGACCGGCCCGTCCGGCGCCGGCAAGACCAGCTTGCTGCGCATGCTGTTCCTGGCGCTGAAGCCGACCCGCGGCCTGATCACGGTTCTGGGCCGTGACGCCTCGACCCTGTCGCGCACCGACCTGCCGTCGATCCGCCGGCGCATCGGCGTCGTCTTCCAGGATTTCCGCCTGCTGGAGCATCTGTCGACCTACGAGAACGTCGCGCTGCCGCTGCGGGTGCGCGGCCGCGAGGAGGCCTCCTACCGGCAGGACGTGATCGACCTGATCAAATGGGTCGGGCTGGGCGAACGGCTGCATGCCTCGCCGGTGGTGCTGTCGGGCGGCGAGAAGCAGCGCGCCGCCATCGCCCGGGCGCTGATCGACCAGCCGGACATCCTCCTGGCCGACGAGCCAACCGGCAATGTCGATCCGCCGCTCGCCCGCCGGCTGCTGCGCCTGTTCATGGAGCTCAACCGCACCGGCACCGCGGTGGTCATCGCCACCCACGATCTCGACCTGATGGAGCAGGTGGCCGCGCGCCGCCTGGTCCTCTCGGACGGACGCCTCGACATCTATGATTGATCTCGCCGACCACTGGATCGACCTGCGCGAAACCGTGCTGCGGCTCGTCGGCCGGACCGGCGAGGACAGGCCGGCGCCGATCGTGCCGCGCGCCAATGTCGCAGGCCGGGCGCTGATGACGGTCATCGCCATCATGACCTTCCTGGCGAGCCTGACCGTCGGCGCGGTGACGCTGGTCTCGGACACGGCCTCCCAGTGGCAGAACGACATCTCCCGCGAGATCACCGTGCAGGTGCTGCCCGACGACGGCGTCGACATGGCCGCGGCGCTGGCCGACGTGCGGCGCATCGCGCTGACGACGCCCGGGGTCACCGGCGCGACCATTCTCGACGACGCGGCCACCGGTCGGCTGCTGGAGCCCTGGCTCGGCGACGGGCTCAATCTCGACGACCTGCCGGTGCCGCGGCTGGTGATCATCTCCATCGACCAGGATTCGCCGCCCGACTTCGTCGCCCTCGTGGCGCGCCTCCAGAGCGAGGTGCCGGCCTCCGAGCTCGACGATCACCGTGCCTGGGTGTCGCGGCTGGTGACCATGGCGCGGGCGACGGTGCTGGTCGGCGTCGGCGTCCTGACGCTGGTGCTGGTGGCCACGACGCTGACCGTGGTCTTCGCCACCCGCGGGGCGATGTCCGGCAACCGCCACATCATCGAGGTGCTGCATTTCGTCGGCGCCCGCTCGTCCTTCATCGCCCGCGAGTTCGAGCGGCACTTCCTGCGGCTCGGCCTCGTCGGCGCGGTGATCGGCGGCGCGACGGCGCTCGTCCTCTTCGCGATGATGGGGTTCTGGACGGCCAGCAACACCGCGACGCCCGAGGCCGACCAGATCAGCGCCCTGTTCGGGTCCTTCTCGATCGGCTGGATCGGCTATGTCGGCGTCGTCGCCCTGGTTGCAACCGTAGGAGGGCTGACGGCGTTTACATCTCGCCTTACTGTGGTCCGTCATCTCGCGGAGATCGACATGATCTCGCCGGTCGAGCGGTAAGGTCCGGTTAACCCTGGACTGGAAAGACTGCGTCTCAGGACGAGGACACGGACAAAGCGATGTCGCATTCCGAGAGGAACATGATCCGATGATCCTAGCGTCATCGGCCCACCCCCATTCTTCCGGCCCCGGCCCCGGCGGCGACGCGCCCGGCGACAAACCGGTGCGCCGGTCGCATCGCTGGATGCCGAAGGGCGTGCGGCGGCTGTGCCTTGCGGCGGTCCTCGTCGGCGTGCTTCTGGGCGGCTATCTGGCCGGCGGCTTCGTGCGCTTTGCCGAGGAGGTGAGCCTCCTGGCCAAGCCGGCGCCGATCGGCGCGGCGGACGGCATCGTCGTTTTGACCGGCGGCGCGCTGCGCATCGACCAGGCGATCGACCTGTTGAAGGAGGGGCGCGGCCGGCGGCTCCTGATCAGCGGCGTCAATCCGGGCACCAGCGCCGCGACGCTGGCCCGCATGACCGACACCGACCGCGATCTCTTCGCCTGCTGCGTCGATCTCGACTACGCCGCGCTGAACACGGTGGGCAATGCCGAGATCGCCCGCAACTGGGCGCGCGAGCAGGGCTTCCGCGACCTCATCCTGGTGACCAGCGACTATCACATGCCGCGCTCGCTGCGCGAGTTCGACCGCATCGGCGAGCTGCGCTCCGTGACCCCCTATGCCGTGCGCCGCGACGACCTGTGGTCGGCGGAGCTGATGCCCAACACCGCCGGGCTGCGCGTGCTTTTGACCGAATATGCCAAGCTGATCGCCGCCCGGGTGCGGCTGGTCTTCGGCGTCGCCCAGACCGACAGCGTCGCCACCGAACTCGCCGGTCTCGATCCCTGAGGCCGGCCGCCGCTAAGCCCCTCGATTCTCGCCGCCCGACGTCGTATGGCGTCGGCACGTCGCCGGCCTGCCATCCTGTCCGTCCCTGCCGCGCCGACCCATGCCGGAGGCGCTTCCAGCCATGATCTTCGTCCGCTCGCTCGCCTTCAACGTCTTGTTCTACGTCAATCTGATCGTCCAGATGATCGTGCTCGGTCCGCTGATGTTCTTCGGCTCGGAGGCGACGGGCTGGTGGGTCGTCAAGAACTGGGCCCGCTCCAGCGTCTGGCTGCTCGAGCATGTGGGCGGCGTGCGCTCGAAGATCACCGGCACCGAGCATGTGCCGGCGGGCCCGTCGATCATCGCCGCCAAGCACCAGTCCTTCTGGGACGTCTTCGCCATCATTCCCGATCTCGACCGGCCGACCTTCATCCTGAAGAAGGAGCTGATGCGCATTCCGCTGTTCGGCTGGCTGGCCGGCCATATGGGCATGATCCCGGTCGACCGGGCCAAGCGCGGCGGCGCCGTCGCCTCGATGATCGAGGGCGCCCGCAAGGCCGTCGCCGAGGGCCGGCAGATCGTCATCTTCCCGGAAGGCACGCGCACCGCGCCCGGCGCGATCGCCGATTATCGCCAGGGCGTGTTCCGGCTGTACGAGGATGTCGGGGTGCCGGTCGTGCCGGTGGCGCTGAATTCCGGCCTCTACTGGCCACGCCACGCCTTCCTGCGCCGTCCCGGCACGATCCGGGCCGACTATCTGCCAATCATCGAACCGGGGCTGAACCGCTCCGATTTCCTGTCGCATCTGCGCGATTCCATCGAGACGCGGTCCGCCGACCTGATGGCTGAGGCCTATGCCAGCGACGGCCACCTGCCGGCGTCGCAGGGCCCGCGCGACGTCTGAGGCGCGCGTGGCGGGACTAGCGGTGGAGGTGCGCGACCACCTGTTCGAGCCAGGAATCCCGCAGCCCCATCTCGTGGATGTGGTCGAGGGCGCTCGTCACATAGTCGACATTGGCGCCGGACTGGCCGTGCGAGCGCTGCACCACCGCGGCGGCATGCTCCACGGTGACGCGGCCGGCATACTGGCTGTGGCCGCGATCGACCACATAGGTCAGGGCCCGCACGCTGCGGCCGTCGGTCAGGCGGACCGGCAGGGTCATCTCGCGATAGACATGGGTGACCAGCTCGCGCTCGCGCAGATAGGCGATGGTGGGGTCCCGCTCGGCGGCCGGCACGCGGAACGCCATGCCGACGCAGGAGCCGCCCCGGTCGAGGCCGAAGACCAGCCCCGGCTTTTCCGGCGTGCCGCGATGGACGTGGGAGCGCACGCACAGGGCCCGGTGATAGCCGCCGAGCCGCGCCTGCAGGCGTTCGGTGAAGTCGAAGCCCGGCCGCCAGATCAGCGAGCCGTAGCCAAATACCCACAAATCGTCCATTGCCCTCGAAATGCCCCGCCCGTCCGCGATATCGGTCGGGCCCTCAAAGGATAACGCCATGGCGACGTCAAGCGGCGGCCCCGGGAAAGCCGGTCGCGCCTATCTCTGGATCATCGCGATCGTCGTGCTTCTGGCGGCGGGCCTGTCGGGCGCCTGGTACTATCTGGCGAACCAGCTGGACACGCGTGTCGCCCGGGTGATCGAGGATGCCCGGGCGCGCGGCACCGCGATCGACTGCGCCAACCAGGCGGTCTTCGGCTATCCGTTCCGCCTCGGCCTGCGCTGCGACGCGGTGACGCTGGACGCGCCGCGCGACGGTGTGCGGGCAACGTCCGGTGCGCTGCGCACCGCCGCCCAGATCTACCAGCCCAACCGGGTGGTCGCCGAACTCGACGCGCCGCTGATCGTCGACACGGCGGACGCGCCGCCGCTGGAGCTGCGCTGGCAACTGGCGCAGGCGAGCGCGTCCTTCTGGACCGAGGGGCTGGACCGGGCCGCGCTGACGATCGAGGCGCCGGTGGTGGCGCTGACCCAGCCGGCCGCCGACCGACTGCCGCTGGCCGAGGCCGCGCAGGTCGAGGCGCATCTGCGCCGCCGCGACGGCGATCTCGACGTCGCCCTGTCGAGCCGCGACACCCGCAGCCTGGTGCCGCAATTGTCCGAGGTGCCTCCGGCGACGGCCGGTCTCGACCTGACGATCCGCGGCGCGGCGGACTGGCTCGGCGGGCGGGCCGCCGGGGCGACGCTGGGCGAGCTCATGGCCGGCCGCGAGGGCGCGCTGCGGATGCTGTCGATCGATTTCGGCGACGCGGAAATGGCGCTGTCGGGCGAGTTCTCGGTGGGCGTCGACGGCCTGTTGAGCGGCGATTTCGAGCTCGCCGTGCAAGACCCCGCGCGCATCGCGGCGCTGGTCGCGGCGGCCGCGCCGGATCTGGCGTCGCCGGCCCAGACCATCGCCACGGCGCTGTCCTTTGCCGGGCGCAGCGAGAACGGCCGCAGCGTCATCGGCCTCAATGTGCGCAACGGCAATGTCGCCGCCGGCGTCGTTCCGCTCGGCCGAATCCCGCCGCTGCGGTGATCAGTCCTTCGGCGTGGTGGTGGGCGCCGCCGAGGGGGCCGGGGAATGGTCGCGGCCGAAATCGGGCTTGGCGGTGTCCTGCCCGGCCTCGATGACGCCGCGCCGGATCGCCCGGGTGCGGGTGAAGAGGTCGAACAGCGTCTCGCCGTCGCCCCAGCGGATCGCCCGCTGCAGGGAGGCAAGGTCCTCGGAAAACCGCGCCAGCATCTCCAGCACCGCGTCGCGATTGGTCAGGAAGACGTCGCGCCACATGGTCGGGTCGGAGGCGGCGATGCGGGTGAAGTCGCGAAAGCCCGAGGCCGAGAACTTCACCACTTCCGACTGGGTCACCGTCTCCAGATCGGCAGCGGTGCCGACGATGTTGTAGGCGATGAGATGCGGCACGTGGCTGACGATCGCCAGCACCAGATCGTGGTGCTCCGGCGTCATGATCTCGACGTCCGAGCCGCAGGCCTCCCAGAAGGCGCGCAGCCTGGCGACGGCGTCCGCGTCGGTGCCCTCGACCGGGGTGAGGATGCACCAGCGATTGTCGAACAGTTCGAGGAAACCGGCATCCGGTCCCGACTGCTCGGTACCGGCAATGGGATGGGCCGGAACGAAATGCACATGGCCTGGCAGATGCGGCTGCATCTGCTGGACGATGGCGCCCTTCACCGAGCCGACATCGCTGACGATCGCGCCGGGCTTCAGCGCGCCGGCGATCTCCTTGGTGACCGCGCCGCAGGAGCCGACGGGCACGCACAGGATGACGAGATCGGCGTCCCGGACCGCGTCCGAGGCGTCGAGATGGTAGCTGTCGCCCAGCCCCAGTTCCTCGGCCCGCGTGAGCGTCGCGGCGCGGCGGGTGGTGATCGCGACATGGGCGGCCAGCTTGCGGACGCGGATATTGTGCGCCAGCGACGAGCCGATCAGGCCGATACCGATCAGCGCGACGCGCTGAAACAGCGGCTCGCTCATGGCTGCCCCCGGCCGAGGAAATCGGCAAGGGCGGCGACGGCGCCGCGATTGGCCTCTTCCGTGCCGATGGTCATGCGCAGCGCATTCGGGAAGCCGTAACCGGCAACGCGGCGCAGGATGAAGCCCTTCGACGTCAGGAAGGCATCGGCATCGGCAGCGGTGCGGCCCGGCGCGTCGGGGAAATGGACGAGAACGAAATTGCCGACGCTCGGGGTCACGGTGAGACCGAGACCTTCCAGCGCGCCGGTCGTCCATTCCAGCCAGCGGGCATTGTGGTCGACGGCGCTCTCGACGAAGGCGCGCTCGCGGATGGCGGCGGCGCCCGCGGCGATAGCGGCAGCGTTGAGGTTGAACGGTCCGCGCACCCGGTCCAGCGCATCGACGATCGCCTCCGGCCCGTACATCCAGCCGATCCGCAGACCCGCAAGGCCGTAGATCTTGGAGAAGGTGCGGGTCATCACGACGTTTTCGGAAGACGAGACCAGCTCGATGCCGGCGCCGTAATCATTGCGCCGGACATATTCGGCATAGGCTGCGTCGAGGACGAGGATGACGTGGCCGGGCAGGCCGGCATGCAACCGCCGCACCTCGTCGAAGGGCAGATAGGTGCCGGTCGGATTGTTCGGATTGGCGAGGAAGACCAGCTTCGTCTTCTCGGTGACGGCGGCGAGGATCGCGTCGACATCGGCGGTGGCGTTGGTTTCCTTGACCGCGACCGGCGTCGCGCCGCGCGCCAGGATCTGGATGCGGTAGACCAGGAAGCCGTGCTCGGTGTGGATCGCCTCGTCGCCGGGCGCCAGATAGCACTGGCACAGAAGCCCGAGCAGCTCGTCCGAACCGTTGCCGCACAATATGTGGCGACCGTCGAGACCGTGGACCTCGGCGATGGCGTCCTTGAGGGCGGAGGACTGACCGTCGGGATAGACCTCGAGCTGCGTCAGCGCGGCCACGGCCGCCTCGCGCGCCGCCGGCGGCGGTCCGAGCGGCGTCTCGTTCGACGACAGCTTGTGCAGCGTCACGCCGGCCGGCGCCTTGCTCTTGCCGGGGACATAGGCCTCGATGTCGAGGACGCCCTTGGTCGGAACGGGTCTCATCGTCCGCACTCTTTCGCTGCGGCGTCGGCCCCTGGCGCCGGATCAGCTCCGGCGGGCCCGACGCGTCAATTCAACGACCCGGAGGACGCCCCGTCAGGAGGCGCCGCGATCCGGGGATCGGTCCGGCCGTCCCGGGCGGCCCGGGCGCGTGGGCGCGATGGTCGTCAGGACGGCAGCCGGAAAGGAGCCGCATAGCCCCCGACCGGCCGGATGTCGAGACCGTCGCCCATTGCCGCCTTCACCGCTACCTCGCCGCCGGTGGTGGCGACCAGCGCGCTGAAGCGGTCGGCGCCGTAGGGCGCCTCGGCGATCACCGTCACCCCGTCGCCGGGCGTCGCCATGCCGGTCAGGCCGTCGACACAGTAACAGGCGATTTCCGGCTGGACCGGATCGGCCAGCGGCGGCGCGACGACGAGGCATGGCGTGCCGGCGGGACGGCCCGGCGCGTCGAAGAAGGGCAGTCGTGCGACGATCTGCGCCGAGCGGAAGCCCTGCCACCAGGGCCGGCCGGCCGCACCGATCGGCACGATGCCCAGCCGGTCGCCGCCGTCCTCGATCGCCGCGATCACGTCCTGGCTGGAGCCGTCGATGGTCATCGGCACGGAGAAGCCGAAATAGAAGCGCGCCGTCTCGACCGCCGCGACCAGATCGCCCTCGTCGGCGACATGCACGGCGAACGGCGCCTGCAGGGCGGTGAAGGTGGAGATGATCTCGCGCCACAGATGCTCGATGGCGGTCAGCGGCAGATGGCCCTGGTGGCGGCCGGCCAGCCGGCGCATCATCTCGGCCTCGCGGCCGGGGCGGAAGGCGGCGCCGTTGCGGGCCGTGCCCTTCACCTCGATCAGCTCGTCGATGACGGTCGCACGCTGCATCAGAAGCCGGTGCACGGACTCGTCGATGGCGTCGATCTTGGCTCTCAGTTCGGCAAGCCGCGACGGGTCGGCCTTGGCGGGTCCGTTCATCTGTCTGGCACTCCCCTCCGGCGCCCCTCGCGCGCCATTCTTCACGATCTGCCGGCTTGTATCGGGCCGCCGCGCACTTGGCAAAGTCATCCCGCGACGGGCAGGCAGCGTGCCGGCAGGGGCGGTCGCCGCGTCGCCGCGATTGCCGCGACGCCTCCCAGTGCGTATCTGTGGCAGCGAACGACGCGCCGGCGCCACGAGACGTGCCGGACAGCCCGCCCTTTCGCGCCAGCGATCAAGCAGCCGGTAAGACCCATGAGCGCCGAACCTTCCCGCGAACAGCTCGACTATTCCCTCGGCAGCCGCGAGGCCAACGAACCCTCGAGCCCGGTCGCCCGTTTCGGCCCCGACGAGCCGCTGCATCTGGACGCCGGCCGCGACCTGTCGCCCTTCCAGATCGCCTACAACACCTACGGCACGCTGAACGCCGACAAGTCGAACGCCATCCTCGTCTGCCACGCTTTGACCGGCGACCATTATCCGGCGAGCCGCTCGCCGGTGACCGGCAAGCCCGGCTGGTGGTCCTCGATCATCGGCGAGGGCAAGCCGATCGACACGTCGAAATACTTCGTCATCTGCTCCAACGTGATCGGCGGCTGCATGGGCTCGACCGGCCCGGCCTCGATCGACCCGGCGACGGGCAAGCCCTACGGCCTCGGCCTGCCGGTGATCACCATCCGCGACATGGTGCGGGCGCAGGCGATGCTGGTGAAGCGGTTGGGCATCGACACGCTGTTCGCCGTCATCGGCGGCTCGATGGGCGGCATGCAGGTGCTGCAATGGACGGTGAGCTACCCCGAGCGGGTCTTCGCCGCGCTGCCGATCGCCACCGGGGCCCGCCATTCCTCGCAGAACATCGCCTTCCACGAGGTCGGCCGGCAGGCGGTGATGGCCGATCCGGACTGGCAGGGCGGGCGCTATTTCGAGTTCGGCAAGCGGCCCCACAAGGGGCTCGCCGTGGCCCGCATGACCGCCCATGTCACCTATCTGTCGGAGATGGCCCTGCAGCGGAAATTCGGCCGCAACCTGCAGGACCGCGACCAGCTCGGGTTCGGCTTCGACGCCGACTTCCAGATCGAAAGCTATCTGCGCCACCAGGGCATGACCTTCGTCGACCGCTTCGACGCCAATTCCTATCTCTACATGACCCGCGCCATGGATTATTTCGACATCGCCGGGGACTATGAGGGCCGGCTGGCCAACGCCTTCCGCGGGTCGAAGACAAGGTTCTGCATGGTCTCCTTCTCGTCCGACTGGCTGTTTCCGACCGAGGAGAACCGCGCCGTGGTGCATGCCCTGAACGCCGCCGCCGCCTCGGTCTCCTTCGTCGAGATCGACACCGATCGCGGCCACGACGCCTTCCTCCTGGACGAGCCGGAATTCTTCGCGGCGATCGACGGCTTCGTGTCGTCGGCCGCAACGGCGCGGGGACTTTGACCATGGCGCTTGCCGACGCACCCCTGCCGACCAGCGAGAGCGTGTCGAAGGACGCGGCGACGCGCGTCGACCTCGAGATCATCGCCGACCTCGTCACGCCGGGCAGCCGGGTGCTCGACATCGGCTGCGGCGACGGCGCGCTGCTGGCGCTCCTGGAGCAGCGCCGGCAGGTGGACGGCCGCGGCATGGAGCTGAGCCAGCCCGGCGTCAACGAATGCGTCGCGCGCGGCCTGTCGGTGATCCAGGGCGACGCCGACCGCGATCTCGTCCACTATCCGGACGACGCCTTCGACTATGTCATCCTGTCCCAGACCATCCAGGCGACGCGCAATCCCAAGCTGGTCCTGTCGGAGCTTCTGCGCATCGGCAACCGGGCGATCGTCTCCTTCCCGAATTTCGGCCACTGGTCGATCCGCTACTGGGTGGCGCTGCGCGGCCGCATGCCGGTGACCCGCAATCTGCACCAGGCCTGGTACGACACCTCCAACATCCATTTCTGCACCATCCGCGACTTCGTCGCCCTGGCCGAGGAGGTCGGCGCGACGGTGGAGACGGCCATGGCGCTGAACTCCACCGGCCAGCGCATCGGCATGAAGCTGCCCTGGGCGTTCTGGAACCTGTTCGGCCAGCAGGCGGTGTTCGTCCTGAAGCGCTAGGGTGAGGATGGGGGCCGGTCGATGGTGAGGCGGGGACAGGCAGGCGCATGACCCGTTACGATTCGCGCCGCTGGTTCCTGGCCGCCTGCCTTGCGGCGCTCGCCGGCTATGTCGACGCGATCGGCTTTCTGAAGCTCGGCGGCCTGTTCGTCTCCTTCATGAGCGGCAATTCGACCCGCCTGGCGGTGGGGCTCGCCGAGCTCTCCGGCATTGCCGGGCTGGCCCTGGCGATCGTCGCGGCCTTTGTCGGCGGCGTGGTCGCCGGCTCGCTGACGGCGCATGTGGCGGGGACGGCCCGCAAGGCCGCCGTGCTGATCCAGGTGGCGGTGCTGCTGGCGGTGGCCGCCGGTCTCGACGCGACCGTCGGGCGGCCTTACGCGTCGCTGACGCTGGCGGCGGCGATGGGCACAGTGAACTGCGTCTTCCAGCGCAATGGCGAGGTCAGCATCGGCGTCAGCTACATGACCGGCACGCTGGTCAAGCTGGGCCAGCACATCGCCAATGCCTGCCTCGGCGGCAAACGCTTCGGCTGGGTGCCGTATCTCCTGCTGTGGACAGGCCTCCTGGCGGGCGCCACGCTCGGCGCCCTGGCGCATGCTGCCTTCGAGGCGGTCAGCCTCGTCCCCGCCGTCGCCGTCGCCGCACTCCTCGCTTGGCTTGCCCATCGCATGGGGCCGGCGGAGCCGCTGCGCGACATGATCCGGCCGGCCGGCTGAGCGGCATCGCCGCGATGGCCGGAACCGGGGCGCGGTCCCGGTTCCGGTGTCCTCGTGAAGGCTACTTCAGTTCGTGATGGCCGGCGGTGCGTCGGCGTCGAGGCCGAGGAAGGCCGCGATGAGGGCGGCGATCTCGGCATGGGCGCGGGCCCGGTCGGTGCCGGCGGGTTCGTCGCAGATCGGATCCTCACCCTCGGCGATGAGCAGGGCCGGCGCTTCCGGCTTGCATTCGGCGAGGAAGGTGAAGTGGTTGCCCGGTGCGACCGCCGCATAGCTGGCGTCGGGCAGGCGGGCGACGAGATCGCTGCCCGCGGCGCTGACGTCGATGGCCGGCCAGCGGGTCTCGTCGCCGAGATTGACCAGCAGCACCGGCAGAGCCATCGCGGCGATGCTGTCCGGCGTGATCGCGTAGCTCATGCCCGGATCGATGGCGACCGCCGCGGCGATCCGCGCGTCGCGCATGTCGCGCTCCCAGTCGTCGGGCAGGGCGGCGAGATCCACCCCGCCCTTGGCGAAGAACACGCAATCGGCCGCGCGGTCGCCGAGCCGGGCGCAATAGTCGCGATAGGCCTGGCGATCGAGCCGCGCGCCGGCAAGGTTCAGCGCCGTCGCGCCGCCGAGGGAAAAGCCCAGCGAGGCGATACGCGCCGCGTCGACATGCGGTGCGAAGGCCGGATCGGCGAGGATGGCGTCGAGCGCGGCCGTCAGATCGGCGGCGCGTTCGCTCAGAAGGATCGACCGGCGCGGCGAGGAATCGCCGGTGGTGCTGCCGGGATGGTTGACCGCCAGCACCATGGCGCCGCGGGCGGCGAGCTGCGCCGACAGCCAGGACAGATTGTCCATGTTGCCGCCCGACCCGTGCGACAGGAGGACGAGGGGGAAGCGCCCCTTGGCGATGGCGGCGCCGACATAGGCTTCGGTGCCCTCGAACACCGCGTTCTCGCCGACGATGCCGCGATAGGTCGGGGTGCCGAGCGGGTACCAGAGCGAGGCGGCGAGCGGCGCCGGGCGATGCGGTGCCGCGACGGTCAGCCGGTCGTAACCGGCCAGCGGTTCGGCGACGGCGGAACCGACGAGGCCGGCGAGGAATGCGGCGGCGATGAGCGAACGGGACATGGGGTGATCCTTTCGGGTTGGACTGACCCGTTCTGCATGGCCGGCGCGTCCCGGATCGGCGTCCGAAAACCGGTTTCAGGTCGAGCCGAACCGGTTTTTGGTCTAGGTCGCGGTGAACCGAGGTCATTTCGCCATGCTCGTTCTGCCGATCCCGCTGGTCGTCTCCCTGATCCTGGGCTTCCTGCTGCTGCACGCCGCCCTGAAGAAGGACCGGCCGTGGCTGTTCCTGCTGCTTTTGGCCGCCTGCGCGCTGCAGGGCGTGGTGATCTCGCTGGCGCAATATTACGGGCTGACGGGTCTGCGCCTCGTCCAGCCGGTGACCGCGACGATCATTCCGCCGCTGGCCTTCGCCACCTTCCAGGCGACGGCGGTGCGGCGCTTCGATCCGGGGCGCGCGCTGCCGCATCTGGCCGGGCCGGTCTTCACCGCTTTCTGCGTCGCCTTCGCGCCCGTCCTGCTCGATCTGGTCGTGCCGGGGCTCTTCCTGGCCTATGGCGCAGCGATCCTCGTCGCGGTGCGGGCCGGCGCCGACAGCCTGCCGCTGACCCGGCTGGAGACGGCCGACCGGCCGGGCCGCGTGTGGAGCGTCATCGCGCTGGCGCTGATCCTGTCGGCCGTCAGCGACGGGCTGATCGGGGTGCTGCAATTCTCGGGCGCCGGATGGACGCAGCCGCTGATCATCAGCCTGTTCTCCTCGCTCTCGCTCGGCCTCGTCGGCGCCCTGTGCCTGTCGCAGAGCCTTGCGGGCGGCGATGCAGCGGCAGCGGCGGAGGAGAAGCCGGCGGCCGGGCCGACCTCGGAGGATGTCCGGCAGGATGCCGAGATCATGGCGCGGCTCGACGCGCTGGTCGCCGAGGGGGCGCTCTATCTCGACGCCGATCTCACTCTCGAGCGCCTGTCGCGGCGGCTGCTGGTGCCGGCGAAGCGGTTGTCGACGGCGATCAACCGGACCACCGGCGAGAACGTCTCGCGCTACGTCAACGGCTTCCGCATCCGCCATGCCTGCGCGCGCCTGACGGCCGGCGAAAGCGTGACAGTTGCCATGCTGGACAGCGGCTTCAACACCAAGTCGAACTTCAACCGCGAGTTCCTGCGGGTGACCGGGATGGCGCCGGGGGCGTGGCAGGCAGCCAACGCGCCGGACGCGCCACGGCGCGTGACGGCGCAGGCCTGAGAGCGGGCGACGTGGCGGCTAGCGGAACAGCCGGGCGCCCGCGCTGGCGCCGGCCGGCACCAGCACCGGCTTGATCGCCCGGCGGCGTTCTCTCGCCATCGAGGTCACCGGCACGCCGCGATACAGCTGCTTCGTCGCCTCGATGATCACCGCGCCGGCAAAGACCGGCCACAGATCGCGGCCGATCCGTTCCAGCGGCGTGGCGAAGCCCAGCATGGACCGCCGCTGGAAGGGCGGGAAGAGCAGCGCCTGCGACCAGGCGGTGGGCGTGAACATGGTGGCGCGCAAAAGGCGGGTCAGCTGGCCGCGCGACCACGGCCGGCCCGAGCCGAAGGGCGTGTGCTCGAAGCGCGCCCAGATGCCGCGGCGGTGGGGGGCGACGATGACGATGCGCCCACCCGGCGCCAGCACCCGCCAGGCCTCGGCCAGCATCGCCTCCGGGCTCTCGGCGAATTCCAGGGCATGGACGATGAGGACGCGGTCGACCGAGGCATCGCCCAGCGGCAGGTCCTCGATGCCGATCAGCGCGGTCAGCGACGCGGCGCCGGCCGGCCAGACCTGCGCGCCCTGGGCGCCCGGCATGAAGGCCAGCGCCCGCTCTGCATCGGCTGCGAAGCGGTCGATATAGGGCACCGCATAGCCGAGGCCGACCAGCCGCTCCTGCGAGATCGGCCGCCACAGGGGCGTCAGCGCCAGCGAGACGGCCCGCGCGGCCGCCGCGCCCAGGGGCGAGGCGTAGAAGTCGCGCAGGTCGACGATGTCGGCATTGGTCGTCAGTGTGTGCTCTCCGGTTCGGCGCCCGTCCCGCCAGCGATCTCGCGATCCTTACATAGAACGATTGCAAGCTGGCTCGAAACTCCCGTCGCGTGATCGGCGCGTGGGACGACGCCGGATGGCGGCTGACATCGCGCCATGCTGCCCTAACTCGCAGGGCAGCATCAATCAGAGGGGGACGAGTGCTTATGGCTTCGATCGAGATCCGCCAGTTCGGCTGCCGGAGCGACAATTTCGGCGTGCTGGTGCACGACGGGGACACCGGCACCACGATCGCCATCGACGCGCCGGAGGAACAGCCGATCCTCGATGCGCTGGAGGCGGCCGGCTGGACGCTGACCCACATCCTGACGACCCATCATCACGGCGACCATGTCGAGGCGAATCAGGCGCTGAAGGCGCGCTTCCAGGTCGAGATCATCGGCCCGGCCAAGGAGCGCGACCGCATTCCCGGCATCGACCGTACGGCCTCGGGCGGCGACACGCTCGATGTCGGCGGCATCCGCGTCGAGGCGATCGACACGCCGGGCCACACGCTGGGCGAGGTCTCCTACTACATCCCCGACGCCAAGGCGCTGTTTGCCGCCGATGCGCTGTTCTCGCTCGGCTGTGGCCGCCTGTTCGAGGGCGATGCGGCGATGATGTGGGACTCGCTGCAGCGGCTGCGCGCCCTGCCGGACGACACGATGCTCTATTGCGGCCACGAATACACCGCCACCAACGCCCGCTGCGCCATCGATATCGATCCGCAGAACCTGGCGCTGCAGGAGCGGGTGAAGGAGGTCGAGCATCTGCGGGTCGAGGGCAAGCCGACCCTGCCGGTGTCGCTCGGACGCGAGAAGAAGACCAATCCGTTCCTGCGGGCCGACGACCCGGAGCTGAAGGCGGCCATGGGCATGGAAGACGCACAACCGGCGGAGGTCTTCGCGGCCATCCGCAAGAAGCGGGATGGTTACTGATGAGCCTGAAAGCGCTGCACCTCGTCCGCACGCTCGACCTGAAGCCGCATCCCGAGGGCGGCTGGTATTGCGAGACCTTCCGCGACGAGGCCAAAGGGGAGGGCGGCCGGGCAGCCTCCACGGCGATCTACTATCTCTTGGAAGCCGGCGAGACCTCGGAATGGCACCGGGTGACTGATGCTGCCGAGGTCTGGCACTGGTATGGCGGCGCGCCGCTGGTGATCACCATCTCGCAGAACGGCCACGACGCCTCGGCGCACCGGCTGGGCCCCGATGTCGAGGCCGGCGAGCGGCCGCAATTCGTCGTGCCTGCCGGCTGCTGGCAGACCGCGACGAGCCTTGGCGAATACACCCTCGTCGGCTGCACCGTGGCGCCGGGCTTCGACTTCGCCTCCTTCGAGATGGCGCCGGAGAACTGGCGGCCGACGCCGCGCAAGGCCTCCGGGAGCTAGCGCGCCACCGCTTCGCCGCGCCGTAGCAGCCGCCGGAACAGCGGCAGCGCGGCGAGGCAGGCCCCCAGCGTGATCAGGATCGCCGAGACGACGATGGTGCCCGACAGCGCCGCCTCGCCCGCCGCGATCAGCACCAGCGTCGACAGGAGCGGCGCGGCATAGCTCGCCGCGCCGATCACCTGGATGTCGCCGTGCTTGACCCCGTAGTCCCAGACATAGAAGGCGCCGCCGACCGGCAGCAGGCCGAGCAGCAGCACCGCGATCCACTCGCCGCCCGTCTGCGGCCAGACCGTGGTCTCGAAGGCGAGATGGGCGAGGAGCGACAGCACCGCCGTGACCGCGCAGAAGCCGGTGACCACGTCGCTCGGCACGTCGCCGAAGCGCCGCGACAGCAGCGAGTAGCTGGACCATGTGAGGGCGCAGAGGCCGGCAAGGCCGTAGCCGAGCGCGTAGTCGGGGGAGAAGGCCAGCGCCCCGCCGCCGGTGACGATCAGCGCCGCGCCGGCAAGGCCGCAGAGGGCGCCGACAATGTGGAACCAGCGCAGGCGTTCGCCGGGCAGGGCGGCCGAGCCGAGTACGATCAGCAGCGGCCAGAGATAGGCGATCAGCCCGGCCTGGGCCGCCGGCGCGTTGCGCAGGGCGGCGAAATACAGCGCATGGTAGCCGAACAGGCCGCCGACGCCGAGGAGCCACACGGCCGGCCGCTGGCGGAAGACGGCGAGGCTGCCGCCGCGCAGCCTCAGGGCAACGACGCCGATCACGGCGGCGATGGGGAAGGTCATGGCCGCCAGCTGGAACGGCGGGACCGCGCCGCTGCGCGCCGTCAGAAGTGCCAGGACGGCCCACATCAGGACCGCCGCAAAACCCAGTATCGTGCCCATGTCCCGCTCCCGCTTGCCGCGGCGATCTATGCTCGCCCCGTGCGTGGCGGGTCAATGGCGCGGGCGCGAATCCGACCGGCGATCCGGCTGTTGGCGGAACGGCGAGGCGCGGCGGGGCCGCGCCCGGCCCGTATCAATCGACCGAGACCGACAGGGCCGAGAGTGTCAGCGGGCCGACCGTGGTGGGGATATGGGCATAGACCGGCACGTAGACGTCCTCGCGGGCGATCGGCGCGAACCAGAGTTCCAGCGTCTGTCCCTTGAGGAACTTCAGCCCCTTGGAGGATTTGTCGTAGCCGCTGACCGGGTCGATCCGCAGCTTGCAGACCGCGGCATTGCCCGAAAAGCCGGGCATGTCGAAGCGCCGGGTGCCGGCCGGCGACAGCTTCAGGTCGAGGCGCGACCAGCCGTCATAGAGCGGCAGGGTCCGGCGGCACACCGAGGCGGCATCGCCGGTCTTGATCATCAGACCGCTCAAGGGGTCGACCACCGAGCGCAGCTGGGCGCGCTGCACCGGCACGTAATCGGGCTTGGCCTTGGCGCGCTTCGGGCCGACCCTGGCCGAGGTCACGCGGCCGCCGCTGAAGGCGACGTCGCTCGACCAGCGCTTGGCGTCGCTGGTATAGTCGAGGCCGTAGCTCTCGGCCGCAAAGCCGCGGCTGGTGACCTTGCCGGCGACCCGGCTGGTGCCGCGCGTGTTGGAGACGAGGCTGCCGAGCCCGGCCGAGGACAGGGTGCCCTTCACCGAGAATCGGCTGCCGTCGATGGTGGTGTCGAAGCTCGCCTTGCCGACCGGCAGGCCGATGATCGAGACGCCGTAGCGCGTCGTGACCGTCTGCTCGGCCCGGGCCGGAGCGAGGCCGGCGGCGAGCGTTGCCGCGACGGCGACAAGGGCGAGAATCGGTCTAAAGATCATGGGGCGAAGGCCTCTCGCGGCGAAGGGAAACGGGCAGCTTTCGGGCAGACGGGACAAACGGTACGAATTTGTGGCGATCGGACGGGCAGGTCGCCGCGTCGCGCGGCTTGACGCATCGTCCGGCCCGGACTATAGACCCGTTCGAATTTCCGGTCATACCCGATGTCGATGATCGCGCCTGTTGCGGTGGCGCGTCTCGGTCGGGCGTTACGTTAATCTGAAAGGTGATCCGATGTCACGCGCCTGCGAACTCACTGGCAAGGCTGTCCAGTCCGGCAACAATGTCAGCCACGCGAACAACAGGACGCGTCGCAAGTTTCTGCCGAATCTGTGCCAGGTCACGCTGATCTCCGACGCGATGGGCCAGCGCTATCGTCTGCGCATCTCGGCGCATGCGCTGCGTTCGGTCGAGCACCGCGGCGGTCTCGACGCGTTCCTGGCGAAGGCCGATGCGGCCGAGCTGTCGCAGCGCGCCCGCCTGCTGAAGCGCCAGATCGCCAAGAAGATCGCCGAGACGGCAGCCGCCTGATCAGGCCGTGCTGACGGGGGCGCGCAAGCGCCCCTGAGATCCGACATATCCGGGCCGGTCGCCTTCGGGCGTCCGGCACAAACTGGTTCCATCACCCAGGTTAAAAAAATGCAGCTCCTGCGCATCTATCTGCTTCCCGTCATCGCCATGACGGCGATCGTGCTCGCGTCGAACGTCGCGGTGCAGTTCCCGGTCTTCGCCCAGATCGGCTCGCTGCAGCTGGCCGACATCCTGACCTACGGCGCCTTCACCTACGCCTTCGCGTTTCTCGTCACCGACCTGACCAACCGTCGCTATGGCCCGGCCATCGCCCGGCGCGTGGTCTATATCGGCTTCGCCGCCGCGGTCGCCTGCTCGATCGTCGTGCCGCCGGTGCTCTACGATCTCGGCTTCCTGGAATATGCGACGGCCGCCGAGCGGCTGCTGCGAATCGCCATCGCCTCGGGCGGGGCGTTCCTGGCCGCGCAGCTCCTCGACATCGCGGTGTTCAACCGCCTGCGCCAGGAGAGCTGGTGGCGGGCGCCGGCGGCGTCGTCGCTGTCGGGCTCGGTGGTCGACACGATCACCTTCTTCACCGTCGCCTTCGCGCCGTTCTTCCTGTTCCTCGGCCCCAATGACGGCTTCGCCCTGGAGCCGGCGCCGCTCCTCGGCCTGATGGCCGTGGAGGCGCCGCGCTGGGTGTCCTGGGCGATCGGCGACTTCACGGTGAAGCTGTTCATCGCAGTCTTCGCGCTGGTGCCCTACCGGATCATCATGCAGCATTTCATGCCGGCCCGGCCGGTGGCGGCCGCCGGCATCTGACACCCCCTCAGTGGGTGCGCGCCTCGTCTTCGGCGAGGCGGAATTCCAGCACCATGTTGCGCTGGAAATACGAGCCGTTGTCGTCCGACATGAGCGTCAGCCGGGTCGCGCCGGTGTCGTCGGTCCAGGCGTCGATCGCTTCCATGTTGTCGATCTCCTGGCCGAGATCGAAGGACGCGATCACCGGGCCGTCGACGAGGGCGCCGGGCCGGATGCCGTTTGACGCGACCCGCCGGATCCGGATGCCCAGCCCGCCGACCCAGCCATTATAGCGCCGCTCCAGGAGCAGGAGGTCGCCGCCGGCGAGGAACGTGCCGTCCGAGACCTCCCAGTCGGTATCCTTGCGCACCGTGAAGAGGCCCGATCGCGGGCCGTCGAGAACGGCGGCGAAGAGGTTGCCCGCGCGGTCGATGGAATGCTCGCTCACCGTTACCAGTGCGCCGGCGAGCGGCCCGGAGGCCGGTGCGGCCGCCAGCATCTCCAGCCCCTTGTTGCTGCGCAATTCGCGCCGCGGGATCGGCAAGGCGAGCGGCGACGGCCGGCTTGCCGCCATGCTCGCAGCGGCGGTGAAGGCGGCGATGCGGTGATCGCTCTCGAAGGACACGACGACCCTGTCGCCGTCGATCGCCAGCCCTTCGGCGTCGGCATCGCCCTTGCGGCGATGGGGCTGGCCGTTGGGGGCGAGGATCGGGTCGAGCGTCGCCTCGGCGATGCCGACCGGACGGCCGTCGGCGTCACGCGCGATGCGCCCGCCCAGCCAGTAGCCGGTGTCGGAGACCGCGAGGAAGCGGCTGCCGCCGTCGCGGAACCGGAAGGCGGAGAGGCCCATCAGCAGGCTGTCATTGGACCAGAAGGAAAAGCCGCCGACGAAGTCGAGCGCGCCGAAGCGGATGCGGTCGGAATTCTTGTCGAACTGCGCGACGGGCCTGGCGGCGATGTCGAGGCCGCTGCCTGCGGCGACGGGGGCACTGGTGGCCAGGAGGAGGGCGCAGAGCGCCGTGGCACCGAAGCGCCGGCTGCGCCCGCCCATCAGCGTCCGGCGCCGCCTGCGCGGCGCCGCTGCCCGCGCCGGCCGCCGGCCTTCTCGTCCTCGAAGAGATCGGCGAGCTGCTCGGTCATGGCGCCGGCCAGTTCCTCGGCATCGACGATGGTCACGGCGCGCCGGTAGTAGCGGGTGACGTCGTGGCCGATGCCGATGGCCAGCAGCTCGACCGGCGAGCGGGTCTCGATCTGCTCGATGACCGCCCGCAGATGGCGTTCGAGATAGTTGCCGGGATTCACCGACAGCGTCGAATCGTCCACCGGCGCGCCGTCGGAGATCATCATCAGGATGCGGCGCTGCTCGGGCCGGGCGAGAAGCCGGTTGTGGGCCCAGATCAGCGCCTCGCCGTCGATGTTCTCCTTCAGCAGGCCCTCGCGCATCATCAGGCCGAGATTGCGCCGCGAGCGGCGCCAGGGCGAATCGGCGGATTTGTAGATGATGTGGCGCAGATCATTGAGGCGGCCGGGCTTCTGCGGCTTGCCGGCCTTCAGCCAGGCCTCGCGCGCCTGCCCGCCCTTCCAGGCGCGAGTGGTGAAGCCCAGCACCTCGACCTTGACCCCGCAGCGCTCCAGCGTGCGCGCCAGGATGTCGGCGCAGGTGGCGGCGACGGTGATCGGGCGACCGCGCATGGAGCCGGAATTGTCGATCACCAGCGTCACGATCGTGTCGCGAAAATCGGTGTCGCGCTCCATCTTGAAGGACAGCGGCTGCATCGGGTCAATGACCATCCGGCTGAGCCGGGCGGGATCGAGATAGCCTTCCTCCAGGTCGAAGTCCCAGGAGCGGTTCTGCTGCGCCATCAGGCGGCGCTGCAGGCGGTTGGCGAGCCGCCCGACGACGCCCTGCAGGGTCGAGAGCTGCTTGTCGAGAAAGGCGCGCAGCCGATCGAGCTCGGCCTCGTCGCACAGTTCCTCGGCGCCGATGGTCTCGTCGAAGGCCTGGGTGAAGACCTTGTAGTCGCTGTCGAGATTGAAGCCGTGCTGCGACTGGTTGGGGCGGCGCGACTCGCCCGGCGTCTCGGTGTCCTGGCTGTCCTCGTCGGAGGGATCGTCGGCGGTCGCCTCGGAGGATTCGGCCTCGGCCGCCTCCTGGTTCTCGCCTTCGCTCTCGTTCTCCTGGGCCTCGGCCTCGTCGGTGCCGCTCTCCTTCTCGGAGCCGCCCTCGTCGGAATCGCGGGTCTGGTTGTCGCCCTGCTCTTCCTCGCTGTCGGTGTCGTCGCTCTCGTCCTCGTCGCCGAGGCTCTCGGCCATCTCCAGCGAGACCAGCATGTCGCGCATCGCCCGGGCAAAGGCCTGCTGGTCGCCGACGGTCTCGCTGAGGCGGTCGAACTTCGCGCCGGCCTTCTCGTCGATGAAGTCGCGCCACACGTCGACCAGCGCCTCGGCGCTGGGCGGGATCGGGCGGCCGGTCAGCTTCTCGCGCACCATCAGCGCCACCGCGTCCTCGATCGGCGCCTCGGCGCGGTCGGTGACGTCGGCGAGGTTGGAGCGGAAATACTTGTCCTCGAGCATCGTCGCGAGATTGTCGCCGACGCCGCGCATGGCATTGGCGCCGATCGCCTCGCAGCGGGCCTGCTCGACCGCGTCGTAGACGGCGCGGGCGCTGCGGCCGTCCGGCGACAGGCTGGAATGCAGCCGCGAATCGTGGCGCGCCTTGCGCAGCGCCATGGCGTCCGACAGGCCGCGGGTGACGCCGAGATCGGTCTTCGAGACGCGCTTGGGCAGGTCGGGCAGGCGGGCGCGCTGGCCGCTGAGGCCCGGACGCTCGGAGGCGTAGGTGACCTCGAGCTCGGCATCGCCGGCGATCGCCCGCAGGCAGCCGGCGACGGCGCGCCGGAACGGCTCGCTATCGGCCGGCTTGCGGTCCGCGGGACGCGTATTGTCGCCGATCTTGGCCATGGCCGCCTAGTCCAGAACGAGGTTGGCGGCGCTCTCCGGCAGTTCCTCGCCAAAGGCGCGCTGGTAGAACTCGGCGACGAGCGGGCGCTCCAGATCGTCGCACTTGTTCAGGAAGGTGAGCCGGAAGGCAAAGCCCAGATCGCCGAAGATCTCGGCATTCTCGGCCCAGGTGATGACCGTGCGCGGGCTCATCACCGTCGACAGGTCGCCATTGACGAAGGCCGAGCGGGTGAGATCGGCGACGCGGACCATCTGGGAGACGGTCTCGCGGCCTTCCTTGGTGGCGTAGGTCTTGGCCTTGGACACGACGATCCCGACCTCGTGGTCGTGGGGCAGATAGTTCAGCGTCGTGACGATGGACCAGCGGTCCATCTGCGCCTGGTTGATCTGCTGGGTGCCGTGATAGAGGCCGGTCGTGTCGCCGAGGCCGACGGTGTTGGCCGTGGCGAACAGGCGGAAGGCCGGATGCGGGCGGATGACGCGGCTCTGGTCGAGGAGGGTCAGCCGGCCGGAGGATTCCAGCACGCGCTGGATGACGAACATCACGTCCGGGCGACCGGCGTCGTATTCGTCGAACACCAGCGCGACGTTGTTCTGGTAGGCCCAGGGCAGGATGCCGTCCTTGAACTCGGTGACCTGCATGCCGTCGCGCACGACGATGGCATCCTTGCCGACGAGATCGATGCGGCTGACATGGCTGTCGAGATTGACGCGCACGCAGGGCCAGTTGAGGCGGGCCGCGACCTGCTCGATATGGGTCGACTTGCCGGTGCCGTGATAGCCCGAGACCATGACGCGCCGGTTCTTGGCGAAGCCGGCGAGGATCGCCAGCGTCGTCGGCTTGTCGAACAGATAGTCCGGGTCGATCTCGGGAACGTGCGGGTCGGACGCGGAAAAGGCCGGGACCGTCAGGTCGCTGTCGAACCCGAAGGTGTCACGCACCGAGACCGTGGTATCGGGCAGGGGGGCCACGTGATGTTCCGCTGCACTCATACTACCTCCAACGGTCCGGCGGCTCTCCGGCGAGCCTCGGGGACCAAGTCATCACTGTCGGTTTGCAGGCGAGAGGGCGGGGCCTCGACGGGCTCCGCGATCATCGCCGCATGGCGTTTGCGCACGCTGGTTTTCGAGGTGGCCGGCGCGTTCCCCTCGCGCTTAGCAAAAACCTGACTGTTTCAAAAGTTTGTAGGCCTGGATCACTTCGCGCAGCTTGTCCTCGGTGCCGCGGTCGCCGCCATTGGCGTCGGGATGCAACTGCTTGACGAGTTGTTTGTAGCGCGTGCGGATCGCTTCGCCACTCGCCTCGTCGGTGAGGTCCAGCGTCTCGAACGCCTTGTGCTCCAGCGACCGGACCTTCGGGCGCCGCGGCTGCGGGCGCCCGCCGCCCTCCTCCGGGAACAGGTCGAACGGGTCGCGCATGCGGCTGTTCCAGCGCTTGGCCCGCGCGGCGCTGGCCGCCTTGGCGCCGTTGCCGGCGGCCGTGCCATTGTGTCCCATGGTCCATGTCGGCCGGTGGCCGGTCATGGAATCCTTGAGGTGCTGCTGGATGTCCTTGTCGTTCAGACCGGAGAAATAATTGTAGGACTTGTTGTACTGGCGCACGTGATCGACGCAGAAATGCAGGTACTGCCCTTCGTGATCACGGCCCATCGGCGCCTTGTAGGAGCCCGGCTCGTTACAGCCTTCCCACGCGCAGACTTCGGCCCGGCGTGGCTCCGCCTTGCCCTTGGTCTTGCGCTTCCCCTTGACGCGGATCGCATCGAAATATTCGGAGTCGAGTTTCATCGCGTCCAATAATGGTGCCCGGGACCGGTGCGGACAAGAATTGACATCCCGGAAAAAGCCCGAAAATGCAGAGGGTCCGCCTGCTTCGCGCAAGCTTCGCTTGGCGCGCTGCGGCGACCGCTACTACAGGAGAGTGACTGCCATGAACACCAGGGCCACAATCGAGACCAAGCTGGCCGAGGCGTTTGCGCCGGAGCATCTGGAGATCATCGACGAGAGCCATCTGCATGCCGGTCACCACCACGCCGACAGCGACCATCACGCCACGTTCGACGGATCGGGCGAGACCCATTTCCGGGTGCGACTCGTGAGCGCGGCCTTTGCCGGCCAGAGCCGGGTGGCGCGCCACCGGGCGATCAACCGGGTGCTGCAGGACGAGCTGGACGCCGGCGTCCATGCCCTTGCCATCGAGGTTTCTGCGCCTGGCGAGGCGCGTCGCCGCTGAGCGCGCGGTGGCAAAGCAGAGAGCGCGGCGCCTGACGGGAAACCCGGCGCCGGGCCCGCCCGCCTGATCCCGGCAGGCTGCGCCGCTCAGTCGCGGCGCGTCGCCTCGGGATCGGAGACCGTATCGGCGGCGTCGGACGAGGCGGGCATGTCGTCGGTGTTCGTCAGGTCGGCGTCGACCGGGCGCGGTCCGGGCGACCATTCGTCCCGATCCGCCGTTTCGGTCCCGACCTCGCCAGTCTCGAAATCCGTCGCGTCCGGCTCGATCGTCTCGATGCCGTAGTCGTAATCGTCGATCTCCGGCTCCAGCACGGGCGCGACCTCGCCGCTCGCCAGGGCATGATGGCCGCCCTTCTTGGGCGGAACCAGGATGGTGGCCGGCCGGATGCGCAGCTTGGCGATGCGGTTCTTCTCGCGCTTCAGGACGGTGAAGCGCTTGTGGAAGAAGGTGAAGGCCTGCCGCTCTTCCGGGATCGTCTGGGTCTCGTGGATGACCAGCCCGGCGATGGTCACCGCCTCCTCGTCCGGCAGGTTCCAGTCGAGTGCCCGGTTGAGGTCGCGGATCGGCACCTGGCCGTCGACGATGACCGAGCCGTCGGCCTCGATCTTGACGCCCTGCATGTCGACATCGTGCTCGTCGGCGATGTTGCCGACGATCTCCTCGAGAATGTCTTCGAGGGTGATCAGGCCTTCGACCTCGCCATATTCGTCGACGACGATGGCGAAATGGGTCTTGCGGCGCAGGAAGGCGTTGAGCTGGTCCTGCAGCGTCGTCGTCTCGGGCACGAACCAGGGCTGGGCACAGATCTTGAGGATGTCGACCTTGGCCGGGTCGTTGTCGACCTCGTGCAGCGCCCGCAGGATGTCCTTGGCATGCACCACGCCGACAATGTTGTCGTAATGGGTCCGCCAGACCGGCATGCGGGTATAGGGGCTTTCCAGGATCTGCCGCACCACCTCGATCGGGCCGTCATCGACATTGACCTGCCGCATGGCGGTGCGGTGGACCATGACGTCGGAGACCTCCAGCTCGTGCAGGTCGAGCAGGCCGCCGAGCCGGTTGCGGTCGGCATTGACCAGCGAGCCCTCGCGGTGAAGCACCTCGACGGCGCCGCGCAGTTCCTCGTGGGCGGTCAGGAGCGAGGCGCCGGATTCGAGACTCACCCCGAACAGCGCCAGGATGCGCCGCACGATCCAGTTGACCACCCGGGTCAGCGGTCCGAGCAGCGCCACCACCCAGCTCACCGGCCGCGACACGGCCAGCGAGAAGCCATCGGGCCGGGCGATCGCCGCGGATTTCGGCAGCACCTCGCCGAAGATCACCACGATGACGGTCATGCCGATCGTCGCGTAGACGACGCCGGCCTGGCCGAACAGGCCGAGAAACGCCGTGGTCGCCAGCGACGAGGCGAGGATGTTGACGAGGTTGTTGCCGATCAGAAGGGCGCCGATCAGCCGGTCCTTCTTCTCGATCAGCGTCTGCACCAGCGTGGCACGGGTGTCGCCGTTCTTCTCGTAGCTCATCAGCCGGGCGCGCGAGACCGCGGTCAGTGCCGTCTCCGAGCCCGAGAAGAAGGCCGATATGGAGACGAGGATCAGGACGATGCCCAGAAGGATCCAGAGGGTCACGCTCATCGGGTCAACTCTTCAGTCAGGAAGGCCTCGACGCCGGCCGGCTCGACGTCGCTGGCGATGAAGGCCTGGCCGATGCCGCGGGTGAGGATGAAGGTGAGGCTGCCGCGCCGGACCTTCTTGTCCTGGCCGATGCCGGCCATCAGCGTCGCCACGTCGAGCGGCGCGCCGGGGATCTGGGCGATACGCGTCGGCAGGCCGACGGCGGCAAAATGTGCTTCGCAGCGCTCGGCATCGGCAGGCGGGCAGAGGCCGAGCTTGGCCGAGAAGCGATGCGCCAGCACGGTGCCGATGGCGACGCCCTCGCCATGGACGAGGCGCTGCGCGTCGTAGCCGACAGCCGCTTCCAGCGCGTGGCCGAAGGTGTGGCCGAGATTGAGCAGCGCGCGACTGCCTTCCTCGCGCTCGTCGGCGGCGACGACGGCGGCCTTGGCGATGCAGCTCTGACGCACCGATTCGTCCCGCTCCGGCCCGCCGGTGAAGATCGCCGCGCGGTTGGCGTCGAGCCAGTCGAAGAAGTCCGGCCGGTCGATCAGCGCCATCTTGGCGATCTCCGCGTAGCCAGCGGCGAATTCGCGCGGGCTCAGCGTGTCGAGGAGGGCGGTGTCGGACAGGACGAGGGCCGGCTGGTGGAAGGCGCCGATCAGGTTCTTGCCGCGCGGCGAATTGATGCCCGTCTTGCCGCCGACGGAGGAATCCACCTGCGCCAGCAGCGTCGTCGGCATCTGCACGAAGCCCATGCCGCGGCGCACGATGGCGCTGGCGAAGCCGGCGAGGTCGCCGATCACGCCGCCGCCGAGCGCGATGACCACGTCGCCGCGCTCGAGGCGCGCGCCGATGATCTGGTCGACGACATCGGTGAGCTGCGCGAAGGACTTGGTCGTTTCGCCGGGCGGCACGACGATCTGCACATGGTCGATGCCGGCGGCCCTCAGCGCGATGGACAGGCGCTCGTAATGCAGGCCGGCGACCGTCGTGTCGGTGAGGACGGCGGCGCGCACGCCGGGCAGGCGCCGAGCGATCTCCTCGCCGGCGGCGTCGATCAGGCCGGGGCCGATGACGATGTCGTAGCCGCGGTCGCCGAGCTCGACCCTGACGTGGCTGCGGGGCGCCGCCGGCGCGTCGGCGCTGGCAGGGGCGGCGTGAACACTGCTCATCGGTGGGTCTCCGTGGCGAGGTGGCGGTCCAGCGCCTCGATGATTTCCTGGGCGATCACGTCCCGCTTCACGTTGCGCGTCGGGATGGTGATGTCGGCTTCGGCATAGATGGGATAGCGCTGCTCGATCAGGCCGCGCATCACCGCGCGCGGATCGTCCTGCTTGAGCAGCGGGCGGTTGGCCCGGCGCCGGACGCGATCCATCAGCGTGTCGAGATCGGCCTTCAGCCAGACGGTGATCGCCGACTGCTTGAGAAGGCTGCGGGTCTCCTCGTGCATGTAGGCGCCGCCGCCGGTGGCCACGACCTGCGGGCCTTCGCCGGTGAGGCGGCCGACGACGCGGGCCTCCAGTGCCCGGAACTCCGGCTCGCCATAGGCCTCGAACAGCTCAGGGATCGACATGCGCGAGACCAGCTCGATCTCGTGGTCGGTATCATGGAAGGGCAGGTCGAGAAGCGCCGCGACCCGGCGTCCGACCGTGGTCTTGCCGGCGCCCATCAGGCCGACGAGGGTGACGGAACGCGTGCCCAGGCGGTCCTGGATGGTGTCGGTTCCGCCCGATGGCAATTCGCTTCTCATTGCGCCTTTCGCAGCCGTCCCACCCTTGCCGTATGCAAACATGAGGAAATCTTAAAGTTCGCCGTTTACCCCGTCAGGGGCTGCCCGTCTCGCTTGCGTTGCGTCCCGTTCGCGTTAGAAGCGGGCGATTGCAAGGGACGCCCACACCAAGGTGAGTTCGCCAGACCGCGATGCCGACACTCGTCCGCCTCCTGACGACGCTCCTGATCCTTGCGGCCATCATCTACGGCATCATGGCGGCGCTCGTCTACTTCGTCGATCCGACCCGCCGGGAAACCACCGTCGAGATTCCGATGCCATCCGCCGAGCCCGCCGGCACGGGCGGCGGCGCGCGGCCATGAGCCCGGCGCCGGCCCCCGGCGCGCCCGCCGCCACGGGGCTTTCGGCCCGCGAGGGCGCCGACATCGAGACCTTCCTGGAGATGATGGCGGTCGAGCGGGGCGCGGCCGACAACACCGTTTCCGCCTATCGCCGCGATCTGGAGGACGCCAGCGGCTTCATGGCCGGGCAGGGCGGCTCGCTGATGACCGCCACCACCGAGGACATCCGCGCCTATGTCGGCCGGCTCGCCGCCCGCGGCTTTGCCGAGACCAGCCGCTCGCGCCGGCTCTCGGCGCTGCGCCAGTACTACCGCTTCCTCTATGTGGAGGGCCGGCGCGGTGACGATCCGACCGGTCCGATCGAGGGGGCCCGCCGCAAGCGGCCGCTGCCCAAGGTGATGAGCGAGGACGAGGTCGACCGGCTGCTCGACCGGGCCGCCGCCGAGGCGGTCGATCCCGAACAGTCGCCGGCCCGGCTGGTGCGGGCCGCGCGCATGCATGCGCTGGTCGAACTGCTCTACGCCACCGGCATGCGCGTCTCCGAACTGGTCAGCCTGCCGCGGGCCGTGCTGCGCGGCCGCCAGCGCATGATCGTCGTGCGCGGCAAGGGCGACAAGGAGCGCATGGTGCCGATCGGCGAGGCGGCGCGCGATGCGCTGACCCGCTTCGCCGAGGCGATGAAGCTCGCCGGCGTCGGCGAGGAGGGGCGCTGGCTGTTCCCGGCGCTGTCGGAGACCGGCCACCTGACCCGCCAGGCCTTCGCCCGCGACCTGAAGGCGCTGGCCGCCCGCGTCGGCATTCCGGCCGAACGGATCTCGCCGCATGTGCTGCGCCACGCCTTCGCCAGCCATCTCCTGCAGAACGGCGCCGATCTGCGGGCGGTGCAGGAACTGCTCGGCCATGCCGACATCTCGACCACCCAGATCTACACCCATGTCCTGGAAGAGCGGCTGATCCGGCTGGTCACCGACCATCATCCCCTGTCGGACGAGAGCCGGCATTGATGCGCCGCACGGTTTTCTTGACAAGGGTGCGGCGCATGGCCAGTTTCCGCCGCAACACAGACGTTGCGCCGCGGGCGGGGCGCATGCGGGCCAGACCCACGTGCGCCGCGCGCCCTGCGGTCAGTCGGCCGTCGCGTCCGGTCGCCAAAATCTCGAAGGACGGCTCGACGCCGCGCACCCATGCATAATTATCTCGATTTCGAAAAACCCGTCGCCGATCTCGAAGGCCAGATCCTGGAACTCAAGAAGATCGAGGGCAAGGATGCCGTCGACGTCACCGACGAGATCCAGCGGCTGGAGAAGCGCTCCCGCGAGGCGCTGGCCGATCTCTATCGCAAGCTGACGCCGTGGCAGAAGACCCAGGTCGCGCGCCATCCCGACCGGCCGCACTGCCTCGACTACATCGCCGCCCTGATCACCGACTTCGTGCCGCTGGCCGGCGACCGCTTCTATGCCGAAGACCACGCCATCATCAGCGGCTTCGGCCGCTTCGACGGCCAGTCCGTCGCGGTCATCGGCCAGGAGAAGGGCTCCGACACCCAGACCCGCCTGAAGCACAATTTCGGCATGGCCCGGCCCGAGGGCTACCGCAAGGCGGTGCGGGTGATGGAACTCGCCGAGCGCTTCCAGATCCCGGTGCTGACCTTCGTCGACACCGCCGGCGCCTATCCGGGCATCGGCGCCGAGGAGCGCGGCCAGGCCGAGGCGATCGCCCGCTCCACCGAGGCCTGCCTCAATCTGCGCGTGCCGATGGTCTCGCTGGTCATCGGCGAGGGCGGTTCGGGCGGCGCCATCGCCATCGCCACCGCCAACAAGGTGCTGATGCTCGAGCACGCCATCTATTCGGTGATCTCGCCGGAGGCCGGCGCCTCGATCCTGTGGCGGGACGCGACCCGCGCCCGTGACGTCGCGCAGGCGATGAAGATCACGGCGCAGGATCTCGCCGGCTTCGGCATCATCGACGGCATCGTCGAGGAGCCGCTGGGCGGCATCCACCGGGCGCCCGCCGAGGGCATCGCGGCCGCTGCCGAGCGCGTGCGCGCCGCCTTCGCCGAACTGGCCGAGCTCGACGGCGACGGCCTGCGCCGCCAGCGTCGCGAAAAGTTCCTCGCCATCGGGCGGAATCTCTAAGCCCTGTTGCCGGGCGGCAACGCCCTCCCGTTCCCTTGGGCTTCAAGCTCTGCAAGGATACTCCCGGACGACGTAAGGTGAGGGACGCGATCAACGCAGCCTGTCGTCGTCCGGCCCGTCGCCGGCAATCGATCTAATTTTGAACATTAACGATTGCTTAACGACGGTTGCGGCAGAACGGGGAAAGGCATGCGACGGGATATCCGACTGGGATATGGCCGCCGCGATGGTCCGGGCGCTTCGCAGGCGCCGGTCCGAGTGGGGACGGCCGAAGTGCCGTCAATGCGATGGGGATGAGGGGATGTTGTTTCGACGCCTCGTGACGGCCGCCGCGCTTGCGACAGCCATGTTCGCAGTTTCCGCCTGCCAGTACGAAGATCTGCTGCCCGCCGAAGCGCCGCTGCCGGCCGCTCTCGTGCAGGCGATCAAGTCCAACGGAATGGGCGTCAAGTCGCCGATCCTCGTCCGCCTCTACAAGGAAGAGTCGGACCTCGAGGTCTGGAAGCAGAAGACCGACGGCACCTACGCGCTTCTGAAAACCTACGAGATCTGCGCCTGGTCCGGAAAACTCGGCCCGAAGAAGAAGGAAGGCGACCGTCAGGCGCCGGAGGGCTTCTACACCGTGACCCCGGCCCAGCTGAACCCGAATTCCAATTACCATCTCGCCCTCAACATGGGCTATCCGAACACCTATGACCGGGCCAATGGCCGGACCGGCTCGCATCTGATGATCCACGGCTCGTGCAACTCGTCCGGCTGCTACGCCATGGACGACGAGCAGGTGCAGGAGATCTATTCGCTCGCTCGCCATTCCTTCGAGGGCGGCCAGCGCGCCTTCCAGATCCAGGCCTATCCCTTCCGCATGACGCCGAAGAACATGGCGCGGCACCGCAATTCCGAGCATTACGACTTCTGGAAGATGCTGAAGAAGGGCTCGGACTATTTCGAGATGACCCGCCAGCAGCCCAATGTCGGTGTCTGCGATCGCCGCTACGTCTTCGACCAGAGCGCCGAGACGGTCGCCGGCCTGTCGGCCACGGGCGCCTGCCCGGACTTCTCCCTGCCGGCGCAGGTCGTCGCCAAGGTGGAAGCCGACCATGCCGAGGAAGAGAAGATCGCTTCGAGCTTCTCGCCGAGCGACTTCGCCGAGACCTCGACCTTCAGCTATCGCACCGGCCAGCCGATCACGCCCGAGGCCTATGCCCAGGAGCAGCATCGCCGCGAGGGCTATGACCGCGAAGGCAACCGCGTCGGCGGTGGCGGCGGCTCGATCTTCTCGAGCTTCCTGAAATAGCGCAGCCGGACGGCGGCGGGGCGATCAGAGCCCTGCCGAACCATCCGGTTTAGGAAAAGCCCGCGGCATCCGTCGCGGGCTTTTTCGTGTCCGGGTGGGAGCCGCAGGGCCATTCGGAGGCGCGGCCACGGTCGGTGAGAGCGGGCTGCCTGGTGGGGTCTGTACCGCGACCCTCACGGCGACGCGCGCCCCGGCGCAAGACACACAAGGCACGAAAAAGGCCGCCGGACCTTTTGGGATCCGGCGGCCTCGATGTTGTCGCTGCGGTCTGCCTCAGACGAAGGCGCCGTGGCAGTGCTTGAACTTCTTGCCGGACCCGCAGGGGCAGGGCTCGTTGCGGCCGACCTGACCCCAGCTGTCCGGGTTCTCCGGATCGCGTCGCAGGCCGTCGGCGGCGGCCGGGGTGAAGTTGGCCGTCAACCGCGCGGCGCCGTCGCCCATCTCGTCCACGCCGGTCGTGGCGTCGACATGATGCGCCTCCATCGGTGGAACCTGCGGCGCCGGCTGGCGCTGCTCCGGCTGGACGATCTCGACCCGGGTGAGCTGCGAGGTGGTGCGCTCGCGCAGATTGCCCAGCATCGCCTCGAACAGCTCGAAGGATTCCGACTTGTACTCGTTCAGCGGATCGCGCTGGGCGTAGCCGCGGAAGCCGACGACCGAACGCAGATGGTCGAGATTGACCAGATGCTCGCGCCACAGGGCGTCCAGCGTCTGCAGGACGATGTTGCGCTGGACATAGGTCATCACCTGCGGGCCGAAGCGCTCGGCCTTCTCGGCGGCGGCGCGGTCGGCATGCTCGCGGATGCGCTCGCGGATGTCGTCCTCGGCGATGCCTTCCTCGTTCGCCCATTCCGTAATCGGCAGGTCGAGATTGAGGTATTCCAGCGTCTCCGCCTTCAGCGCCTCGGTCTCCCACTGCTCGGGATAGGCCTTTTCCGGAATGTGCCGCGAGACGATGCCCTCGATCGTGGCGTGGCGCATGTCCGCCACGGCCTCGTCGAGCTCCTCGGAATCCATCAGCTCGATGCGCTGCTCGAAGATGACGCGACGCTGGTCGTTCATCACGTCGTCGTACTTCAACAGGTTCTTGCGGATGTCGAAATTGCGGGCCTCGACCTTCTTCTGGGCCTTCTCCAGCGCCTTGTTGATCCACGGATGGACGATGGCCTCGTCCTCCTTGAGACCCAGCTTGGTCAGCATCGAATCCATGCGGTCGGACCCGAAGATGCGCATCAGGTCGTCCTGCAAGGAGAGATAGAACTTGGAGCGGCCCGGATCGCCCTGGCGGCCGGAGCGGCCACGCAGCTGGTTGTCGATGCGCCGGCTTTCATGGCGCTCGGTGGCCAGCACGTAGAGGCCGCCGGCCTCGATGGCGATTTCCTTCAGCCGCTTGATGTCGGCCTTGATGGCCTCTTCCTTGGCGGTGCGCTCCGGTCCCTCGGCCATGTCGGCGAGTTCGCTGTCGATGCGCATCTCGGCATTGCCGCCGAGCTGGATGTCGGTGCCGCGGCCGGCCATGTTGGTGGCGATCGTCACCGCGCCCGGCACGCCGGCTTGGCTGACGATATAGGCCTCCTGCTCGTGGTAGCGGGCGTTGAGGACCTGGAAGTCCTTCAGCCCGTCCTGACGCAGGCGCTCGGCCAGAAGCTCGGACTTCTCGATCGAGGTCGTGCCGACGAGGATCGGCTGGCCGCGTTTGGCGCAGTCCTGGATCTCGCGGCTGATCGCCCGGAACTTCTCCTCGACCGTGCGATAGACCTCGTCGTCCTCGTCGATGCGCTGGATCGGCAGGTTGGTCGGGATCTCGATGACGTCCAGGCCGTAGATGTCGCCGAACTCGGCCGCTTCCGTCTGGGCCGTACCGGTCATGCCGGCCAGCTTGTCGTACATGCGGAAATAGTTCTGGAAGGTGATCGAGGCCAGCGTCTGGTTCTCGGGCTGGACGGTGACGCCTTCCTTGGCTTCCAGCGCCTGGTGCAGGCCTTCCGAGAAGCGGCGGCCCGGCATCATGCGGCCGGTGAACTCGTCGATGATGACCACTTCGTCATTGCGCACGATGTAGTCCTTGTCGCGCTGGAACAGCGCGTGGGCCTTCAATGCGTTGTTGACGTGGTGGACGATGGCGACGTTCTCGATGTCGTAGAGCGAATCGCCGACGAGATGGCCGGCGGCCTCCAGGAGCCGCTCCAGCTTCTCGGTGCCGTCCTCGGTGAAGGTCACCGTGCGCTGCTTCTCGTCGATGTCGTAGTCGCTCTTGTCGAGCTGCGGGATGAACCCGTCGATCGTCATGTAGAGCTCGGACCGGTCGTCGAGCGGACCGGAGATGATCAGCGGCGTGCGCGCCTCGTCGATGAGGATCGAATCGACCTCGTCGACGATGGCGTAGCGATGGCCGCGCTGGACCATCTGGCTGCGCTCGTACTTCATGTTGTCGCGCAGATAGTCGAAGCCGAGCTCGTTGTTCGTCGCGTAGGTGACGTCGCAGGCATAGGCCGCGCGGCGCTCCTCGTCGGACATGCCGTGGACGATGATGCCGACGGTCAGGCCGAGGAAGCGGTAGAGACGTCCCATCCATTCCGCGTCGCGCCGGGCGAGGTAGTCGTTGACGGTGACGACGTGGACGCCCTTGCCCTCGAGCGCGTTCAGATAGACGGCGAGGGTGGCGACAAGGGTCTTGCCTTCGCCGGTCTTCATCTCGGCGATGGCGCCCGAATTGAGCACCATGCCGCCGATCATCTGGACGTCGAAATGGCGCATGCCGAGGGCACGCTTGGCGCCCTCGCGCACCACGGCGAAGGCCTCGATCAACAGATCGTCGACGGTCTTGCCGGCGGCGATCTCGCTGCGGAACGTCTCGGTTTGTGCCCGCAGCTCGTCGTCGGTGAGGGCGGCGATGTCGGCTTCGCGTGCCGCGACCGCCTTGACCCGGGCGTCGTAGCGTCGAACGACCCGGTCGTTCGCCGAACCCAACAACTTACGGGCGAGCCCGCCAATACTGACCATAACCGGTCCTTCCAAAAGATATCGCACCGTCGATGCCGTGGCCGGCTTGCAGGCCGATGCCACCGATCCTACCAACTTGCAGAATTTCGGGAGGCTTCAAACTTTGCGGAAGTCGGCTGGACTTTCGGTTGGCGCGAGAGATAAGAGGGGGCCAAACCGATGTCAACGGCGCGCCCGGGAGGCGACCGCGCCGTCGAGGCGGGACGAACAGAAGCGGCTGCATCTCTTGCCGCAGGCACCTTCGGCCCTCTCTCCCGTTCCCTCGGACTGCCCATCCAACGCTATCGCAAGGACGTTCTTTGCCATGAATACCGCTTTTCGTTCGACCCTTCTGGCCGGCGCACTGGTCTTCGCCGCTTTCGGCACCGCTGCCCATGCCGCCGACGAGGACGTCGTCGCCCGGGTCGGATCGGAAGAGATCACCGAGCGCGACCTGAAGGCGGCCGCGGCCGAGGTCGGCGAGCAGTTCGCCCGCCTGCCGGCCGACCAGCGCAAGCTCGCCGTCCTGTCGGCGCTGATCGACATCAAGGTGCTGGCGCGCCAGGCCGAGGCCGAGACGCTGCAGGACGACCCCGAGGTCGCCGCGCAGATCGACTTCCTGCGCGAGCGCACGCTGCACAACGCCTATTTCGCCCGCAACGGCGTCGCCAACATCACCGAGGAGGAGCTGAAGGCCCGCTTCGACAAGGAAGTCGCGGCGATGCCGGCGACCGAAGAGGTCCATGCCCGCCACATCCTCCTGAAGACCGAGGAAGAGGCCAAGGCGGTGATCGGCAAGCTCGACGGCGGTGCCGACTTCGTCGAGCTCGCCAAGGAAAGCTCCACCGGTCCCTCGGGCCCCGAGGGCGGTGACCTGGGCTTCTTCAGCGCTGGCCAGATGGTGCCGGAATTCGAGAAGGTGGCCTTCACCATGGAGCCGGGCACCTACACCAAGGAGCCGGTCCAGACCCAGTTCGGCTGGCACGTCATCAAGGTCGAGGAGAAGCGCGAGGCGCCGAAGCCCGAATTCGACGCGGTGAAGGACCAGGTCCGCCAGGTCGTGCTGCGCGAGAAATATATGGGCCTCGTCCAGAAGGCCCGTGACGAGCTGCCGGTCGAATATGTCGACCCGGCGATGAAGAGCCAGGTCGAGGCGCTGGAGAAGTCGATGGATCCCGCGGCCGCTCCGGCCGCGCCCGCCGAGCAGTAAGCGGTCGGCGATCCCCATGGCCCAGCCCACCCCGGTCTCGCCTCTCGCCCCCACGGAACTGGCCGCGCTGCCGCCGATCGACGGCATGCGCATCGCCACGGCCGCGGCGGGGATCAAGTACAAGGGGCGCACCGACGTCCTGATGATGGTGTTCGACGCGCCGGCCGCGGTCGCGGGCGTCTTCACCACCTCGCGCTGCCCCTCGGCCCCGGTCGACCATTGCCGGGCAAGCCTTGGCGGCGGCACGGCGCGGGCCGTCGTGGTCAATTCCGGCAATGCCAACGCCTTCACCGGCCGCCGCGGCCGGCAGGCGACGGAGGCCACCGCCGAGGCCGCCGCCGACGCCGTCGGTGCGACGCCGCGCGAGGTGTTCCTGGCCTCGACCGGGGTGATCGGCGAGCCGCTCGACGCCCACAAGTTCACCGGTCTCCTGGCCGGCCTTGCGGAAACGGCGGGCGCCGATGGCTGGCGCTCTGCTGCCGACGCGATCATGACCACCGACACCTATCCCAAGCTCGCCACCCGCCAGGTGGCGATCGACGGGGTGACGGTGACGATCAACGGCATCGCCAAGGGCGCCGGCATGATCGCCCCCGACATGGCGACGATGCTGTCCTTCGTGGCGACCGATGCGGCGATCGCCGCGCCGGCCCTGCAGGCGATGCTGAGCGAAGCCGTCGCGCCGAGCTTCAATTCGGTGACGGTGGACAGCGACACCTCGACCTCCGACACGCTGCTGCTGTTCGCCACCGGCGCGGCCGCGGCGCGTGGCGGCGCTGCGATCGAGACCGCTGACGATCCGCGGCTCGACGGTTTCCGGGTGGCGCTGAGCGAGCTGCTTCTCGATCTCGCCCGGCAGGTGGCGCGGGACGGCGAGGGCGCCCGCAAGGAAATCCAGGTCACCGTCGAGGGCGCGACCAGCGACGCGGCGGCCAAGCGCATCGCCCTGTCGATCGCCAATTCGCCGCTCGTCAAGACCGCCGTCGCCGGCGAGGATGCCAATTGGGGGCGCGTGGTCATGGCCGTCGGCAAGGCCGGCGAGGAGGCCGACCGCGACCGGCTGGCGATCCATTTCGGCGACATTCGTGTGGCAGTCGACGGCGAGCGCGACCCGGACTATTCGGAAGACGCCGCGGCGGCCGTCATGCGCCATGCCGAAATCCCGATCCGGGTCGATCTCGGCCTCGGGCAGGGGCGCTGGACCGTCTATACCTGCGATCTCACCAAGGAATATGTCGCGATCAATGGCGATTACCGAAGCTGAGAAGATGCGGCAGCTGGCCGTGGTGCGACGCCTGGAGGCGGCGGGCTTTCGCGCCTGGCCCGCTTCCTCGACCGGGTTCGACGGCACCTGGGCGGTGCGCGTCACCGCCTCGTTCCCGGCCAAGCGGCTGAATTCCGTCAATCCGCTCGATCCGTCCGACAATTCCGATATTCCCTCGCGCCTGCAGCGGGCGGCCAAGACCTTTGCCGAGCATGGCCGCTCGATCATGGTCCGCCAGTCGCCGCTGGCCCCGCCCGACCTCGTCGCCCATCTCGACGAGAAGGGCTGGACGCGCTTCGACGAATCCCTGGTGATGACCGCCGATCTCGACAGTCTCGACCTTGCCGGGCAGGTGGATCGCATCCCGATCCGCGACATGAGCCGCTATGTCGAGGCGAGCCTGGCGGTGCATGAGCGCGCGGCCGCGTTGCGCTCGGGGCTGACCGGCGTGCTGGAATCCATCCGCCCGCCGACGGGGCTGTTCATCCGCGAGAACAAGGACGGCTCGCCGGTCGCCGTGGCGCTGGCGATCCACGACAACGACCTGGCCGGCCTGCTCGACGTCGCCGTGCATCGCACGGAGCGTCAGCGCGGTGTCGGCCGCGACCTCGTCAAGACGGCGCTGCGCTACACCGCCCACAAGGGCGCCAAGACCGCCTGGGTGCAGGTCGAGGCCGACAATGCGGCTGGCCTGTCGCTCTATCGCTCGCTCGGCTTCAACGAGGCCTATCGCTACGTCTACCGCGCCCCGCCGGGCGGCGGCGCGTGAGCGGGCCGGGGCAGCGCCTGCTGCTGGTCGTCGCCTGCGCGCTGGTCGATTCCGACGGCCGCATCCTCATCGCCGAACGGCCCGCCGGCAAGGCGCTGGCCGGCCTGTGGGAGTTTCCCGGCGGCAAGCTCGAGCCGGGCGAGACGCCCGAGGCGACGCTGATCCGCGAATTGCGCGAGGAACTGGGCATCGAGACGAAGGCCGCGTGCCTGGCGCCGCTGACCTTTGCCAGCCATTCCTATGACGACTTCCACCTCTTGATGCCGCTCTATGTCTGCCGGCGCTACGAGGGCATCGCCATGCCGCGCGAGGGCCAGCGGCTGAAATGGGTCCGGCCGGCGCAATTGCGCGACTATCCGATGCCGCCGGCCGACGAGCCGCTGATCCCGCATCTGATCGAGCTGCTCTGAGCCGTCCCGCCGGGGCTTCGGCAGGACGGTCGCGCGGTGCAAAGCCGCGTGCGCGGCGGCGCACATCCCCGGCTTAAGGGCTCCTTCACCATCCACTGGCATGATCGGACCCTCAGCTTCCGCCTTGCGAGGGGACCATGCGCACGATCGACAGGCACGAAGATCGGATCGAGGAGCCGGCGTCGGACATCCCGGCGACGGGCACCGGTCTGTTCCGTGCGACACTGCTGTTCGGCGCTCTGGCGGTGTTCCTGTCGCTGCTGGTGCCGCCGATCGCCGAGCGCAGCGCGAGCTATGTGGCCGGCGACAATCGTCCCGATCTCGACATGATGGCGACGGGCTCCGTCGCCAAGTCCAGCGAGTATACCCTGCGCCGCAGCGTCCTGCAGCCGGCAGATGCCGCGCCCTGCGTGATCTACGCCGACGGCCGCCGCCTCGGCAGCTGCTGAGGGCATTGGGCGCGCAGGCGAGAGGCACGCCGCAGGGACGGCTGGACACCTTCGCCGTGCTTTCGATGCGATCCGGCCGACCCGGGCCCGCACGGCCGATGCCGATCTGTCGCCAAACCGCTTTTTGCCGGGGCGGCAAAGCTGCTATGGCACGGCGGTGACGAAACTTGATCCTTCCCCCTCGCTGCGCAGCGCCGTCTATGGCGCGCCGCTTTCCAGTCTCGTGGACGTGCCGGCCGGCGCCGTGCAGCTGTCGCCGCTGCGGCCCGGCGCCGAGGCGCTGGAGGCCCAGCCCGACGGGGCCTTCGCCGAACTGGTGATCGCCGCGCCCCCCGGCTCCATCGAGCGGCGCTTCGTCTTGGCCCATGCCCTGCGCACGCTGGCACCCGGCGGCGCGATGACGGTTCTGGCGGCCAAGGACAAGGGCGGTCAGCGCCTGCGCGGCGAGCTGGAAGCCTTCGGATGCGACGTCGCCGAGCATTACAAGTCGCGCCAGCGCGTCTGCTCGCTCGTGCGGCCGGAAACGCTGCACGGTCTGGAAGACGCCATCGCGGCGGGCGCGCCCGTCACGGTCGAGGAGATCGGGCTGCGCTCCCAGCCGGGGATCTTCTCGTGGAACCGGGTCGATCCGGGAACGTCGCTGCTGCTGCGCCATCTGCCGAAGCTCGCCGGCCGCGGCGCCGATCTGGGCGCCGGTCTGGGCGTCCTGTCGCAGGCCGTCCTGGCGTCCCCGACGGTCGAGGAACTGACGCTGGTCGAGATCGACCGCCGCGCCGTCGAGGCGTCGAAGGTCAACGTCACCGATCCGCGGGCGCGCTTCGTGTGGGCCGACGCCCGCGAAACGGCGCTGAGCGATCTCCACTTCATCGTCTCGAACCCGCCCTTCCACAGCGAGGGCATCGAGGATCGCGGGCTTGGTCAGGCCTTCATCACGGCCGCGGGGCGGATGCTGCGCCGCTCCGGCACGCTGTATCTCGTGGCCAACCGGCACATGCCCTATGAGGAGGTGCTGCGCACGGCCTTCAGGAGCGTGAAGCCGCTGGCTGACGAGGCCGGCTACAAAATCTTCGAGGCGCGCAAGTGAGCAAGACGCCGACATCGCGGCTCGACCGGCTGCTCGCCAATATGGGCTACGCCTCGCGGCGCGAGATCCAGATGCTGGCGAAGAACGGCCGTATCCGGCTCGACGGCGCCGCCTTCCAAGACGCCGACAAACGGATCGCGCTGACGCCCGATCTGGAGACGCGGCTGGTGGTCGACGGCGAGGCGCTCGATCCCTTGCCCGGCTTCGCGCTGATGCTGCACAAGCCGCTCGGCGTGACCTGCTCGCACAAGGAGGCGGGACCGCTGGTCTACGATCTCCTGCCGCAGCGCTGGCGCCGGCGCGACCCCGCCATCTCGACGGTTGGCCGGCTCGACAAGGAGACGTCCGGCCTGCTTCTGATGACCGACGACGGCAAGCTCCTGCATCGCATCATCTCGCCGAAGCGGCATGTCGCCAAGCGCTATCGCGTGCATCTGGCCCGGCCGATGACCGGCGACGAGGCCGCGCTCTTCGCGGCGGGCACGTTGATGCTGGAGGGCGAGGAGAAGCCGCTGGCGCCGGCGGAGCTGGAGGTCGTCGGACCGCAGGAGGCGCTGCTCGAGGTTCACGAGGGCCGCTACCACCAGGTGCGCCGGATGTTCGCGGCGACCGGCAACCATGTCGAGGCATTGCACCGTGAATCCGTCGGCGGCCTGAGCCTGCCGGCCGACCTGGCGCCCGGCGCGATCCGCCGGCTGGACGACGCCGATCTCGCCGCGATCTTCGACGGCGGACCCCGAAGCGACGGCTGATCGCTGCCAGCGAAAACGGACGGGCCGGCGCCGCGCCCGCCGCGGGGGCAGGCAAGACCGCCCAGGTATGATCGCATTCCGCGCTTTGACCCTGGCATGCGAGGACAGCACCGCCGGAAGCGGTGCCGTCCTATCTTGTCCGACGTCGTCCTGCGTCAGGCGTGTTCGAGCGCGCTCGCGGACTGCATCGCCAGGATGTCGTTGGTGGTGATCGCCTTGCCGCCGATGCCCCATTCGCCGCTGGCCAGCTCCTGGATCCGGACCCAGGTGACGCCGCGCATCGCTTCGCCCTCGATCCTGACCATGGCATCGGTGACCGTTTCGATCATCTCCTTCTTCTGCTCCGGCGTGAAGACGCCCTTGATGAGTTGAATATCGACAAGCGGCATATCCGTTCTCCATTGCTTGAGGTCGGCTGCAGTCGGACCGGGCCGACCCATACGGCTTAGCGCGCGCCGCGAGCCGATGCTGGAAGGCGGCGTGGAGAGCGCCCGGAGATTTCGTGGAGATGTGCTAGGCTTCTGCCGGGTTACGCTGCCCGCAAGGCAGGTCGATGCGATACGTCTTCGAACCGTTCGAACTCGAGCCCATGAAGGGCGAATTGCGGCGCGACGGCCATCGCGTCGCGGTGGAGCCGCAGGTCTTTGCCCTGCTCCTGCTTCTCGTCGAGAATTCCGAGCGCATGGTCTCCAAGGAGGAGATCGTCGAGAAGATCTGGGACGGACGGGCCGTGTCCGACGCCGCGGTGTCCAGCCGGATCAAGTCGGCCCGGCGTGCGCTGGGCGACGACGGACGCCAGCAGCGCCTGATCCGCACGCTGCACGGTCGCGGCATCCGCTTCGTCGGCGAGGTGGCGATCGTCGTCGCGCCGCCGGCTGCCGCCGACCCGGTGGACAGCGCGACACGCGGCCTGCCCGCCGGCCGGCCGTCGATCGCCGTGCTGCCGTTCCGCGCGATCGGCACGCCGGGGGCCTATGGGGCCATCGGCGAGGCGGTGGCCCACGATCTGATTGCCTCGCTCTCAAGGCTGCGCTGGCTCGACGTCATCGCCCGCGGCTCGTCCTTCCGGTTCCGCACGCCCAAGGTCGATGTCGACGAAATCGGCCGCCTCTTGAATGTCGGCTATTGCCTCTCGGGGATCGTCGAGATCTTCGGCTCCTCGATCACCATCATCGTCGAACTGGTCGACACGCGCAGCGGCAGCATCCTGTGGGGCGATCACATCGACGCGAAGATCGACGACGTCCATGCCGTGCGGGCGAGGGTGGTGGCGGAGGTCGTCGCCGCCCTGGAGGTCCGGATCCCGCTGAACGAGGCCAGCCTGGCGACCCTTTCGGGCCCCGAGAACCTCGACGCCTGGGCGGCCTACCATCTCGGGCTGAAGCATCTCTATCGCTTCAACCGACAGGACAATGCGGCCGCAACGAGCCTGTTCGCCCTGGCGATCGAGAAGGAGCCGCGCTTCGCACGGGGATATGCGGGCTTGTCCTCCGCCAATTTCCAGGGGGCGTTCCTGCGCTATGGCGACCGTAAGCACGACCGGGCCGAGGCGCGGCGATGTGCCGAGCGCAGCGTCGAGCTGGACCCGGTCGATCCCTTCGCGAATTTCGCCCTGGGCCGGTCGTTCTGGCTGGCGGGCGACATCGACGCCAGCCTGCCCTGGCTCGACCGGTCGACCGAGCTCAGCCCCAATTACGCGCAGGGTTTCTATGCGCGGGCATGGGCCGATACGATCACCGAACGCAATCTCGACGGCAGCGACAATGTCGATCGCGCGCTGGCGCTGAGCCCGCTGGACCCGTTCCGCTATGCCATGCTCGGGACCTGGGCGCTGATCTGCCTCAGCCGCAGCCAGACCGCCGAGGCGGCGGTCTGGGGCGATCGGGCGGCGCGGGCGCCCGGGGCCCATGTGCTGATTGCCCTGATCGCGCTGGTGGCGCGCGAGTTGAACGGCGACAGCCGGGAAGCGGCCGCCTGGGCGCGGGATGTCCGCAACCGGCGCAGCGGCCTCTCGCGTGCGCATTTCTTCGCCGCCTTTCCCTACAAGGAGGGATCGTTGAAGCGCGGCATCGCCCACGCCCTTCGGCAACACGGCTTCTAGTCGCGAGCGATCCTAAGGCTGGCCAGGCGCCGCGACGCCGTCGCCGCCTACAGCTTGTCGGAGCGATCCTTCAGGGCGTCGGCAAGGCTTGCCCTGGCGCTGCCGGGCTTGAGGGGCTTCTGCTGGCTTTCATGCGGGCGCCAGCCGGAGAGATAGATGACGTCGAAGGTCGCGCGGATGCGGCCGTCCGGATCGGAGAAGCGTTCGGCATAGATTTCGGCGGCGCGCAGGAACAGCCGGCGCGAGGCGGGGCGGCGGGAGCGCTCGACCAGCATGTTGGCCATGCCCATGGCGCGCAGATCGGCCATCAGTTCGAACAGCGAATCGTAGCGCACCGTCAGCCGGTCCTGGTCGGTCACCGGCAGGGCGAAGCCGGCCCGCTGCAAAAGGCCGCCAGCATCGCGCACGTCGGCGAAGGGCGCAACGCGCGGCGAGACGCCGCCGAGGAGTTCGGCTTCCGCCGCAAACAGCGAGGCGCGCAACTCGTTGAGCGTGCCGCCGCCCAGAAGGGCGCAGAGGAAGAGCCCGTCGGGCTTCAGCGCGCGCCGCAGCTGCACCAGGGCGCCGGGCGTGTCGTTGGTCAGGTGCAGCGACAGGGTCGAGACGATCAGGTCGACGCTCTCGGCGGCCAGCGGCAGCATTTCCTCGTCGCCGACGACGGCCATGGGGCTGTCGCCGAGAAGGGACGGCAGGCGTTCGATGCGCAGGACGCGGCTGGTCTGGCCGCCCTGTTCCAGAAAGCGCGCCATCTCGCCGGTATGGCCGCCGAGGTCGACGGCGGTCTCGAACCTGCGGTCGACCAGCGACAGCCGGTCGGCGAGTTCGGCGGCGATGGCCTTCAGGAGGAAGCGCGGGCTGTCGGAGGTCGCGGCAGCGTGCCAGCGCCGGCGTCGGCGGTCGAGGAGCGCCCGGTCGAAGACGATATGGTCGGGAGCGTCGGGCATGGGGTTCTCGGCTTCGGTCAATCTGGTCGGGCGCGGCGACAGGCGCTTGTAGCTTGTCGCAGGTGGAGTATCGTCAAGCACAGGGAGGCGCGACCGGCTTCGCGTATCGAGGAGGAAGCCGATCCGCCCTGCGGGCACTGCGCACCAGGGACGGGCGGAACGATGAGCTTATTCAGGCGCGGTTCGGCGGCGATCACCGGCTCCCTCGGCCGGCTGCTCTTTCCGCCTGTCTGTCCCGGCTGCCAGGCGGCGGTCACCGGTTCCGGTACGGTGTGCTGCACCTGCTGGCCGAAGCTGCGTTTCATCGAACGTCCCTATTGCGAGGTTCTCGGGCTACCCTTCGCCTATGATCTGGGCAAGGGGTTCCTCTCCGCCGAGGCCATTGCCGAGCCGCCGCCCTTCGCCCGGCTGCGCGCCGCGGTGCTCTACGAGGATCTGGCGGCGCGCCTCGTCAGCTCGCTGAAATATGCCGACCGCACCGACCTGGTGCCGCTGATGGCCGGCTGGATGAGCCGCGCCGGGGCCGAGCTGATCGCCGATGCGGAGGTCGTCGTGCCGGTGCCGCTGCATCCCGGCCGGCTGTGGCGGCGGCGGTTCAACCAGTCGGCGGAGATCGCCCGGCTGGTGGCGCGCGGCGCCAAGCTGTCCTTCTCGCCGCTGTCGCTGAAGCGCGTGAAGGCGACGCGCAGCCAGGTCGGGCTCGGCCCCGCCCAGCGCCGCGCCAATGTCCGCGGCGCCTTCCAGGTGGTGGAGACCCGCCGCGACGAGCTGGACGGGAAGCGGGTGCTGCTGGTCGACGACGTCTATACGACCGGCGCCACCGTCGCGAGCGCCACCCGGGCGCTGAAGCGGGCCGGGGCCCGCGACGTCGACGTGCTCACCTTCGCAAGGGTTGCGACCGGCACCGAGTGAAGCCATATGCTGGTCCTCAACCAGCTGGGAATGACACTCCATGCCGAATGTGACGATCTACACCCGACAGCTCTGCGGTTTCTGTTCGCGCGCCAAGCAGCTTCTCGACCAGAAGAACGTGGCCTACGAGGAAAAGGACGCCTCGTCCTCGCCGCAGCTGCGCCAGGAAATGCGCGAGCGCGGCAACGGCGCCGCCACCTTCCCGCAGATCTTCATCGGCGACACCCATGTCGGCGGATGCGACGAGCTCTACGCCCTGGAGCGCGCCGGCAAGCTGGACCCGCTGCTGGCTGCCTGACGGGGCGCCAGCCTCGGACGGCCAGCCTCTTGAAGGACATGCCATGACGACGTTTCGCGCCGCGGTTCTGCAGATGCGCTCCGGCCGCGAGCCGGCCGACAACGCCGCGGCGCTGGAAGCGCTGGTAGCCGAAGCGGTCGCGGGCGGCGCGCACTACGTCCAGTCGCCGGAAATGACCGGCATGCTGCAGCGCGACCGCGCGGCGCTGATGGAACGGCTGCGGACGGAAGACGAGGATCTCCTCGTGGCCACGGCCAGCGGTCTTGCGCAGCGCTACGGCATCCACCTGCATCTCGGCTCGATCGCCGTGGCGCTCGATGACGGGCGCGTCGCCAACCGGGCGCTGCTCTTTGCGCCGGACGGCCGGCGCATCGCGCGCTACGACAAGATCCACATGTTCGACGTCGATCTCGACAATGGCGAGAGCTGGCGGGAATCGCGCACCTATCGCCCCGGCGGCGCCGCGGTGCTGGCCGATCTCGCCTTCGCCGACGGGACCGCGCGGCTCGGCTTCGCCATCTGCTACGATATGCGCTTTCCGCATCTCTTCCGCGAGGAGGCGCTGGCCGGCGCCGAGATCCTGACCGCGCCCGCTGCCTTCACCCGCCAGACCGGCGGGGCCCACTGGCATGTGCTGCTGCGCGCCCGCGCCATCGAGAACGGCGCCTTCGTCATCGCCGCCGCGCAGGGCGGCCGCCACGAGGACGGGCGCGAGACCTACGGCCATTCCCTGATCGTCGATCCCTGGGGCGCGGTGATCGCCGAGGTGGAGGGTAATGAGCCGGGTGTCGCCTTCGCCGATATCGATACGGCGGCCGTCGCCGCGGCGCGCGGCAAGGTTCCGAACCTGAAGAATGCCCGCAGCTTCACCGTCGGCGATGCCGAGGTGGCGGTGACCGGTGCCCGCGAGGCGGCCGAGTGATCAGTTTCGCGCTGCGCTGCCAGCCCGCCGCCCACACCTTCGACGGCTGGTTCCGCTCCGGCGAGGATTTCGAGCGCCAGGCGGCGGGCGGGCTGGTGTCCTGCCCGGTCTGCGGATCGACGGATGTGTCCAAGGCGCTGATGAAGCCGACGGTCGCCAAATCCGGGCGCCAGGGCGCGGCGGGCGACCGAGCGCAGGCGGTGGCCGAGGGTCCGGCGGCGCCAGCCGAGGCCCGCTATGCCGGCGGCGATGCGGCGGCCGTCTATGCCAAGCTGCAGGCGATCGCGCGGGAGCTGCGCGCCAAGTCGGATTATGTCGGGCCGAAATTCGCCGAGGAAGCGCGCCGCATCCATTATGGCGAGAGCGAGAAGCGCCAGATCTACGGCGAGGCGTCGCCGCAGGAGGTCAAGAGCCTCGGCGAGGAAGGGATCGCGGCGCTGCCGCTGCCGCCGCTGCCCGAAGACAAGAACTGACCGAAGCCGGGAACTGAAGACCGCCTGTCGGCCTCAGCCGCGCGCGGTCCGCGCCAGGGTCACGCCCTTGTGCCGCCGTGGACCGCCCTCGCCATCCTCGAACAGGCCCTGCTCGGTGGCCTGGCTGTAGAGAAGGTCGCCCTTGGCGCCGGCGATGGTCCGCAAATCGGCCAGTTCGCACAGCGCGGTGATCTGGAAGGCGAGGCCGCGCAGATGCACGCGATTGTAGCAGAAGAAGGCGAGGCGAGCGCGGGTCGGACCCGGGATCTCGCGGATCAGCGCCTGCTTCGTCGCGTCGTCGGAGCGCAGCAGGAGGGCCAGGATCTCCAGATGGACAGGACAGTTGGCCTCATTGGGAATGCTGTCTGATCTCGGCGATACCATGACGTCCTCTTGGGTCTCTACACGTGCTGGTTCTCAGCTCCATGATGCATGCCTCGGTGCGCTCACGACGCCCGCAGGACGAGCATCGCATTCGAGCCTTGTCTCCAGCTTGAACACGGATCCGTGAGGCCGGCTCCGTGCCCGTCAGGCCGAGGGACGGCGGGCGAGGACCATGTAGTTGACGTCGGTGTCGCGCGACCGCTTCCAGGCGTCGGCGAGCGGGTGATAGACCACGCCGACCTCGTCGATCATCGACAGCCCTGCCGCCTCGACCGGATCGCCGATCTCCTTCGGCCGCACCAGCCGCTCGTATTGATGGGTGCCCTTGGGCAGCCAGCCCAGCACGTATTCCGCGCCGATGATGGCGAAGGTCAGCGCCTTGAAGGTGCGGTTGATGGTGGCGACGAAGAGCAGCCCGCCCGGCTTCACCATCGCCGCGCAGGAGGTCAGGAACAGGTCGACGTCGGAGACGTGCTCGACGATCTCCAGCGCCAGCACCACGTCGAAGGTCTCGCCGCCTTCGGCGATCGCCTCGGCGGTGGTGGCGCGGTAGTCGATGGCAAGCCCGCTCTCGGCCGCGTGCAGCTTCGCGACCTCGATATTCGTCTCCGAGGCGTCGGCGCCGACGACCTTCGCCCCGAGCCTAGCCATCGGCTCGCAGATCAGTCCGCCGCCGCAGCCGATGTCGAGCACCGACAGGCCGTCGAACGGCTTGTCGGCGGACAGGTCCAGGTCGAAATTCATCGCCAGCTGCTCGCGGATATATTCCAGCCGCACCGGGTTGAACTTGTGCAGCGGCTTGAACTTGCCGACCGGGTTCCACCATTCCTGGGCCAGGCGCGAGAATCGCTCGACCTCGGCCGCGTCGATCGTCGTTCCGTCGGGTGCGCTCATCTCGTCCTCGTTGCCTGTCGTGGTGGTTCGGCATGTTCGCTCCGGCCGGCCAAAGTCAAGCGTGGCGGCGCGGCGGAGGCGATGCGAGATGGTGTCCGCAAGCCGCGGCGACATTGCGGTTTGAGGTCGCATCGGCTAGGGAACCCCCGCCCGCCGCGTGCTGGGTCCTTCGGACATGTCCGGCCGTTTCGCGACGCCGGACCGTTCGGGGTCAGTTCACCAGACATCTTGTCGAACCACCGAATGCCGATCCCATGGCCCGACTCGTCCTCAAATTCGGCGGCACTTCCGTCGCCGACGTCAACCGCATCCGCAATGTCGCGCGTCATGTGAAACGCGAGGTCGACGCGGGCCACGACGTGGCCGTGGTCGTCTCGGCGATGTCGGGCAAGACCAACGAGCTCGTCGGCTGGTGCCGCGAGGCCTCGCCGATCCACGATGCGCGCGAATATGACGCCGTGGTGGCGTCCGGCGAGCAGGTGACGGCCGGCATCCTGGCGATCACGCTGCAGGCGATGGGCGTCAATGCGCGCTCCTGGCAGGGCTGGCAGGTGCCGATCCGCACCGACGGCGCCCATGGCGCCGCCCGCATCCAGGAGATCGATTCGTCGGAGATCGTGCGGCGCTTCGCCGAGGGGCAGGTGGCGGTGCTCGCCGGCTTCCAGGGCATCGCGCCCGACAACCGCATCGCCACGCTCGGGCGCGGCGGTTCGGATACCTCGGCCGTCGCGGTGGCCGCGGCGATCAAGGCCGATCGCTGCGACATCTACACCGACGTCGACGGCGTCTACACCACCGACCCGCGCATCGAGCCGAAGGCCCGGCGCCTCAGCCGCATCTCCTTCGAGGAAATGCTGGAGATGGCCTCGCTCGGCGCCAAGGTGCTGCAGGTGCGCTCGGTGGAACTGGCCATGGTCCACAAGGTGCGGACCTTCGTGCGTTCTTCTTTCGAGGACCCGGACGCGCCCGGCATGGGCGACTTCGACAACCCGCCGGGGACCCTCATTTGCGACGAGGATGAAATCGTGGAACAGCAGGTCGTCACAGGCATCGCCTACGCCAAGGACGAGGCGCAGATCTCGCTGCGCCGGGTCGAGGACCAGCCGGGCGTCGCCGCGGCCATCTTCGGGCCGCTCGCCGAAGCCGGCGTCAATGTCGACATGATCGTCCAGAACATCTCCGAGGCCGGCACCTCCACCGACATGACCTTCACGGTCCCGGCCGGCGATCTCGACAAGGCGACCGCCGTCCTCGAGAAGGCCAAGACGGAGATGCGCTACGACGCCATCCAGAGCGAGCAGGGCCTGACCAAGGTCTCGGTCATCGGCGTCGGCATGCGCAGCCACACCGGCGTCGCCGCCACCGCCTTCAAGGCGCTGGCCGATCGCGGCGTCAACATCCGCGCCATCACCACGTCGGAGATCAAGATCTCGATCCTGATCGACGGCGACTACACCGAACTGGCCGTGCGGGCGCTGCATTCGGTCTACGGTCTCGACAAGGCATAGACCTTAAGGGTCGCCGGACTGCCCGGCCTTGCGTGCCGGCGTGACGGGCGCGCAACCGGGCCGCGAAGGGGAAAACCTATTGCTGCCTTCCGATTGGGTTCTGTCGGGGCAGCTTTATGTGATCTGATACGGGGAAGGGGATCGCGCGGCCGACCGGAATCATCCGGGCGGGCGTCGGCCACCTGGAACGGGACATCGCGTTGAACAGAAGCGACATGTCAGGGCCGCGCGTTCTCATGCGCCGCATCCGGGAGCTCATGGTCGAGCCTCTCGACCCGCAGTCGCGTCTCGACCAGATTTCCCGACTGATCGCCCAGAACATGGTGGCCGAGGTCTGCTCGCTCTACGTCCTGCGCGCCGACGGTATTCTGGAACTCTACGCCACCGAGGGTCTGAACCCCGGTTCGGTCCATCTCGCCCAGCTGAAACTCGGCGAGGGCCTCGTCGGCACGATCGCCGCGACGGCGCGGCCGCTGAACCTGCCGGAAGCCCAGAAGCACCCGGCCTTCACCTATCTTCCGGAGACCGGCGAGGAGATCTACCACTCCTTCCTCGGCGTGCCGATCCTGCGCGCCGGCCGCACGCTCGGCGTGCTCGTCGTCCAGAACAAGGCGGCCCGGGTCTATCGCGACGAGGAATCCGAGGCGCTGGAAACCGTCGCCATGGTGGTCGCCGAGATGATCGCCGCCGGCAGCCTGGAAGGCCTGTCGCGGCCCGGCGTCGCCCTCGACCTGTCGCGCTCGGTCTCGTTCACCGGCGTGCCGCTGTCCGACGGCATCGGCCTTGGCCGGGTGATCCTGCACGAGCCGCGCGTCGTCGTGACCAACCTCTTCAACGAGGACATGGAGATCGAGGTCGAGCGCCTGACCAAGGCGCTGGGCGTCCTGCGGCTGTCGATCGAGGACATGCTGTCGCGCCGCGAGGTGGCCGGCGAGGGCGAGCACCGGGCGGTTCTGGAAGCCTATCGCATGTTCGCCCACGACCGCGGCTGGGTGCGGCGGCTGGAAGAGGCGGTGCGCAACGGCCTGACGGCGGAAGCGGCGGTGGAGAAGGTCCAGAGCGACATGCGGGCGCGCATGATGCACATGACCGATCCGTATATCCGCGAGCGGCTGCACGATTTCGACGATCTCGCCAACCGGCTGCTGCGCCAGCTCATCGGCCATGACGGGCAGGCGACGCCCGACGACGCGATCATCGTCGCCCGCTCCATGGGCGCGGCGGAGCTGCTGGACTATCGCCGCGAACAGATCCGCGGCCTCGTCCTGGAAGAGGGCGCGGCGACCAGCCACGTCGTCATCGTCGCGCGGGCCCTCGGCATTCCCGTCGTCGGCCAAGTCAAGGGCGCGGTCTCCATGTCGGAGAGCGGCGATTCGGTCATCGTCGACGGCGAGGATGGCGGCGTGCATCTGCGCCCGCAGGCCGATCTGGAAGCCCTGTTCTCCGACAAGGCCAAGTTCCGCGAGAAGCGCCAGGAACGCTACCGGTCGCTGCGCGACATGGCATCGGTCAGCCGCGACGGGGTCAAGATCGACCTGCAGATGAATGCCGGCCTGCTGGTCGACTTGCCGCAGCTCGACGAGGCCGGCGCCGAGGGCATCGGCCTGTTCCGCACCGAGCTGCAGTTCATGGTCGCCTCCACCATGCCCCGGGCCAGCGACCAGGAGCGGCTGTATTCGGCGGTGCTGGACGCGGCCGGCGGCCGGCCCGTGACCTTCCGCACGTTGGATGTCGGCGGCGACAAGGTGCTGCCCTATCTGAACCAGTTCCCCGAGGACAATCCGGCGCTGGGCTACCGGGCGCTGCGCCTGGCGCTCGACCGGCCGGGCCTGATGCGCACCCAGCTGCGGGCGCTGCTCAAGGCGGCGGCCGGCCGCGAATTGCGGGTCATGTTCCCGATGGTGACCGACGTGTCGGAGCTGCATCTGGCGCGCGACCTGATCAGCCGCGAATACAAGCACCTGACCCGCTTCGGCCATGTCATGCCCGAGCGGCTGAAGATCGGCGCGATGATCGAGGTGCCGGGCATCCTGTTCCAGCTCGACGAGGTGATGCAGCTCCTCGACTTCGTCTCGGTCGGCTCGAACGACCTGTTCCAGTTCTTCAACGCCGTCGATCGCGGCAATGCCCGCGTCGCCGACCGCTTCGACGATCTGTCGCCGGCCTTCCTGCGGGCGCTGAAGCTGATCGTCGATGCCGGCATCCGCCATTCGGTGCCGGTGACCCTGTGCGGCGAGATGGCCGGCCGGCCGCTGTCGGCGATGGCGTTGATCGGCCTCGGCTTCCGGTCCATATCCATGGCACCGCCCTCGATCGGGCCGGTGAAGGCGGCGATCGTCGAGATGAATGTCGGCCGGGTGACCGAGCTGGTGACCGCCTATCTCGACGGCAGCCATCCGTCGGACGCGCCGCGGCGGGCACTGGTCGACTTCGCCAAGGCGCAGGGCATTCCGTATTAGCTGATCCGGCCCGCCGACCCGGATCACCGTCGCGACCTCGCGCAAGAGGGCGCATCCTCTTCCCCGCACCTGTTCAGGACCACATGGCGACCCTGCCGAAATCCAGCCTCGACGAAATCCTCAACCGCTTCGCGCTGCTCGAGCACGAGATGTCGAAGGGGCCGGAGCACGAGGTCTATACCAAGCTGGCCGCCGAATATTCCGGGCTGGAGGAGGTGGTCGCGGCCATTCGCACCTATCAGAAGGCCGAGCAGGAACTGGCCGAGGCCCGCGCGATCCTCGACGAGCCGGCGGCCGGGCGCGACATGCGCGAACTGGCGGAAATCGAGATCGACGAGCTGAAGGAACGGCTGGAGACGCTGACCGCCGAGATCCGCATCCTGCTGCTGCCCAAGGACGCCGCCGACGAGAAGGGCGCGATCCTGGAAATCCGCGCCGGCACCGGCGGCTCGGAGGCCGGCCTCTTCGCCGGCGATCTCTTCCGCATGTATCAGCGCTATGCCGAGATGAACCGCTGGAAGGTCGAGATCATCTCGGCCAGCGAGGGCGAGGTCGGCGGCTACCGCGAGGTGATCGCCGCGATCCGCGGGGTCGGCGTGTTCTCGCGGCTGAAGTTCGAATCCGGCGTCCACCGGGTGCAGCGCGTGCCCGAGACCGAATCGGGCGGCCGCATCCACACCTCGGCGGCCACGGTCGCGGTGCTGCCGGAAGCCGAGGACATCGACGTCGAGGTGAAGACCGAGGACATCCGCATCGACACGATGCGCGCCTCCGGCGCCGGCGGGCAGCATGTCAACACCACCGATTCGGCGGTGCGCATCACCCATATCCCCACCGGCATCGTCGTGACGTCGTCGGAAAAGTCCCAGCACCAGAACCGCGCCCGCGCCATGCAGGTGCTGAAGGCCCGGCTGTTCGACATGGAACGCCAGCGCGCCGACGACGAACGCTCGGCCGCCCGCAAGAGCCAGGTCGGCTCCGGCGACCGCTCCGAGCGCATCCGCACCTATAATTTCCCGCAAGGCCGCGTCACCGACCACCGGATCAATCTGACGCTCTACAAGCTCGACCGGGTGATCGAGGGCGAGATGGACGAACTGGTCGATGCGCTGGTCGCCGACCATCAGGCGCATCTCCTGGCCGCCGTCGGCGTCGATGCCTGACGAGCCGGGCGGGCCGACGCTCGGCGACTGCCTGCGCGACGGGCAGGCGCGGCTGCGCGCCGCCGGCTGCGACACGCCCGATCTCGACGCGCGGCTGCTGCTGGCGGAGATCTGCGACCGGCGCCCCGGCGAGGTGCATTCGGCATCGGGCGCCGTGGTGTCGGCGGCGGAGGCGGCCCGCTTCGACGCGGTGCTGGCGCGGCGGGCGGCCGGCGAGCCGGTGCACCGCATCATCGGCCGGCGGGCCTTCTACGAGCATGACTTCCTGCTGTCGCCCGAGACGCTGGAGCCGCGGCCCGACACCGAGGTACTGGTGGAGGAGGCGCGCAAGGCGATGGCGGCGATCGTCGCGCGGGACGGTCGCTGCGTCTTTGCCGATGTGGGCACCGGCACCGGCGCCATCGCGGTCTCGCTGCTGGCGCTGTTCGCCGAGGCCGAGGCCGTCGCGCTCGACATTTCGGACGGAGCGCTTCAGACCGCGCGGCGCAATGCGATCGCCGCCGGCGTCGCCGACCGGATGCACACTGTGCGGGCGAACTATCTCGACGCGATCGGGGGACCGCTTGAACTCGTGGTGTCGAATCCCCCATATATTCCCCACGACGATATCGCAGCCCTGTCGCGCGAGGTGCGTGACCACGACCCGCTGCTCGCCCTCGATGGCGGCGCGGACGGGCTCGATGCCTATCGCGCGCTGGCGACGGGCGCCCGCCAGATCGTGCGGTCGCAGGGCCTGGTGATCGTCGAGATCGGCGTCGGCCAGGAGGGCGACGTGGCGGCGATCTTCGCGGCCGAAGGTTTCATCCTCGATGCGGCGACCCGGGACCTTGGCGGCGTGATCCGGGTCCTGACCCTGCGGCTGGCGATCGGCGGCGCGGGTTCGGTGTAACCAAGTTTCCAGCCGGCGCTGCAATCGCAGGGTATGCAGACAAAAAACACTTGTGGCAGTGCGGTTTCCCCTCTAGGGTCTGACGAATACGGAACATCCGAGGGGGACATCCCTCAGGCAGCGCCGCCAGGCGACCCGAGGAATGCTCGTGGTGACCGGTAGGTCGTCCGTACAAGCCGGCGCGAGGGTATCGCCAGCCACAACCGACAAAACCTCTAGTTGGCGGCATTGCTGCGGCAGGCTGCACCTTGAGCAGACGCGTGATCCGCGTCTTTGGGCAACAGCCATACCGGCACGACCGGTGCATCCAAAAAGACAGGAAGTTCATGAGGCCAGGACAGCAGCAGAAAAACCGTATGCGCGGACGCGGTCGCAAGGGCCCGAACCCGCTTTCGCGTGGCTACGAGTCGAATGGCCCGGACGTGAAGATCAGGGGCACCGCCCAGCATATCGCCGAGAAATACTCGACCCTGGCGCGTGACGCCTCGGGAGCCGGCGACCGTGTCATGGCCGAGAACTATCTGCAGCACGCCGAGCACTACAATCGCATCGTGGCGGCGGCGCAGGCGCAGTTCCAGCCGCGGGACGACCGCGACAACCGCGACGATTCCAGCGACGACGACGACGACGATCAGCAGGACAATTCCAGCTATCGCGACGATCGGGACGACCGCGACAACGACGCGGATGGCGAGCGCAACCGTGGCAATCGCGAGAACCGCGACGGCAGCCGGAACCGCGACCGCGACAACAACCGGGATCGCGACGGCAATCGCGACCGCGATGGCAACCGCAATCGCAACCGCGACGACAACAACCGCGGCAACCGCGACAATCGTCAGCAGGACGACAATCGCGGCAATCGCGATCGGCGTGACCGGTCCGAGCCGAACGGCACCGGCCCGCAGCCGATGGTGGCCGACGAGGCGGACCGCGGTTCCTCGCAGGGCGACGAGCGCCGCGAGCGCCCGGCGCGCGGCGAGGCCAATGGCAGCGCCGCCGACGGCCGCCCCAGCGAGACCGCATCCTCCGACGAGCAGAACGAACGGCCGCGTCGCCGCGCCCGCACCCGTCGCCCGCGCGACGAGGATGGCGTGACGAACGAGGCAGCAGCACCCGCCGCACCGGCACAGGCCGCCGAGGCTGGCGAGAGCCCCGCGACGGCGGCAGCACCGTCCGATGCGCCCGAGGCGGATGCCGCACCGGTGAAGCGCCGTCCCGGACGGCCGCGCAAGAAGAAGCCGGAAGACGGCGCCGACGGCGAGACCAAGGCGGGCGGCGACAACGATGCCCTGCCGGACTTCCTCTTGGCTTCCAACGGCTGAGCCGATCGGGCAACCGATCTGCGAACGAGACAAGGGCGCTGCGAGCTTCGCGGCGCCCTTTTTCGTGGGCGCTCCCGGGGGCGGTGGACCGGCGCCTTGATCTGGCGCATGGCGGCGGGCGAAACATTTTTGCAACAGTCGTGCGTCTGGCCCTTCCGGGTGAGTTGCGCCTCACCCATATATTCGGCGGGCGGCCTGCCGGAACGGGGGCCGGACTCCAGGAACGTGCGGACGACGCCTGCGGGGTGGTTCGCCGATAGGAGAAGCGATCCATGAATATCGAGAAATACACCGAGCGCGTTCGCGGCTTCATCCAGGCCGCACAGACCCAGGCGGTCTCGCGCGATCACCAGCAATTCACGCCCGAGCACCTGCTGAAGGTCCTGATCGACGACGAGGAAGGCATGGCGGCCGGCCTCATCGAGAAGGCCGGCGGACGGCCGCAGGAGGTTCGGATCGCCGTCGAGGCGGCCCTCGACGCCATGCCGAAGGTCTCTGGCGGCGGCTCGCAGATGTATCTCGCCCAGCCGCTGGCGAAGATCTTCGCCACCGCCGAGGAGATCGCCAAGAAGGCCGGCGACAGCTATGTCAGCGTCGAGCGCCTGCTTCTGGCCATGACCATCGAGAAGGCCGCCAAGACCGCGACCATCCTCGCCAATGCCGGCGTCACGCCGAACGGGCTGAACGCGGCCATCGAATCGCTGCGCAAGGGCCGCACCGCCGACAGCGCCTCGGCCGAGAGCGGCTACGACGCCCTGAAGAAATACGCCCGCGACCTGACGGCGGCGGCGCGCGAGGGCAAGCTCGACCCGGTGATCGGCCGTGACGACGAGATCCGCCGCACCATCCAGGTCCTGTCCCGGCGCACCAAGAACAACCCGGTGCTGATCGGCGAGCCCGGCGTCGGCAAGACCGCCATCGCCGAAGGCCTGGCGCTGCGCATCGTCAATGGCGACGTGCCGGAATCCCTGCGCGACAAGCAGCTGATGGCCCTCGACATGGGCTCCCTCATCGCCGGCGCGAAATATCGCGGCGAGTTCGAGGAGCGGCTGAAGGCCGTCCTGTCCGAGGTGACGGCCGAGGCCGGCAACATCATCCTGTTCATCGACGAGATGCACACGCTGGTCGGCGCGGGCAAGGGCGACGGGGCGATGGACGCCTCCAACCTGTTGAAGCCGGCGCTGGCGCGCGGCGAGCTGCACTGCGTCGGCGCGACGACGCTCGACGAATACCGCAAGCATGTCGAGAAGGACCCGGCGCTGGCCCGGCGCTTCCAGCCGGTCTTCGTGAGCGAGCCGACCGTCGAGGACACGATCTCGATCCTGCGCGGCCTGAAGGAGAAATACGAGCAGCACCACCAGGTGCGCATCTCCGACAGCGCCCTGGTGGCGGCGGCGCAGCTGTCGAACCGCTACATCACCGACCGCTTCCTGCCCGACAAGGCGATCGACCTCGTCGACGAGGGCGCGGCGCGGCTGCGCATGCAGGTCGATTCCAAGCCCGAGGCGCTGGACGAGATCGACCGCCGCATCGTGCAGCTCAAGATCGAGCGCGAGGCGCTGCGCCGCGAGAGCGACGACGCGTCGAAGGACCGGCTCGAGCGGCTGGAAGGCGAACTGGCCAATCTGGAGGAGGAATCTGACCGGATCACCACGACCTGGCAGGCCGAGAAGTCGAAGCTCGGGCTTGCCGCCGACCTGAAGAAGCGCCTCGACGAGGTGCGCAACGAACTGGCCGTCGCCCAGCGCAAGGGCGAGTTCCAGCGGGCCGGCGAGCTCGCCTATGGCGAGATCCCGCAGTTGGAGGCGCAGCTCAAGGAGGCCGAGGCCCAGGACGGTGCCGGCACCGCCGGCTCGATGGTCGAGGAGACCGTCACCGCCGACCACATCGCCCATGTCGTCTCACGCTGGTCCGGCATTCCGGTCGACCGGATGCTCGAGGGCGAGCGCGACAAGCTCCTGCGCATGGAAGACGCGCTGCAGACGCGCGTCGTCGGCCAGGGCGAGGCGGTGCAGGCGGTGTCGAAGGCGGTGCGCCGGGCGCGGGCCGGGCTGCAGGACCCGAACCGGCCGATCGGCTCGTTCATCTTCCTCGGGCCCACCGGCGTCGGCAAGACCGAGCTGACCAAGTCGCTGGCTGCCTTCCTGTTCGACGACGAGACCGCCATGGTGCGGCTCGACATGTCGGAGTTCATGGAGAAGCATTCGGTCTCGCGGCTGATCGGCGCGCCTCCGGGCTATGTCGGCTACGAGGAGGGCGGCAGCCTGACCGAGGCGGTGCGGCGGCGGCCCTACCAGGTGGTCCTGTTCGACGAGATCGAGAAGGCCCATCCGGACGTCTTCAACGTGCTTCTGCAGGTGCTCGACGACGGGCGGCTGACGGACGGCCAGGGACGTACGGTCGACTTCCGCAACACGATCATCATCATGACCTCCAATCTGGGGGCCGAGTTCCTGACCGCCCTGCGCGACGACGAGGATGCCGAGGCGGCGCGCGACCAGGTGATGGACGTGGTGCGGCGGGCCTTCCGGCCGGAATTCCTCAACCGTGTGGACGAGACCATCCTCTTCCACCGCCTGCATCGCTCGGAGATGGGCGCGATCGTCGACATCCAGATGAAGCGGCTCGACCAGCTTCTGGCGGATCGCAAGATCCGGGTCGAACTCGACGAGACCGGCCGCGAATGGCTGGCCGAGCGGGGCTACGATCCGGCCTATGGCGCGCGGCCGCTGAAGCGGGTGATCCAGCGCGAGGTGCAGGATCCGCTGGCCGAGAAGATCCTGCTCGGCGAGGTCCGCGACGAGAGCGTGATCAAGATCGCCGGCGGCGGCGACCATCTGATCTTCCACGTGGTCGGCTCCAAGGCCGGCGCACCGGGAGACCGGGTCGCGGCCTGACGGGCTCCGGAGCGAAGATGAAAAAGGGGCGGCCCGGCGGGCCGCCCCTTGTCGTTTCAGCGTTGGTAAGGTGTCAGATGAAGGCGGGGCGCCAGTAATCATCGATGCGCTGTCCGGTGTCGGGATCGTTCCAGCCCGGCGAAGCGTCCGGGGCGAAGCGCGGTGCGCCTTCGAGCTGCTCGCGGGTGATGCCGACGACATAGCCGCCCTGCCGCGCGTCGTATTTCAGGACGTGCCAGGGCAGCGGATGATAGTCCTCGCCGATCCCCAGGAACCCGCCGAAGGACAGGATGGCGTATTTCACCTGGCCGTCGCGCTTGCCGATGACGAGGTCCTGGATATGGCCGAGATGGTCGCCGTCGGTGTTGTAGACCGCGGTGCCTTCCACCCGGCTCGCCTCAATATTGTTGATCCCGACCTCGTTGTCGGTCTCCTCGCTGGCCATGATATGGCGGCCTTCGGTCGATGACATGATCGCTCTCCGTGGAAACGTCCTGTCGGCGCAACGGCTTTGCGCAAGGCGCGGTTCCGGCCGGCCATGCGCCCGGCGCGCCGCCCTGCCGCGAGGGGGACGAAACGCCCGAAGATTGGGACGGCGAGACAAGAATGGCGATCGGGGCCATCTTCCTCAGCGTCATGACCGGGCGTATGGTGATGGCGGGCGCGTGATCGCCCGCGCACGCCCGCCGGGCGAGGCGCCTCGTCCGTTCAGGATATCCGAAAATGCAGTTCTGTTTCCGCCCCGTTCTCGCTGCGGCCGTCGGCGCCGTGTGTTTTGCCGCCGTATCCGCCCATGCCGAGAACCGTGACGTCACCGTCACCAACGCGACCAGCGTCGCGATGATCGAATTCTACGCGTCCAACACCGGGACGAATGCCTGGGAGGAAGACATCCTCGGCGTCGACGTTCTGGAGCCGGGCGAGGCGGTGCTCGTGACCGTCGATGACGGGACCGGCGCCTGCATGTTCGACTTCAAGGCCACCTTCAGCGACGGCACCGACGCCACCAAGGCCGGGGTCGATGTCTGCGAGATTTCGGAATTCGATTTCACCGACTGATCGGTCGGGTTTTGGGAGAAACCACGATGTGGACGTCCATACGCAGTCTGACACTGGCCGCCGTGCTTCTGGCCGGGGCGGCACCGGCCCTCGCCGACCCGTCCGGCAACTACACCATCGCCGGCACCAATCCCGACGGCTCGACCTACGATGCCAGCGTTCTGGTGGCCAAGGTGGGGGACACCTTCACCCTGACCTACACGCTGCAGGACGGCACCAAGCTGCAGGGCACGGGGATCGGCGACGATGACGTCATGGCCATCGGCTATCTCCAGGATGGCGAGAGCGGCGTCGCGCTGATGTACCGCGAGGGCGGGAAGTGGATGGGCGTGTGGAGCTATATCGGCGCCAAGACGCTCGGGACCGAGGAATGGCAGCCGCAATAGCGAAGGCCACGACACGCTTCGACGGGGCCGCGCATCACCCGTGCGGTCCCGCCGGAATTATCGCAAAGGGAGTTGCGGGATGACGAAACGGTTCTGGTCCCTGTGCCTCGCCGCCGTGCTGGTGACCGCGCCGGCGCTCGCCCAGACACAGGAAGAGGTCTCCGCTCGGATCGAGGCGCTGCAGGGCGATGCCGCGGGATTTGCCGAGGCCTTCGACCTTCTGACCGAGGCGATGCGGTTCGGCGATCCGGTCACCGTGGCGCAGCTTGCCGATTATCCGCTGACGGTCCGCGCCAATGGCGAGGAATACGAACTGAACGAAGCCCGCGATCTCGTCGACAATTACGACCGTCTCGTCATGGCGGAGACGCAGGCGATCGTCGCGGACCAGGATTTCGCGGACCTCTTCGTCAATGCGGAAGGGGTGATGTTCGGGAACGGCGAAGTCTGGATGGCGTCCGTCTGCGACGACAATGCGTGCAGCCGGACCCATTGGGCGATCATCACCATCAACAACTGACCGGCCGGCGCCGCGCGCCTGCGGCCCGCGTCGCCTGAAGCCGGTCGGCTGCGGTCAGTCTTCCTTGAGATAGACCTCGACCGGGCCCTTCAGCTTGATGGTCAGCGGCTGGCCGCGGCGGTCCTTCGCCTTTCCGGCCTGGACGCGGATCCAGCCTTCGCTGATGCAATATTCCTCGACATTGGTGCGTTCCTCGCCCTTGAACCGCACGCCCACGCCGCGCGTCAGCAGGTCGGCGTCGTGGAACTCGCTGGACGGGTCGGAAGACAGCCGGTCGGGAAGGGTGTCGCTCATGGTCGTATCCTGATGTTGGCGCTGGCGCGCATGTGATGCCCGCACATAAACGCTTGCGGCCGCGCGCCCAAGTGGGGACCGGCAAAACGAGGCTCCGCGGCGGTCGATCCAGGGGCGACGGACGCGTTTTCTTCAGAATGACTGACACTTGCGTGAGGTTTCGCCATTTTCATGTCCGGTTCATCCGCCATGTCGGATAGTGCGGGATAAAGGCCTGGAGAGCAGGATCCGCGTCCGGATGGTCGTCCGGCGGTGGATGCGACGGGGCGTCCCGGCGGTGCATGGTGCGCCGGCGGGACCAGGCTGTGCTGGAGAAAGCAAGATGAAGCCTATCGTGGCACTCTTTCTGTCGACGCTTGCGCTGACGACCGCGGCGACCGGGGCGCAGGCCCAGTCGGGCGAGATTCGTCTGGCCCAGGGATACGACCAGTATGGCGACGTCGCCGAGGTCTATGTGGACGAGAGCGGTCGCCGGGTGGTGATCGATTCCACCGGCCGCATCATCGCCATCGAGGAGCCGCGCCGCGAGCGCTTCCGCGAGCGCCGGGCGCGCTTCGGCGAAAGGGGCGGCGCCATCATCGACGCGCCGCCGCCGCCGGGCGTGACGCTGGAGGGCCGCGTCGATTTCGGCCCGCGCTCGGCCGATCCCTATGCCGATGACGGCTACGACCGCGAGCGCGATTACGGCCCCGATCCGGTCTATCGCGACGAGCCCCGCTATGACGGGCCGATCGAGGCCGCGCCGCTGCCGGACGCCGGGAGCGAGCCGCGCCGCGAGGCCGAGCTCCCGCCCGTCCAGGGCCCGGACTACCCGGCCGATGGCACCGCCGACACCCAGACCAGCGTCGACGATCTGCTGACCGATCCGGGCGCCGCCGGCACCGCGCCGGCCGAAGGCCGCACGATCACGGAAACCGATCCGGCCCCGCCGGTCGAGGCGCCGAAGGGCAAGAACGCCGAGGCCGAGATCGCCGCGCTGCAGATCCTGCTCGACCGCGCCGGCATGTCGCCGGGCGTCATCGACGGCCGCATGGGCTCGAACGTCAACAAGGCGGTCGCCGCCTATGAGGAGAAGTTCGGCCGCAGCCTGCCGACCGGCGACGCCAAGGCGCTGGCCGAGGAACTGGACGCCACCGGCGGGCCGGCGATCACCACCTACGAGATCACCGCCGAGGACGTGGCCGGTCCGTATGTGGCAGCGATCCCGTCCGACTACGGCGAGAAGGCGCAGCTTCCCGAGATGAGCTTCGAGCGCGTCTCCGAACGGCTGGCCGAGCGCTTCCACATGGACGAGGAGTTCCTGCGCAAGATCAATCCGGGCGCCGATTTCGATCGCCAGGGCACCCGCATCAAGGTCGCGGCGACCGGCGAGAACGTGAAGGGCGAGGTCGTCAAGATCATCGCCGACAAGGGCCGCGAGCAGGTGCGGGCCTATGCGGCCGACGGCAGCCTGATCGCCGCCTATCCCTCGACCATCGGCTCGTCCGACACGCCGTCCCCGTCGGGCGTCGTGCAGGTCAACCGCATCGCCTTCGATCCGAACTACACCTACAATCCGAAGGTCAATTTCAAGCAGGGCTCCAACGACAAGGTGCTGACAATCCCGCCGGGCCCGAACGGTCCGGTCGGCACGATCTGGATCGCGCTGTCGAAGCCGACCTACGGCATTCACGGCACGCCGGAGCCCTCCAAGATCGGCAAGACCAACAGCCATGGCTGCGTCCGCCTGACCAACTGGGACGCGACCGAGCTTGCCAAGATGGTGAAGCCGGGCGTGACGGTGGAGTTCGCCGAATAGGCACGATCCTGCCGACGGCGCCGGGGCGGGCGGGGAGATCGCCGCTCCGGCCGTCCGCCGGCGGGCCTTGGGCATGACGACGATCTCCCTCGAGGACACCAAAGCACCCGCCGCAGCCATTGCGACGGATGGCGTGTCCGCGCCGCGCGGCAAAGCCGACATCGGCGACATCGCCATCGTCCATGACGATCACCCGGCGCAGGGGGCGGCCGATGGCGTGCCAGTGCTGCTGCTGCACGGCGCGGTGCAGACGCGGGCGGTCTGGGCCGGCCAGGTCGAGGCGCTCGTCGACCGGCATCGCGTCATCGTGCCGGATCTGCGCGGCCATGGCGCAACGCCGCTCGGCCAGGAGCGGCTGACCATCGACCGCATGGCGATGGATTGTCTGGCGCTCATCGACCGCCTCGGCATCGACCGCTTCGCCGTCTGCGGCGTCTCGCTGGGCGGCATGGTGGCGCTGGAGATCGCGGCCCGCGCCCCGGACCGGGTGACCGCGCTGGTTCTCGCCAATACGCCCCGTTCCCTGTCGGGCATCGGCGGGGTGCGCCGGCTCGTCGACTGGCTCGACCCGCAGCGCCTGCTGCACCCGACGTTCCACATCCTCGGCCAGGCCCGCACCGCGCGGATCGGCCTGGCGCTCGCCGCCCGCCTCGTTGGGCCGTTCTGGGTCGGACGGGACGCGCGGCGCCATTTCATCGCCGGCTTCCGGGCGATGTCGCCGGACGCCATCGTCGCCACCTATCGCGCCATCGTCGAAAGCCGACCGCTGGATCTCGGCCGCATCCGCTGCCCGTGCCTGGTCATCGACACGCTGCATGACGCGACGACGATCCGCGAACAGGCCGCCGACATCGTCGCCGAGGCGCCCGATGCCAGGAGCGTGGTGCTGGAGGCCGGCCATGTCGCCAATCTCGACAATCCGGCCGTCTTCAACCGCGTCCTCGCCGAGTTTCTGGCTGTGCCCGGCCGCAATTGACCGCTGCGGCATAGTGCCCGCCGCCGGCCCTCGAGCCGCCGGAAGCGCCGCGATGGCGGGGCCGCAGGGTCGTTGGCCGGCTCGATAGATAAGACGTGATCGTCGTTGTCGGGTCATGGACGAAAGCTAGGTCTTCTCGAACGCGGTTGTCCGGCGGCCCGCCTTCAGGGCGAACCGGCGGCCGGAACCAGTTCGATGAGGTTCGACATGGCCCATGTTTCCCGCAAATCGCTGACCGACGTCTCCGCGCTCGCGGCCCGCTACCGTGCCGTGCGCGAGGACAGCCGCGCCCTCGGTGCGCCGCTGTCGGACGCCGACGCGACCGTCCAGTCGATGCCCGACGCCAGTCCCGCCAAATGGCATCTGGCGCATACGACATGGTTCTTCGAGACCATGGTGCTGAAGCCGAATCTCGCCGGCTACGAGGTCTTCGACGACAGCTACAACTACCTCTTCAACTCCTATTACGAGACCATCGGCGAGCGGCAGCCGCGACCGCGGCGGGGCATGATCACGCGGCCGGCGCTGGACGAGATCTTCGCCTATCGCGCCCATGTCGATGCCGCGATCGAGACGCTGATGGAGCGCGGCCCGGCGCCGGATGTCGCCGAACTGATCGAGCTCGGCTGCCACCACGAGCAGCAGCATCAGGAATTGCTGCTGACGGACATCCTGCATCTCTTCGACCAGAGCCCGCTGAAGCCGGCCTATCGCGACCCGCAGCCGCTGGGCGTCGCGGCAGATCCGGGCGAGGCGCGCTTCATCGGTTTCGACGGCGGCATCGTCGAGATCGGCCATGACGGCGAGGGCTTTGCCTTCGACTGCGAGGGACCGCGCCACCGCGCGCTGCTGGAGCCCTACCGTCTGGCCGACCGGCTGGTGACCAATGGCGAATATCTCGCTTTCGTGGAGGATGGCGGCTACCGCGATCCGCTGCTGTGGCTGTCGGCCGGCTGGGGGACGATCCTCGGCGAGGGCTGGACCAGGCCCTTCTACTGGCACGAGCGCGACGGCGAGATGTGGACGATGACCCTGCGCGGCGCGCAGCCGCTCGATCTGAACGCGCCGGTGACGCATCTCAGCTATTTCGAGGCCGACGCCTTCGCGACCTGGGCCGGCAAACGCCTGCCGACCGAATTCGAATGGGAGAATGCCGCGGCGAGCCTGCCGGTCGAGGGCAATTTCGCCGGGTCCGGCCGGCTGCGGCCGAAGCCCGCGGCGCCGGGCGAGGGCCTGCGCCAGATGTATGGCGACGTCTGGGAATGGACCCGCAGCCCGTTCTCGCCCTATCCGCGTTTCAAGCCGGTCGAGGGCGCGGTCGGCGAGTACAACGGCAAGTTCATGTGCGGCCAGTTCGTGCTGCGCGGCGGCTCCTGCGCCACGCCGGAGAACCATATCCGCACGACCTACCGCAATTTCTTCCCGCCGGATGCGCGCTGGCAGTTCTCCGGCCTGCGCCTCGCCGAGGACGCGTGAGCATGCTGGACCGCATCGACACGCTGGCCCAGCAGCGCGAGGCCTTTCGCGCCGACGTTCTCGACGGATTGTCGCGCAAGCCCAAGACGCTCCCGAGCCGCTGGCTCTACGACGACCGTGGCTCGGAGCTCTTCGAGGAGATCACGGCGCTGCCGGAATATTATCCGACGCGGACCGAGACCGGCATCCTGAAGGAGCGGGCCGGCGAGATCGCCGCGGTCTTCGGCCGAGAGGCGGTGCTGATCGAATATGGCGCCGGCGCCGGCATCAAGACCGAGATCGTGCTGGCGGCGCTTGAGGACCCGCGCCTCTATGTGCCGATCGACATCTCCGGCGATTTTCTGGAAGCCTCGGCCGAACGGATCAGGGACCGGTTTCCGGGCCTTGCAGTGGAGCCGGTGGTCGCCGACTTCACCGCCGAATTCGATCTGCCCGGGGACCTGCCCCAGGACGGGCGCCGGGGCGGGTTCTTCCCCGGCTCGACCCTCGGCAATCTCGGCCGCAGGGAGGCGCTGGCCTTTCTCGCCCGGATGCGCCGGCATGTCGGGGCAGGCGGCGTTGCCGTCATCGGCGTCGATCTGAAGAAGGACATCGATACGCTGCTCGCCGCCTATGATGACGCGGCCGGCGTGACGGCAGCCTTCGACATCAACATACTTGAGCGTATGCAGCGGGAGCTGGACGCCGAGCTGCCGCTCGACAATTTCGCCCATGAGGCCCGCTGGAACGGCGAGGCCTCGGCCGTCGAGATGCATCTCGTCGCCCGCGACGCCTGCACGCTGTCGGTCGCCGGCCGCTCCTTCGCCTTCGAGGCGGGGGAGACGATCCACACCGAAAGCTCGCGCAAATACGATGTCGAGGCCCTGGCCGGGATGGCCGATGAATCCGGCTGGTCGCTGGACAAGGTCTGGACCGATCCGGACGGGCTGTTCGCCCTGGTCAGCCTGTCGGCGGTCTGAACCCCTCCGACGCCTGACCCGCGCCGCCCGTGCAGCGCCCTGAAAACGCCCGGCTCGACCGCCGGGCGTCTTTCGTCGTAGACCCGCCTCCGGGGACGGACCCGTCGGCCGCGCGGTCGTCGGAGCGCCCCTTTGACGAACCATGACAGGACGCGGGACATGAGCGGCGAACGCATCGTCATCGTCGGCAGCGGCCAGGCAGCGATCCAGCTCGCGGCCAGCCTGCGGCAGGAAGGCCATGAGGGGCCGATCACCCTGATCGGCGACGAGCCGGGTCTGCCCTATCAGCGGCCGCCTCTGTCCAAGGGCTACATGAAGGAGGGCGATCCCGAGCGCCTGGTCCTCAAGCCGCAGAGCTTCTTCGAGCGCAACGCCATCACTTTGCGCGATGCCACCCGCGTCGCCTCGATCGACCGGGCGGCGCGCACGGTGGCCACCGACGACGGCGCCAGCCATGGCTACGATCATCTGGTTCTGGCCACCGGCGCCCGCAATGTGCGCCCGCCGATCGCCGGCGGCACGCACAAGGATGTCGTGGAACTGCGCACGCTCGCCCATGCCGAGACGATCCGCCGGCGCCTGGCCGACACGCGCCATGCGATCGTCGTCGGCGGTGGCTTCATCGGGCTGGAATTCGCTGCCATGGCGCGGCTTGCCGGGGCGCAGGTGACGGTGCTGGAGGCCGCCGACAGGCTGATGGCCCGCGCCGTCTCGCCGGCGATCTCGGATTTCGTGCTGGAGCACCACCGCGCCGCGGGCATCGCGATCCGGCTCGGCGCCAGGGTGGCGCGCATCGACGACGACGAGGCCGAGCGGGTCGTCGGCGTGACGCTTGCCGATGGGACGGGCATCGAGGGCGATCTGGTTCTCGTCGCCACCGGCGTCGCGCCGAATGGCGAACTTGCTGCCGAAGCCGGGCTTGCGGTGTCGAACGGCATCGTCGTCGACGAGACGCTCGCCACCGACGATCCGGCGATCTCGGCCATCGGCGACTGCGCCTCGGTGCCGGGGCCGCTGGGCACCCATCTGCGGCTGGAATCGGTACAGGCGGCGATGGACCAGGCGCGGCATCTGGCGAAGCGGATCGTCCACGGCACGGCGGCGGCCTATCATGCGGTGCCGTGGTTCTGGAGCGACCAGGGCGCGCTGAAGCTGCAGATCGCCGGGCTGACCAGCGGCGCCGACCGCTTCGAGACGATCCGGCAGGAAGATCTGGTCACGGTCATTGTCGGCTATCGCGACGGGCAACTGGCCTCGGTCGAGACCATCAACGCCCCCAGCGAGCACATGGCCGCCCGCAAGCTGCTCGGCCGCGAGGCGCCGGTCAGCGCGGACGAACTGCGCGACGGCGGCTTCGACCTGCGGGCGCTGGCCAAGGGGCAGGCGGGATCACGCGATCGCAGCGTCGCCTCGGCCTGAGCGGCACAGTTCGAGCGCTTTGCGCTTACCGGCCTGAGGGGCGCGTCAGGATGTAGACGCTGACGCTGCCCATGATCAGCGCCAGGCTGACGAGGACGAGCGGGTGGCCGACGGTCACCCATGCCAGCACGAAGGACGCCAGCATCGCGGTGACGGCCGCGATCTTGGCCCGGCGCGGGATGATCCGGTGTTCGCGCCAGGCGACCAGCGTCGGCCCGAAGCGCGGATGCGCCTCCAGCCGGCGGGCAAGATCGGGATGCGACCGGGCAAAGCACCAGACCGCCAGGAGCAGGAAGGGCGTCGTCGGCAGCAGCGGCAGGACGACGCCGAGCCCGCCCAGCACGACGCAGCTGTAGCCGAGAACCAGATAGAAGGGCTTGGCGAAGGGTCGCATGACGGCGCCAGAACAGGATGACCGGGGAGCCGGTTCGCCGACCGCTACGGGCGGTGTGCGTCCCGTGGGCGGGTGATCCGTTGCGAGCTAGCCTCAAGGGCGTCGACGTCAAGACGCGCGCCGCGACCCGAAGGCCGCCGCGCGCTGTCTTTGCCTGTCGTGGCCGGTCAGCCGGCCTTGGAGCTGCGGACCGCGCCGGAGCCGAGCATGCGGTCGATCTCGGCCGCGTCGTAGCCGGCCTCGCGCAGCACCTCGGCGGTGTGTTCGCCGAGCAGCGGGGCCGGGCGGGTGACGCCGCCGGGCGTGTCGGAGAACTTGATCGGCAGGCCGATCGCCTTCACCCGGCCGGCAGTCGGATGGTCGGTTTCCACCACCATCTCGCGCGACAGGGTCTGCGGGTCCTCGTGCATCTCGGAGATGCCGAGGACCGGCCCGGCCGGCACGCCGGCGGCTTCCAGCTGCGCCAGCCATTCGGCCGAGCTGCGCTGCGAGAAATGCCCGTTGAGGATCTCCTCCAGCGCGGCGAGATTCTGCATGCGGCCGTGATTGTTGGCAAAGCGCGGGTCGGACGCCAGTTCCTCGGCGCCGATGACGGCAAGCATGCGCTCCCAGTTCTTCTGGTTCGCCGCGCCGAGATTGATCCAGCCATCGGCGGTCCGGAAGGCCTGATAGGGCGCGTTCAGCGGATGCGCCGAGCCGAGCGGGCCGGGCGAGGCACCAGTGGCGAAGGCGATGGCCGACTGCCAGTAGGTATGGGTGATACCGGCCTCGAACAGCGAGGTGTCGACCTTCTGGCCCTCGCCGGTCTGCAGCTTGCGGGCATAGGCGGCGGCGCAGCCGAGCGCCCCGAGAATGCCGGCGGTGATGTCGGAGACCGGGGCGCCGGACTTGACCGGCGGGCGGCCGGGGCCTTCGCCGGTGATCGACATCAGGCCGCTCATGCCCTGGGCGATCAGGTCGAAGCCGCCGCGATTGGCATAGGGGCCGGTGCGGCCGAAGCCGGAGATCTCGCAATAGATCAGGCCGGGATTGACCGCCTTCAGATCCTCGTAGCCGAGCCCGAGCTTCTCCATCGTGCCCATGCGGTAATTCTCGATGACGACGTCCGCCGTCTCCAGCATGCGCCGCAGCACCGCCTTGCCGTCTTCGGACTTCAGGTCGAGGACGATGCCGCGCTTGTTGCGGTTCATCATCATGTAGGCGGCGGATTCGCCGTTGATGTCCGGCGGCAGGAAGCGCCGCGTGTCGTCGCCGTCGGGCTTCTCGACCTTGATCACGTCGGCGCCCATGTCGGCCAGCATCATGCCGCAGACCGGGCCGGCCATGATATGTGCGAGCTCGATGACCTTCATGCCGTCGAGCGGGCCTTTCGCCTGTGCCATTACTGGCCTTTCCATTCCGGTTTGCGCTTGCCGAGGAAGGCCTCCATGCCCTCCTTGAAGTCCTCGCTCATATAGGCCTGCACCACGAGGTCGCGGTCGTCGGCCTCGGCGCCCTGGACCCGCAGGCGGCGCAAGGCCTCCTTGGTGGTCGAGAGCGTCAGCGGCGCATGGGTGGCGAGCAACGCCGCCAGTTCTTCGGTGCGGGCGATCAGCGCCGCGTGGTCGGGCACGATCTCGGCGATCAGCCCGGCATTCTGCGCCTCTTCCGCGCCGACGAGGCGGGCGGTGAAGATGATCTCCTTGACCCGGCCGGCGCCCATCAGCGTCGACAGCCGCGACAGATTGGCGATGGACAGGCAATTGCCCAGCGTGCGGGCGATCGGGAAGCCGAACTTCAGATCGGCGGTGGCGATGCGGATGTCGCAGGCCGCCGCGATGCCGGCGCCGCCGCCGGTGCAGGCCCGCGCGATCGCCGCGATGGTGGGGACCGGGCAGGCCTCCACCGCGCCGAGGACCACGTCCATCCGGTGCTCGTAGTCGAGGGCGTCCTGCTCCGTGTCGAAGCCGCGGAACTGGGTCATGTCGGTGCCGGCGGCGAAAGCCTTGTCGCCGGCGCCGGTGACGACGAGACACTTCACCTCGCCGCCCAGCTTCGTCTCGCGGCAGATCTCCGCGAGGCGGTCGTACATGGCGAAGGTCAGCGCGTTGCGTGCCTGGGGCCGGTTCAGCGTGATCCAGCCGATCCCGTCGCGGACCTCGTAGAGGAGTTCGTCGGTGCTCATGGGTCTACCTGTAGAAATATTCGACGAGGAACATCGGGACTGCCGGCACATAAGTGCACAGGAGCAGGACGAACAGCAGCACCCCGACAAAGGGCAGGTTCGCCTTCGACACCTCCCATATGTTGGCCTTGGCGATCGAACAGGCGGTGATCAGCACCGAGGCGACCGGTGGCGTCTGCTGGCCGATGGCGAGGTTCAGCGTCACCACGAGGCCGAAATGCACCGGGTCGATGCCGGCCTGCTGGATCAGCGGGACGATCACCGGGACGACCAGGATGATCGCCGCGGCGGAGTGCAGGAAGAACCCGATGACCAGGAAGAAGACGTTCAGGATTAAAAGGATCAGGTACTGGTTCGAGGTGATGTCGAGGATGCCCTCGGCCAACTGCTGGGGCACGCGCGCCTGGGTGAGATAGCTGCCCATCAGGATCGACGCGGCGACCAGGAGCATGACCACGGCGGTCTGGATGCCGCCTTCCAGCATCGCCTGCTTGAGCTGGCCCCAGTCGACCTCGCGGTACCAGATGCCGACCAGGATGGCCGCCACGACGGCGATGCCGGCGCCCTCGGTGGCGGTGACGAAGCCGCCGAAGATGCCGCCCAGGATGATGACCGGCAGGGAGAAGGTCGGCAGCGCCTCGACGAAGGTCGTGCGCAGCCGGCGCAGGTTGAAGGCCTCCTCCATCGGGAGGTTGTATTTCACCGCATAATAATAGGCGACGCCCATCAGGCCGGCGGCCCCGATCAGGCCGGGGACGACGCCCGCGACGAACATCTGCTCGATGCTGGTGCCGGCGGCGACCGCATAGAGGATCATCGGGATCGAGGGCGGGATGATGATGGCGAGCGAGGCCGACGACGAGGTGATCGCCGCCGCGAAGGGGGCCGGATAGCCGCGCTTCTTCATCTCAGGAATGATGATGGAGCCCATCGCCGCGACGTCGGCCACGGCCGAGCCGGAGATCTCGGCGAAGAACAGCGAGACGCCGACATTGACCATGGCGAGGCCGCCGCGCACGAAGCCGATGACGGCCGAGACGAAGGCGATCAGCCGCCGCGTGATGCCGGTGGCGTTCATGATGGCGCCGGCCAGGACGAACATCGGAATGGCGATCAGCGAGAAGGAGCGGGCGCCGTTGTACATGTCGAGGGCGATGGTCACCAGCGCGGCGCCGCCGTCGCTGATGAAGATCGCCAGGACGGCCGCCAGCGCCAGCGCGACGGCGATCGGCACGTTGATGCACACCATCGCGACCAGCGCGAGGAAAATGACGAACATCATCATGGATGCTGGCCCTTCTCAGGAGTTTCACCATGCGCCAGGGGCGCATGCTCAACGGAGCGTCCGGCCATGACGTCGCGCCAGTAGTCGGGGAAGCTGAGCAGTTCGGCGACGATGAAGAGGATGGCGCCGATCGGGATGATCGACTGGGTGAGGGCGACCGGCACCCAGGTCAGGCTGACCAGGGATTCACCCTCGAGAATGTTGAGGACCTCGAGACCCGACCAGGCGAGGAGCACGAAGAACAGCAGCACCAGCCCTTCGGCGAAAAGCATGGCGACCTTGCGCGCCGATGGCGGCAGCGACAGCAGCACGTCGTCGAAACCGATATGGCTGCGCTTCAGAGCCGCCAGCGCGGCTCCGTAATAGGTGATCCAGGCCAGCAGGACGCCGGCGATCTCGTCATACCAGGAGAGCGAGGCGCCCATCTTGCGGTAGATCACCGCCGCGACCACGACGGTCGTCAGCCCGACCATCAGCGCGATGACCACCCATGTCAGGAACTCGCCGAGGATTCTCGCCAACTGGCGCATAGGGCCTCCCGCGTCGCGCGGACGCAGCTTTCATCGTCGATTTCAGGGAGAAGGGTGCCGGCCGAGGGTTCGACCGGCACCTGTCAGGATGATCGCAAGCCGGTGAAGGCTCAGGACCCGGAGGCGAGGGCCTGGATGTCTTCGACCAGCTTCTGGCCGCCTTCGACCTGCGTGCCGAATTCCTCGTAGATCGCCTTGGATGCGGCGATGAACGCGTCCTTGTCGGCCTCGTTCACAGTGACGCCGGCTTCCTCGATCTTGCTGATCAGCTCGTCGTCCATCTGCTGCGAACGCTCATAGGCGAAGTCGCTGGCCTGGGTGGCGCAATCCTGGATCGCCGTCTTCAGCTCCTCGTCCCAGCCGTCCCAATTGCGCGAGGAGGTGGCGAGATAGGCGGGCGAATAGACGTGCCCGGTCATCGACAGGTACTTCTGCACTTCCTGGAACCGGCCCGAATAGATCTGGGCGAGCGGGTTCTCCTGGCCGTCGATGACGCCGGTCTGCAGGGCGGTGAACACTTCCGAGAAGGCCATCGGCGTCGGGTTGGCACCGTAGCTCTGGAACATCTTCACGCGCCACTCGCCCTTGGGGACGCGCAGCTTGATGCCTTCCAGATCGGCCGGGACGTTGATCGGCTTGACGTTGTTGGTCACGTTGCGGAAGCCGTTTTCCCAGAATCCCAGGATCTGGTAGCCGCGGCCGGCGGCGGCGTCGACGAAGGTGTCGCGCATCCCGTCGCGGACCTTCTTCATGTGGTCGCGGCTCTTGATCAGATACGGCATCTCGAAGACGCCGAAGGTCGGCGACACCGAGCTCATCACCGAGGAGGGGATGGAGAAGTCGATCTGGCCGAGCTTCAGCTTCTGCAGCATCTCCTCGTCATTGCCGAGCTGCGAGGAGCCGTAGACCTCGACTGTGGCCTTGCCGGACGCGGCGACGCATTCGGCGAACTTCTCCGCCGTCGCCTCGTAGAGCGAGCCGGGGTCGCCGACATGGCCCAGATCGAGGGATTCCTGTGCGCCGGCCGCGGAGCCCATCAGGGCCACGGCGGCGACACCGAGCATCAAGGTGCGAATGTTCATTGGTTTCCTCCCAGTTTTCGTTTTGGGCAGCTCCTCAACCGCCCGGTGGTCGTTCTGCGTACCGCCTATTCCGCGGCCTGTCTTGCTTCGGCAGCGCCGGACTGTGCCAGCACGGCCATCGCAGCCTGAACGCCGCCTGCCTTGTGCGCCACCCCGGCGACCTGCAGACCCATCTCGACGCCTCCCAGCGTGCCGATCAGGGTCAGGTCGTTGTAGTCGCCGAGGTGGCCGATGCGGAAGATCTTGTCGGCAAGCTTCGAGAGGCCGGCTCCCAACGACATGTCGAAGCGCTCGAGGATGACCTTCCGCAATGCGTCGGCGCCCTTGCCCTCCGGCATCAGGACCGCGGTGAGCGCCCCCGAATGCTGGGCTGGGTCGGCGCAGAGGACTTCCAGCCCCCAGGCCTCGACGGCGGCGCGCGTCGCTGCGGCATGGCGCTGGTGCCGGGCAAAAACGTTGTCCAGCCCTTCCTCGTGCAGCATCTCGATCGCCGCATCGAGGCCGTAGAGAAGATTGGTCGCCGGGGTGGAGGGGAAGAACCCGCTGGGGTTCATCGCCAGCATCTCGTCCCAGGCCCAGTAGGAGCGCGGCAGCTTGGCCGAGGCCTGCGCCGCGATCGCCTTGTCGGAGAGGGCGTTGAAGGACAGGCCCGGCGGCAGCATCAGGCCCTTCTGCGAACCGCCCACGGTGACGTCGACGCCCCATTCGTCGTGCCGGTAGTCGACCGAGCCGAGCGAGGAAATGGTGTCGACGAGCAACAGCGCCGGATGGCCGGCCGCGTCGATCGCCTTGCGGACGTCGCCGACTGGCGTCACGCAGCCGGTCGAGGTCTCGTTGTGGACGACGCAGACGGCCTTGATCTCGTGGCCGCTGTCGGCCTTCAGCCGCTCGCCGATGGCCGCCGCGTCGGCGCCATGGCGCCAGTCGCCGGCGATGAACTCGGTGCGCAGGCCCAGCCGCTCGGCCAGCTTCTTCCACAGCGAGGCGAAATGGCCGGTCTCGTACATGAGGACGAGGTCGCCCGGCGACAGCGTGTTGACCAGCGCCGCTTCCCAGGCGCCGGTGCCCGAGCCCGGATAGATGACGACCGGGTTCTGGGTCTGGAAGATCGTGCGGATGCCGGTCAGGACGCGCTTGGCCATCTCCTGGAACTCGGGTCCGCGATGATCCATCGTCGGCATGTCCATGGCCCGCAGCACCCGGTCGGGCACATTGGTCGGTCCTGGAATCTGCAGAAAATGCCGGCCGGCTTTGTAGGTCACGATGGCGTCTCCCGGGGACCGCGACGCTTTGTCCGCCGGTCCGTTTCCTCGTCGCACGCTCTTGCCGACGTGCCTGTTTTCAGGTCCAATTGGATTATGAATTCATTATGCGTGTCAAGCGGCATTCTGCAGATCGCCGCCGGGAGGGGTCCACACAGATGGGGGAAATGATCCGGCCGGGCCTGAGCCGCCGGCTTGAGCGGGAAATTGCCGGCGACGTTTATTTCGACCGCTTCAACCGGGGGCGTTACGCCACCGACGCCTCGATCTACCAGATCATGCCCGCCGGCGTGGTCGTCGCCCGCACCCGCGACGACGTGGCGGCGGCGCTCGACGCCTGCCGCGAAGAGGGCCTGCCGCTGACCATGCGCGGCGGCGGCACGTCGCAATGCGGCCAGACGGTCAATTCCGGCCTGATCGTCGATACGTCGAAGCACCTCAACAAGCTCCTGGAGCTGGACGTCGCCGGTCGGCGTGCGCTGGTCGAGCCGGGCATCGTCCTCGACGATCTCAACCGGCTTCTGAAGCCCCACGGCCTGTGGTTTCCCGTCGACGTCTCCACCGCTTCGCGCGCCACCATCGGCGGCATGGCCGGCAACAATTCCTGCGGCTCGCGCTCGCTGCGTTACGGCACGATGCGCGACAATGTCATCGCCATCGACGCGATCCTCGCCGACGGCACCGCCGGCCGCTTCGCCCAGCTCGACCAGAACGCCGCCAACGAGCCGCCGCGCGAACTCGTCGCCGCCATGCTGGCGCTGGGCCGCCGCGAGGCCGGCGAGATCGCGGCGCGCTTCCCCAAGGTGCAGCGCCGGGTCGGCGGCTACAATCTCGACGCGCTGGTGCCCTCCGACGACCCGATCAACCTCGCCCATCTGCTGGTCGGCTCGGAAGGCACGCTCGGGATCTCCACCGCCATCGAGATCCGGCTGTCGCCGCTGCCCAAGGCGACCAAGATCCTCGGCGCCTGCCACTTCCCGACCTTCCGCGCCGCGATGGAGGCGGCCCAGCACATCGTTGCCCTGAAGCCGACCTCGGTCGAGCTGGTGGATGCGACCATGATCGGGCTCGCCCGGCGCATCGACATGTTCGTGCCGACGCTGGAGGCCTTCGTCGAGGGCGACCCGGCGGCGCTGTTGCTGGTGGAATTCGCCGATACGGCGGAGGAAAACGACGCCAGCATCGCGGCGCTGAAGGACGTGATGAGCGATCTCGGCTACGGCTTCGGCCGCGGCGGCGATCACGAGGGCGGCGTCGTGCCGGTCGCCGATTTGAAGCTGCAGGCGGCGATCGCCGAACTGCGCGCCGCCGGCCTCAACATCATGATGTCGATGAAGGAGGAGCGCAAACCGGTCTCCTTCGTCGAGGATTGCGCCGTGCCGCTGGAGCATCTGGCCGATTACACCGACCGGCTGACGGCGATCTTCGAGAAGCACGGCACCCGCGGCACCTGGTACGCCCATGCCTCGGAGGGCTGCCTGCACGTGCGGCCGGTCCTCAACGTCAAGCTCGACAAGGACGTGAAGACCATGCGGGCGATCGCCGAGGAGGCGTTCGCCATGGTCCGCGAATACAAGGGCTCGCATTCCGGCGAACACGGCGACGGGCTGGTGCGCTCGGAATTCCACACCCAGATGTTCGGCGAGCGCATCGTCGCCGCCTTCGAAGAGGTGAAGACCGCCTTCGATCCGCATACGCGCCTCAACCCCGGCAAGATCGTCGCGCCGCCGAAGATGGATGACCGCAGCCTGCTGCGCTATCCGCCCGGCTACGCGGTGGACGAGATCCAGACGGCCTTCGACTGGTCGGCCTGGCCCGGCGCCTCCGGCGGCCTGCAGGGCGCCGTGGAGATGTGCAACAACAACGGCGCCTGCCGCAAATCGGCCGGGGCGGTGATGTGCCCGAGCTACCGGGTGACCCGCAACGAGCGCGATGTCACCCGCGGGCGGGCCAACACGCTGCGGCTGGCGATCTCCGGCCAGCTCGGTCCGGACGCGCTCGCCTCCGACGAGATGGCCGAGACGCTGAAACTTTGCGTCTCCTGCAAGGCCTGCCGCCGCGAATGCCCGACCGGCGTCGACATGGCCAAGATGAAGGCCGAGGTGCTCTACCAGCGCGGCAAGACCAACGGCTTCTCGCTGAAGGACCGGCTGATCGCCGATCTGCCGCGCTATGCGCCGGCGGTTGCCCGCATGGGCTGGCTGATGGGCCTGCGCGACCGGGTCCCGGCCTTCGCGGCCCTGTCGGAGAAGATGGCCGGCTTTTCCGCCCGGCGCTCGCTGCCGGCCTTCCGGAAGGACTGGTTTCGCGATGCCGAGGGCGATGTCGCGGGCGCAGCCACCGGGGCCGGATCATCCGCCCGGCAGGACGCGGCGGCTTCGACGGACGACATCGGCGGGGCACGGGACGGGATCGTCCTCAACCCGGAAGGCGCCGGCGGCGACACGGCGACGGCGAACCGCGCTGATCGGCGCGGCGTCGAGCGCACCGGCCCGGCGCCGCATCCGGGCCGGGTGACCGGTGTCGTCCTCTTCGCCGACACCTTCGACCGCTGGTTCGATCCGCAGGTGCTGCGCGCCGCGGTCAAGGTGCTGAAGGCGGGCGGCTACCAGGTCGAGACCGCCAGCCTCGGCCGCAACGAACGGCCCCTGTGCTGCGGGCGGACCTATCTCGCCGCCGGCATGGCCGACCGGGCCAAGGCGGAAGCGCAGCGCACCATCGACGCGCTGCTGCCGCATGTGCGGGCCGGCAAGGCGATCGTCGGGCTGGAACCCTCCTGCATCCTGACCCTGCGCGACGAGTTCCTGGCGCTGGTGCCGGGCGAGGCGGCCGAGGCGGTGGCGGCGTCGGCCATGCTGTTCGAGGAGTTCCTGATGCGCGAGGACAAGGCCGGGCACCTCTCCCTGCCTCTCGACGGCATCGGCCGCGAGGCCTATCTGCACGGTCACTGCCACCAGAAGGCCTTCGGCGCCATGTCGGCCGTCGAGGGCGCGCTGCGGATGATCCCCGGCCTCGACCTGAAGGTGATCGAATCGTCATGTTGTGGCATGGCGGGCGCCTTCGGCTATGATGCCGAGACCATCGACGTGTCACTGGCCATGGGCGAACTGTCGCTGCTGCCGGCGGTGCGCGCCGCACCCCAGGACGCGGTGATCGTCGCCGACGGCACCTCCTGCCGGCACCAGATCGCCGACGGCGCCGCACGCCGCGCCGTGCATGTGGCGGAAGTGCTGGCGGGCGCGCTCCATGGAGCTGCGCCGTAATGGCGCCGGTTCGGGTTGGCTCCCGGCCGCCGGCGCTCGATGCGGCCCGTATCCGCGGGGCCGGTCATTCCACGACGGGACACGACGCATGAGCCTTGCCGATACCAATTTCGACGCGCCGCTCTCGCGCCCCGCGCTGGCCGTGGAACTGACCGACCGGATGCGCCGGATGATCATGGAGGGCGAACTCCAGGCCGGCGAGAAGGTCCCCGAAAAGGCCCTGACCGAGCGCTTCGGCGTCTCCCGCACGCCGGTGCGCGAGGCGCTGAAGGTGCTCGCCCACGAAGGCTTCGTGCAGCTGGTGCCGAACCGCGGGGCCATCGTCTCGGGCGAGACGATGAACGAACTGACCGAGCTGTTTCCGCTGGTCGCGGCGCTGGAGGGCCTGGCCGGCGAACTGGCGGCCGAGCGCGCCTCCGAGGCCGAGATCGCGGCGATCGCCGATCTCACCCGCCGGCTCGGCGCCGCCTACGAGGCGCGGGACCGGCCGGCCTATTTCGAGATCAACCAGGCGATCCACAGCGCCATCCTGGCCGCCGCGGCCAATCCGACGCTCTCCCAGCACCATGCCATGGTGGCGCGGCGGGTCTACCGGGCGCGCTACCAGGCCAATCTGACGCCGGAGCGCTGGCTGACGGCGACCCGCGAGCATGAGGGCATCCAGGCCGCGCTGGAGGCGCGCGACGGGCCGTTGCTGGGCAGCCTGATGAAGGCGCATCTGACCCACAAGCTGCAATCACTGCTCGCCCATGCCGAGGCCGAGGCGGGCGCCGGCACCGCCGGCTAGGACGCCGTCACCGCCGCGCGGCAAGCCTGCCGATCAGTCGCCGACATAATCGGTGTCGGCGACAGGCTGTGCGGCCGGCCGGCGCGGCTTGCGCATGGCCAGCACCACCGCGATGAGCAGGAAGCAGCCGGTGATCGTGTAGAGCCCGATCGAGATCCAGCTCGACACGAGGATGCCGGCATCGCCGCCGGAGATCGCCAGCGCCCGCCGCAGCATGCTCTCCATCTCGCCGCCGAGCAGCAGTCCGAGCACGACCGGGACCACCGAGATCTCCAGCTTGCGCAGCACGAAGCCGAGCACGCCGAAGCCGACCATGACCTGCAGGTCGAAGGTGGAATGGCTGATCGAATAGATGCCGACGAAGGAGATCATCACCACGAAGGGCATCAGCGCCCACATCGGGATGGACAGCATCCGGGTGAATAGGCCGACCAGCGGCAGGTTGAGGATCAGGAGGAAGACGTTGGCCATGAACAGCGCCGCGATCAGCCCCCAGACGATGTCCGGCTGGTTCTGGAACAGCAGCGGCCCGGGCGTGATGTTCAGCGAGATGAGCAGCGCCAGAAGCACCGCCGTCGTGCCCGAGCCCGGCACGCCGAGCGCCAGCATCGGCACCAGCGCGCCGCCGGCCGCGGCATTGTTGCCGGCCTCAGGCGCCGCGACGCCGCGGGGATCGCCCTTGCCGAAGGTGTCGTTGTTGTTCGAATAGCGCTTTTCCAGCGTGTAGGCGATGAACGAGCCGAGCGACGCCCCGGCGCCGGGCAGGATGCCGGAGATGAAGCCGAGGCCGGAGCCACGGAACATCGCCCCCAGCGACTTGCGGATATCGGGCCAGCGGGCGAAGGCGCGATTGACCGGCACCGCGCCGGAATGGCCGCCGATCCCGTGTTCCAGAAGGATCAGCGCTTCGGAGATGGCGAACAGGCCGACGATGGCGACGATGGCGTGGAAGCCGTCATAGAGATGGAAGCTGCCGAAGGTGTAGCGCGGCACGGCGCTCTGCGGATCGATCCCGACCGTGCCCAGGGCGAGGCCGATGCCGGCCGCCAGGAGCGTCTTGGCCGGATTGGCGCCGGTGATGCCGCCGATCGTCGCGAAGGCCATGACATAGAGCGCGAAATACTCGGCCGGGCCGAAGCGGATGGCGAACTGCACCAGCAGCGGGGCGAACAGCACCAGGCCGATGGTCGCGGTCACGGCGCCGACGAAGGACGCGATGCCGGAGATCGCCAGCGCCTCGGGCGCCTTGCCCTGCTGGGCCATCGGATAGCCGTCGAGGCAGGTCATCATCGCCGGCTCGTCGCCGGGGATGTTGAGCATGATCGACGAGATGCGGCCGCCATACATGCAGCCGTAATAGACGCAGGCGAGCAGGATCAGCGCCGAGCCCGCGGGCAGCTGCAGCGAGAAGGCGAGCGGGATGAGGATCGCCACGCCGTTGACCGGGCCGAGGCCCGGCAGTGCGCCGATGATCGTGCCGATGAAGCAGCCGAACAGCGCCAGCCCGATATTGGTCGGGGTCAGGGCGGTGGCGAAACCGTCGGCGAGAAAACCAAGAATTTCCACGTGATCTCCTTGGCACCGGCCAGGCGGTGACTAACCGAAGAGCGGTCCTGTCGGCAGGGGCAGGCCGAAAACGCCGTCGAAGAGGAAGAACAGCCCAAAACCGATCACCAGTCCGGTGATAACGGCCTGCAGCCAGCTGGCACCGAGGATGCGCGCCAGGAGAAGCGCTGCAACGCTCGTCGACAGCGGGAAGCCCGCCGGTTCGAGGATGATCGGATAGACGATGAGGACCGCCAGCATGGCGATCTGGCCCCAGACATGCGGCCAGCGGAACCAGACCGGATCGGGATCCGGCTTGACGATCAGGAAGGCCGCGAACAGCCCCAGCGGCACCGCGACCATGCGCGGAAACAGGCTCGGGCCGGCCGGATCGCCGTAGGCGACGCTGTAGCCGCCGGCGGCGATCCAGTACCAGATCGCGAGGGCGAGCAGAATCGCCCCCGCGATACGGTCACTGAGACGCAGGCTCGGGGTCGGTCTAGTTGATGACACCGATGGCCTTCGAAATCTCGGCTGCCTTCTTCTCGGACTCGCGGACGAAGGTGTTGAACTCCTCGCCGCCGCGCCAGATCGGCGTCAGGCCGGATTCGGTCGCGGCCGTCTGCCAGCTTTCCGAATCGTAGAGCGCATTCATCTTCTCGACCCAGAAATCATAGGCGTCGTCGGGAACTTCGCCGCCCATGTAGAAGCCGCGCCAGTTGTAGCCGACCGCGTCGACACCCTGCTCCTTGGCGGTAGCGATGTCCGGATAGGCCGGCAGCCGCTCGTCGGACATGACCGCAAGGGCCTTGGCGTCGCCGGACTGGATGAAGCCGCCGATCTCGCCGATGTCGGTGAGGACGACGTCGATATGGCCGCCGAGCAGCTGGGTGACGGCGTCACCGCCGCCGGAGAACTCGACCCAGCGGATGTCCTTCAGCTGGTCGGTCGGAACGCCGGCTTCCTGCGCGAGGATCAGGAACCGCAGATGGTCCCAGCCGCCGATCGAGGAGGAGCCGCCGACCACGACGCCGGCCGGGTCTTCCTTGACCGCGGCGAGAACGGCGTCGAGCGAGTCGTATTCGGAGTCCTTGTTGACCAGCATCGTGCCGACATCGGCGCCGAGCATGCCCAGCCAGCGCATCTGGTCGATGCCGGCCGGATATTTGCCCTGGGCGATCTGGGTGATGCCGACGGTCGAGGTCGCGACGATCAGATTGGGGTCGTCATTGCGCTTGGACGCGACATTGGCGAAGGCCACCGCGCCGACGGCGCCCGGCATGTTGGTCACCTGCACGGCGCCCGGCACGAGGCCCTCGTCCTGCAGGATGCGGCCGACGGTGCGGCAGGTGAAGTCCCAGCCGCCGCCCGGATTGGCCGGTGCGATGCATTCGACATTCGACGGCTCGAATGCGGCAGCGGGCATGGCGATCGCCGCCACGGCCGCGGCCATCAACAAACGTTTCAGAAACATGACTTCCCTCCCTCAGGCGGCAGTTCTTGCGTCCCCGCCATTTTGTCGGCCGTGGGAGATCGTGCCGACAGCGGCATTCTCCCGTGTGCCTTCCCTAGTGGATGACACCGAAGCATTCGGGCGGTCAAGGCTGGCGCGATGCTCACTTGTGCTGCAACGCGGAAGAAAGCCGTGCTGCAATGCAGCATGGGATTTCGAAATTTACTTTCGGCGGGCCCGTCGCGTATGGGAACCGTAATGCCAGCGAAACAAATGGGAGGGGGCGATGGCCGACGCACGCAACGTGCTGCCGATGCCAATGCGCGCGGGACGCCGGATCGCCGTCGCCACGGCGAGGCGTTGACCCGTATGGACCAGCCACTCGCCGGTATCCGCGTCGTCGACCTGACGCGCATCCTGTCCGGCCCGTTCTGCTCGATGCTGCTCGGCGACCTCGGTGCCGACGTGATCAAGGTCGAGGCGCCGGGGCAGGGCGATCATGTGCGCGGCCTCGGGGCGATCGTCGACGGCATGTCCTGGTACTTTGCCGGCTTCAACCGCAACAAGCGCTCCCTGACGCTCGACCTGAAGAGCGACGCCGGCAAGGCGGTGCTGCGCCGGCTTCTCGCCGACGCCGACGTGCTGGTGGAAAACTACCGGCCCGGCGTCCTGGCCGCGATGGGCTTCGACCGGGAGACCCTCGACGCCATCAATCCGCGGCTCGTCGTCGGATCGGTCAATGGCTACGGCTCCACCGGCCCCTATCGCGACCGCCCGGCCTTCGACTTCATCACCCAGGCGATGTCGGGCTTCATGTCGGTGAACGGCTCGCAGGAGAGCGGGCCGATGCGCGCCGCGCCGCCGCTGACCGACCTGATCGCCGGGCTCTACACGGCCTTCGCCATCGTCGCGGCGCTGCGGGTGCGCGATCGCGACGGCGAGGGGCAGGCGGTCGAGGCCTCGATGATGGGCGGCATGATGTCGATGCTGGCCTATCTCTCGGCCGCGCAGCTTGCGACCGGCAAGACGCCGCCGGCGACCGGCAACGACCATCCCATCGCCTCGCCCTACGGGCTGTTCCGCGCCGCCGATGGCCATGTCGCGGTGGCGCCCTCGACCGCCCCGACCCTCCGCCGCTTTCTGGAGGCGATCGGGCTGATCGGCCTTCTCGACGAGCCGCGCTTCGCCACCAATGCCGACCGGGTGGCCAACCGCGCGACGCTGAACGCCCTGATCGACGCTGCCATGTGCCACGAGACCCAGGATGTCTGGATCGAGAGGCTCAATGCGGCGGGCGTGCCCTGCGGCCGGGTCCAGACCCTTGGCGAGGTGTTCGAGGATCCGCAGGTCGCCGCGCAGGAGATGGTTCTCGACGTTCCCCATCCCGGCCACGGCACCGTGCGGATGACCGGCTTCCCGATGAAATTCGCCAAGACGCCCTCGCAGGTGCGCCATTCGGCGCCCGATCTCGGGCAGGACACCGAGGCGGTGCTGGCGGAAGCCGGCTATGATGCCGCCGACATCGCACAATTGCGGGCGGACGGCGTCGTCTGAACGCCGGCTGCCGAGGCGGTCGCTGGTCGCCGGCCGGCGCACGCTCGCCCGATCGAACAACTCTGGAGGACCATGCCATGACGACGATCCCGACAATTCCCCTGTTCAGCGGCGGACCGGAGGTGGCGCGCCTCTGTCTCGGCACGATGATGTTCGCCGACCGGACCGACGAGGCCGAGGCGGCGCGGATGCTGGACCGTTACTTCGAGGCCGGCGGCAATTTCATCGACACCGCCGATTCCTATACCGGCGGCAAGTCCGAGGCGATGCTGGGCCGGCTCCTGAAGGAGCGCCGCGCCGATTGCGTGCTGGCGACCAAGGTCGGCAACCCGGTCACCGATGTCGAGGGATCGGGCGGCCTGTCGCCCGCATGGATCGCCCGGGCCGCGGAGATGTCGCGTGAGCGGCTGCAGACCGAGACGATCGACCTCTACTACCTGCATCTCGACGACGAGACGACGCCGCTGGACGAGGTGATCGGTGCGCTGGGCGAGCTGATCGCCAAGGGCACCATCCGCCACTGGGGCTTTTCCAACTTCCGCGGCTGGAAGATCGCCGACATGGTCCGCATCGCCGACAGGCTGGGGGTGGCGCGGCCGGTCGTGGCGCAGCCCTACTACCACATGCTCAACCGCACGGCGGAGCCGGACTATCTGCCCGCCTGCCACCATTTCGGCATCGGCGTCGTGCCCTATTCGCCGCTCGGTCGCGGCATCCTGACCGGCAAGTATCGCGGCGGCGTGCCGGACGATTCCCGCGCCGCGCGCGGCGACAAGCGCATGCTGGAGGCGGAGTTCCTGCCCGGCACGATCGAGGCGGCCAACAAGGCGGCCGACTATGCCGAGCAGTCCGGCCGCGATCCGGGCGCCATGGCGCTGAACTGGCTCCTGGCGAATGCCGCCGTCTCCAGCATCCTGATGGGGCCGCGCAGCCTCGCGCAGCTCGACGGCTATCTCGGCGTGGTGGGCGCCCGCTACGACGCGGAGGACGAGGCGTTTCTCAGCGGGCTCTGTGCGTCGGGCCATACGCCAGTCGTCGGCCACAGCGATCCGCGCTATCCGTATCGCGGCCGCGTGCTGCGCTTCTAGCGGCAAGGCTGTCGGCGGCGGGTGCCCTGCCGGGCATCGCCGCTGTCACCCTGCGCCGGGCACGGCAGTCCGGCGGGCCGGCTGATGGCAACGGGAGCGCGGACGGGGCAGGGCGCGGCGAGGCCGCGATCGATGCGGGAAGAGGGAGGGGTCAGGCGGCCTGCTGGCTCTGCCGGCCGCCGCGGCGTGGCGGCTGCCATGCCGCCAGGCCCGTCGCGATCGCCGCACAGGCAAGGCCGACGGTGCCCGGCGCCCCCTCACGTTCGAAAGCGGCGATCTGTTCGGCAGGAAGGCCGAGGCGTGACGCGGCATCGTCGTGGGAGAACCACATATGGTCCAGCCACGCACCAAATTCCTGGGCGGTCATCCGAGTTACCTCCGACTGGGACATTTCTATTTGGCCCACGAAGATCGACCGGAGTCAATTCCATCAGCGCCATTCCTATAGTTCATAAGCGGCAGTTATTTGTTTCGGATGACGGGGTCGTTGCTATACGCAACCATCGACTGACCGGCGCGGTCGCATGCGCCAGCCGGCACGCCGCGCCGCGACGCCAGCCGGCCATTTCGGCGCTTGATGCGCGTCGGGCAGGCTTCTAGACCAGTTGGGGAGGAGTCCGCCGTAAGGCGGCCGACGGCCACGGGCCGGGATTTCGGGAGGAATCGTCTTGGATTTTGCGCTCACCGACGAGCAGAGCCAGATCTTCACCATGGCGCGGGATTTCGCCACCGAGAAGATGGCGCCCCATGCGGCCCGCTGGGAAGACGAGAAGGCGCTGCCGCGCGAGGTGCTGACCGAACTGGCCGGGCTCGGCATGGCGGCGATCTATGTGCGCGACGACTACGGCTCCGGCCTGTCGCGGCTCGACGCGGCGCTGATCTTCGAGGCCCTGTCCTATGGCGACCCGTCGGTCTCGGCCTTCCTGTCGATCCACAACATGGTCGCCTGGATGATCGACAGCTTCGGCAGCGAGGAGCAGCGGGCCGAATGGCTGCCCAAGCTCGCGTCGATGGACAAGGTCGCGAGCTACTGCCTGACCGAGCCGGGCTCGGGCTCCGACGCCGCCGCACTGCGCACCAGCGCGAAGCCGGACGGCAATGGCTACGTCCTCAACGGCACCAAGAGCTTCATTTCCGGCGCCGGTTTCTCGGACCTCTATGTCGTGATGGCGCGCACGGGCGATGCGGGCCCGAAGGGCATTTCCGCCATTCTCGTGGAGAACGGTACCGAGGGCCTGTCCTTCGGCGCGCTGGAGAAGAAGATGGGCTGGGTCGCCCAGCCGACCGCCGAGGTGCGCCTCGACGGCTGCAGCGTGCCCGGCGGCAATCTCCTCGGCGAGGAAGGCAAGGGCTTTGCCTATGCCATGATGGGCCTCGACGGCGGCCGGCTGAACATCTCGGCCTGCGCGCTGGGCGCGGCCCAGGCGGCGCTCGACAAGTCTGTCGCCTACATGCAGGACCGCCAGGCCTTCGGGAAAAGCCTCACCGAATTCCAGGCGCTGCAGTTCCGGCTGGCCGACATGGAGACCGAGCTGCAGGCGGCGCGCATCTTCCTGCGCCAGGCGGCGTGGAAGCTCGACACCAAGGCGCCCGACGCGACCAAGCATTGCGCCATGGCCAAGCGCTTCGTCACCGACACCAGCTTCAACGTCGCCAACATGGCCCTGCAGCTGCATGGCGGCTACGGCTACCTCGCCGATTACGGCATCGAAAAGATCGTGCGCGATCTCCGGGTCCACCAGATCCTGGAAGGCACCAACGAGATCATGCGGATGATCACCGCACGCGCACTCCTGGCGGAGCATTCATGAGCATCGAGACCAACGCAGCCAATGACAACGTCCTGATCCGCGCCGAGGGGCGGGCGGGGCGCATCACCCTCAACCGGCCGAAATCCCTGAACGCCTTGTCCCACGCCATGTCGCTGGCGATCGAGGCGGCGATGGACGGCTGGGCCACGGACCCGGCGATCGACCTCGTGATCATGGACGCGGCCGGCGACCGGGCCTTCTGCGCCGGCGGCGACATCCAGAAGATCTATCACGACAGCCGCGCCGGGGACCTGTCGGCGGCCCGCCGCTTCTGGGCCGAGGAATACCGGCTGAACGCCAAGATCGCCCGCTATCCCAAGCCGGTCGTGGCGCTGATGGACGGCATCGTCATGGGCGGCGGCGTCGGCCTCGGCGGCCATACAAGCCACAGGGTCGTCACCGAGCGCTCGATGGTCGCCATGCCCGAATGCGCCATCGGCCTCGTGCCCGATGTCGGCGCGACGCTGATCCTCGCCAACGCACCCGGCCGGCTCGGCGAATATCTGGCGCTGACCGGTTTCCGCATGGGGCCGGGCGAGGCGATCGCCGCCGGCTTTGCCGACACCTGCATCCGCTCCGACGATCTGGCCGGGCTGACCGCGGCGCTGGTCGAGAGCGGCGATCCGCAGGTGATCGCGCGCTTTGCCGACGCGCCGCCCCCCTCAACGCTGGCCGAGCAGACCGAGGCGATCGACGCGGCGTTCTCTGGCGTCGATGCGGCCGACATCCTGCAGCGCCTCGCCCTCGACGGCGGGGAATGGGCGCAGCGCACGGCCGCGCTGATGCGCAAGGGCTCGCCGATCTCGGTCGGCGCGACGCTGGAACTGGTGCGGGCGGCGCGCGCCGAGCCGACCATCGAGGCGGCGTTGCGCAACGAATACCGCTTCACCTACCGCTCGATCGACGAGGGCGAATTGCTGGAGGGCATTCGCGCCGCGGTCATCGACAAGGACCGCGCGCCGAAATGGTCGCCGTCGCGGATCGAGGACCTGCCGAAGGAGCGGGTCGCCGCGATGCTGGCGCCGCTGGGCGAACAGGAACTGACATTCGACCAACAGGCAGGGGAGGAACGGCCATGAAGATCGGTTTCGTCGGTCTCGGCAATATGGGCGCGCCGATGGCGGCCAATCTGGCGAAGGCCGGCCATGCGGTGAGCGGCTACGACGCGGCCGGCGTGACCGCCGAGGGCGTTACCCCCGCCGCAACGCTTGCCGAGGCCGTCACCGGCATGGAGGCGGTGATCACCATGCTGCCGAATGGCGACATCGTGCGCGCCGTCCATGCCGACATCGTGCGACAGGCCGAAGCCGGGGCATTGCTGATCGACTGCTCGACGGTGGATGTGGACAGCGCCCGCGCCGCCCACGACATGGCGCGCGAGGCGGGCCTCCTGTCGCTGGACGCGCCGGTCTCCGGCGGCACCGGTGGCGCGGCGGCGGGCACGCTGACCTTCATGGTCGGCGGCAGCGACGAAGCCTTCGCCAAGGGCAAGCCACTCTTCGACATCATGGGCCAGAAGGCGGTGCATTGCGGCGAGGCCGGTGCCGGCCAGGCGGCGAAGATCTGCAACAACATGATCCTCGGCATCTCGATGATCGGCGTCTGCGAGGCGTTTCACCTCGCCGACAAGCTCGGCCTCGACCGCCAGGCGATGTTCGACGTGGCCTCGACCTCGTCGGGCTCCTGCTGGTCGATCAACACCTATTGCCCGGCGCCGGGCATTGGCCCGAAGAGCCCGGCCGACAACGACTACAAGCCGGGCTTTGCCGCCGATCTGATGCTGAAGGACCTCAACCTCTCGCAGACCGCCGCGGAGACCGCCGGCGCGACCACCGAACTCGGCCGCCACGCCCGCGACATCTACGCGGCCTTCGTGGAGTCCGGCGGCGGCAAGGGCCGCGACTTTTCGGCGATCCTCGACAAACTGGCGAAGCAGTAGCGCGGCGGCGCGGCAGGCCCGTCGGTCAGGCCTGCCGCGCGCTTTGACCTCAGGCCGGCGTCACAGCTTGAGCGTGCGCAGCCTCAGCGCGTTGCCGATCACCGAGACGGAGGAGAGGCTCATCGCCGCCGCCGCGAGCATCGGTGACAGTAGGACGCCGAAGACCGGATAGAGAACGCCGGCGGCGACCGGCACGCCGACGGTGTTGTAGACGAAGGCGAAGAACAGGTTCTGCTTGATGTTGCGGATCGTGGCGCGGGCAAGATGCCGCGCCCGCACGATGCCGTTGAGATCGCCCTTCACCAGCGTCATGCCGGCGCTTTCCACGGCGACGTCCGCGCCGGTGCCCATGGCGATGCCGACATCGGCCGCCGCCAGCGCCGGTGCGTCGTTGACGCCGTCGCCGGCGACCGCGACCTTCGCACCGCCATTGCGCAGCTCCTCCACCAGCGCCTGCTTGTCCTGCGGCGACAGGCCGGCCCGCACCTCGTCGATGCCGAGCGCCGACGCGACGGCCTTGGCCGTGCGCTCATTGTCGCCGGTCGCCATGACGATCCGCATGCCGCTCTCGTGCAGGGCGCGGATGGCAGCCTCCGTCGTCGGCTTGATCGGGTCGGAGACCGCGATGAGCCCCGCCGCCCGGCCGTCGATGGCGACGAACATCACCGTCTTGCCGTCGGACTCCAGGGTCCGGGCGTCGGCGTCGAGGGCGGCGGCATCGATGCCCTCGGCGGCGAGCATCGCCCGGTTGCCGAGAACGACGGCCGAGCCGCGTACCTCGCCCCGCACGCCCTTGCCGGTGACCGCGTCGAAGCCGGTGGCCTCCGACAGTTCGGCACCGCGTTGCTGCGCCCCGGCGACGATCGCCTCGGCCAGCGGATGTTCCGAGCCGCGCTCGAGGCTGGCCGCGGCCGAGAGAAACGCCGTCTCGTCGCCCTCAAGCACGACCACGTCGGTCAGTTGCGGCCGGCCCTCGGTCAGCGTGCCGGTCTTGTCGACCACCAGCGTATCGACCTTGGCGAAGCGCTCCAGCGCTTCGGCGTCCTTGATGAGGACGCCGGCCGAGGCGCCGCGCCCGGTGGCCGTCATGATCGACATCGGCGTCGCGAGCCCCAGTGCGCAGGGGCAGGCGATGATCAGCACCGAGACGGCGGCGACCAGCCCGTGCACCATGGCCGGCTGCGGCCCGACCAGCGCCCAGACGACGAAGGCGACGATCGCCGACAGCACCACGGCGGGGACGAAATAGCCCGCGACCCGGTCGGCCAGCCCCTGGATCGGGGCGCGCGAGCGCTGCGCCTTGGCGACCATCTCGACGATGCGCGACAGGGTGGTGTCGGCGCCGACCGCCTCGGCCTCCATGACGAAGCCGCCATTGCGGTTGAGCGTGCCGCCGGTGACCGTGTCGCCGGGGTTCTTTTCGACCGGCACCGGCTCGCCGGTGATCATCGATTCGTCCACCGAGGAGCGGCCCTCGACCAGCGTGCCGTCCACCGGCACGCTCTCGCCGGGTCGCACCCGCAGGCGGTCGCCGGACGCCAGGGCATCGAGCGGCACGTCGTCCTCGGTTCCGTCGGTCGCAATGCGGCGGGCGGTCTTCGGCGCCAGGTCCATCAGCGCGCGGATCGCCGAGCCGGTGCGCTCGCGCGCCTTCAGCTCCAGCACCTGGCCGACGAAGATCAGCGCGACGATCACCGCCGAGGCCTCGAAATAGACCGGCACGACGCCGTCCTGGCGGAAGGATGCGGGGAACAGGCCGGGCAGGAGGGTCGCCACCACGCTGTAGCCATAGGCCGCGCCGACGCCGATGGCGATCAGCGTCCACATGTTGGGCGAGCGGTTGACGATCGACGCCCAGCCCCGCTTGAAGAAGGGCAGGGCCGCCCACAGCACCACCGGCGTCGCCAGCGCGAATTCCAGCCAGACCGCTAGCTCCTCGCCGATCCAGTCGCGGATCGGCAGACCGACCATCGGCCCCATTGAGATGATGAACAGCGGGATGGTGCAGAGCGCGCTGACCCAAAGCCGGCGGGTGAAGTCGATCAGTTCCGGATTGGGGCCTTCCTCGCCGGTCGGCACGCCCATCGGCTCCAGCGCCATGCCGCATTTCGGGCAGTCGCCGGGATGGTCCTGGACGATCTCCGGATGCATCGGGCAGGTGTACTGCGTGCCCTCCGGCATTGGTTCGGGGGCCGGGCGGTCGCCGAGAAAGGCATCGGGATCGGCCTCGAAGCGCGTCTTGCAGCCAGCCGAGCAGAAATAGAACCGCTCGCCGCCATGCTTGGCCATGTGGCGGGCATCGATGCGTTCGACGCTCATGCCGCAGACCGGGTCCTTCGCCGTCAGGTAATCCTGCGGCGCGGCGACGAATCGGTCGTGGCATCCCTGCGAGCAGAAATGCACCGTGCGGCCGTCATGCTCCGCCTTCGGCTTGCCGGCCTCGGGATCGACCAGCATGCCGCAGACCGGATCGCGGGTGACGGCCCCGCCGTCGTCGCGATGGCTGTGGCCGTGATCGTGATGCGGGTGATGACAGGCGGTGCTGGTCTCGGACATGGGAGCGCTCGCTGCGAAAGGATGGCCGCCCGCAGGCGGATTGCCGCAAGATGGAGATTCCAGCCACTGGAAGGTCAAGGGCGGCGGGCGACCGATCGAAGTCGCGTCCCGCCGCCAGCGTCGGCGCCTCCCGATCCCCATGGGCGTCGGGTCGCCTGTTCCGGCACGCGATATTTCTGCGCGACGGTCTTTGAACGGCGCGGCCGCTTACCCACCTAGCGGCGACGCACGGTGCTCGCCGCGCGAGCGGTGACGCATGTCTGCCGCCCGCCGCAACGCCACCGGCAGCTTGCCCACGCCGGCGGACGACGTTGGCGAAAGACAATTCGAGACCGGGACACCCGACGCCCGGATAGGAACATTCTGGTGGATTCGACTGCGATTGGCGGCATGGTGGCCGAGGAAATACCGTTCTGGATCTGGGCGGCGACGATCGGCGGCATCGCCGGCCTGTTCATCTTCGATTTCCTCTCCCACGTCCGCAAGGCGCACGAGCCGAGCTTCAAGGAAGCGGCGGCCTGGTCGGTCTTCTACATCGTGCTGGCAATCCTCTTCGGCTTCGGCGTCTGGTATTTCTGGGACAAGACCCACGGGGTCGAGTTCTTCGCCGGCTTCATCACCGAGAAGAGCCTGTCGGTCGACAATCTTTTCGTCTTCGTCATCATCATGAAGAGCTTCGCGGTGCCGCGGGTGCACCAGCAGAAGGCGCTGCTGATCGGCATCGTCCTGGCGCTGATCATGCGCGGCATCTTCATCGCCGTCGGCGCGGCCGCGATCGAGCGCTTCTCCTGGGTGTTCTACCTGTTCGGCGCCTTCCTCCTGTGGACGGCGTACAAGCTGGCGGTGGAGAGCTTCTCCCACAGCCACAGCACCGACGAGGAATACGAGCCCAACGCGGTGGTGAAGTGGTTCCAGCGCAATGTGCGCACCACAACGGAGTTCGCCGGCGGTGCGCTGACGATTCGCCGCGACGGCCTGCGCTATTTCACCCCGATGTTCGTCGTCATCGTCGCCCTCGGCATGACCGACCTGCTCTTCGCCCTCGATTCGATCCCGGCGATCTACGGCCTGACCGACGCGCCATACATCGTCTTCACGGCCAATGCCTTCGCGCTTCTGGGGCTGCTGCAGCTGTATTTCCTGCTGGGCGGACTGCTCGACCGGCTGGTCTATCTCGGCTTCGGACTGGCGCTCGTCCTCGGCTTCATCGGCGCCAAGCTGATCGTCCATGCGATGGAGGCCAATACGCTGGGCTTCATCAATGACGGCCAGCCCATCGAGGGCCTGCCGCATATCTCGACCAGCTTCTCGCTGGCGGTCATCGTCGGGATTCTCGTGGTCACGACCGTGGCCAGCCTGATACGCTCGGGCATGGTCGCCAACCGGGCGGCCGACCGGCCGGGCGAGGAGCATTGAGCTTGCCCGTCCGCCGCGGCTCGAAGAAGGGAACGGCGTCCGATGGATGATCCGAAACACGGCGAGGCCGCCGAGCCGGCCGACGCGGCGCGGCCTGCGGTCGCAGCCGGTCCCGGCGAGGGCGATCTCGACGCCCGCAGCGCGGCGCTGGCCCGGCGTCTTGCCGAGCAGCGCCAGCGCATGCCGCAGCTGCGCGACGAGCCCGCCGACCGCACCAGCGGCATGCAGGGCGTCGCCCAGGGGCTCAAGATCGCCAGCGAGTTCGTCGCGGGCATCCTCGTGGGCGTCGGCATCGGCTATCTGATCGACCAGCTGGCCGGCACGACGCCGTTCGGCCTGATCGTCTTCCTGATGATCGGATTCGCCGCCGGCGTGCTCAATGTGATCCGTGGCGTTTCGGGCACAACGCCGCCCCATGGCCGCGGCCCGGCCTGAACCGGCCCCTTCGCGCTCGTTCCGCGTGCGTTTGCAGTGGTCAATCTGACAACGGGGTGTTGCGAAGCGCAGTCCGGGACGCTATGGGCAGGACGGCCCGCGCCAGGGCCTGCCACGAGATGACGAAGGACCAGTGAGTTTGGCGACGAACCCGACAGATCCAATCCACCAGTTCCAGATTTCCAACATCGTTCCGATCGAGATCGGCGGGTTGGACTTCTCGTTCACGAACTCCGCCCTGTTCATGGTGGTGACGGTCGCTGTGGCGACCGCCTTCCTGTACTATTCGACCCGCGGGCGCGGCCTCGTGCCGAGCCGCATGCAGTCGGTGAGCGAGCTCTCCTACGAGTTCGTTGCCAACATGCTGCGCGACGCGGCGGGCTCCGGCGGCATGCGGTTCTTCCCGTTCGTCTTCTCGCTGTTCATGTTCATCCTGGTCGCCAACCTTCTCGGCATGGTCCCGTATTTCTTCACGGTGACCAGCCATCTGATCGTGACCTTCGCGCTGGCCCTCCTGGTGATGGGCGTCGTGGTGGTCTACGGCCTGATGAAGCACGGCCTGCACTTCTTCAAACTCTTCGTGCCCGAGGGCGTGCCGGCCGCCGTGCTGCCGCTCGTCGTGGTAATCGAGGTGGTTTCGTTCCTGTCGCGGCCGGTGTCGCTCTCGGTTCGTCTCTTCGCCAACATGCTGGCGGGCCACATCACGCTGAAGGTCTTCGCCGGCTTCGTGGTGTCGCTGAGCGCCTTCGGTGCGCTCGGGATTGCCGGTGCGATCCTTCCGCTGCTCATGACCGTCGCTTTGACGGCACTCGAATTCCTGGTCGCCGCACTGCAGGCCTACGTCTTTGCGGTTCTGACCTGCATGTATCTCAACGACGCGATCCATCCAGGCCACTAAGACAAGTTCCAGGATACAACGGGGCGGCGTGGAAGCCGCCGCAACCACCCGCAATCGAACAGTTTCAAAAGGAGTTTCGACATGGAAGCGGAAGCAGCAAAGTTCATCGGTGCCGGCCTCGCCTGTTTCGGTATGGGCATGACCGCCCTCGGTCTGGGCAACATGTTCGCGAACTACCTCGCCGGCGCGCTGCGCAACCCGTCGGCTGCCGACGGCCAGTTCGGCCGCCTGATCTTCGGCTTCGCCGTCACGGAAGCCCTGGGCATCTTCTCGCTGCTCATCGCCCTGCTGCTGCTCTTCGCCGTCTAATCGGCGTCCAGCGCAGGTAAGAAGACCGGCCGGCGGCAGCTTCTGTCGCCGGTCCCCTATGCCGGGAGCCCTCGATGTTCGTCACCCAAGCCTTCGCACAGGCCGATTCGCTCGATGCCGTGGAACTGCCGCCTGCGAGCGACACCGCCGAGATGCATGGCGAAACGATCCATGTAGAAGGCGAGCATGGCGGCTTCCCGCCTTTCAATGCCGAATATTTCCCGTCGCAGATCCTCTGGCTCGCGATTACCTTCGGAATCTTCTACCTGGTTCTGAAGAAGGTGATCCTGCCGCGGATCGCCGGAACGCTCGAAAACCGCCGCGACCGGATCGCCCTCGATCTGGAAGCCGCCGAGCGGATGAAGTCCGATTCGGACGAGGCCAAGGCCGCCTACGAGCAGGAGCTCGCCGAGGCCCGAGACCGCGCCCACAAGATCGGCCACGACGCCCGTGAAGCGGCGCGCAGCGACGCCGAGGCCGAGCGCCAGCGCCTCGACGCAGAGCTCGACGAGAAGCTGGAAGCCGCGCAGCTGCGCATCGCCGCCGTCCGCGACGAGGCGATGAAGGATGTCGGCCAGATCGCCGAGACCACCGCCGACGCCATTCTGCGCGACGTCATTCGCCTGGAGGTCTCCCGCGAGGAGGTCGCCAGCGCCGTGACCGCCGTTCGCAGCTGAGGAGCCGACCATGGACAACTCATTCTGGGCCTTTGCCGCCCTCATCATCTTCCTGGCCATCGTCTGGTATTTGAAGGCGCCGGCCAAGGTCGGTGCCACGCTCGACCAGCGGGCCGACCGGATCCGCAACGAGATCGAGGAAGCACGCGAGCTGAAGGAAGAGGCCAAGCAGCAGCTGGCCGAGTATCAGCGCCGCCGCCAGGAAGCCGAGGAGGAGGCGAAGGAAATCGTCGCCGCCGCCAAGCGCGAGGCCGAGCTGATGCTCGCCGACACGCGCCGCAAGAACGAGGAATATGTCGAGCGTCGCACGGCCATGGCCGAGACGAAGATCTCGCAGGCCGAGACCGACGCCATCGCCGAAGTCCGCGCGACGGCGATCGACGTGGCGGTGGCTGCCGCCGCCAAGATCATCGCCGACCGCAATTCGGGCGGCAATGCCGGCCAGTTCACCGAATCCTCCATCGCCGAGGTTCGCAGCCGGCTCAACTGAGCCCGGCGCCGGTCCCGCTCCGGGACCAGCATCGCGACGGAACGTTCAAAGGGCTGCCATTGGCGGCCCTTTTTCGTTGTGCGGTCGTGGGAAGGCTGGGCGGAGCGGGCGTCCGGTTTATTCGGCGGCGTCGAGCAGGTCGCGGCGCAGCGGGCTGAAGCTCATCCGGTGGATCGGCGTCGGGCCGAGCCGGGCGATGGCGCCAAGATGCTCGGGCGTGCCGTAGCCCATATGGCGGGAAAAGCCGTAACCCTCATAGGCCCGGCAGGCGCGCGCCATGATCCGGTCGCGCGTCACCTTGGCAACGATCGAGGCGGCCGCGATGCTGAGGCTGAGGGCGTCGCCGGAGATGACCGCCGTGCCGGCACAGCGCAGCGCCGGGGGCACGTCGCGCCCGTCGACGAGGACATGGCAGGGGGCTTCCGGCAAGGCATGCAGCGCCCGCCGCATGGCGAGGAGGGTGGCGCCGCGGATGTTGAAGCGGTCGATCTCGTCGGCGCTGGCCGAGGCTATCCCGACCCAGCCCTTGGCGACGATCTCGGCGAACAGCCGCTCGCGGTCCTCGGCGGTCAGCTTCTTGGAATCGTTCAGTCCGTCGGGAAAGTCGCGGGTGGGAAAGATCACCGCGGCGGTGACCACCGGCCCGGCCAAGGGCCCGCGCCCGGCCTCGTCGATGCCGGCGACGAAGCGCTTGCCGTCGGCCAGGAGCCCGGCCTCGCGCGAAAAGTCGGGCCCGGCCGCGACGGCGGGACGGCGCGCGGGTTTCTTTGCGCGAACGGGAGAATCGGAGGAACGGCGAGCCATGTTGCGGCGAGACTCGCGCATTCTCCGATTCTCCACAAGCCTCGCCGTGTTCGGGGTGGCAAACCGGCGAGACCATCCGGCCGAGGGGGAGGCCGGACGATGGGGTATCCCTGGCGTCAGAGCAGAGCGAGCTGGACGCCTGCGCCGCGCGGCGGGGTGAACAGATCGCAGCGCAACTGCGTGCGGCTCTCGTTCAGGCCGAGCCGGCGCGCCGCCATCTCGAAGCGCCGGCGGATCTGGAAGGCATAGGGCCCGGTGCCGCGCATCCGCTTGCCCCATTCGGCATCGTAATCCTTGCCGTCGCGCATCGATCGCAGCAGCGACAGGACATGCCGGTAGCGGTTCGGGTAGTGGCGCAGCAGCCAGTCCTTGAACAGCGGCGAGACTTCCAGCGGCATGCGCAGGAGGACGTAGCCGACCTCCCTCGCGCCGGCGGTCTGCGCCGCTTCCAGGAGCCGCTCGATCTCCGAATCGGTAAGGCCGGGAATGATCGGCGCGGTCATCACCATGGTCGGCACGCCGGCCTCGCTGAGCGCCTTGACAGCCTCCAGCCGCTTGGTCGGGGTCGCGGCACGCGGCTCCATCGCCCGCGCCAGCGTCCGGTCGAGGGTGGTCACCGACAGCGCCACCTTGGCCAGCCCCTTGGCGGCCATGCGCGACAGGATGTCGATGTCGCGCAGGACCAGCGCTGACTTGGTGACGATGCCGACCGGATGGTTGGCAGCCTCCAGCACCTCGAGGATCTCGCGCATGACCCGCCAGCTCTTCTCGATCGGCTGGTAGGGATCGGTATTGGTGCCGATGGCGATCGACTTCACCTGGTAGCCGGGCTTGGACAATTCGCGTTCCAGGAGTTCGGCGGCGTTCGGCTTGGCGAACAGCTTGGATTCGAAATCGAGGCCTGCGGACAGGCCCATATAGGCGTGGGACGGCCGGGCGAAGCAGTAGACGCAGCCATGCTCGCAGCCGCGATACGGATTGATCGAGCGGTCGAAGGAGATGTCCGGCGAGGTGTTGCGGCTGATGATGGTCTTGGGCTTTTCGACCTGCACGTCGGTCTTGAAGGCCGGCAACTCGTCCAGCGTGTTCCAGCCATCGTCGACGGCCTGCCGCTTGAACGGCTCGAAGCGCCCGCTCGGGTTGAGCCCGGCGCCCCGTCCGCGCCGCCGCTCGAAGCCGATGCGTAGCCCGGCCTCGCCGATGATGTGGTTCGCGATGTCGACGCCGTCCGGCGCGGAGAAGGCGGCCTGATCGGCCTTGGCGATGTCCTGCATGACGTTGCTCTCCCCATGTTCCGGCTGCGTTCTGTGACTGACGTCCTAAACCCGTTAAGAGAACAAGACAAGAACAAAAACGTTCCGATCTGGTCAGGGCCGATGGGCTCGGCTAGACGAAAGGGATGCTGAGCGTTTTCATCGACTGTGGACCCGAGGATCACTGGCTGGCGGCGACCCTCGCGCCGTTGATACCTGGCGCCGTTGAGGGGCTGGTGCGCGAGGTCGTGCTGGTCGATCGCGGCATGGGAGAAAATGCCCGCAAGGTCTCCGACCATGCCGGATGCCGGATCGTCGCGGCGGAGGATTTCCGCGACGCCATCGAGACGGCGCGCGGCGACTGGCTGCTCCTCCTGGAGCCGGGCGCGCGGCTTCTGCCCGGCTGGATGGAGGCCGTGGTCGAGCATGCCGACATGGTGGGCGCGGGACGAGCGAAGACGCAGGCGGCACGCTTCCGCCGGGCGCCGAACGACCAGCCCGGCTTCTTTGCGAGGCTGCGCCAGATCCGCACGGCGATGGCCGAAGGGTTCCTGGTCCAGAAGCGCCAGGCGATCGGCCTGTCGAAGCTCGCCTTCAGCCTCGAGGAGGTCGCCAAGGGCGTCGCGGTGACCCGGATGCGGGCCTTCATCCGACCGGCGGTACGGGGCCGGCCCGCGAGCTGACCGTGCGGCTCAGGCGGTCCGGCCGCCGCGGCGCAGATGCTCGTCCAGACGCGGCATGATCTCGACGAAATTGCAGGGCTTGTGGCGGTAGTCGAGCTGCGCCTTGAGAATATGATCCCAGGCATCGCGGCAGGCGCCGGGCGAGCCGGGCAGGGCGAAGACGAAGGTGGCATCGATGACGCCGCCCGTCGCCCGCGACTGGATCGTCGAGACGCCGATCTTGTCGTAGGAGATGCGGTGGAAGACCGCCGAGAAGCCGTCCATGCGCTTTTCGAACAGCGCCTCCAGCGCCTCGGGCGTCACGTCGCGGCCGGTGAAGCCGGTGCCGCCGGTGGTGATCACCACATCCACGTCGTCGCGCTTGCACCAGCCCTGGACGACCTCCTGGATCGCCGGCACGTCGTCGGTGACGATCTGCCGGTCGGCGACTGTGTGGCCGGCCTCGGTCAGCCGTTCCACCAGCAGCGAGCCGGAGCGGTCCTCGTCGAGGCTGCGGGTGTCGGAGACGGTGAGGATCGCGATGGACAGCGCGATGAAGGAGCGTTCGTCGCTCATGGGGCCTCCCTTGGCATGTCTGCGGGGGCGGCACGGTGCTCGGCACCGGACAGCCACCATTCGGGATGGGACGCGGCGATCCGGCCGCGGGCGCGGGCAAGCTCGGCGTCGTCCTCGAACAATCCGTAGACGGTCGCGCCCGAGCCGGACATGCGGGCGATCAGCGCGCCTTCGCCAGCCAGCGCATCGCGCACGGAGACGATCTGCGGTGCGAGCCCTTCCGCCGGTGCGGCGAGATCGTTGCGGGTGGCGTGAAGCCAGGCGACCAGTTCGGCGGCAGTCGCGAACCCCTTGGCCGGGACCGGCGGCAACGGCGCGTTGTCGCGCTGTTCGAGCGCGGCAAAGACCGCGGGCGTCGAGACCGGCACGCCCGGATTGACCAGCAGCATGTGCAGGGCCGGCAGATGCGCGAGGGGCTGAATCTCCTCGCCGATGCCGGAGACGCGCGCGGCACGGCCCGCAACGCACATGGGAACGTCCGCGCCGAGCGTGGTGGCTTCAGCGAGCAGGGCGTCGCGGACGGCGGGCACCGCGTCGCCGATCATCCGCAGGAGCGCCGCCGCATCGGCCGAGCCGCCGCCGATCCCGGCCGCCACGGGCAGGCGCTTGTCCAGCGTGACGGACAGGGGCGGCAGCCGCAGGCCGGCATCGGCCAGCACCTGCCGGGCGACGGCGATGGTGCGGTGGAGAATATTGTCCGCATCGGTCGGCAGGCCCGGACCGAACGGCCCGGCCATGACGAGGCCGTCGGCACCCTCGGGTGCTGCGGCGACCGTCAGGACGTCGCCGGCATCGCCGGCAAAGGCGATCAGGCTTTCCAGGCGATGGTAGCCGTCAGGGCGCCGCCCGACGACATGCAGGGCCAGATTGACCTTCGCCGGCGCCGTCAGACGCAGCGGCTCCGCCAGCGTGAACGCCATGTCCGCAGGTCTGTCGCTCACTCGACCTTGGTGGCGGGCGCGTCGCCCGTCGGTGCCGGGGCCTCGGCGGCCGCGGCCTTGCGGGTGTCGTCGCCATCCTCGGCCTCGGCCCGCTCGTTGGCCGCTGTCAGGCCGTCCTCGATCTTGGCCCGGATCGTCGCCTTGACGTCCTCTTCCGGCTCGGGCTGACCGATCAGGGCGCGCTCCCACTGGAAGCGGGCCTCGCGGTTGCGGCCGACATGCCAGTAGGCGTCGCCGAGATGATCGTTGATGGTCGGGTCCATCGGCGTGATCAGGACGGCGCGCTCGAGCTGCTCGACGGCCTCGTCGTAGCGGCCGAGGCGGTAATAGGCCCAGCCGAGGGAATCGATGATGTAGCCGTCATTCGGCCGCAGCTCGACCGCCTTGCGGATCATGTCGAGACCTTCCTGGAGGTTCTCGTTCTTGTCGACCCAGGAATAGCCGAGATAGTTCAGCACCTGCGGCTGGTCGGGCGACAGTTCCAGCGCCTTGCGGAAGTCCTTCTCCGCCTTGTCCCACTGGTCGGTCCGCTCGAAGGCGATGCCGCGCTGGTAATAGAGGTTCCAGCTGGCTTCGCCGGTCGCCTCGGTCAGTTCGATCGCCGTGTCCAGCGCCTTGGCGGCCGGAGCGTAGTCCTTGTCGGCGGCGAGCACGTCGGCCAGCGCGGTGTGGGCCTTCGGGTCCTCCGGATAGCTGCGCACGGCGCGCTCCAGATGCGCCTTGGCCTCCTCCTTCTGGTCCGAATACCAGAGGTCGAGACCGATCTGCAGCTCGGCCGTGCGGCGATAGGCGGAGTTCTCCGGGATCTCGCGGTAGAAGGCGATTGCCTGTTCCAGCCGCTCCGAGCGTTCGGCAATGCCGCCGAGCGCGGTGAGCAGCGACGGGTTCCGGGGCGCCAGCGCCCGCGCCATCTGGAAATACAGGAGCGCGACCTGCTGGCCGTCGCCGCGATTGATCGCCTGGCCGAGAATGTACAGCGTTTCGGCCGCACCCTCCTGCACGCTGGCCACGGCCGGTTCGATGGTCTCGCCCTTCTCGATGCGGCCCTTCAGATGCAGCAGCGGATCGTAGGTCGGCACGAGGTCGAGGCCGGTCTGGAGCGCCGCCAGCGCGGCGTCCGTCTTGCCGTCGCGCACTTCCAGGCGCGCCAGCGCCTCGGCGGCGCCGAGATAGGCGTCGGGCGAGGTGCGGGCGTTGTTCTGGTCGTCGACGACGAGATGCAGCGCGCGGCGGGCGACGTCGTCGCGCCCGGCGACGACCGCGATCAGGCCCTTCTGATAGGCGTTGAAGACCGCGAACCAGGGCGCGCCCTGCAGATTGTCGATGCGCAGCAGCGCCTCGTCGACGCGACCCGCGCCGACATCGGCCCAGGCCATCAGCTCGCCGAGCAGCAGCGCGTCGAGGTCGCTGGGATCGACCACGTCGAATTCGGCGATCGCGGCGTCGAAGGCGCCCTTCGACAGGGCGTCGACGCCCAGCGCGATCCGCGCGACCTTGCCGGCCTCGGGCACGTCACGCAGCTTCGATGCGATGTCGACGGCGTCCTTGAAGCGGCCATCGGCGAGGAAGGCGAACATCGCGTCCTGCTGGAGGAGCTGCGAGGTCGGGTCCATCGACAGGGCCTGGACGAAGAGATCGCTGGCCGTCGCCATGTCGCCGCCGATCTGGGCGGATTTGGCGGCCAGATAGGCGCCGGACAGGGACTGGGCGGTGATCGGGGCCGGTTCGCTCGCTGCCGTATCCGCCGCAGCCAGGGCAGGCGCCGCGGTGGCGCCGGCCAGAAGCGTGACGGTGAGAAGTCTCAGAAGCCGCATTCTGTGCACGTGAAATCCTCTTCCCGGGGCACGCCCGCAGACGATCGAACGCCGCGTTTCGTGGTCGAATGTGATGCCGGTCACCTGTCTGGCCGATTCGCCGAGGTGAAGCCAAGCCACACGGCAATGCAAGTCCCGGCCGTTCTGGACGCAGAGATTGTCGGGAATGCGACCCGCGGCGGGAGTCTCGCCCATGCGACGATGGGTCAGCTCACCCGGTCGATGCAGAATTCCACGACACCCAGCATCGCGTCGCGGCTGGGGCTCTGCGGCAGGCCGCTGGCGGCGGCATAGGCGGCCTCGCCATACTGGCGGGCACGCTGGACGGTCTCTTCGAGCGCCCCGTGCTGGTGGATCAGCGCGGTGGCGCGGGCCAGCGCCTCGTCGTCGTTGCGGCCGCCCTCCATCGCCTCGCGCCAGAACGCCTTCTCCGTATCGTCGCCGGCCTGATAGGCGAGGATGACGGGCAGGGTGATCTTGCCTTCGCGGAAATCGTCGCCGGTGTTCTTGCCGAGCGCGGCGGCGGTGCCGCCATAGTCGAGCACGTCGTCGACGAGCTGGAAGGCGAGGCCGAGGCTGCGGCCATAGTCGCGCATGGCGGTGCGTTCGGCCTCGCCGGCGCCGGCGATCACCGGGCCAACTTCGGCGGCCGCCGCGAACAGCGCCGCCGTCTTGGCGTCGATCACGGCGAGATAGTCCGCCTCGCTGGTGGTCATGTGCTTGGCGGCCGACAACTGCCAGACCTCGCCCTCGGCGATGACCGAGGAGGCGGTGGACAGGATGTCGAGGGCGGTCAGCGAGCCGACCTCGACCATGGTCTTGAAGGCCTGGCCGAGCAGGAAGTCGCCGACCAGCACGCTGGCCTGGTTGCCCCAGATGGTGCGTGCCGTCTTCTTGCCGCGCCGCAGGTCGCTTTCGTCGACCACGTCGTCGTGCAGCAGCGTCGCCGTGTGCATGAACTCGACGCTGGCCGCGAGCTTTACATGGGCGTCGCCGCGATAATCATGCGCCAGGGCGGACGCGATGGTCAGCATCGGCCGCAGCCGCTTGCCGCCCGACGAGATCAGATGCTCGGCGATTTCCGGGATCAGCTCGACATTCGATCCGGCCATGGCGAGGATCAGGTCGTTGACGCGAGCCATGTCCGGCGCCGTGACCGCGATCATCGGCTCGATCGAGGCGCGGCTGTCGGTCCGCTCGACGGGGCTGGCCAGGCTCACAATGCTACTCCGTGGGTTTGCGTCGCTGCGCTCGCACGGGCGAGGCGGCTTGTCGAGGGCACAGATGGCGTCCCGATCGCGGTTATAAAGGCCGCGCGACGGTGCGTCGCCTGCGGCGCGGCGGCTTCGCGGTTCGAGCGCTTGCTATGGTCGGCGCTCTTCAGGCACTTAAGGGGCGTTGCGGTCGTCATCGGCCGTCCCGTTCGTCGGCTTCGGTCGTCAAGATTCGCGGAGCCATTCATGCAGGAACTCATGCGGTCCAACGATGCGGTGCTGCTGTCCTTCGTCGATGCACTGCTGAAGGATGCGGACATTCCGCATTTCCTCGCAGATGTCCATATGAGTATCCTCGATGGATCGATCGGCGTCCTGCCGCGGCGCGTGCTGGTGGACACCGATCGCATGGATCAGGCCCGCCGCATCCTCAAGGATGCCGACCTCGGTCATGAACTCTCCTGAGCCGCAATCACCCGCGTCCTGCGGGGCCGACATGGCGACCCGCTGCGACCGCTTCTATGGCGGCCGCTTCGCCCTCATGCAGCCGCAGGGCCGCGGCTATCGCTCCGGCCTCGACGCGCTGCTGCTGGCCGCGACCCTGCCGGCGACGGCGACGGGGCGCCTTGCCGACATCGGCGCGGGGGCCGGCGCCGTCGGGCTGGCGGCGGCCTGCCGCAACGCCTCCGTCGAGGTCACGCTGGTGGAAAACAGCCCGGTCATGGCCGATCTCGCCCGGCGCGGACTGGACCTGCCGGCCAATTCCGAACTGGCCGGACGCCTGCGGCTCGTCGAGGCCGACATCCTCGCCGGCGGTACGGCGCGCGCGGCGGCGGGGCTCGGCGACGGCACCTTCGGCCATGTCCTGACCAATCCGCCCTACCATCCGCACGACCACCGGATCTCGCCCGATCCGCTGCGCGCCGCGGCGATGAGCGCGGCGGACGGCGACTTCCTCGCCCGCTGGGTGCGCGCCTGTGCCGCGCTGCTTTCCCATGGCGGATGCTTCGCCACCATCGTGCGGACCGACGCGCTGCCGACGCTGCTGGCGGCCTGCGACGGGCGGATCGGGGCGCTGCGGCTCCTGGCGATCCATGCGCGCGCCGACGCGCCGGCGCCGCGCCTGCTGGTGCTCGGCCGCAAGGGATCGCGGGCGCCGCTGAGCCTCCTGCCGGGGCGCATCCTGCACCGGCCGGACGGCACGCTGACCGAGTTCGCGACGGCGGTGGCGGAGGGGACCGCCGATCTCAGCTGCTAGGCGCGACCACGCCGCAGCCTTGCGTTGCGAAGCGGTGCGGGACGCTTACATGAAGGGCATCCTGTTCTGCGACAAAGGCCCATCCTCTTGGCGAACCGTCTGACCAAACTCGTTCCCGCCCGCCTGCGCCCGGATCACACGGTCATTCCCGTGGTGCGGCTCAGCGGCATGATCTCCTCGGGCGGCACGGCGCTGCGGCCGTCCCTGTCGCTGGCCTCGGCCGCGCCGCTGCTGGCCAAGGCCTTCGCTCATAAGAAGGCGCCGGCGGTGGCGATCGTCATCAATTCGCCCGGCGGATCGCCTGTCCAGTCGCGGCTGATCTACCAGCGCATCCGCGATCTGGCCGAGGAGAAGGACAAGCAGGTGCTGGTCTTCGTCGAGGACGTCGCGGCCTCCGGCGGCTACATGATCGCCTGCGCCGGCGACGAGATCATCGCCTACCCGTCCTCCATCGTCGGCTCGATCGGCGTCGTCTCCGGCTCGTTCGGTTTCGTCGAGGCGATCGCCAAGCTGGGCATCGAGCGCCGCGTCCACACCGCAGGCAGCAACAAGGCGACCCTCGATCCGTTCCAGCCTGAGCGGCCGGAGGATGTCGAGCATCTGAAGACGCTGCAGCTGGAGGTGCACAAGACCTTCATCGACCTGGTCAAGGACAGTCGCGGCGCCAAGCTCGCCGATCACGACGACCTCTTCACCGGCCTGTTCTGGTCCGGCCTGCGCGGCCTCGAACTCGGCCTCGTCGACCGGCTGGGCGATCTGCGCGGCACGCTGCGGGCCCGCTTCGGCAAGAAGGTGAAGCTGGAACTGGTGCAGGCCAAGCGCACCCTGTTCGGGCGCCCGCAGCCGGGCGTTCACGCCGGCATGGCGGCGGGCGACGGGATGGCCGGGATCGGCGCCGGCTTTGCCCGCGAGGTGATGGGCGTCGCCGAGGAGCGGGCGCTCTGGGCCCGTTTCGGCCTGTGAACAGGCACCGGGCGGCGCGGCCTGACGATCACGGCCGCCTCGCCGCGAATGTGAAGGGCGGGCCGCTGTGATCCTGCCGCTTTTGGTTGCCAAGGTCGTGGCCACGGCGCATAATTGTCGGGGAACGGAGCGATGATCGCCTACATGCCGCAGTTACTACTTCTGGGTCTCGTGGGGGCCGCCGCGCTGTTTGGCTACAAGCAGATGAAGCGCGATGCCGAACGGGTGTCGGAGAACAATCGCCGCTCGGAGGCCGAGAGCCGCACGGGCGCGCAAGGCACGCTGGTGCGTGGCCCCGACGGCGTCTATCGCATCAAGAAGGACTGAGATCCGCGCCAGCGCGGGTCCTGGCATTGCGAGGCGCCGTTCAAGCGCCGCGCGATGTGTAATGACGCGCCCCCTGCCTTTCAGGTCTCATCCGGTCCGCTGATCCCGCGGACCACCGGTTGCGTAGGCGGCTGCCTATTCGCAGGCCCAAGGCGTCGGAACTTGGCGCGCTTTGCGGGGATTACCCGGTCATCCCACGAACGCGATGATCCCGGAGTTCCGCCATGAAAGCCATTACCTGGCACGGCAAGCACGACATGCGCTGCGAGACGGTGCCCGATCCCGAAATCGAGCATGGCCGTGACGCCATCATCAAGATGTCGGCCTGCGCCATCTGCGGCTCCGACCTGCATTTCTACGACGGCTTCATGCCCGGCATGGAATCCGGCGACATTGTCGGACATGAATTCATGGGCGAGGTGGTCGAGGTCGGCAAGGACAACAAGAAGCTTTCGGTCGGCGACCGGGTCGTCGTGCCCTTCACCATCGTCTGCGGCGAATGCGACCAGTGCCGGCGCGGCAATTTCTCCGTCTGCGAGCGCTCCAACCGCAATGCCGAGACGGCGGCCAAGATGTTCGGCCACACCACAGCCGGCCTGTTCGGCTATTCGCATCTGACCGGCGGCTATTCCGGCGGCCAGGCGGAATATGTGCGCGTGCCCTTCGCCGATTTCGGCCCGGTCAAGGTGCCGGAAGGCCTCAGTGACGAGGAAGTCCTGTTCCTCGGCGACATCCTGCCGACCGGCTGGCAGGGCGCCAAGAACTGCGACATCCAGCCCACCGACACGGTGGCCATCTGGGGCGCCGGTCCGGTCGGCCTCTTCGCCTTGCAGAGCGCCATCATCCAAGGCGCCAGGCAGGTGGTGGTGATCGACGAGGTGCCCGAGCGCCTGGCGATCGCCGCGCGGATGGGCGCCATCACCATCAATTTCCAGGAAGAGAGCACCGTCGAGCGGCTGAACGACCTGACTGAGGGCAAGGGCCCGGAATGCTGCATCGACTGCGTCGGCATGGAAGCCCATTCGGGCTACGAGGCCGAGCATCTGTTCGACCGCGCCAAGCAGGCGATCATGGCCGAGACCGATCGGCCGCATGTCCTGCGCGAGATGATCTATGTCTGCCGTCCGGGCGGCACGATCTCGGTGCCGGGCGTCTATGGCGGCCTCGTCGACAAGATCCCCTTCGGCGCGGCGATGAACAAGTCGCTGAGCTTCAAGATGGGCCAGACCCACGTCAACAAATGGGCCGACGACCTGCTCGGGCGCATCCAGCAGGGGCAGTTCGACACCACCTCCTTCATCTCCCATCGGGGCACGCTGGAGGATGGTCCGGAGCTCTACAAGACCTTCCGCGACAAGACCGACAATTGCACCAAGGTGGTGCTGACGCCGTAAGTCTGATCGGCGGGCGGGCCGTCCTTGCGGGATGGTCCGCCCGCGTTCATGGAGCGGCGCCTTGGGATGAGGCGGCGTCTTGCGTATGCTCGGCGCCCACGCACGCTCATCCGGATTGCCTCCATGCCCTTCGATGCGACCGATGGAGAGAATGCGGGCCGCGATCGCGGGCGTGCGCGTCTCTTCCATGTCTGCGGCCTCGTCGGCATGGCCGGCTGGGCGGCGGTGACGCTCGCCAATGTCGTCGGCGTCATCGTGCAGCCGCGCGACGGACTGATCGCCGACACGATCAGCGACCTTGCGGCCGGTCGCTACGCCATCATCATGGATCTCGGGCTCTACGCCTTCGCGATCGGCATCGTTGCCGCCGCGATCGGTCTCGGGCGGCTGCGTCCGGGACGCTGGAGCTGGACTGTCGCCTCCTGGCTCCTGACCCTGATGGCCGTGCTCATCGTCGTCATCGGGGCCTATGGCGAATACGGCGACAACGACACGGGCGGGCTGGTCATCCATTTCCCGGTGGTCGTCGCGATGGCCGTGAGCTTCACCGCCGCAGCGCTGCTGACGGCTGCGGGCTTCCATCGCCGCCGGCGCCGCTGGTTCTGGTTCAACATCGTCTGCGCTGGTCTGTGGGTGGTCGGCGCGGCGGCCTTCTGGTTCTCGCCCACCTCCATCGACGGGCTTGTCGAGCGCGGCGTCGGGCTGGTCTGCGTCGTCTGGCTGTTCGCCGTGTCGAGGCTGCTGATCGCCCGGGCGAAGGGCGGGGCGGCATGGTTGTCCACGCCGGGCGCGCCGAGCCGGACCTGACCCGGACCGGCGCGAGCCTTGACCGGCCGCTTGCGGGCATGGCAACTCCCGGGCAACTTTTCTCGCCCGGCGGCGCTTCGATCCGCGGGCCGATGCCGGATCGATCCGAAATGTCTGACCTGCCTCCCCACATGGACCCGCGCCGTTCCTTCCAGGCGCTGATCCTGACGCTGCACCGCTACTGGGCCGATTACGGCTGCGTCGTGCTGCAGCCCTACGACATGGAGGTCGGGGCCGGCACCTTCCATCCGGCGACGACCCTGCGCGCGCTCGGGCCGAAGCCTTGGAACGCGGCCTATGTGCAGCCCTCGCGCCGGCCTAAGGACGGCCGCTATGGCGAGAACCCCAACCGGCTGCAGCATTATTACCAGTACCAGGTGATCCTGAAGCCGAACCCGTCGAACCTGCAGGAGCTCTATCTCGGCTCGCTGCAGGCGATCGGCATCGACACCGACCTGCATGACATCCGCTTCGTGGAGGACGACTGGGAAAGCCCGACGCTGGGCGCCTGGGGCCTTGGCTGGGAATGCTGGTGCGACGGCATGGAAGTGTCGCAGTTCACCTATTTCCAGCAGGTCTGCGGCATCGAATGCGCCCCGGTGGCGGGCGAACTGACCTACGGCCTCGAGCGGCTGGCCATGTATGTGCAGAATGTCGACAACGTCTACGACCTGAACTTCAATGGCCGCGAGGGCGACGAGAAGGTCACCTATGGCGACGTCTTCCTGCAGGCCGAGCAGGAATATTCCCGCTACAATTTCGAGATCGCCAACACCGCGGTGCTCTTGAAGCATTTCGAGGACGCCGAGGCCGAATGCCTGGCAGTGCTCGCCGCCGGCGCGCCGGAGGGGGCGAGCCCGCTGCATCGCTGCGTGCTGCCGGCCTACGACCAGTGCATCAAGGCCTCCCACGTCTTCAACCTGCTCGACGCGCGCGGCGTGATCTCGGTCACCGAGCGCCAGAGCTACATCCTGCGGGTGCGCACCCTCGCCAAGGCCTGCGGCGAGGCGTTTCTCCTGACCGAAGCGGGCGGAGCATCTGCGGCGATCGCCGCCGCCTAATCCCGAAAACGCCTCCGCGACGTACCAATTTCGTCTTTGGCCGTTATATCGCTCGCAAGCGACAAGGTCCGGCGTCTCGAGGAGATTGCCGACGAACAGAGGGTCGATCGCATGCAGTGGCGCGGACGCAGGCAATCCAGTAATATCGAGGACAGGCGCGGCTCGGGCGGCGGCTTCGGCGGCCGGGGCGGCGGCATGCGCCTGCCGGTGCGCGCCGGCGGCGGCAGCACAATCGGCATCATCATCGTCGCTCTGGTCCTGTGGCTCGGCTTCGGCATCAACCCGATGCAGCTGCTCGGCATGGCCGGTGGCGGCGGCGGGGGCGGCAGCGTCCAGACCACCCAGTCCGGCCCCGGTGTTGCCGGCACGGCGGACGAGACCGACGATTTCGTCGCCACGGTTCTGGCCGATACCGAGGATGTCTGGACCCAGCGGTTCCAGGCGGCCGGCGAGACCTATCCGGCGCCGACGCTCGTCCTGTTCGAGAACCGGGTCCAGTCGGCCTGCGGCATTGCCGGCTCGGCCAGCGGCCCGTTCTACTGCCCCTCGGACCGCAAGCTCTATATCGACCTCAGCTTCTTCGACCAGCTGCGCAACCAGCTGAATGCGCCGGGCGATTTCGCCCAGGCCTATGTGATCGCCCACGAGGTCGGCCACCATATCCAGAACATCACGGGCGTGTTGCCGCGCTTCAACCAGGCCCGTCAGAACATGAGCGAAGCCGAGGCCAACGCCATGTCGGTGCGAGTGGAGCTGCAGGCCGACTGCTATGCCGGTGTCTGGGGCCACGACACGCGCCAGGCGGGATACATCGAGGATGGCGACATCGAAGAGGCGCTGAACGCCGCCGAACAGATCGGCGACGACACGCTGCAGAAGCGCGGCCAGGGCACGGTGGTGCCGGACAGCTTCACCCACGGCACATCCGAGCAGCGCCAGACCTGGTTCCGTCGCGGCTTCGAGAGCGGCGATTTCGGCGCCTGCGACACGATGGATGGCGCGATCTGACACGCGCCGCCTCCCGTAGAAGTCGGGCACTGTCATGGCGATGACGCGGCTTGAGACGAAGGCGCATCGTGCGCGCCGCGCCATCGCTTCGCAGACCACCGCGCTGGAGGAGAGCCTCTGGCGCGGTATCCGGGCGATCCCGGGTGAGGGCGGGCACTTCCAAAGGCAGGTGGTGATCGGGCCGTATCTCGCCGACTTCGTCTCCCATCGCCTGCGTCTAATCATCGAGGTCGACGGTGCCCAGCATGCCCGCCCTGAACAGCAGGCCAAGGACGCGGTGCGCGACCGCTGGCTCGGTGAGCGCGGCTATACCGTCCTGCGCTTTGCCAACAGCGCCGTGCGTGCCGATGCGACGGCGGTGCTCGACAGCATCCACGGCGCGGTCGATGCGCGGCGACACCTGCCCCCCGGCGAAGAACTGCCGCAGCCGACGGCGGCCGGCAAGCCGCGCCCGCGGCCGAAGCCCGGAACATCCTGAGGCCGGTCGGCGCGGTACTCCGCCGCCCATGATGCGCGGCATGCACCCCGCCAACATCCCCGCTTGATCCCCGGCAGGAACTGGGTTTCGATCGCATCGGACCGCTTGGGGAGAAACGCGTGCCGCTCATCGGTCGCACGGTGATGATCGTCGGCAGCCCCGGCGCCGGCAAGTCGACGCTGGCCCGCCGAATCGGTGCCTCGTGCGGGCTGCGCGTCATCCACATGGACCAGCTCTACTGGACAGCGGGCTGGCGCAGGCGTGAGCCGAGCTACCATCGCGCACTGGTCGAGGATGCCGTGGCCAGGCCGAGCTGGGTGTTCGACGGCAACCACACCGCGACGCTGCCTCTGCGCACACAGAAGGCCGATACGCTGATCTGGCTGGATCTGCCCCGCGGCCTGTGCATGTTGCGGATCCTGCGCCGCGTCGCCGGTGGTTACGGCAAGGTGCGGGCGGACATGGCAGCAGGGTGTCCCGAACGCTTCGATGCCGGCTTACTGAAATGGGCGTGGCGGTTTCCGCAGAATTCGGGGCCGGGACTGGCGCGGCTCTACGCAGCGTTTCCGGGGCGGAAATATCAACTGACCACGCCGCAGGAGGTCGCGGTCTTCGTGGCCAGACTCGAAGACCGGCAGGGCGGGATGGCATAGAGGCCGCTGCCTGCCCGATCCATCACGGGCCGCGGCGACGAGCCGACGCCTCGCCATCCTTGACACGATCCGAGCCGTGGTCGAAGAGCGACGCCGAACGTGGGACGATCGATGATCTTGCCCCCAGCCTCCTCTTGCGGGGGCCGCGCAGGCGGCAGATGGGGACCGGTCGTTCCTGCCACCCCCACCCCGGCGCACACGCGCCGACCCTCCCCATCGAGGGGAGGGCGAGGATAAGCCGAGCCCATGCCCGACCTTCTGCTCGAACTCCGCTCCGAGGAAATCCCCGCGCGCATGCAGCGCAAGGCGGCGGGCGATCTCAGGAAACTCGTCACCGACGCGCTGGTCGAGGCGGGGCTGACCTATGAGGGCGCCCGCGAATACTGGACGCCGCGGCGGCTGACACTGGACGTGCGCGGCGTCGATGCCCGCTCGAGGGACGTCGTCGACGAGCGCAAGGGCCCGCGCACCGACGCGCCGGAAAAGGCCATCCAAGGCTTCCTGCGCGGCGCCGGCCTCGCCTCGATCGACGAGGCGACGATCCAGTCCGATCCCAAGAAGGGCGATTTCTACGTCGCCACCATCCGCAAGCCCGGCCGGCCGGCGGAAGAGATCATCGCCGAGGTCATGCCCGGCATCGTCCGCGGCTTCCCCTGGCCGAAATCCATGCGCTGGGGTCCGGCCTCGCGTGCGCCCGGCAGCCTGCGCTGGGTGCGACCGCTGCAGTCGATCCTGTGCACCTTCGGGCCCGAGACCGAGGAGCCGGTGGTCGTCGATTTCGAGGTCGACGGCATCCGGGCCGGCAATGTCACGCGCGGCCATCGCTTCCATGCGGCCGAGGAATTCCGCGTGCGCCGCTTCGACGACTATGTCGCCGGGCTGGAGAAGGCCTTCGTGGTTCTGGACGCCGAGCGGCGCAAGGACATGATCCGCCACGACGCCGAGAACCTGGCCTTCGCCCGCGGGCTGGAAGTGGTGCCCGACGAGGCGCTGCTGGAAGAGGTCTCCGGCCTGGTCGAATGGCCGGTGACGCTGATGGGCGAGTTCGAGGAAACCTTCCTGCAGATCCCGCCCGAGGTCATCCAGCTGACCATCAAGGTCAACCAGAAGTGCTTCGTCACCCGCCGACAGGGCGGCGACGGCACGCTGTCGAACCAGTTCGTGCTGGTCTCCAACATCGCTGCCAGCGACGGCGGCGCCGAGATCGCCCGCGGCAATGGCAAGGTCGTCCGCGCACGCCTCTCCGACGCGCTGTATTTCTGGCAGACCGACCAGGCCGACCTGCCGGGCCGTGACGCGTTGGCCCCCGCGGCCGAAAAGTTCGGGCTCGATCTGGCGAGACCCCTCGATCAGCGCATGGCCAAGCTCGACGCGCTGGGCGTGACCTTCCACGCCAGGCTCGGCACCCAGGGCGAACGCGTCGGCCGCATCGCGGCGCTGGCGCAGGAGATCGCCGCGACGGTGTATCCCGATGGCGCGACGCTCGGCGGCGCGGCGGTGTCGGCGGACGAGTTGAAGGCGCTGGTGAAGCGCGCGGCCGTACTCGCGAAGGCGGACCTCACCACCGAGGCGGTGGGCGAGTTTCCCGAGCTGCAGGGGCTGATGGGCCGCTATTACGCCGCGCTGCAGGGCGAGCACCCGTCAGTGCAGGCGGCGCTGGAAGAGCATTACAAGCCGCTCGGGCCGACGGATTCGGTGCCGACCGATCCGGTGGCAATCTGCGTGGCGCTGGCCGACAAGCTCGACATGCTGGTGGGCTTCTGGGCGATCGACGAGAAGCCGACGGGCTCCAAGGACCCCTATGCGCTGCGTCGTGCGGCGCTGGGCGTGATCCGGCTGGTGCTGGACAACGACCTGGTCATGGCGCTCGGCGGCTTCATGCCGGCCAGCGACCTTCTCGCCTTCTTCCATGACCGGCTGAAGGTGCAGCTGCGCGAATCCGGCGCCCGCCACGATCTGGTCGATGCGGTGCTGTCCGGCGGATCGGGCGGCGATCACGGCGATGACCTTCTCGACGTCACCCGCCGCGTGACCGCGCTCGGCGCCTTCCTCGACACCGAGGACGGCCAGAACCTTCTCGCCGGCACCCGCCGCGCCGCCAACATCCTCGCCGCCGAGGAGAAGAAGGGCACCCGCGTCGCCGAGGCGGTGTCGCTCGATCTCCTCAGCGAGCACGAGGAAAAGGTGCTGGCCGGGGCCATCGACCGAGCCGAGATGGAGCTCGACGCAGCGCTCGCGGTCGAGAACTACGCCCACGCCATGACGGCGCTGGCCGAATTGCGTATTCCGGTCGACGCCTTCTTCGAGACCGTGCTGGTTAATGCCGAGGACGAGGCGGTGCGCGCCAACCGGCTGGCGCTGCTCGACCGCATCCGTGCGGCAACGCGTCGCGTCGCGGATTTTTCGCGCATCTCCGGCTGACGGACTTCGCCGCCTGAGGCGGCTCTCAAGGCCTGACACGACACCAGACGGCGCCCGCATCATCATGCGGGTGCCGTTTTGCGTTGCGCCTCGCGCGGCGCGTCATCGGGTGACCGAACTCCGGGGTACAGGCCTGCCGGGCCCGGCGCGCCAGCGGCGTTAACCCTCGAGTAAACATAAGCTTCGATAACATGAAGACTTGTGTCAAATTGCTTGCATTCCCGCGGCAATTCGGCCAGCGCGCCGCAGGCTGTAACATTTCGTGATCGGGATGCCCGGAACCTGCCAGAATTCGATGAGAAGGGTCTGACAGTGCCGATTGGCGGATTGGAGCGGATGCTCAGGGGATCGCCTCCCGGCCCATTCGACTGCAAGAGACTTCGAGGGGAAACCACCGAATGACGAAGACGAGCGCCGCCTTTGCGGCTGCCCTGAAATTCGCCTGTACTCTTGCTGCCGGCGTCATGCTGGTCAGCGCGACACCTGCACAGGCAGAATGGAATGCGCCTTGGAAATCCGAGGACAACGCTCTCGTCATCGACGCCTACGAGTTCAATCCCATCAACTGGCAGGAACTTGCCTCCGACAAGCGCATCGCCGGCTTCATCAACAAGGCCTCGGACGGTCTGCCGCCCGAATGGAGCTGCGGCAAGTCCAGCGGTGACGATTACAAGCTCTGCAAGAACCGGTGGTGGAAGTACTCCGTCACCAAGGAACTCTACATGACCCGTCGCGAGATGGCTAAGATGAAGGGGCTCCTGTGGGGCGCCTACCATCTCGGCCGTCCGGGCAATCCGCGCGAGCAGGCCGACCATTTCGTCGACTTCGCCGAGCCGGCCGAGGACGACCTGATCGCCCTCGACATCGAGGACAACAGCGACGAGTGGATGAGCCTGTCGGACGCCGAGATCTTCGCCGACCAGATCAAGATCCGCACCGGCCGCTATCCCGTCCTCTACACCAACGGTTCGACGGCGCGTTACATCTCCCAGAACAAGGCGGAATATCCGCTGCTGTCGCGCCTGCCGCTCTGGTACGCCCGCTACCGCGAGGACATCACCGGCAAGTTCCCGGAAGAGACCTGGCCGAGCTACGCGCTGTGGCAGTTCTCCTCCATGCACAATTGCAACAGCCGCAGCTGCCCCTACCGGGTGAAGGGCGCCAAGACCGACATCGACGTCAATGTCTCGTCGCTCGACGTCGCCGGCCTGAAGGCCGCCTGGCCCTTCGCCGAACTGATCGACGAGCCGAAGCAGGAGACCGATCCGGCCATGCTGGTAGCCTCGCTCGACGAAGGCACCAAGGCCGAGATCGCCAAGGCGGCCAAGCCGCGCAGCGAGGTCGCGAAGGCCAAGGATACGCCGTCCGCGCCGGTCGCCGGGACCGTGGCGGCTGCCTACGGCCCGAGCGAGGTCCATGCCACGCTCGATCCGCTGAAGATCCTGACCGAGGTCGCTCGCAAGGAGCATGCCGGTCCCAAGCGCGTCGTCGCCGAGCCGGGCGCTGCGCTGGCCGGTGCCGTTCTCGATACGGCCGCGGTCGAGCAGCTGGGCGACCATGTCGAGACGCTGAAGGGCGCGATCGCCTATGCGGCGAACGAGATCGACCGCCTGTTCATCGGCCGTGCCGAAGCGGCCACGCGCCCGGAAGGGACGCCCGCGCCGCAGCTCGACGAGATGCCGAACGCCGATCGCCGCGCCGGGCTCGATCCGAAGCAGCGCTCGCGCTTCCTCGCCATCGTTGAATCAGCGGCGGCCGCCCAGCGGGCCAACGCCCTGCCGATGCCGGCGCGGGTTCTCTCGCAGCTCGGCCCCGACACCTCCGAGCGCAGCAGCCGCGTCGTGCCGCAGGCCCAGCGCCATGCCGGCCTGGAGCGCCCCGAGCGCCGTATCCTGAGCGCATTCGCCGCCACCCGCTGAGACGGGCTTCGGGCCGCCGACCCCGAGAAAGGGTCGGCCGACTACCGCAGGAATCGCTGTCCGGCGCGCAGCCTGCTAATGCGAACCCTGCAGTGGCGCGGCGTGATACCCGGCCATCCGCACAGCATCGGCGCCGCCTGATCGGGCCCGCGCCTCTTTCCTTTCCGCTCCGCTTCTGCAATCGGTCCTGACCGTGAAGACCGAACTCCTCTCCGCCGTTGCGCCCGATGCGGTGCGCCGTGCCGTCGCGCTGCTGGCGGCGGGCGAACTCGTGGGCATTCCCACCGAGACCGTCTACGGCCTTGCCGCCGACGCGACCGACGGCGCCGCCGTCGCGCGGATCTTCGAGGCCAAGGGCCGGCCGCGCTTCAACCCGCTGATCTGCCACGTGCCGGACCTCGCCATGGCCGCGACCCTGGCCGAGATCGGCCCGGTCGCCCAAGCCCTCGCCGAGACCTTCTGGCCGGGGCCGCTGACCATGGTCCTTCCGCTGAAAGAGGGCTCGCCGGTGCATCCGCTGGCGACGGCCGGCCTTGCCACCGTCGCCATCCGGGCGCCGCAGGGCATTGCCGGCCGGCTGGCCGCCGCGCTCGGACGGCCGCTCGCCGCGCCCAGCGCCAATCCCTCCGGCCGGGTCAGCCCGACCAGTGCGAACCAGGTGTTGCGCGGCCTCGGCGGCCGTCTGCCGCTGATCCTCGACGGAGGTCCCTGCGAGGTCGGTGTCGAATCGACCATCGTCATGCCGGAGGCCGATCGGCTGGTCCTGCTGCGGGCCGGCGGCGTCGGCCGGGCGGAACTGGCGCGGGCGACGGGCCTGCCGGTGGTCGATCCGGCTGGCGATGCGGCGATCAACGCGCCGGGCCAGCTGACGTCGCATTACGCGCCCGCCGGCCGGGTGCGGCTCGACGCGACCGAGGTGGTGCCGGGCGAATATCTGATCGCCTTCGGGCCGGTGCCGGTCGCCGGGCAGGACCAGGCAGCGGCGATCGTCAATCTCAGCCCCTCCGGCGATCTGCGCGAGGCGGCAGCCGGGCTCTTTGCCGCGCTGGCGGGTTTCGACGCGCCGGAGATCACCGCCATAGCCGTGGCGCCGATCCCGCAATCGGGTCTCGGCGAGGCGATCAACGACCGCCTGCGCCGGGCCGCCGCGCCGCGCGGCTGACGACGCAACACTTCGATCCCGGCCACCGCTGGCGCCGCCCCGACCCCGTCTCGACGGATCAATCCGTGCGGGCTATTCACATGGGCATGACCGAGATCGATACCGCCCTTCCCGAAGCCCTTCTTGCCCGGTTCGCCGCCATTGTCGGCGACGCCAACGCGCTGCGCGCGCCGGACATGGTGGCGCCCTATCTGCAAGAACCCCGCGACCTGTATGCCGGCCAGACGGCGCTCGTCCTGCGCCCCGGCAGCGTCGAGGAGGTGTCGGCCATTCTGCGCCTGGCCAACGAGACCGGCACGGCCATCGTGCCGCAGGGTGGCAATACCGGCCTCGTCGGCGCCCAGTCGCCGCGCTCGAAGCGCGAGGTGCTGGTCAATCTCTCCCGGCTCGACCGGATCCGCGACGTCGACCCGGTCGGGCGGACCCTGACGGTGGAGGCGGGCGTCGTCCTGAAGCGCGCCCAGGAGGCGGCCGACGAGGCCGGTCTCCTGTTCCCGCTGTCGCTCGGCTCGGAAGGCTCCTGCCAGATCGGCGGCAATCTGTCGTCCAATGCCGGCGGCACCGGGGTGCTGGCCTATGGCAATGCCCGCGAACTCTGCCTCGGCGTCGAGGCGGTGCTGGCCTCGGGTGAGGTGATCCACGGCCTGCGTCGTCTGAAGAAGGACAATCGCGGCTACGATCTGCGCCATCTGTTCATCGGCGGCGAGGGCACGCTCGGCATCATCACCGCGGCGGTGCTGAAGCTGTTTCCCAAGCCCGCCGGACGCGAAGTGGCCTATGTCGGCCTCGCCTCGCCGGCGGCGGCGCTGGACCTCCTGAAGCTCGCCGAGCGGCAGGTGGGTCAGCAGCTGACTGCCTTCGAGCTGATCCCGCGGATCGGCCTCGACTTCACGCTGCGCCACACCCAGGGCGCCCGCGATCCGCTGGAATCGCAGCATCCCTGGTATGTGCTGATGGAAGTCTCCTCGGGCCGGTCGCAGGAGGAGGCGGCCGCCACCCTCGAGGACGTCCTGACCGCCGCCTTCGAGGCGGAGATCGTCGCCGACGCCGCCATCGCCCAGTCGCTGGCCCAGGCCGAGAACTTCTGGATGATGCGCGAGGAGATGAGCTGGGCGCAGAAGCCGGAAGGCGGCTCGATCAAGCATGACGTGGCGGTGCCGGTCGCCAAGGTGCCGGACTTCATTGCCGCCGCCGACGCGGCCGTCCTGGATGCCATTCCCGGCGCGCGGATCGTCGCCTTCGGCCATCTCGGCGACGGCAACATCCACTACAACATCTCGCAGCCGGTCGGCGCCGACGCCGATGCCTTCCTCGCCCGCTGGCACGAGATGAACGACCTCGTCCATGGCATCGTCGCCGAGATGGACGGCACGTTCTCGGCCGAGCACGGGATCGGTCAGCTGAAGCGCGACGAGCTGGCCCGCACCAAGGCGGGCGCCGAGATCGAGCTGATGCGGCGGCTCAAGACCGTCTTCGATCCTAACAACATCTTGAACCCCGGCAAGCTCGTTTAGGTTTGATTCAAGTTTTCGTCTTGGTAACCCTCGTCGGAGTGAGGAACACTTAACCGCCTTTCTTAGCGCGACTTCAAGATGCGCATCCTACTGTCGTCATATCAAAGCCGGGAGACATCGGCTGACAGGGAGAGACCGAAACATCGGCTCTCGACAGAGGCAGAAGGCGTCAATCCATGAGCATCGCTCCGAACACAGCAGCCCGGCCCAATTGGGCCACCGTTCCGGTCCGCCTCGATCCCGCTGCCTCAGACCGTCGCCAGACGATCGAGATGGTCGAGGACGGGGAAATGGTCACCTACAAGGTCGATCGCCGGGGCGCTGTCGTCCATCGCAAGCTCGATCAGTCCGGGATTCCGGTGTCCATCGCGCTGCCGGCCCGCGCCTTCAAGGGCGTCGCGGCCCGCGCCATGGAGAATGGCGACGGCGAGGTGACCGTCACCCTCGAGCTGCATCACCACGACCCGAAATGCACCGTGCCGCTTCTGGTGGCCAGCGACCTCTACGACGTGGCCGCCGACTGGCGCGGCTGGGCTGATCTGTTCGGCCTGCCGATGCTGATGGTCGAGGCCGACGGCACCATCCAGAGTCTCGAAGAGACGCTGGGGAAGATCAAGGCGGCCGCTCCGGCGCCGCGTCGGCGTTCGCCGAACCGCCAGCGCCGGCCGCGCTTCCTCGCCCGTCGCAAGCCGGGCCTCGGCATCCGCATGATCGTCAGCGGCGAGGAGATCATCGCACGCCACTGATCGTCGGTAGACGACGGCATGAGATCGAGCGCCGCGCATCCTGTGAGGAATGCGCGGCGTTTCAGCTTGCCGGGATCGGAAAGGACAGCGACCAGAGCGCCGAGACGATCAGGCTGAAGAAGACGATCCAGCCGAAGATCGTGTTCGACTTGAACAGGCCGAGGCACTGGTCCGGATCGTCGATGTCGAGGGTGCGGATCTGCCAGATCATCTGGAAGGCGCCGATCGCCAGGCCCGCATAGGCCGGCCAGCTGACCCCACCGCCGCTGGCCTGACCGGTGGAGACGAAGGCGGCGAGGAACAGCGCCAGCGTGCCCAGATACAGGATCGTCAGCGCGCCCTTGGTGCGCTCGCCGAACAGCCTTGCGGTGGAGCGCACGCCGACCAGCGCGTCGTCCTCCTTGTCCTGATGGGCATAGATCGTGTCGTAGCCGATCACCCACAGGATGCTGCCGGCATAGAGCAGCACCGGCGCCAGCGACAGCGTGCCCCAATAGCCGGCCCAGCCCATCAGCGCGCCCCAGGAGAAGGCGAGGCCGAGGCCGAGCTGCGGCCAGTCGGTGAACCGCTTCAGGAACGGATAGATCGCAACCGTGCCCAGCGACGCGATGCCGAGCAGGATGGCGAAATTGTTGAACTGGATCAGCACCATGAAGCCGACGGCGGCCTGCAGGGCGAGGAAGATCTTCGCCTGGCGCCGCGAGACCCGGCCGGAGGGCAGGGGGCGCGAGCGGGTGCGCGCCACCATGTCGTCGATCTTCTGGTCGACGAGGTCGTTATAGGTGCAGCCGGCGCCGCGCATGGCGATGGCGCCGATCAGGAACAGCGCCAGGTGCCACAGGCTCGGCAGCCCCGTATGCACCGCGCCGGCGGCCACCGCCTGCGGTGCCAGCGCGGCCGACCACCAGCACGGCCACAGGAGAAGCTGCCAGCCGATGGGGCGGTCCCAGCGGGCGAGCTGCGCGTAGGGCCAGGCGCCGCGCGGCAGCGTGCGATAGACCCAGTTGTTCGACGGCGCGTCGGCAACGCGATCAGCCTTGTCGACGAGGGTGCCTTTGAGATTCGACATGCTTCCGACCATGTCCGCAAAAATGCCGCAGTCAAGTTTTTTCGACGAAGAACCGTGCGACTTTCTCGCGTCGGGAACTTGACCGCAGGGCGGACTGAAACGTAATCGGCAGCGTCGGCTGTCGGGCGCGGCCGGAACGGACAGGTCTGCCAAGATCAAAGACCGTCCGTCCGCCGTGAAATCTCGTGGAAATTCATCGCGTCCGGTGCGGGGACTTGCCGATCTCCGCCCGCGCGACAAAGACGCTGGCAGGACTGCATGACGATCAATGTTCTTCTCATCGGATCGGGTGGCCGCGAGCATGCGCTCGCCTGGAAGATCGCCCAGTCGCCGGAGCTGGGAAAACTGTTCGCCGCGCCCGGCAATCCCGGCGTTGCCGAACATGCCGAGATCGTCGCCCTGGACGTCGCCGATGCGGCCGCCGTCACCGGCTTTTGCCGCAAGCATGAGATCGGCCTCGTCGTGGTCGGTCCTGAACAGCCGCTGGTCGACGGTCTGGCCGATGCGCTGAACGACGCCGGCATCAAGGTGTTCGGTCCGTCGAAGGCCGCCGCGCGGCTCGAGGGCTCCAAGGGCTTCACCAAGGATCTCTGCACGCTGCACGACATCCCGACCGCCCGCTACCGGCGCTTTTCCGATGCCGCGGCGGCCCGCGACTACATCAATGCCGGCGGCGTGCCGATCGTCGTGAAGGCCGATGGGCTGGCGGCCGGCAAGGGCGTGACCGTCGCCGAGACCAAGGAAGAGGCGATCGCCGCCGTCGACGCCTGCTTCGAGGGCGATTTCGGCGGGCCGGGCGCCGAAGTGGTGGTCGAGGAATTCCTCGAGGGCGAAGAGGCGAGCCTCTTCTGCATCTGCGATGGCGAGCGGGCGCTGTTCTTCGGTACGGCCCAGGACCACAAGCGCGCCTTCGACCGCGACCGCGGCCCGAACACCGGCGGCATGGGCGCCTATTCGCCGGCCCTGCCGATGACCGATGCGGTGACGAAGCGCGTCATGCGCGAGATCGTCGAGCCGACGCTGGCCGGCATGACGGCCGCCGGGACGCCGTTCCGGGGCGTTCTCTATGTCGGCCTGATGCTAACCGAGACCGGCCCGAAGCTGATCGAATACAATGTCCGCTTCGGCGACCCCGAATGCCAGGTGCTGATGATGCGTCTGGAAAGCGACGTCCTGCCGATCCTGCTGGCCGCCGCCGAGGGCGACATCTCCGGCGTGCGGCCCGAATGGTCCGATGCGCGGGCGCTGACGGTGGTCATGGCCGCCGACGGCTATCCCGGCACCTATGCCAAGGGCACGGCGATCCGCAGCCTGCCGGCGCCGGACGCCTCGATGCGGGTCTTCCAGGCCGGCACCTCGCTGACCGACGGCGGATTGGTGGCGACGGGCGGGCGCGTCCTCAATGTCACCGCCACCGGCGCCACGGTGAAGGAAGCGGCCCGCCGCGCCTATGAGGCGGTCGAGGCGGTGGACTGGACCGAAGGCTTCTGGCGCTCCGACATCGGCCACCGCGCCATCATGACCGAGGCCTGAGAGGAGCCGCGGTCGCCGCTGAACTCTCCCGCACATCCCGGTATCCGCCGTCGCCGCGCCTGTCGAAGGGCGCGGTGACGCGTCGTCGCGCGTCCCTCGTATGCGGCAATGCACATGCATGGCTGGGAAACCATCGGCGCGACCATACATTAGGCGCACAGGAGTTTCGAACCGGGAGCGCACCCCATGTCCTTTCGTCAGGAAAAGCTGACGCGGCCGATCTTCAAATGGGCGAAGACGGTGATGCCGCCGATTTCGGCCACGGAACGCGAGGCCATCGACGCCGGCACCGTGTGGTGGGACGGGGAGCTCTTCACCGGCAATCCCGACTGGGACAAGCTGGTCGCCATGCCGCCGGCGCGGCTGTCGCCCGACGAGCAGGCCTTCCTCGACGGCCCCGTCAACGAGCTCTGCGGCATGATCGACGAATGGAAGCTTGTCTGGGAGGACCGCGACCTGCCGCCCGAAGTCTGGGACTTCATGCGCCGCAAGAAGTTCTTCGGCATGATCATCCCGAAGGAATATGGCGGCCTCGGCTTTTCCAACACCGCCCATTCGGAAGTCGTGCGCAAGGTCTCCTCGGCCAGCGTCGTCGCCGGCGTCACGGTGATGGTGCCCAACTCGCTCGGACCCGGCGAGCTGATGCTGCATTTCGGCACGCAGGAGCAGCGCGATCACTGGCTGCCGCGTCTGGCCGACGGCCGCGAGATCCCCTGCTTCGGCCTGACCTCGCCGGAAGCCGGCTCCGACGCGGCAGCGATGACCGATCGCGGCGTCGTCGAATATGGCGAACACGAGGGCGAGCGCAAACTCGGCATCCGCCTCAACTTCCACAAGCGCTACATCACGCTCGGTCCGGTCGCGACGGTGATGGGCCTCGCCTTCAAGATGTTCGACCCCGAGAACCATCTCGGACGCGGCGAGGAACTCGGCATCACCGTGGCGCTGATCCCGACCGACACGCCCGGGGTCCGCACCGGCGACCGGCATATCCCCGCCTTCACCTATTTCCAGAACGGCCCGCTCTATGGCGAGGACGTGTTCATTCCGCTGGACTGGATTCTCGGCGGGGCCGAGCAGATCGGCCAGGGCTGGACCATGCTGATGACGGCGCTGGCCGCCGGGCGCGGCATTTCGCTGCCGTCGCAATCGGCCGCGGCGGCCGCCTTCTGCGCCCGCACGACCGGCGCCTATGCCCGCGTGCGCACCCAATTCAACGTGCCGATCGGCATGTTCGAGGGCATCCAGCAGCCGCTCGCCGAGATCGCCGCCAACGCCTATCTGATCGACGCCGCGCGGCGACTGACCGTGGCGGCGCTCGACGAGGGCCACAAGCCCTCGGTCGTGTCGGCGATCATGAAGGCCCACGCCACCTATCGCATGCGTGAGTCCGTCGAGCGGGCCATGGACATCCATGGCGGCAAGGGCATCATCGACGGGCCGAAGAACTATCTCAGCGCCCAGTACAAGTCGGTCCCCATCGGCATCACCGTCGAGGGCGCCAACATCCTGACCCGCAGCCTGATGATCTTCGGGCAGGGCGCCATCCGTGCCCATCCCTACATGCTGAAGGAATTGCTGGCCCTGTCCGACGAGGACGAGGATCGCGGGCTGAAGGAGTTCGACACGCATTTCTGGAAGCATGTCGGCCATTCGCTGACCAATGCGTTCCGCTGCTTCGTGCGCGGCTGGACCGGCGGCATGGCCGCACCGGCGCCCAAGAACGCGGCCTTCATCGGCCATTGGCGCCAGCTCTCGCGCTTCGCCTCGGCCTTCGCGCTGGTCGCCGATTTGTCGCTGCTGACGCTGGGCGGAGCGCTGAAGCGCAAGGAGATGCTGTCGGCCCGGCTCGGCGACATTCTCTCCGAGCTGTATCTCCTCGGCGCCGTCCTGAAGCGCTTTGAGGTCGAGGGCCGCCCGGAGGTGGACCGCCCGATCGTCGAGTTCATCATGCAGAAGGGCTACAACCGCATGTCGCTCGCCTTCGAGGGCGTGTTCGACAATCTGCCGGCCCGCTGGGCCGCGGCGGTGACCCGCGTTCTGGCCTTCCCGCTGGGCGTGCCCTTCCAGGAGCCGTCGGACGAGCTGACCGGCGAGGTCGCCGCGATCCTGATGCGGCCGTCCTCGCAGCGCGATCGCCTGACGCCGGACATCTACCTCGGCGAGGGCCATGCCGAGCATCCGGTCAAGGATCTGGAACTCGCCTTCGAGCTCGTCACCGAGGCGGCGCCCATCGAGAAGAAGATGCGCGAGGCGAAGATGCGCGATCCGGCCGAGGCACGGGATGCCGGCATCATCACCGATGCCGAGTTTGACCGTCTGGCCGAGGCCAAGGCGGCGGTCGACAAGGTCGTGGCCGTCGATGCCTTCCCGATGGCCGACGTGTCCCCCATCGCCTCCCAGCACGACCGCAACCGCACCGGAGGCGACGAAACCCACCGCGAGGCAGCCGAATAATGACCAGACCCGTCTATCTCGTCGACGGCGCGCGCACGCCCTTCATCAAGGCGCGGGGCAAGCCCGGACCGTTCTCGCCCGTCGATCTCGCGGTCCAGTGCGGGCGGCCCCTGATGCTGCGCCAGCCCTTCGGCCCGGACGCCATCGACCTCGTCATCCTCGGCTGCGTCAATGTCGTGGCCGACGAGATGAACCCGGCGCGGGTGGCCGCCCTGCGGCTCGGTCTCTCGGAAGAGATCCCGGCCTTCACCGTGCAGATCAATTGCGGCTCGGGCATGCAGTCGATCGACACGGCGTTCCGGACCATCGAGCTCGGCAAGGCCGACATGGTGCTGGCCGGCGGTGCCGAGGCGCTGAGCCATTCGCCGCTGGTGCTGCGCCGCGGCGCGGTCGACTGGTTCGCCAGGCTGAACGGCGCCCGCTCGACTACCGACCGGCTGAAGGCCTTCACCGGCCTGAAGCCCGAGTTCCTGAAGCCGGTGATCGGGCTGGAGCGGGGACTGACCGATCCGATCTCCGATCTCAACATGGGCCAGACCGCCGAGATCCTGGCGCATCTCTTCGACATCTCGCGGCGCGACGCCGACAGCTACGCCGCCGAGAGCCACAACCGGCTCGCCCACGCCACCAGGGAAGGCTGGCTGAAGGACGAGATGTTGCCGGCTTTCTCGCGCGACGGCGAGGTCTTCGACCATGACGACGGCGTGCGGCCGGGCTCCACCGCCAAGAGCCTTGCGAAGCTGAAGCCGGTCTTCGAGCGCCCCTATGGCAAGGTGACGGCCGGCAACGCTTCGCAGATCACCGATGGCGCGTCATGGACGATCCTCGCCTCCGAGGAGGCCGTCGAGCGCCATGGCCTGACGCCGCTGGCGCGGATCGTCGATTCCGAATGGGGCGCGCTGGACCCGTCGATCATGGGGCTCGGCCCGGTGGTCTCGACCGCGCCGATCCTCAAGCGGCAGGGAATGGGCGTGGCCGACGTCGATCTGTGGGAGCTGAACGAGGCCTTCGCGGCGCAGGTTCTGGCCTGCATCGCTGCCTTCGACGATCCGAAGGTCGCCGACGGCGTTCTCGGCCTCGACGGGCGCGGCGGTCGCATCGACCACGCCAACATCAATGTCGATGGCGGCGCCATCTCGCTCGGCCATCCGGTGGGCACCAGCGGCAACCGCATCACCCTGCATCTGGCCAATGCCATGCGCCGGCTCGGCCGCAGGCGCGGCATCGCCACCGAGTGCATCGGCGGTGGCCTCGGCGGCGCCATGCTTCTGGAAGCGGCCTGACCCGCCCCGCCGCCGGACCGCGAACCGGTCCGGGCGCCTGACCTTCGACGAAAGACGAGAGCACACCCATGGGCAGAATGCTGAAGGCACTATCCGAACGCGCCCTCGAACTCGGGCCGGTGCGTGACGCGGAGCAGACCGGCAACTGGCGCGCCGCCACGGACGACGACTACGTCTACTGGCTGGTGCTCGACCGCCCCGGCAAGTCGGTCAACACCATCGACCGCAGCGTGATCGAGGAGCTGTCGCACCACGTCGACCAGATCATCGACCAGCGCCCCTCGGCCGTCGTCATCCGCTCGGCCAAGCCGTCGGGCTTTGCCGCCGGCGCCGACATCCAGCAATTTTCCGGCGCCTCGACCGGCGAGATCCGCGGCATGCTCAAGGAAGCCCATCTCGTCCTCGACCGGCTGTCGAAGGTGAAGGCCAAGACCATCGCGGTCATCCACGGCCACTGTCTCGGCGCAGGGCTTGAACTGGCGCTGGCCTGCGACCGGCGCATCGCCGTCGCCGACGCCAGCCTCGGCTTTCCCGAAGTCATGCTCGGCCTGCATCCGGGGCTTGGCGGAACCTACCGCTCGACCGCCATCGCCGATCCGGTCGAGGCGATGACCATGATGCTGACCGGCAAGTCGATGCCGGCGAAGAAGGCGAAGTCGATCGGCCTCGTCGACGCGGTGGTCGAGGAGCGGCACGTCGCCTCGGCCGTGCAGGCCGCGCTCTACAACGATCTGCCGACCGCGAGCCGCAGCCTGAAGGGGCACGCCTTCTCGGTGAAGCCGGCGCGCTCGCTGGCCGCCAAGCAGATGCGCAAGAGCGCCGCCGCCAAGGCGCCCCAGGAACACTATCCGGCGCCCTACCGGCTGATCGATCTGTGGGAAGCCCATGGCGGCGACGCCAAGGCCATGCAGGAGGGCGAGATCGACAGCTTCGCCGAGCTGATCGAGACCGACACGGCCCAGAACCTCGTGCGGGTGTTCTTCCTGCGCGAGACCATGCGCGGCCTGAAGGACGGGACATCCGGGATCCGGCACGTCCATGTGGTGGGCGCCGGCGCCATGGGCGGCGACATCGCCGCCTGGGCGGCGCGCGAGGGCTTTACCGTGACGCTGGGCGACGTTGCCACCGCGCCGATCGGCAAGGCGATCAGGGCGGCCCAGAAGATGCTGAAGGCGACCCTGAAGGACCCGCTGAAGGTGCGCGACGCGCTCGACCGGCTGGTGCCGGACCCGATGGGCTACGGTATCGGCCGCGCCGACATCGTCATCGAGGCGGCGCCCGAGAAGATCGAGCTGAAGCGCAAGATTTACGCCGAGCTCGAGCCGCAGCTGAAGGAGGGGGCGCTGCTGGCGACCAACACCTCGGCGCTGCCACTGGCCGACCTCGCCGCCGGTCTCGCCGATCCCTCGCGCCTCGTCGGACTGCATTTCTTCAACCCGGTGTCGCGCATGCAGCTGATCGAGATCGTCAGCCACGATGCGATCAGCTCCGAGACGGCGCGCCGGGCGACCGCCTTCGCGGTGGAGCTGTCGCGCCTGCCGGCCCCGGTCACCTCGGCGCCCGGCTTCCTCGTCAACCGCTCGCTGACGCCGTACATGGCCGAGGCGCTGATCATGGTCGACGAGGGTATTCCGAAGGAGCGCATCGACGCCTGCGCCGAAGGATTCGGCATGCCCATGGGCCCGGTCGAGCTGACCGACCAGGTCGGGCTCGACATCGCCCTCGACGTGTCGGCCTCATTGCGCGAACGCCTCGACACCGCCTTTCCGGATTCGCCCGGCTGGCTGCAGACCATGGTCGACGAGGGCCGGCTCGGCCGCAAGACCGGCGCGGGGCTCTATGCCTATGACGAGGACGGCAAGCCGAAAAAGCAGCGCCTCGACGCGCTGCCGGACGGCTCGAAGGACGATCCGGACATGCTCGACCGGCTGATCCTGCCGATGCTGAACGCGGTCGTGGCGTGCCTGCGCGAGGGCGTGGTGGAGAGCGAGGACGTCGCCGACGGCGCGATGATCTTCGGCACCGGGTTTGCACCGTTCCGCGGCGGCCCGATCCATTACGCGAAACAGCGCGGCATCGACGAGATCGTCGCCCGGATGAACGAACTGGCCGACAAGCATGGACCCCGCTTTGCGCCGGACGAGGGCTGGCAGCGCCTGAAGAGCTGATGACGCAACGCTTCACCGAGGCCGATGCGCTGGCCGACGCGGTGATCGCGGCGGTCGGCAAGACGATCGTCCTGGCGCTGCCGCTCGGCCTCGGCAAGGCGAACCATGTCGCCAACGCGCTCTACCGCCGGGCGCTGCGCGACCCGCAGGTCGAGCTGACCATCCAGACGGCCCTGTCCCTCGACCCGCCCTCCGGCGGCGAGGGACTGGAGGGCCGCTTTGCCGGGCCGCTGGCGAAGCGCCTCTACGACGGGGTGACCCGGCTGGACTATGTCGCGGACCGCCGGAACGATGCGCTGCCGCCCAATGTCCGGGTGGTCGAGTTCTTCCTCCAGGCCGGCGCGCTTCTGGGCAATCGCCACGCCCAGGAGAACTACGTCACGGCGAACTACACCCATGCGGCCGGCTACATCCTGGCCAGCGGCGTCAATGTCATCGGCCAGATGGTCGCGCCGTCGGCCGACCGCAGCCAATGGTCGCTGTCCTCCAACACCGACATGACGCTCGACCTCCTGCCAGCGATGGACGCGGCGCGCGAGCGGGGCCAGCCGATCCTCTTCGTCGGCGAGGCCAACGCGAACCTGCCCTTCATGGGCGGTCCGGCGGCCCTGCCCACCGAACGCTTCGATTGTCTGCTGGAAGGCGAGGACGTCGAAGCGGCGCGGCTGTTCTCCGTGCCCAAGCAGCCGATCGGCCCGGTCGAATACGCCATCGGCCTCTACAGCGCGGCGCTGGTGAAGGATGGCGGCACGATCCAGATCGGCATTGGCGGGATCGGCGACGCGCTCACCCATGCGCTCATCCTGCGCCATCGCGATCCGGCGACGTTCAAGGCGATGCTGACGGCCCTCGGCAACTGGCCGGAGAGCCTCGAGCCTGAGACCGAGCCGTTCCGCGAAGGGCTCTACGGCCTGTCGGAGATGTTCGTCGACGGGCTGCTGGAGCTGTTCGAGGCCGGCATCCTCCGGCGCCCGGCCAGCGACGGCAAGGTGCTGCATGGTGGCTTCTTCGTCGGCCCGCAGAGTTTCTACGCCCGGCTGCGGGAGATGGCGCCGGAGCGCCGCGCGCTCCTGTCGATGCGCGAGATCTCCTTCGTCAACGCAGTGCCGGCCGAAGACCGCGCGACCCACGCCGCCGATCGCTGCAACGCACGCTTCTTCAACGCCGCGATGCTGGCGACGCCGCTGGGCGACATCTGCTCCGACCAGCTCGACGACGGCCGGGTCGTCTCCGGCGTCGGCGGCCAGTACAATTTCGTCGCCCAGGCCTTCGATCTGCCCGACGCCCGCTCGGTCATCGGCCTGCCGTCCACCCGCGGCGCGAACGGGCCCTCGAACATCCTCTGGGCCTATGGCCACACCACCATCCCCCGGCATCTGAAGGACATCGTCGTCACCGAATATGGCGTCGCCGACCTGCGCGGCCGGACCGACCGCGACACGGTGGCGGCGATGATCGGGCTGGCCGACGGGCGGTTCCAGGCCGGGCTGGCCAGGGCGGCGATCGCCGCGACAAAGCTGGAGGCGGGCTTCGTGCCGCCACGGCGCAACAGGCGTGCGGATGTGGTCGAGGCCCTGCGACCCTATGCAGACAGGCTGCCGGCCTATCCGTTCGGCACGGCGCTGACCGCCGAGGAACGGCGGCTCGTGCCGGCGCTGAAGTTGCTGAAGTCGGTGAAAGCTGATCGCCTCGCCCTGGCGCGCCTGGCACTCGTCGGCTGGCGCATGACGCCCGATCCGCGCGAGGAGGCGGCGCTGCAACGCATGGGGCTGGACGACCCGTCGGGGTGGCGGGAGAAGGGTCTATCGGCGGTTCTGGCCGGCGCGCTGCGCGCAACGCGCGACGACCCGCTGGGCCGGCCTTGGTCGTGAGGGGACCGGTCCGCGTGTCAGACCGCCACGCAGAGCGAGGACTGGCTGCCGAGGCCGGTGCCGCCGACGGTGATCCGGTCACCGGCCTTCAGGAAGCGCGGCGGGTCGTAGGACAGGCCGACGCCGCCCGGCGTGCCCGTCAGTATGACGTCGCCCGGCTCCAGCCGCATGAAGCGGGAGATGTAGGAGATCAGATACGGCACCTTGAAGATCATGCCGGCGGTGCTGGCGCTCTGCTGCCGCTCGCCGTTGACGTCGAGCCAGAGATCGATCGCGTCATGGTCGCCGATCGCATCCGGCGTCACCAGCCACGGCCCGAGCGGCGCGAAGGTGTCGTGCGACTTGCCCTTCGACCACTGGCCGCCGCGCTGCAGCTGGAAGCTGCGCTCGGTGACGTCGTTGGCGAGGGTGAAGCCGGCGACATGCCGCATGGCCTCTTCGACGCTGACATATTTGGCCGTGCGACCGATCACCACGGCCAGTTCGACGCCCCAGTCGACGCGGCTCGCCAGCTTGGGCAGTTCGATGCGGTCGTTCGGCCCGCAGGCCGCCGTCGCCGCCTTCAGGAACAGCGTCGGTTCGGGATTGACCTTGAACCCGGCCTGGGCCGCGGCGTCGTGATAGTTCGGGCCGACGCCGACGATCTTGCCGATGCGCCGCACGGGCTTGCACAGCCGCACGCCATCGGCCACCAGTGGGAGCGACGCGGGATCGAGCCGGCCGGCCGCGACGAGGCGGTCGGGATCGAGGGACTCGCTGGTCTGGGAGGAGAGATGCTCGGAGAGGTCGCGGATACGGTCGTCGTTGTCGAGCAGACCGGGCCGTTCAGAGCCCCGGTCACCATACCGCACGAACCGCATGCAAATCTCCCTTCGAGTGATGCCAGTAGAATGGTTCGGGCGGCTTTCGGTTCCGCTCCTGTTGATTGACGATTACGTAAAAGGTAATTGCGTCGTGAGCCCTGCCTCCGTCGCAATCCGCTCGGTTCGAGCATGAGGAGATCTACCATGTACAAGGCACCGGTCGATGACATCGCCTTCGCGCTGAAAAAGGTCGCGGGACTGGAAGCGGCGATGGAACAGGGCCTCCTGGGCGAACTGACCCCCGATTTGCTCGACGCCGTGCTGGAAGAGGCCGGACGCTTCGCCGGCGAGGAGATCGCGCCGCTGGCCGATGTCGGCGATCGCGAGGGGACCTCGGTGAAGGACGGCGTGGTGACGACACCGACCGGCTGGAAGGCGCTCTACGAGAACTGGTCGGCCGGCGGCTGGAACGCTCTGACCGGGCCGGAGGAATATGGCGGCCAGGGCCTGCCGACCTCGCTGTCGGCCGCCGTCTTCGAGATGTGGAACTCCGCCTCGATGGGCTTTGCCATCGGACCCACGCTGACAGTCGGCGCGGTCGAGGCGCTGGAGGCCCATGGCTCGGACGAGCTGAAGGCGACCTATCTGGAAAAGCTGGTCACCGGCGCCTGGATGGGCACGATGAACCTGACCGAGCCCCAGGCCGGTTCGGACCTGTCGGCGCTGAAGACCAAGGCCGAACGGGCCGATGACGGCAGCTACCGGATCTTCGGCCAGAAGATCTACATCACCTATGGCGAGCACGACTTCACCGACAACATCGTCCATCTGGTGCTGGCGCGCCTGCCCGACGCACCGGCCGGCGTGAAGGGCATCTCGCTGTTCCTGGTGCCGAAGTTCCTGGTCAACGCCGACGGATCGCTCGGGCGCCGCAACGACGCCTTCTGCCATTCGGTCGAGCACAAGCTCGGCATCCACGGCTCGCCCACCTGCACGATGATCTACGGCGACGGCAGCGTCGACGGCGAGGAGGCCGGCGCGGTCGGCTATCTGATCGGCGAGGAGAACCGCGGTCTCGCCTGCATGTTCACGATGATGAACAATGCCCGACTGCTGGTCGGCGTGCAGGGCATCGGCGTCGCCGAAGCCGCCTTCCAGAAGGCGCTCGACTACGCCCGCGAGCGCCGCCAGGGCCGTGCGACCCGGCTGGCGAAGAATCCCGAGGCCGGCGGCCAGATGAGCCCGATCCTCGACCATCCGGATGTCGCCCGCATGTTGCTGACGATGAAGTCGCTGACCGGCGCGGTGCGGGCCATCACCTATGCCTGCGGCCACGCGACCGACATGGCGAAGGCGCATCGCGCCGACGCCGAGGCGTCGGCGGCGTGGAAGGAGCGGGCCAACCTCCTGACGCCGATCGCGAAGGCGTTCTCCACCGATGTCGGCGTCGAGGTCGCCTCGCTCGGCATCCAGGTGCATGGCGGCATGGGCTTCGTCGAGGAGACCGGCGCCGCCCGGCTACTGCGCGACGCCCGCATCGCGCCGATCTACGAGGGCACCAACGGCATCCAGGCGATCGATCTCGTCGCCCGCAAGATCGGCCAGTCCGGCGGCGAGGCGGTGCGCCGCTATTTTGCCGAGCTGGACGAGACGATCGAGGCGGTGCGCGGCCAGAACGAGGCGGCCTTCGGCGAGACCGGCGATGCGCTCGCCGCGGCGATGGCCGATCTGCGCGAGACGACGGAGTTCCTGTCGAACGCCACGGCCGCCAGGGACATGGACACGGCGCTTGCCGGTGCGACGCCCTATCTGCGGCTGTTCGGCCTGACCTCCGGCGCGGTCTATCTCGCCAAGGCGGCGCTGGCCGACACGACCCGCACCGAGCGCGCCCATCTGGCACGCTTCATGGCCGAGAACCTCCTGTCGGAGACCGGTGCCCTGAAGCGGCAGGTCGTCGGCGGCGCCGCCAGCCTCGCGGCTGCCCATTCGATCCTGCAGTAGGACCGCGACCATGACCGATCTGATCCAGACGACGACCGAAAACGGCGTCCTGACCATCCGGCTGAACCGGCCGGACAAGAAGAACGCCATCACGCTCGACATGTACCGCACGATCACCGCCGCGCTTCAGGGCGCGGCCGGCGACGAGGCTGTGCGGGTGATCCTGATCTGCGGCGTGCCCGGCGCCTTTTCCGCCGGCAACGACATCAAGGACTTCCTGACGCTGGCACAGGGCGGGTTGCAGCGCACCGAGATCCACGAGTTCCTGACGACGGTCGCGACGGCGCCCAAGCCGATGATCGCTGCCGTCGACGGTCTGGCGATCGGCATCGGCACGACGCTGCTGATGCATTGCGACATGGCTTTTGCCTCGTCGCGCTCGGTCTTCCGTACGCCCTTCATCGATCTCGGCCTGACGCCGGAGGCCGCGTCCAGCCTGATCGGCCCGCGCATCATGGGCGACCAGCGGGCCTTCGCGCTGCTGGCGCTCGGCGACACCTTCGATGCGGAAGCGGCCCGCGAGGCGGGGATCGTCTACAAGGTCGTGGAAGACGACGTCGAGGCGGTGGCGCGCGAGACTGCCGAGCGGCTGGCCCAGAAGCCGCCCAGGGCCGTGGCGATCGCGCGCGAGCTTCTGCGCGGCGACCGCAAGGACATCGTGGCGCGGATAGAGCGGGAGATCGAGCACTTCTCCGAGCGGCTGACCTCGGACGAGGCCCGCGCCGCCTTCATGGCCTTCATGTCGCGCTGACGGATCAGCGCCCCGCGGCGCAGGGCCTGGCCGCGGGGCCTGTCAGGACTTGCCGCGCAGCGAGGCATCATCTGCGGTGTCGGAATCTTCGGCCGGCGTCTCGTCGTCCTCTTCAGCAAACAGGAACTTGTAGGTTCCCACCATGCCGATGACGCAGACGAGGGCGGCGATGACGAAGATCGGCCAGGTCGAATAGGCCTCGAAGAAATGCCGGAAGGCCGAGCCGAAGAGATAGGCACCGGCACCATAGGCGGCGCTCCACAGGGCGGCGCTGATGCAGTTGTAGAACAGGAAGATCGGCCAGCTCATCCGCATCGTGCCGGCGACGAAGCCGTTAAGCTGGCGCAGGATGATGACGAAGCGGGCGACCAGCACGACGGCGAAGCCGTAATTCTTGAACCGCTCCTCGACCATGGCGAAACGCTTTTCGCCTAGGCCGAAGCGCGAGCCCCAGCGCACGACGATCCGCCGCCCGTAGCGCCGGCCGACGACATAGCCGAGATTGTCGCCGACGATCGACCCGGCGAAGGCGGCGAACAGCACCGCCCAGATGTTCAGCGATCCTTCGCCGGCCAGCATGCCGGAGGCGACCAGAATGCTCTCGCCCGGCAGCGGAATGCCGGTGGATTCGAACAGCACGACCACGAACAGGAAGGCGTAGCCATACTGGGTGAGATATCCGGTCATGGCAGGGGCTTAGTCGCTCGGTCGCGGAGAATCAAAGGGATCGCGGCGGCGCGGGCGGCCGGTCAGCGCTCCAGAAGCGCGACCGCCTCGACATGGCGCGACCACAGGAACTGGTCCACCGGCGTCACCTCGACGAGGCGGAAGCCGCCATCGACGAGAATGCGCAGGTCGCGGGCCATCGTGACCGGATTGCACGAGACCGCGGCGACGCGGCTGATCTTCGATGCCGCGATCTCCTGCGACACCGCCTCGGCGCCGGCGCGTGGCGGATCGAAGACCAGGCCGTCATAGGCCTTCAGCTCCTTCGCCGGGATCGGCCGGCGATAGAGGTCGCGGCGCTCGGTCGTCAGCGGCTTCAGGCCGGGACGGGTGCGCCAGGCGGCGGTCATGGCGGCAAGCGGCGCGGCTTCCGATTCGACCGCATGGACCCGCGACTGGACGGCGAGACGCAGCGCGAAGGTGCCGGAGCCCGAGAAGAGATCGGCGACGTGCTTGGCGCCGGCCAGATGCTTCGTCACCCGCGATGCCATCGCGGTTTCGGCTGCGGCCACGGCCTGGACGAAGGCGCCGGGCGGCAACTCGACGGTGATGCCGTCGAAGGCGATCGAAGGCGGCCGCGTCATGACGAGGATCTCCCCGTCGACGGTGAGCCGCGCGAAGCCTTCGCCGACGGCCAGCGCAATAGCCTGGCGCCGCTTGCCCTCGGCCAGCTTGGGCGCCGCGGCGGCGGCGACGTCGAGACCGGTGTCGGTCACGGTCACGGTGAGTTTCAGCGGTGTCCTGCGATCGGCCAGCAGCGCGGCGAGCCGCTGCAACGCGGGCAGGGCCCGCTGGATCGCAGGCAGGGCAATCGGGCACACCTCGATCGGCACGATCTGGTCCGAATGGGCCGCATTGAAGCCGAGATGCACGGATTTGCCGGCGCCGACCGCCGACAGCGCCACCCGGCGACGCGACGCCGGCGGGCAGGTCACCAGCGGCGCGATCTCGGTGTCGAGGCCGACGCGCGCCAGGGCATCGACCACCACGTCGCGCTTGAAGGCGGTATAGAGCGCATCGTCGGCATGCTGCAGGTCGCAGCCGCCGCAGGTGCCGAAATGCGGGCAGGGCGGCGTCTGGCGCTGCGGCGAGGGGGTGAGGACAGCGTCGAGGCGGAAGCGGCGCCCGGCTTCGGTCGCCTCGACCCGCTCGCCCGGCAGGGTGAACGGCACGAAGGCCGGCCCGGAGGCCGTGTCGGCGACCCCGTCGCCCTGTGCCCCGAGCCGGTCGATGGTCAGTTCGAGGCTCATGATTTTTCGGCGATCAGCAGGAATTCGTGATTGCCGTCGCCGCCGGGGATCGGCGAGGGCGCGAGCCCCTTCACCTGCCAGTCGGGCTGGGCGGCGAGCCAGTCGCGCACGGCCTCGGCCACTTGCGGCGCGCTGTCGGGATCGCGCAAGAGGCCGTTCTTGGCGATCGCCTCGCGCCCGGCCTCGAATTGCGGCTTCACCAGGAAGACACCGGTCGTGCCGGGCTCCGCCAGTTCCAGCGCCGGCGGCAGCGCCAGCCGCAGGGTGATGAAGCTGACATCGGCGACCAGCAGATCGAAGGAGCGGCCGCCGATATCCTCGCGGGTCAGGTCGCGGGCGTTGAGGCCCTCGATCGGGGTGACGCGCGGATCGGCGGCGATGCGCGGATGCATCTGGCCGTGGCCGACGTCGATGGAGACCACATGGGCGACGCCGCGGCGCAGCAGCGCCTCGGTGAAGCCGCCGGTCGAGGCGCCGAGATCGACGGCCGTGCGGCCTTCGACGGGGATGGCGAACTGGTCGAGCGCCGCTTCCAGCTTCAGCCCGGCGCGCGAGACATAGTCGGCGGCCGGGTCGTCCAGCGTGATCTCGCTCTCGGGCGGCACGTTGAGGCTCGGCTTGGTGACGGTCTGCCCGTCGACCTTGACGTGACCGCGCATGATCGCGTCGCGCGCACGGGCGCGGCTGGCGGCAAGACCGCGGTCGCTGACGAGGACGTCGAGCCGGACGCGCGACAGATGTTGTTCTTCGGTGGAGGCCATCGGCAGGTCATGCGGCCAGCGGCGGCAAATGGCAAGCAGTAACGCGCGCGAAGCCCTATATCGAGGAGGAGGTTACGCCTGCAAGACGCGGCTGGCTTCGGTGCCGAGGGCGCGGAAGACGGCGTCGACGATGCCCTGCCGGTCGAGCGCCGCCTGGCGGATCATCGTCTCCGGCGCGGCGTGGTCGAGGAAGCGGTCGGGCATGATCAGCGGCCGGATCTTCAGGCCGTGGTCGAGCAGGCCGCGGGCCGCCAGATGTTCGAGCACCTGCGAGGCGAAGCCGCCGCTGGCGCCTTCCTCGACGGTGATCAGCACCTCGTGGTTGCGCGCAAGGCGACCGATCAGCTCGGTGTCGAGGGGCTTGGCGAAACGCGCATCGGCGACGGTGGTCGACAGGCCGAAGGTTTCCAGCTCTTCGGCCGCCGCGACGCTGTCGGCGAGGCGTGTGCCGAAGGACAGGATGGCGACCTTGGTGCCCTCCCTGACGATGCGGCCCTTGCCGATCTCCAGCGCCTCGCCGCGTTCCGGCATGTCGACACCGGTACCGTTGCCGCGCGGATAGCGGAAGGAGATCGGGCCGTCGTCATAGACGGCGGCGGTGCGCACCATGTGGCGCAGCTCCGCCTCGTCGGCGGCGGCCATCACCACCATGCCTGGCAGCGGGCACAGGAAGCCGGTGTCGAAGGAGCCGGCATGGGTCGGCCCGTCGGCGCCGACATAGCCGGCCCGGTCGATGGCGAAGCGCACCGGCAACTTCTGGATCGCCACGTCGTGGACGATCTGGTCGTAGGCGCGCTGCAGGAAGGTCGAGTAGATCGCGGCGAAGGGCTTGTAGCCCTCGCTGGCGAGCCCGGCGCAGAAGGTCACCGCGTGCTGCTCGGCGATGCCGACGTCGAAGGTGCGCTTGGGAAAGATCTCGCCGAACTTGTCGAGGCCGGTGCCGCTCGGCATGGCGGCGTTGACGGCGACGATCCTGTCGTCGTCCTGTGCTTCCTGGATGAGGCTGTCGGCGAAGACGCCGGTATAGCTGGGCGCATTGCCCTTGGACTTGGCCTGCGCACCGGTGATGACGTCGAACTTCGACACGCCATGATACTTGTCGGCGGAGTTCTCCGCCGGGCCGTAGCCCTTGCCCTTCTTGGTGACGACATGGACGAGGATCGGCCCGGTCTTGGCGTCGCGGACATTCTTGAGGACGGGCAGGAGATGGTCGAGGTCGTGGCCGTCGATCGGGCCGACATAGTAGAAGCCGAGCTCCTCGAACATCGTGCCGCCGGTGAAGAAACCGCGGGTATATTCCTCGGTCCGCCGGGCGCCCTCGCGGAAGAAGCCGGGCAGGTGCTGGCTGATCGACTTCGCCTGGTCGCGCAGGCTGCGATAGGTCTTGCCGGAGACGAGGCGCGCCAGATAGGCGCTCATCGCGCCGGTCGGCGGGGCGATCGACATGTCGTTGTCGTTGAGGATGACGATCAGCCGCGCGTCGAGCGCACCGGCATTGTTCATCGCCTCATAGGCCATGCCGGCGCTCATCGCGCCGTCGCCGATCACCGCGATGACGTTGTTCTTGCCCCCCGACAGGTCGCGCGCCACGGCCATGCCGAGGCCGGCGGAGATCGAGGTCGAGGAATGGCCGGCGCCGAACGGGTCGTATTCGCTCTCGGTGCGCTTGGCGAAGCCCGACAGGCCACCTTCCTGGCGCACGGTGCGCATGCCGTCGCGGCGCCCGGTGAGCAGCTTGTGGGGATAGGCCTGGTGGCCGACGTCCCAGATCAGCCGGTCGTCGGGCGTGTTGAAGACGTGATGGATCGCCACGGTCAGTTCGACCACGCCGAGCCCGGCGCCCAGATGGCCGCCGGTCTTGGAGACCGCGTCGATCAGGTCGGTGCGCAGCTCGTCGGCCACCTGCCGGAGCTGGCTTTCCTTCAGGGTCCGCAGATCGGCGGGGGAGGAAATCTGGTCGAGCAGTGGCGTTACCGACTTCGAAGACACTGGCGGGACCTTTCACTGCCTGTCAGACGCACGCGCCAGCGGCGCGAAACACTTTACATCGGTTCCAAAACGCGAGGTTCAACCCGCTGGCCGCAAACACGAACGGACAACGGCCGGAGGGAACGTCCGGTTGCCTTGCCCTTCGGGGAAGCGTCTCAATCGGGGTCGAGCGGCTCGGTGCCGACCGGCTTGCCGGCGCGGTTGAGCTTGATCTTCTCGACCTTGTCCTCGGCCACGGAGAGCAGCCGGTCGCAATGGTTCTTCAGCTTCTCGCCGCGCTCGTAGATACGGATCGAGCGGTCCAGCGGCACATCGCCGCGTTCGAGATCCGAGACGATGCGCTCCAGGGCCGCGAGGGCATTCTCGAAGCTCATCTCAGCGATGTCGGAATCGTCGGTCGGGAGCGGGGCGTCGTCGCGTTCGGGCATGGTGTCCGTCTGTCTGGTGTTTCCGAATGTCCGGTGCCGGGCCTCTTGTCGAAGAGGTCGTGGTCAGCCGGTCATCATCCGCTTCACATGGGCGGTGGTGGAGACCGCGAGGCCGTGCAGGTCGTAACCGCCTTCGAGAAGGCTCACAAGCCGGCCGTCGCAGGCCCGGTCGGCCAGCGCCATCAGTTCGGCGGTGGCCCAGTCGAAATCCGCCTCGGTCAGCTGCAGATTGGCCAGCGGATCGCGGTGATGGGCGTCGAAGCCGGCCGAGATGATGACGAGGTCGGGGTGGAAGTCCCGCAGCGCCGGCAGCACCCGCGAGCGGAACGCATCCTTGAAGACGTCGCTGCCGTCACCGGCCGACAGCGGCGCGTTGACGATGTTGCCCTGGCCGGTCTCGCCCTTGGCGCCGGTGCCCGGATAGAGCGGCATCTGGTGGGTCGAGCAGTACATCACCGACGAATCCTCCCAGAAGATGTCCTGGGTGCCGTTGCCGTGGTGGACGTCCCAGTCGACGATGGCGACGCGGTCGAGGCCGTGGACCGTCTGGGCGTGGCGCGCGGCGATGGCGGCGTTGTTGAACAGGCAGAAGCCCATCGCAGTCTGGCGTTCGGCATGGTGGCCGGGCGGGCGCGCCGCGACGAAGACATTGTCGCATTCGTCCGTCATCACGTCGTCGACGGCCGCCGTCGCCGCGCCGACGCCGTGCAGCGCCGCGGTGAAGCTCTTCGGGCTGACGATGGTGTCGTTGTCGACGCGCACCAGCCCTTCCTCGGGAATCGTCGTCGCGACCTTGCGGACGTAATCCTCCGGATGGCAGCGATAGATCGCCTCCAGCGATCCTTCCGGCGCCTCGGCCCGGTCGAGATGCTGGAACGCCTCGTCCTCGAGCGCGGCGGTGACCGCCTGCATGCGCTCGGGGCGCTCGGGATGGCCGGGACCGGTCAGATGCTCGGCGAAGATGGGGTGGTGATAGAGACGTGTCCGCATGGGGCGACCTTAGCGTCCTCGCGGACCTGTTCAACGATTTGTTTGACGATCCGGCCCGTGCCGGAGGCGGGGAGGGGCGTCAGCCCCGTCCGGTCTGGCCGCGATGGCGCAGATAATGGTCGGCCACCGTGCAGGCGACCATCGCCTCGCCGATCGGCACGGCGCGGATGCCGACGCAGGGATCGTGCCGGCCCTTGGTCATCACGTTGACCTCCTGGCCGTCAGCATCGACCGAGCGGGTCGGGGTGAGGATCGACGAGGTCGGCTTGACGGCGAAGCGCGCCACGACCGGCTGGCCGGTGGAGATGCCGCCCAGAATGCCGCCGGCATGGTTGGTCAGGAATTGCGGCGCGCCGTCGGGGCCGATGCGGATCTCGTCGGCATTCTCCTCGCCCGACAGGGTGGCGGCGGCGAAGCCGTCGCCGATCTCGACGCCTTTTACGGCGTTGATCGACATCAGATTGGCGGCGATGTCGCCGTCGAGCTTGGCGTAGATCGGCGCGCCGAGGCCGCCGGGCACGCCCTCGGCGACGACCTCGACGATGGCGCCGACCGACGAGCCGCTCTTGCGCACGGCGTCCAGATGCTCGGCCCAGCGTTCGGCGGTCTCGGCATCGGGGCAGAAGAACGGGTTGCGATCGACCTCGTCCCAGTCCCAGCGGCTGCGGTCGATGGCGATGGTGCCGATCTGGACGAGCGCCGCGCGGACCGTCAGGCCCGGCACGATCTGCCGGGCGATGGCGCCGGCCGCCACGCGGGTCGCGGTCTCGCGGGCCGAGGACCGGCCGCCGCCGCGATAGTCGCGCACGCCGTATTTCATGTCGTAGGTGATGTCGGCATGGCCCGGCCGGTAGCGCCGGGCGATATCGGAATAGTCCTTCGAGCGCTGGTCGGTGTTCTGAATCTCCAGAGCGATCGGCGTGCCGGTGGCGACGAGTTCGCCTTCGGCCTCGCCCGGCATGACGCCGGACAGCACCTTCACCTGGTCGGGCTCCTGGCGCTGGGTGGTGTAGCGCGACTGGCCGGGGCGGCGCTTGTCGAGATAGGCCTGGATGCCGGCTTCCGAGAACCGGGTTCCCGGGGGTGTCCCGTCGACCACGCAGCCGATCGCGATCCCGTGGCTCTCGCCCCAGGTGGTGACGCGAAAGAGATGACCGAAGCTGTTGTGGGACATGGAATTCCGCCGAAAGGAGAAGAGGCCTGGAGGAAGCCTCGCTTACGTTAGCTTAACCAAATCCGTCAAATGCAACGGATCGAAACGAATTGTAATTTTCGCGCACGAGAATTGACACAATCGGGGCCAAACATCGCAGCTGACAGACGCCCCGGAGAGGGGCAGCGAGAACGCCGCGTGCCATGATGGCGGTCGCGGCGGAGGTGGAAGGACCATACAGTGACCAGGCAGATTCTCGCATTCTTCGCGACGTCCTTTCTCACCGTGGCGATGACGATCCCGGCCATGGCGGAGGAAGTCGACGGCACCATCGAGGCGATCGACCGCGAGCACGCCCAGTTGCGCCTCAGCGACGGCGTCACCTATCGCCTGCCGGAGAATTTCGACTACGACGTGGTCGAGCCCGGCATGGACGTCGTGCTGATTTTCGGCGAGACCGAGACCCTGCGCATCGTCGACGCCGGCTGAGCAGCCCTCAGACCCAGGTCAGCCCGCCGTCGAGCCAGTGCAGGATGCGGTCCTGTGCGATGTCGCCGCGGGCGGCCGCCCGGTCGTCGAAGCCGCCATACATGCGCAGGATGCAGCGCGACACGCCGCCATGGGCGGTCACGATGGTCGGCCGCGACAGGCTTTCGAAGACGGGGCGCACCCGTTTGGCCAGAAGCGCATAGGATTCGGCCTTCTCGCCCGGCGGCACGAAGTTCCACTTGTCGGCCTTGCGCCGCTTCGGCCCGTCCGGATCGCTCTTGCGGACCTCGTCGAGGGTAGAGCCCTGCCAGTCGCCGAAATGCAGCTCCACGAGGCGCGGATCGGTCTCGAAATCGTCCGGGGGAAGGTCCAGTTCGGTGCGGATGATCCGCATCGTCTCGACGGCACGGCCGAGCGGGCTCGACAGGAAGCTGAAGCCGGAGGCGCCGGCGCCGAGAATGTTGCGCAGGCACAGGCCGTTGCGCCGGGCCTGCTCGCGGCCGAGGGCGTTGAGCGGAATGTCTTCCTGACCCTGCAGCCGTCCCTCGGCGTTCCAGTCGGTCTGGCCGTGGCGGCAGAGATAGAGTTCGGTCGAAATCATCGCAGCATCCGCCATGGCGTCGGAGAGAGGGACCGGCTTACGGCAGGTCCTTGACCACCGAGATGTCGGGCGCGTCGACGGCCTTCATGCCGACAACGTGGTAGCCCGAATCGGCATGGTGGATTTCACCGGTCACCGAGCGCGACAGATCCGACAGGAAGTAGAGGCCGACATCGCCCACCTCTTCGATGGTCACGGTGCGACGCAGCGGCGCGTTGTACTCGTTCCATTTGAGGATGTAGCGGAAATCGCCGATGCCGGAGGCGGCCAGCGTCTTGATCGGGCCGGCGGAGATGGCGTTGACGCGGATGTTCTTCGGGCCGAGATCGACCGCCAGATACTGGACGCTCGCCTCGAGCGCGGCCTTGGCGACACCCATGACATTGTAGTTCGGCATCACCTTCTCGGCGCCGTAATACGACATGGTCAGCATGGAGCCGCCGTCGGTCATCAGCTTCTCGGCGCGCTGGGCGACAGCCGTGAAGGAATAGACCGAGATCAGCATGGTCTTGGAGAAATTCGCCTCGCTCGTGTCGACATAGCGACCGGTCAGCTCGTCCTTGTCGGAGAAGCCGATGGCGTGAACGAGGAAGTCGAGCTTGCCCCATTCGTCCTCGATGGTCTTGAAGCAGGCGTCGATGGAGGCGGCGTCGCTGACGTCGCAATGGCCGACGACCAGGGCGTCGAGCTCCTTGGCCAGCGGTTCGACCCGCTTGCGCAACGCGTCGCCCTGATAGGTGAAGGCGAGTTCCGCACCGGCCTCGCGGGCCGCCTTGGCGATGCCCCAGGCGATCGAGCGGTTGTTGGCGACGCCCATCACGAGGCCACGCTTGCCGGTCATCAGACCCTTCGATTCGGCCATGGCGCGACTCCCTCAAGACAGCGTGCAAACAATGCTTTGGCGGCGGCGGGTATGGCATAGGCCCGCCGGGCCTTCAAGCAGGGTTGCGCCGCCCTGTCCGGCAGGGGCGTCGTTTGCCGGCCGACCGTGGCCGATCAGCCGATGGCATCCTCGCGCTCGGCCTGCTTCTGGAACAGCGCGGCGAGATCGGCGTCGCCCTCGGGCAGCATGATGCGCACCGACGCCATCAGGTCGCCGCGTCCGCCGGCCTTCGTGGTCAGGCCCTTGCCGCGCAGGCGAAAGGTCTTGCCGGAATTCGTCCAGGCCGGAATGGTCAGCGCGATGCGGCCGTCGAGGGTCTCGACCTCGACCCTGCCGCCGAGCACCGCGGTCTTCAGCGGGACGGGCAGGTCGTGGATCAGGTCGCGACCGTCGATGCGGAAGCGTGGGTGGGGCGCGAACTGCACGGTGACCAGCGCGTCGCCGGGCTTGCCGCCGGGCACCGGGGCGGGCTGGCCCTGGCCCTTGAGGCGGATCGTCTGGCCGTCCTCGACGCCTTCCGGCAGCCGGATCGCCAGCCGCTTGCCGGTCGGGAAGATCGCCTCGACCTTGGCGCCGGAGACGACGTCGGCCAGCTTCACCTTCAGATTGGCGTTGATGTCCTCGCCCCTAGTGCTGGCGTTGCGGGCGCCGGCAAAGCCGGGTCCCGCCGACCGCCGACCACCGGCCGCACCGGCAAAGGCCTGCTCGAAGAAGTCCGAGAACAGCCCCTCGGCGCCCATATCCTCCGGGCCGCCCGTCGAGCGGAAGTCGAAACCGCCGGGCCGCTGGCCGCGCCCGCCGCCGAAGCCGCCGGCACCGAACGGGCTGCCGCCACCGCCGCCGAAGCCCTGGAACTTCGCCTTGCCCTCGGCGTCGATCTCGCCCCGGTCGAACTGCGCGCGCTTGTCCTTGTCACCGAGAATCTCATAGGCCTGATTGGCCTCGTTGAAACGCGCCGCAGCCTTCGGATCGCTGGCATTGGCATCCGGGTGATACTGCTTGGCGAGCTTGCGAAAGGCGGACTTGATATCCTTTTCGCTCGCTGTCTTGGCAACGCCGAGGACGGCGTAAGGGTCGCGCATGACGCAATGGGTCCTTCACGAATGATGGCTGGGCGAATGTGACGCGGCGGGACCGCGCCCTGCGCCTATATGGTGGATGCCATCGTGAAATTTAAGGGTCGAGGACCCGGATCGGCTGCGGTGCCGCCTCAGCCATTCTCGTCGAAGCGGACCAGGGCCCATTCGCCGGCACCGGTGGTGCAGGCCTCGCCATTGTAGAGCGCGACGCCGTCGAAGCGCTGGCGCGATGTCTGGAAGGTCCGGCAGATGCGCGAGCCGTTGCGCACCTCCTGCAAAGCGCTGATCACGCCGTTGGTGCCGGTCTGCGGATTGGCCCAGGGATAGCTCTTGGCCGCCGCCTCGATGTCGGCGGTCGAGACCGCGTTGCGCACCGTGCGCCGGTCGGACAGGCGCTCGAGATCGGGGATCGCCGAATTGTCGGCCGTGGCCGCGGGGGCAGGGGGCGGCGTGATCGAGCCGGTGATCAGCGTGTCGTCGATCATGTCGGCCGCATTCGGGCCGGCGACCACGCATCCGCCGAGCGCGAGCGCAAGCAGGCCGGCCAGGAGAATTTGGAACGATGCCATCGATCTCTTATCTGTTACGGCGCCGCGCCGCGAATCGTTGCGACGATGTCATATGCAAAGGATCATGACGATAATGGCTAGCGAAGCCTTAACTCTTGGTGAAAGACCCGTCGGCGACGATCCGATCGCGCTGTTTTCGGCCTGGCTGGAAGACGCCGAGGCGAGCGAGCCCAACGATCCCGGCGCGGTGGCGCTGGCGACGGTCGACCCATCCGGCCTGCCGGATGTGCGCATGGTCCTGTTGAAGGAGTTCGATGCGCGCGGTTTCGTCTTCTACACGAATTTCGAGAGCGCCAAAGGGGCGCAGCTTCTGGCCAGCCGCAAGGCGGCCATGTGCTTCCACTGGAAGTCGCTGCGCCGGCAGGTGCGCCTGCGCGGTCCGGTCGAGATCGTCTCCGACGCCGAGGCCGACGCCTATTTCGCCTCGCGCCCGCAGGGCAGCCGCATCGGCGCTTGGGCGTCCGACCAGTCGCGCCCGCTGGCAAGCCGGGACGTGCTGGAGGAGAAGGTCGCCGCGCTCGGCGCCGAATATGGCGACGGCCCGGTGCCGCGCCCGCCGCACTGGTCGGGCTTCCGGCTGATGCCGACCCAGATCGAGTTCTGGCACGACGGCCAGTTTCGCCTGCACGACCGCGCCATCTTCACGCCGCGCGGCGAGCCGGGCACCGGCTGGGACGTGGAGCGGCTCTACCCGTAAGGACGGCCGGTCCGCGGCTCAGCGCCGCGCCAGCATCTCGTCGACGAAGTCGGGGACGAGGCGGCTGGCCGGCCCGTGCCGCGCTTCGGAAAACAGCGAGGTGCCGGCCGAGGGCTCGAGATTGAGCTCCAGCGTCCGGCTGCCATGAGCCCGCGCATCCTCGACGAAGCCGGCGGCGGGATAGACCGCGCCGCTGGTGCCGATCGACACGAACAGGTCTGCCGCGGCCAGGCGGTCGTAGATCATGTCCATGTGGTACGGCATCTCGCCGAACCACACGACGTCCGGCCGTATGCCCGCCAGGCTGCCGCACTGGCGGCAGGCCAGCTCCGTCGACAATTGATCGGGCGATGCGGTGCGCGAACCGCAGCGGGCGCAGAGCGCCTTGGCCAGTTCGCCATGCATGTGGATCACGTCGCGCGAGCCGGCCCGCTCGTGCAGATCGTCGATGTTCTGGGTGACCACCGTGACGCTGCCGGAAAATTCCCGCTCGAGCCGCGCCAGAGCGAGATGGGCCGGGTTGGGCTTCACGCCCGCGAGCCCCGCCCGCCGCTGATTGTAGAAATGATGGACCATGGCCGGGTCGCGGGCAAAGCCCTCCGGCGTCGCCACGTCCTCCAGCCGGACCTTCGACCAGATCCCGCCGACGTCGCGAAACGTGTCGACGCCGGATTCGGCCGAGATGCCGGCGCCTGTCAGGATGAGGATCGACTGGAACTGCATGGCACTCGTCCGGCTGTCGGGGCGCGATCGGGGAGGGGCTGCGGGCGGCGGCGGCTCAGGTCTCGGTGCCGCCCACCGTCATGCGGTCCATGCGCAGATGCGGCTGGCCGACGCCGACCGGCACGCCCTGGCCGTTCTTGCCGCACATGCCGATGCCGGTATCCAGCGCCACGTCGTTGCCGACCATCGAGACCCGGTGCATCGCCTCCGGGCCGTTGCCGATCAGCATGGCGCCCTTCACCGGCTCGGCGACCTTGCCGTCGCGGATGCGGTAGGCCTCGGTGCAGCCGAAGACGAACTTGCCCGAGGTGATGTCGACCTGCCCGCCGCCGAAGGAGACGGCATAGATGCCGTCCTTCACCGAGGACAGGATCTCCTCCGGCGTGTGCGGGCCGTCCAGCATCATCGTGTTGGTCATGCGCGGCATCGGCACATGGGCATAGGACTGGCGCCGGCCGTTGCCGGTGGAGGCCATGCCCATCAGCCGGCCGTTCTGGCGGTCCTGCATGTAGCCGACCAGCTTGCCGTCCTCGATCAGCACCGTGCGGTTCGACGGCGTGCCCTCGTCGTCGATGGTCAGCGAGCCGCGGCGCTCGGCGACGGTCCCGTCGTCGACCACGGTGATTCCCTTCGCGGCGACCTGCTGGCCCATCAGGCCGGAGAAGGCCGAGGTCTTCTTGCGATTGAAGTCGCCTTCCAGCCCGTGGCCGACCGCCTCGTGCAGCATGACGCCCGGCCAGCCCGAGGCCAGCACGATGTCGAAGGTGCCGGCGGGCGCTGCGACCGCCCGCAGATTGACGCGGGCCTGGGCGATCGCCTTGTCGGCGATGGCCTGCCAGTTCTCGGTGACGAAGAATTCGGAAAAGCCGGTCCGCCCGCCGGCGCCGAATGAACCCGACTCCTGCCGGTCGCCTTCGCCGCAGACGACGGAGACGTTGATGCGCACGAGCGGGCGCACATCCTTCACCAGCCGGCCGTCGGCGCGCAGGATCTCGACATTCTGCCATTGCGAGCCGAGCGTGACGGAGACCTGGCGCACGTCGTCGCCCTGGCCGCGCAGATAGGCGTCGATGTCCTGGAGCAGCCTGACCTTCGCCTCGAAGCCGGGCGAGGGGATCGGGTTCTCGTCGCCATAGACCTTGTGGTTGGTGCCGGCCGGCGCCTCGGCATAGGTGCCATTGCGGCCGGTCTTCACGGCGGAGACAGCCTGTGCGGCGCGCTTCAGCGCGGCATCGGAGAAATCGCCGGCATGGGCGTAGCCGACGGCCTCGCCGGCGACCGCCCTCAGGCCGAAGCCCTGGTCGGTGGAGAAATTGCCGGCCTTCAGCCGGCCATTGTCGAAGACCAGCGATTCCGATTCGCGGTATTCGAGGAACAGCTCGCCATCATCGGCACCGGACAGGGTTTCCCCGAGAATCGCGTCGATCTCGGCGCGTGAGATGTCGAAGCGCTCGATCAGCGACGCGGACATGGCAGGACTCCTCTGGCAACAGGCCCCGCAGATAAGCGTCGCGGCGCCGCCTGCCAACAGGGGCGCCGCGTGACGCGTTCGGCGACGGTCCGCGCCGGGGGCAAACCGTGTCTCCCGAGGCGTCAGGGGAGGGCGGCGAAGCCGTCCGCGAAGCCGTTGAGGTCGACCGGGATGCCGATGCCCTGTTCGGGGGTCTGGAAGACGATGAAGGTGGCGGTGGCGCCGCCCGACAGCGTTTTCAGCAGTTCGTCGGCGAGGATCACCTCGGCGTAGCAGCCGTCGTCGAAGCAGCGCACGAACTGCGCGCGGCCGATATCCTTGCCGTCGACATAAAGGCCGAGACCGTTCGGCAGGAGAATGCCCAGCGGCGCCAGGACGCGCAGGATCCGGGCCTGCTGGTCGGCCGTCTTCAGGGCAACGATCGACAGGCCGATCTCGGGACGGTCCTCGGCGACGACGTTCTGCAGCAGCGCGCACTGGTCGCCCGAGGCGCCCGCCGGTTGGTCGCAGACGATGGCCCAGGCGCCGTGCTGGGACTTGACGGTGCCGGTCGCGCCGGACTGGGCGAAGGCCGGGTGAAGGCTGGCGGCGCAAAGGGCGAGGGCCGCAGCCGCCGTCTGAAGGGTTCTGATCATCGGGTCATCCGGTTCGAGACTGGATTGGAATGTGCCGGCGTTATACCAAACAAATGGTTACCGGACAGCGTCCGTCGAACAGAAGGGGCCGGAGCGGCGGCGAACGGGCCCGGTCGCGGCAATGCGAATCGTCCGCGCGGCGATGCCGTGGAGGCGCCGGAATGCTGGTCCCGGCGCAAAAATGCCGCAAGCTTGCGATGGTTCTAAGATGTTGCGGCGCGCCGGGTTTCGTGGTTTTAAGCGGCGAGCCGAAGATTCTTCCGATTTCGCGGGATGCCGGTGCTGGCGCCGGATGGCGGCAGGCGCTATTCGTCCCCGAAACGCCGGTTCCCACCACTGACGCACGAGCGCGCAGGGAGACAATGCGAGTGAAACGATCGATCTTTGCCGCGATGGCATCCATGGGGACTGCCGGTTCGGCTGTCGCACAGGAGAGTGACCTGCTTCCGGGTCAGCCGCACCCCTGGCAGATGGGCCTGCAGGAAGCGCTGTCCCCCATCGAGGCGCAGATCCACTGGTTCAGCGACTACACGCTCGCCTTCATCATTCCGATCACCATCCTGGTCGCCGTGCTTCTGGCCTGGGTGGTGTTCCGCTATCGCGCTTCGCGCAACCCGGTCCCGTCGCGTACCAGCCACAACACCATGATCGAGGTGGTCTGGACGCTCGCCCCGGTGATCGTTCTTCTCTTCCTGGCGGTGCCGTCCTTCCAGCTTCTGACGGCGCAGTACAATCCGCCGAGCGAGCCGGAGCTCACCGTCAAGGCGACCGGCTACCAGTGGTACTGGGGTTACGAGTACCAGCCGTCCGAAGTGTCGGCCGAAGCGGAGGCCGAGCCGGTCTCCTTCGAATCCTATCCGCTGATCGAGGATGATCGCGACGCGAGCGGCAAGGCCGATCGCAACGTCTATCCGCACCTGCTCGCCGTCGACAACGAGATGGTCGTGCCGGTCGATACCGTCATCCGCCTGATCTCGACTTCGGGCGACGTTATCCATTCCTTCGCCCTGCCGTCGCTGGGCGTGAAGGTCGATGCCGTGCCGGGCCGCCTCAACGAATACTGGTTCGAGGCGCAGCGCGAGGGCATCTTCTACGGCCAGTGCTCCGAGCTCTGCGGCCAGGCTCACTACAACATGCCGATCGCCGTGCGCGTCGTGTCAAAGGAGCAGTTCGCCGCGTGGTACTCCGCCGCGTCGGGCAGCCTCGAGGACGCCAATGCACAGCTGACGGCGCGGATCCAGTCCGGCGACTCCGTCGCCGTGGCCGGCCGCTAACACGAACAGGGTTTGAGGGAGCTCGATATGGCATATGGTGCCACTCACGATGCCCACGACGCGCACATGCCGTCCGGCTGGCGGCGTTGGGTCTATTCGACCAACCACAAGGACATCGGGACGCTCTACCTGATCTTCTCGATCTGCGCGGGCATCATCGGCGGCGCGCTGTCGATCGCCATGCGCATGGAGCTTCAGGAGCCGGGTCTGCAGATCTTTGGCGACCCGCAGCTCTACAACGTGTTCACGACGGGCCACGGCCTGATCATGATCTTCTTCATGGTCATGCCGGCGCTGATCGGCGGCTTTGCCAACTGGATGGTGCCGATCATGATCGGCGCGCCGGACATGGCGTTCCCGCGGCTGAACAACATCTCCTTCTGGCTGCTCGCCTTCTCCTTCCCGCTGCTGATCCTGTCGATGTTCGTCGAGGGTGCGCCGGGTTCGAACGGTGCCGGCACGGGCTGGACGATGTATCCGCCGCTGTCGACCTCGGGTCACCCCGGGCCGGCCGTCGATCTGGCGATCTTCTCGCTGCACGTGGCGGGCGCCTCGTCGATCCTCGGTGCGATCAACTTCATCACCACGATCCTGAACATGCGCGCTCCCGGCATGACGCTGCACAAGATGCCGCTGTTCGCCTGGTCCGTGCTGGTGACGGCGTTCCTGCTGCTGCTCTCGCTCCCGGTTCTGGCCGGCGCGATCACCATGCTTCTGACCGACCGCAATTTCGGCACGACGTTCTTCTCGCCGGCCGGCGGTGGTGACCCGATCCTGTACCAGCACCTGTTCTGGTTCTTCGGCCACCCGGAAGTGTACATCCTGATCCTGCCGGGCTTCGGCATCATCAGCCACATCATCTCGACCTTCTCCAAGAAGCCGGTCTTCGGCTATCTCGGCATGGCCTACGCCATGGTCGCGATCGGTGTCGTCGGCTTCGTCGTGTGGGCGCACCACATGTACACCACCGGCATCTCGCTCAACACGCAGCGCTACTTCGTCTTCGCGACGATGGTCATCGCGGTTCCCACCGGCATCAAGATCTTCTCCTGGATCGCGACGATGTGGGGCGGCTCGCTGAGCTTCAAGACGCCGATGCTCTGGGCGATCGGCTTCATCTTCCTGTTCACCGTCGGCGGTGTGACGGGTGTGAAGCTGGCCAATGCCGGCATGGACCGTGTGCTGCACGACACCTATTACGTCGTCGCCCACTTCCACTACGTGCTGTCGCTGGGGGCGGTGTTCGCGATCTTCGCGGCCTGGTACTACTGGTTCCCGAAGATGTCCGGCTACATGTACAACGAGACGATCGGCAAGTTGCACTTCTGGCTGACCTTCGTGGGCGTGAACATCGTGTTCTTCCCGCAGCATTTCCTGGGTGCAGCCGGCATGCCCCGCCGCTATGTCGACTATCCGGAAGCGTACGCCGGCTGGAACTACGTGTCCTCGATGGGCTCCTATCTTTCGGGCTTCGCCGTGCTGGTGTTCCTGTACGGTGTCTTCGAGGCCTTCTCCAAGAAGCGCATTGCCGGTCCGAGCCCGTGGGGCGAGGGTGCGACGACGCTGGAATGGCAGCTGCCTTCGCCGCCGCCGTACCACCAGTGGGAAGAGCTGCCGCGGGTCCGCTGAGACCCATCGCAGGCGGTCTCCCGCACATCAATCGGCATCCCGGATCCCCGTATCCGGGATGCCTGATCGTCTGACGGTTCCGCAGTCCGGGAGCCGCGACTGCAAGCCACGGCGCAGCATCCCGACGGATGTGGAACAAGGCCGATGGCAGAACGACGCAACGGTTCGCATGACGGCCGGCCCCAGGCGGGGCCAGGATCGCGCCGAACGGGTTCGAGGTTCGACTTGACGCTTCTCGACGCAAATCACACCAACGCGATGCCGGCGATCAGCCTGGCGGAGCCGCGTGACTACATCGCCCTCTTGAAGCCGCGGGTGATGTCGCTCGTGGTGCTGACCGCGATCACCGGCATGGCGCTGGCGCCCGGCGCCATCCACCCGACGCTGGCGGTGATCTCGATCCTGTCGATCGCCATCGGGGCAGGCGCCTCGGGCGCGCTGAACATGTGGTACGATTCCGACATCGACGCGGTGATGACGCGCACCGCCAACCGGCCGATCCCGGCAGGCCGCATCGACCGCGAAGCGGCGCTTGCCTTCGGCCTGATCCTGTCGCTGCTGGCCGTCTCCATGCTGGGACTGGCGTCCAACTGGTTCGCCGCCGGGCTCCTGGCCTTCACCATCTTCTTCTACGCCGTGATCTACACGATGGGTCTGAAGCGCTCGACGCCGCAGAACATCGTCATCGGCGGTGCGGCCGGGGCGTTTCCGCCGATGGTCGGCTGGGCTGCCGTGACCGGTGGCGTGTCGATCGAGAGCATCGTCCTGTTCCTGATCATCTTCCTCTGGACCCCGCCGCATTTCTGGGCGCTGGCCATGTTCAAGCTGAAGGATTACGGCAGCGTCGGCGTGCCGATGCTTCCGAACGTCGCCGGCGAGCGGGCGACGCGCCTGCAGATCTTCCTCTATTCGCTGGTCCTCGTGCCGGTCGGGGTCGCCCCCTGGCTGCTCGGCTTTGCCGGGCCGGTCTATGGTGTCGCCTCGGTGCTGCTCGGCGCGAACTTCCTGCGCCACGCCTATGCGACGTTCCGGATGCCGGACGGCGACGAGAAGATGCTGCCGGCCAAGAAGCTGTTCGCCTTCTCGATCGTCTATCTCTTCGCGCTCTTCGTGATCCTGCTCGGCGAAGCCGTCGCACGGTCGCTGCTGCCGGCGGGGTGGTACTGAGATGGACGATGATCGCATCCGCCTGACCGAGGCGCAGCAGCGCGCCCGGCGCAATCGCTCCATCGCCATCGGCGTCGTTTTGATCTCGCTGGTGGTGATCTTCTATTTCGTCACTCTCGCGAAGCTGTCGACATGACCGACACCCAGCCCAACGCATCCGCGCAGCCGGCACGGCGCCGCGGCCTCGTCATTGCCGTTGCCTGCGCCGCCTTCGCGGTGGGCATGGTCGGCGCCGCCTACGCCTCGGTGCCGCTCTACTACCTGTTCTGCCAGGTCACCGGCTATGGCGGCACCACCCAGCGCGCCGAGACCGCGCCGAGCCAGGTGATCGACCGGACGGTGCTGGTGCGCTTCGACGGCAATGTCGCGCCGGGGCTGCCTTGGAAGTTCGGTCCGAACGACCGCGAGGTCACCGTCAAGCTGGGCGAGACCCGCGAGACCAGCTTCCACGTCAAGAACCTCTCGGACAAGCCGGTGCGGGCCCAGGCGACCTTCAACGTCACCCCGGTGGCCGCTGGCGTCTACTTCAACAAGATCGCCTGCTTCTGCTTCGACAACCAGACCCTGCAGCCGGGCGAAGAGATCGACATGCCGATCGTCTTCTATGTCGATGCCGACATGCTGGAGGCCGAGGAGCTCAAGGACGCACCGGGGATCACCCTGTCCTACACCTTCTTCCCGCTCGACGAAGCGGAGGCCCCGGTGGCCGCCAGCAAGGGCGAGACGACGAGAACACCGACGACCGATCAACTCTAGAGAGCCGCGAGCGATCGCGGTGACTGTCGAAAACACCAATCAGATGCTGGAGTTGCCGAGCGAGTTTCGCTAAGCAGACCGCAGGGCATTCAGAAGAGACCGGGGACCCGCGATGGCCGACACGCACGCCAAGCATGACTATCACATCATCGATCCGAGCCCGTGGCCGTTCCTAGCCTCGGCCGGGGCCTTCATCATGATGATCGGTCTCGTCGGCTTCATGCGCTATGCGGCGGGCGGCCAGTTCGTCATGTTCGGCGTCGATCTCGCCGGCCCGTGGATCTTCTATCTCGGCCTCGCGCTGGTTCTCTACGTCATGTATGCGTGGTGGTCTGACACCATCAAGGAAAGCCAGGAAGGCGCGCATACCCGCGTCGTCTCGCTGCACCTGCGCTACGGCATGATCATGTTCATCGCCTCGGAGGTGATGTTCTTCGTGGCATGGTTCTGGGCCTTCTTCGACGCCAGCCTGTTCCCGAACGAGGCGATCCAGGCGGCCCGCACCGAGGTGCTGGGCGGTCAATGGCCGCCGCAGGGCATCGAGGTTCTCGACCCGCTGCATCTGCCGCTGTTCAACACGGTCACGCTGCTCCTGTCGGGCACGACCGTCACCTGGGCGCACCATGCGCTGCTGCACAACGACCGCAAGGGCCTGATCTGGGGCCTCACGCTGACCGTCGTGCTCGGCGTGATCTTCTCCTACGTCCAGTATTACGAATACGCTCACGCGCCCTTCGCCTTCGGCGGCTCGATCTACGGCTCGACCTTCTACATGGCGACCGGCTTCCACGGCTTCCACGTCCTGGTCGGCACGATCTTCCTGGCCGTCTGCCTGCTGCGCGCCATGAAGGGCCACTTCACCCCGCAGAAGCATTTCGGCTTCGAGGCGGCGGCCTGGTACTGGCACTTCGTCGACGTCGTCTGGCTGTTCCTCTTCTTCTGCATCTATATCTGGGGCAGCTGGGGCGCCGCGATCCACGTCGAATAGGCGGCGGACAAACGGAAATTGCGAGGGCGGCGCAGCGATGTGCCGCCTTCTTCGTTTTGAGGACCATGCGCGCGCCGCGGGCTGCACGACGGGTCCCGGCCGGCCATGACGGAGTGAGCATTTGAGCGAGACAGGCGGACGCCCTCAGAGAGCAGCCGACCCGGTGAAGGCCGGGGTCCTCGGTCGCTGCCCGCGCTGCGGCGAGGGCAAGCTGTTCGCCGGCTTCCTGACGGTGGCGCCGCGCTGCGCGAACTGCGACCTCGACTACAGCTTCATCGATTCGGGCGACGGCCCCGCGGTCTTCGTGATCCTCATCGTCGGTTTCATCGTCGTCGGCATGGCCCTGTGGGTGGAGGTTGCCTTCGATCCGCCGCTCTGGGTGCATTTCCTCCTGTGGCTGCCGCTGATCCTAGGGCTGGCCCTGCCGCTTCTGCGCGCTCTGAAGGGCCTGATGATTGCCATGCAGTATCGCCACAACGCCTCGGAAGGCCGGCTTCGCGATGACGTCTGATTCCACATCGTCCATCGACGCAGGCGGCGCCGGATATGTTCCCCGGCGCATGTCGCGGGGCAAGTTCTGGTTCGCGCTCCTCGCCTGCCTCGTCGGGATCGCGATCCTCCTCGGGCTGGGCTCGTGGCAGGTCGAGCGGATGCAGTGGAAGCAGGCGATGCTGGAGCGCATCGACGCCCGGATCCATGCCGAGCCGATCGATCTGGAAGCCCTGCGCACCCGCTTCGCCGACTCCGGCGACGTGGACTACACGCCGGTGACCGTCACCGGGCGGTTCCTGCATGAGGGCGAGCGCTTCATGCTCACCACCTTCGAGGGCAAGCCCGGCTGGAACGTCTTCACGCCGCTGCTCACCGATCCCGACGCCGTCGTCTTCGTCAATCGCGGCTACGTGCCCTACGAGATGCGTGATCCGGCCAGCCGTGCCGAGGGGCAGAATGAGGGCGTCGTGTCGGTCACGGGGCTTGCCCGCGATGCACCGCGCGAGACGCCGGGCTATTTCGTGCCGGACAACGAGCCGGGCAACGACACCTTCTTCTGGCGCGACATCGACGCCATGGCCGGAGGGCTGGCGCTGGATTCCGGCGTCACGGTGCTGCCGTTCTTCGTCGATGCCAAGCGGGCCGAGACGCCGGACGGTGGGCCCATCGGCGGCACGACCGTCATCGACATCCCCAACAATCACCTGCAATACGCCATCACCTGGTACGGGCTGGCGCTGGTGCTGATCGTCATGACCGGGATGCTGATCGTCGGCGACCGCCGCGCCGCCAGGCGCGAAGCCAACTGAGGCGCGCCGCCGGCGGTGATGTGCCGGCGGCGTCCTTCGCGGCCCATCGTCTGCGTGCCGCAATGCTGCGCCACAAGCGCCGCGAGGCTTGACACCCATGCGTCGCATCCCTTCATTCGGCGCGACATTCGCCCTGCCGAACAGCCCGGAGCTCTTCTTGTCCGCAACAGCCACCAAACCGAAGCTGACGATCCGCATGTGTGAGCCGCGCGGCTTCTGCGCCGGCGTCGACCGGGCCATCCAGATTGTCGTGCTGGCGCTGAAGAAATACGGCGCGCCGGTCTATGTGCGGCACGAGATCGTCCACAATCGCTATGTCGTGGAAGGGCTGCGCAGCAAGGGCGCAGTCTTCGTCGAGGAGCTGGATTCGGTCCCCGATGACGGCCAGCCGGTGGTGTTCTCGGCCCATGGCGTGCCGAAGTCGGTGCCGGCCGCCGCCGAAGCCCGCGACCTGCTCTATCTCGACGCCACCTGTCCGCTGGTCTCCAAGGTTCACAAGCAGGCCATGCGCCACACGCGGCTCGGGCGCCATGTGCTGCTGATCGGCCATCGCGGCCATCCGGAGGTCATCGGCACGATGGGGCAGTTGCCCGAGGGCAGCGTCACGCTGATCGAGACCGAGGCCGACGCGGCCGCCTATGTGCCGGCCGATCCGGAGGCGCTGGGCTTCGTGACCCAGACCACCCTCTCGGTCGGCGACACCGCGGGGATCATCGCGGTGTTGCAGGCGCGGTTCCCGCAGATGCAGGCGCCCTCGTCGGAATCGATCTGCTACGCCACGACCAACCGCCAGGACGCCGTGAAGGCGGCAGCTCCCGGCGCCGACCTGTTCCTGATCGTCGGCGCACCGAATTCGTCGAATTCGCTCCGCCTCGTCGAGGTCGCCGAGCGCTCCGGCGCGATGCAGGGCGCGCTGGTGGAGGGGCCGCAGGACCTGCCCTGGGACTGCGTGAAGCCCGGCGGGGTGGTGGCGATGTCGGCCGGAGCCTCGGCGCCCGAGATCCTCGTCGACGCCATCGTCGATTCCTTCCGCGACCGCTACGACGTGACCATCGAGCTCGTGCGCACGGCGGAGGAGAACGAGAACTTCCCGGTGATGCGCAGCCTGCGCCAGACGCCGCTGACGCCCGTCGACATGGCCTTCGTCAACGGGCAGGGCTGACCATGGCTGTCTATACGGACGTCTCCGAGCCGCAGCTCGCCGACTTCATCGGCGCCTACGACATCGGCGAACTGCTGAGCTACAAGGGCATCGCCGAGGGGGTGGAGAATTCCAACTTCCTGCTGCGCACCACGGCGGGCACCTACATCCTCACGCTGTACGAGAAGCGGGTGAACCGGTCGGACCTGCCGTTCTTCGTCGGGCTGATGGAGCATCTGGCCGAGCGGGGCCTGTCCTGTCCGCTGCCGGTGCACACGCGCGGCGGCGAGTCTCTTGGCGAATTGTCGGGCCGCCCGGCGGCGATCTTCACCTTTCTCGAAGGCATGTGGACCCGCCGTCCCGCGCCCCAGCATTGCCGCGCCGTCGGCGCAGCGCTGGCCGGCATGCACGGCAAGGCCGCCGACTTCCCGCTGCACCGGCGCAACGGCCTCGCCGTTGCCGACTGGCGGCCGCTGTTCGAAAGCTGCGGCGACCGGGTCGACGGCATCGAGGCGGGGCTCGCCGCCGAGATCGGCGCGGAGCTCGATTTCGTCGAGGCGAACTGGCCGGCCGATCTGCCGAAAGGCGTCATCCACGCCGATCTCTTCCCCGACAACGTCTTCTTCCTGTCGGGCGAATTGTCCGGCCTGATCGACTTCTATTTCGCCTGCAACGACCTTCTCGCCTACGATCTGGCGATCGCCGTCTGCGCCTGGTGCTTCGAGCAGGACGGCAGCTTCAACATCACCAAGGGCCGGGCGCTGATTGGCGGCTATGCCAGCGTGCGTCCGCTGAGCGCGGCGGAGCTGGCGGCCTTGCCGGTGCTGTGCCGGGGGGCGGCGCTGCGCTTCCTGCTGACCCGGCTCTACGACTGGCTGACCGTGCCGGACGATTCCTTCGTGACCAAGAAGGACCCGATGGAATATCTCGGCAAGCTGCGCTTCCACCGGTCGGTGAAGAGCGTCTCGGACTATGGCTATGACGACGAGCGGGTGACGGCATGAGCGCCGAGGGACGGGTCGAGATCCACACCGACGGCGCCTGTTCGGGCAATCCGGGACCGGGCGGCTGGGGCGCGATCCTGCGCTTCAACGGCAACGAGAAGGAACTGAAGGGCGGCGAGGAGCACACCACCAACAACCGGATGGAGCTGCTCGCGGTGATCCAGGCGCTGACGGCCCTGAAGCGGTCCTGCCCGGTCGATATCTATTCCGACTCGCAATATATGCGCGACGGCATCACCAAGTGGATCCACGGCTGGAAGCGCAACGGCTGGAAGACCGCCGACAAGAAGCCGGTGAAGAACGCCGAGCTCTGGCAGAAGCTGGAGGAGGAGAAGGGGCGCCACGACGTCACCTTCCACTGGGTGAAAGGCCATGCCGGCGACGAGATGAACGAGCGCGCCGACCAGCTGGCCCGCGACGGCATGGAGCCGTTCAAGCGTCGCAAGCGCAGCGCATAGGCGCGATTTCGAAAGTCCGCGCCCGTCCCCGCAGCACTGGCCGCGGGGACGGAATATTCCGGATCAGAGCTGCTCGAGAACGGCCTCGGCGGTCGAGCGCTCGGCCTGGCCCGGCGATTCCTCGACGTTCAGCGACTTCACGACGCCGTCCTCGACGATCATCGAATAGCGCTTGGAGCGCAGGCCGAGGCCGGCGACCGAGAGGTCGATGTCGAGGCCGAGGGCCTTGGTGAACTCGCCATTGCCGTCGGACAGGAACAGGATCTTGCCGGCCGCGTCGTTGGCCTTCTCCCAGGCGCCCATGACGAAGATGTCGTTGACCGCGACGACGGCGATGGTGTCGACGCCCTTGGCGCGGATCTCGTCATTGTGGGTCAGGAAGCCCGGCAGGTGATTCATCGAGCAGGTCGGCGTGAAGGCGCCGGGCACGGCGAACAGCACGACCTTCTTGCCGGCGAAGATCTCGTCGGTGGACAGGTCTGCCGGACCGTCGGAGGTCTTGGTCTTCAGTGTCGCGTTCGGAAGCTTGTCGCCGATACCGATGGTCATCTGGTCGTTCCCTTCGTGAAATGCGTGGCGTTACGGCCCGGCGCCATATGAGGCGAGGCGGAGGGCTTTGTCGAGCCGTTCAGCCGGGCGTGTCGGCGGTGACCGGTACCGCATCGGCGGCAAAGTCGCCGCGCGTGCCGGTGACCACCATGTCGACCGTCGCCGGCCCGGCCATCGCACCGCGCGGGCGCCCGACGACGGGCACGCGGAATTCGAGACTGTCGCCATTGCGCTCCGGCGTTGCGGGCTCGTCGAAATACCAGCCGTCCGGCCCGCGCACGAAGAGATCGGCGTCCTGCGCGTCGAGCACCGTCTCCACGGCGACGGTCAGCACGTCGCCGCCGGTGGGCAGAACGGCCGAACTGATCCGCCCGAGCGGGCCGTCGCGGGCGGGCAGGGCGGCGAAGGTCGCCTCGACGGTCTCGGTCGCTGCCGCATCGCCGGTGTCGGCCGCAAGCTCCGCCTGCACCGGAATGCAGATGTCCTGGCACACGCCGATGGCGAGGCTGGCGGTCACCGTGTCGAGCGTGGTGCCGGGCCGCGGGGTCAGTGCGTAGCCGATGGCGACGGCGTTCTCGTAGCCATTGGCGCGGGCAATGCCTTCGCCGAAGCGCAGCGGCGCGGGAAATTTCAGATCGGCGGCCGCCAGATTGTCCGTGGCCGTGAAGTCGATGTGCGGCGGGATGCCCGAGGCGCCCGGATCGAGCCAGTAGGTGTGCCACCCCGGCGCGAGATCGACCAGCAGCGCGCCGCGAACCGTGCCGTCCGGCGCGGCCTCACCGGCAACGAGGCGCAGCGTCACCTGCTCGCTAGCATAGGTCGATGCCGGCCCTGCCTGGGCCGCTGCCGCTCCCATCGCCATCGCGGCGAGGCCGCCGGCGATCCGCGCAATCCATCTCATCTGCGGTGTCCTCTGCCCTGAAACGATCTGCGGCGCATGGCCCGCACCGCCATCGTGGTTAGCGCGGGCAAGGGCTGCTGGCCATTCAACAAGCCGCGACGCCGACCGGCAAATCGGGCCGCCCCGCGAGCTCTGGTTTTGACATCGCCGCGATGCCATCTATCGTGAAAGCCCCGCAAGCATCTGGATGCCATGGATCTCGAAACCGAAATCGGCAGAAATTCGACCGACTCTTCCCTGGAAGGGCATTTCCTCATCGCCATGCCGGGCATGGGCGACGAGCGCTTCGCGCGCGCCGTGATCTATGTCTGCGCCCATTCGCCGAGCGGCGCGATGGGCTTCATCATCAACAAGCCGCAGCCGGTCGGCTTCGGCGAACTCCTGACCCAGCTCGGCATCGTCGCCAGCGAGCGCGATATCCGGATGCCCAGATCGGGACAGGAGATCTGCGTCTGCATGGGCGGGCCGGTGGAGAAGGGGCGGGGCTTCGTCCTGCATTCGGACGACTACGATTCCGAATCCACCGTGGCCGTCGCCGACAACATCTCGCTGACCCCGACCATCGACATCCTCAAGGCGATCTCGAAGGGCGTCGGGCCGACGACGGCGATCATGGCGCTCGGCTATGCCGGCTGGTCGCCGGGCCAGCTCGAGAGCGAGATTGCGGCCAATGGCTGGCTGACCTGCAAGGCCGATCTCGACATCGTCTTCGACGTCGAGCTGGACAGCAAATACGACCGCGCGCTGGGCCTGCTGGGCATCGAGCCGGCGTTCCTGGCCAGCGAGGCCGGTCACGCCTGAGCCGGGCGCGCCCTAGCTGGCGCGCTTCAGGCCGACCGCCCGGTCGTCGAGGATCTTGCGCACCTGATCGGAGCCGAGCGGCGGCGAGAACTTGAAGCTCTGGGCGAATTCGCAGCCGAGCTGGCGCAGCTGCATGACGTCGGCATCGCTCTCGATCCCCTCCGCCACGACCTTCAGCCCCAGATCGTGGGCCATGGTGACGATCGAATGCAGGATGATCGGCCGCTGCGGCTGGCTGTTGTTCTTCAGGAAGGACTGGTCGATCTTCAGCGTGTCGAAGGGAAAGCCCATCAGATAGGCGAGCGACGAATAGCCGGTGCCGAAATCGTCCAGCGACAGGCCGACGCCGAGCGCCTTCAGGCGGGTCAGGAGCTGGGCGGAACGCTCCGGATTGTCCATCACCAGCGATTCCGTCAGCTCCAGCTTGAGGCTGTTCGGCGAGATCCGGTAGCGCTCGATGACGGTCTTCACGTCGCCAATCAGATCCTGGCGGATGAGCTGGCGGCTGGAGATGTTGACCGAGACGAAGAGGTTCTCGTCGCCGGTCATGCGCTGCCAGTCGCCGAGCCGGCGGCAGGCCTCCTCCAGCGCGAACTGGCCGAGCTGGACGATCAGGCCGGTGCTTTCGGCGATCGGCACGAATTCCGCCGGCGAAATCGCGCCGCGCCGCGGATGCTCCCAGCGCAACAGCGCCTCGAAGCCGGCGATGTCTTCGGTCTCCAGCGTGACGATCGGCTGGAAGGCAAGCGACAGCTCGTTGCGCTCGAAGGCCCGGCGCAGATCCGATTCCAGCTCCAGGCGGCCATAGCCGACGCTGCGATAGGCCGGCCGGAACGGCTCGATGCTGTCGCCGCCATTGCGCTTGGCCTGGTACATGGCCAGCTCGGCTTCCTTGAGCGCCTCGTCCGAGGTCGAGGCATCGGTCCAGCCGGTGAGGCCGATCGAACCGGTCAGGACGATCTCGCGATTGGCGAACGCGATCGGCGCCTTGATGGCGTTGCGCAGGCCCTCGGCGAAATCGGCCACCGCGGTGACCTCTGTCTCCGACAGGAGGATCAGGCCGAACTGGTCGCTGCCGAGCCGGGCCAGCGAATCCTGCGGCTTCAACAGGCGCTTCAGGCGGCGCCCGATGGTCAGGAGGATGGTGTCGCCGGTGGCGATGCCGAAATCGTCGTTGACCTGTTTGAAGCGGTCGAGGTCGATGACGATGATCGTCGGCTGCACGTCGGCCCGCGTCATGGCGAGGACACCGATGGCTTCCAGCCGGTCGCGGAACAATTCGCGGTTCGGGAGACCGGTCAGCTGATCGTGCAGCGCGTCGTGCAGCAGCCGTTCCTCGGCCTTCTTGGCATCGGTGACGTCCTTGAGCGTGCCGACGCAGCGCACCACCTCGCCGTCGCTGCCCAGCACCGGGCGGGCGCGCAGCGAGACCCAGTGATAATGGCCATCCTCGTCGCGCAGACGGAAATCCTGGATGATGCGGCCGCGGCGATGTTCGAGGATCGTGTCGAGCGTCACCTTGAAGCGGTCGCGGTCGTCCGGATGCAGGACCGGCAGCCAGTCGCGCGCCGGCCCGTTCATGGTGCCGACCGGCATGCCGGCCAGGGTGTCGCCGTCGGCGCCGGCAAAGATGCGGTCGCGGCTGACGTCCCAGTCGAAGATCGCGTCGCCGGTGCCGGCGAGCGCCAGCGAGCGACGCTCCAGATCCGACAGGAGCCCCTGCGCGAAGCCGCCGCCGGCAAAGGCGTGCTGCATGACCGTGAAGCCGATCAGGAGGACGATGAGCACCAGGCCGCCGCCCAGCGCCGGCTGGATGATGTCGTTGTCAATGCGGCCGGTCACGGTGGACCAGCCGGCGAACACCCACAGGATGACGAGGCACCAGGTGGGGATCAGCATGATCGCCCGGTCGGAGCGCTGCACGGCGAGCGTGCCGATGATGCCGAGGCCGAGGGCGGCCGTCGCGGCCAGCGAGATGCGGGCGATGCCCGAGGCGACCACCGGGTCGAAGGCGGCGACGACGCCGACCGTGCCCAGCGCCGCCAGCCACATGATGGTGAAGATCGACAGCACGCCGTGCCAGCGATTGAGATTGAGATAGGCGAAGAGGAACAGGACCAGCGTGAAGGCGAGCGACACTTCGGTGCCGGCTCGCCAGACCCGTTCCTGCCCGGGCAGGATCGGCACCAGTTTCTGCCAGAAGTCGAAGTCGATGCAGATATAGGCCAGCACCGCCCAGGCGAGCGACGCGGTGGCGGGGAACATCGCCGATCCCTTGACGACGAACAGGATGGTCAGGAACACCGCCAGCAGGCCGGCAATGCCGAGGACGATGCCGCGATAGAGCGTGAAGGCGTTGACCGTATCCTTGTAGGCGTTCGGCTCCCACAGCCGCAGATCCGGTAGGTTCGGCGAGGCCAGTTCGGCGACGAAGGTGACGATCGCGCCGGGGTCGAGGGTCACCAGGAAGACGTCGGCATCGGTGCTCGGCTGGCGCTCCAGCGCAAAGCCCTGGCTGGGCGTGATCGAGGCGATGCGCTGCGAGCCGAGATCGGGCCAGACGACGCCGGAGCCCACCAGCCGGAAATGCGGGGCGACGACGAGCCGGTCGATCTGCTTGTCGGTGTTGTTGGCGAGCGCGAACACGGCCCAGTCGCCGGAAGCCTGGGCCGACTGCGCCTCGATCTCGATGCGGCGCACGATGCCGTCGGCGCCGGGGACGGTCGCGACCTGGAAGGCGCGGCCCTTGCCGCGATAGACGTCGACGGCGGGCAGCATGTCGATGGCGGTGTCGCCGCGCGAGATGCTGACGGCTTCGAGCGCCAGGGACGGCGGCGCCGAGACGGCGAGCGCAACGAGGACGAAGGCCAGCGACAGGATCCACCGCGCGGCCAGACCGATCGGCCCGACGCCGCTTTTCCGATTGCTGATGGCTTTCGCCTTCACGTTGTGCCCCGACCTTGCATTCCGACTCATCCCCGCCCGCGCTTCGCGTTTATTGCACCACGGCCGCGCCCATGCGAGCCCTGGGCTGCGAAGACGACCATTCTTCGGCCAGAAGCGAATAGAGATAATGGTCTTCCCAGCGTCCGGCGATCTTCAGATAGCTTCGCAGATGACCCTCGCGGACGAAACCGCATTTCTCCAGAAGCCCGATGGAGCGCTTGTTGCGCGGCAGGCAGGCGGCCTCGATCCGGTGCAGGCGGTGCACGTCGAAGGCGAACAGCTTCATCTGCTCCACCGCCCGCGCCATCAGGCCGGCGCCGGCATGGCGCTCGCCCATCCAGTAGCCGAGCGTGCCCGACTGGGCGACGCCGCGCCGGATCTGGCTGAGCGTCGTGCCGCCATAGAGCGTGCGGCCGGAGGCGTCGAACAGGAAGAAGGTGTAGCTGACGCCGTCGCGCGCATCGTGCGCATAGCGGCGCAGGCGCTGGCGATAGGCCTCCCACGACAATTCGTCCGCGGCCCAGAGCGGCTCCCAGGGTTTCAGGAAATTGCGGCTTTCGCCGCGCAGGTCCCGCCACGCCGCATAGTCGCTGCGCCGGGGCATGCGCAGAAGGATGCCCTCGCCGTGCAGCGCGGGGACGGGCGGCCCGGCGAGATGCTCCAGGATCCTCATCGGCGGATCAGTGGCTGGTCGCGAGCCTCGCCTCGGCGCCGGACGACGCGCCGGCAAGCCGTTCGGCAAGGACGTCGCGGCTCGGCAGACGGGACACCGGTCCGATGGCGGCGAGGGTGGGCACGGTGCCCACGAACGTACGCTCGGCGAGATCGGCGAGCCGCGGCGCGGTGATCGCCTCGAGCCGCGCGATCAGTTCCTCATTGGTGATGGTCGCGCCGTTGAACAGCATCTGCCGGGCGATCTGCGCCGCGCGGGCGGCCGGGCTTTCCTGCGACATCAGCAGGCTGGCGCGCATCTGCGCCCGGGCCCGGTTGACTTCGGGCTCGGAGATGCCGGCCGCGGCCCGCGTCAGCTCGTCGGCGATCACCGGCGCCAGTTCCGCCAGCTCCTCCTCGCCGGTCGCAGCATGGATGCCGAAGATGCCGGAATCGGAGAAGCTCCAGTGGAAGGCGTAGATCGCGTAGCACAGGCCCCGGCGCTCGCGGATCTCCTGGAAGAGCCGCGAGGACATGCCGCCGCCGAGGATCAGCGACAGCACCTGCGAGGCGTAGAAGTCGCGGGCGTAATAGGCGCGCCCCTCGAAGCCGAGCACCATCTGCGCGTCCATCAGGTCGCGCTCCTGGCGGAACTCGCCGCCCGTATAGGACGCCGCCTGGCGCGGCGAGGATTCCAGCGGCAGCGGCGACACGGAGGCCGTTCCGCCGAAGGCCGCCTCGATCTGGTCGACGATGGCGCGGTGTGACACGGCGCCGGCCGCCGAGACGATCATCTTGTCGGGCGAATAGTGCCGGGCGAGATAGCCGCGCAGATCGTCGGGCGAGAACGACTTCACCGTCTCGCGGGTGCCCAGGATTGGCCGGCCGATGATCTGCTGGCGAAAGGCCGCTTCCTGGAAATGGTCGAAGACGATGTCGTCGGGCGTGTCTTCCGCCGCGCCGATCTCCTGCAGGATGACCTGCTGTTCGCGTTCCAGCTCCTGCTCGTCGAAGCGCGAATCGATCAGGATGTCGGTCAGGATGTCGAGCGCCAGCGGCACGTCGTTCTTCAGGACGCGAGCATAGTAGGAGGTGGTCTCGACGCTGGTGGCGGCGTTCATCTCGCCGCCGACATCTTCGATCTCCTCGGCAATCTGCCGGGCGCTGCGCCGGCTCGTCCCCTTGAACGCCATATGCTCCAGAAGATGGGCGATGCCATGCTCCCGGGGCGCCTCGTCGCGGGCGCCGGCCTTCACCCAGATGCCGAGACAGGCGCTCTCCAGATGCGGCATCGTCTCGGTCGCAATGGTCAGTCCGTTGGAAAGTCTGGTGACCTCGACGCTCATGCTTCGGCTCCCTGGTCGACGGCGCGCGTGCGCGCGAGGATGTAGGATTCCACGGAGCCAATCTCGTTCGGCAGGCGATCCATGGTCTCGCGCTTCTGCATCAGGTCGCCGTGGCTGGGCGGCAATGCGGGGGTGATCTGGACGGCCTTCTCGATCGCGTCCGGGAACTTCGCCGGATGGGCGGTGCCGAGCGTGATCATCGCCTCGCGGCCGAGCCGGCTCTCCGCCACGCCGACGCCGACGGCGGTGTGCGGATCGAGGAGATAGGCCGTGCCGGTGAGGGTGCGGCGGATGATGTCGGCGGTCTCGGCCTGGTCCGTCGCGCCGGCATCGAATTCGGCCCGGATCGCCGCCAGAACCGCCTCGGGCAGGGTGAAGGAGCCGGACTGGGCCAGCTGCTGCATCAGGCCGCGCACCATGTCGCCGTCGCGTCCGCTCGCCTCGAAGATCAGTCGCTCGAAATTCGACGACACCTGGATGTCCATCGAGGGCGAGGTGGTGGCGTGGACGCCGGTGGTCTCGTAGCGGCCGCGATCGAGCGTGCGCACGAGGATGTCGTTCTCGTTGGTGGCGATCACCAGCCGCTCGACCGGCAGGCCCATGCGCTTGGCGGCGTAGCCGGCGAAGATGTCGCCGAAATTGCCGGTCGGCACGGTGAAGGAGACGGCCCGCTCGGGCGCGCCGAGGCTCGCGGCGGCGGTGAAGTAATAGACGATCTGGGCCATGATCCGGCCCCAGTTGATCGAGTTCACGCCCGACAGCGCCGCCTTCTGGCGGAAGGCGGCGTGATTGAACATCGCCTTCACCAGCGCCTGGCAGTCGTCGAAGGTGCCGTCGACGGCGACCGCATGGACGTTGTCCGCCCCCGAGGTCGTCATCTGGCGCTGCTGCACCGGCGAGACGCGGCCATGCGGGAACAGGATGAACATGTCGGTGCGCTGGCTGGCGGCGAAGGCCGCGATGGCGGCGCCGCCCGTGTCGCCCGAGGTGGCGCCGACGATGGTGGCGCGGCGGCCGCGCTGGGCGAGGACATGGTCCATCAGCCGGGCGATGAGCTGCATCGCCACGTCCTTGAAGGCCAGGGTCGGGCCGTGGAAGAGCTCCAGCACGAAATGCGACGGGCCGAGCTGGACGAGGGGGGCGACGGCCGGATGCGGGAAGGTCGCATAGGCCTCGTCGACCATGCGCTTCAGATCGTCCGGGGCGATGTCCTCGCCGACGTAGGGCAGGAGGATCTCGAAGGCGACTTCGGCATAGGGCCGGCCGGCGAATCCGCGGATCGTTTCCGCCGAGATCTGCGGCCAGGTCTCCGGGAGATACAGCCCGCCGTCATTCGCGAGACCTGCCAGAAGTGTGTCGGCAAAACCGAGGACAGGAGCCTCTCCCCGCGAACTCACATATCTCACTTCGTCTCCACTTCGCTTCGGACCGGGATCGCTCCCGGCATTCTGTTCGGCCGCGAGCGCACCGTGTGCCGGTCGGCGCTCCGCCATGTTCCGCTGTCGGTCGCCTAACCGACGGGCGGCTGATATAGAACGGCGCGCCACGATAACGGAAGGACCGAGCGATGCATATGGTAGTGCCCCCCATAGCGACCAATGGTGAACGCAACGCCATCGACGAGGGCATTTCCGTGCAGGGTCCCGGCACCGCGATCAGCCGCCGTCTTCCCGCGCTGCGCCGGCTGGCCGGTGGCCTCGCCCTCGGCGGTGCGCTGGCACTGCTTTCTGCCTGCAATTCCACCACCCCCAAGGCCGATCTCGGCGATGCCGGGGCGCTGGCCATTCCGCCGTCCTCGGTCACCGCGTCGAGCCAGTTCGACCAGGGCGGCGAGGCCCGCTACTGCCCGAAGGTGACCCTTCGCGAAGGCACCGCGATCCTGCGCAAGACCATCGGCTCCGAGGTCGACTACGTCGCCAACATCGCCGAGACGACCCGCGACTGCCGCATCGTCGACGGCAAGCTCCTGATGAAGATCGGCGTCCTCGGCCGCATCACCCCCGGGGCCGTAGCCCAGGACCGCAGCGTGCGCCTGCCGATCCGCGTCGCGGTTCTGCGCGGCAACGACGTGGTCTATTCCGAGCTCGGCCAGCAGACCGTCGCAATCACCCGCAATGGCGGCGCCCAGACCTTCACCTATGTCGACGAGTCGGTGCTGATCGACCCGGCGCCGACCGCCGGCATCGTGATCTTCGCCGGCTTCGACGAGGGCGCGCCGGAATAGCGCGCCTGCCGTTCAGGCGTCCTGCCAGCTGACAAAGGCGTCGACGACGGCGGGAAAGTCCGCAAGCCGACTGATCACCGTCTCGGCGCCCGCCTCGGTCAGGGCGTCGGCATGGCCCGGAAAGCTGTGGCCGGCGCCGGTGAAGCCGACGACGCGGCAGCCCGCGGCGACGGCCGCGGTCACGCCATGGACCGAATCCTCGATGACGATGGCGGCCTGCGGCGCCACGCCGAACTGCTCGCAGGCATGGACGAACACGTCCGGCGCCGGCTTGACCTTCTGCGTGCCGACCTCGGGCGCGCTGAAGACATGCGGGAAGAAATAGTCCCACAGCCCGACATGCTCGAGCTCCAGCTCGAGACGCTGCGACGACGAGTTCGAGCAGATGCAGCGCGGCAGGGTAAGCTGGTCGAGCGCCATGCGGGCGCCGGCGATCTCCTCCACGTCGGATTCCAGCCGCCGGTCCACCTCGGCATTGACGCGGGTGACGAGATCCTCGGGGAAGCTGCGGCCCAGCTCGTCCGACAGGCGCTTCAGGATCATCGGCCAGGTCAGCCCGGCAAAGCGGATGGCGAGTTCGCCGGCATCGATCTCGACGCCGTGCTCGGCGAGGATCTCGGCCTGCACCTGCGCGGCGATCACCTCCGAATCGACGAGGACACCGTCGCAGTCGAAGATCACGAGCAGGGGTTCGGACATGGGGGGCTCCGAAGAAAGTTTTTGGCGAAGGGGCGACGGCGCGAAGGCCGACTGCGTCGAAGGTTGCGCGGGGCGCAGATGGTGCGAGGGGTCCGGTAGCACGAGCACGAGGGCGCGACAAAGGCAGGATTTCACCGATTGTTTACGTCGTTCGGTAACCATGACGTCGGTTCAATGTCCTGCGTAGTCCGGTGGTGAAGATGGCTTACAAGCGTTCCGCGTCCCTCAAGGTGGTTAATTGCGAAGCGGAAAAACCCGCCTGGCTGGACCGGATACACAAGGGGCACTGCGTGTCGCAGATGGCCGCGCTGCCCGAGAATTCGGTCGACGTGATCTTCGCCGACCCGCCCTACAATCTGCAGCTTGGCGGCGATCTGCACCGGCCCGACCAGTCCAAGGTCGATGCGGTGGACGATCACTGGGACCAGTTCGAGAGCTTCCAGGCCTATGACGCCTTCACCCGCGCCTGGCTCCTGGCCGCGCGCCGGGTGCTCAAGCCGAACGGCACGATCTGGGTGATCGGCTCGTATCACAACATCTTCCGTGTCGGCGCGATGATGCAGGATCTGGGCTTCTGGATGCTGAACGACGTCGTGTGGCGCAAGACCAACCCGATGCCGAACTTCCGCGGCCGCCGGTTCCAGAACGCCCACGAGACGATGATCTGGGCGTCGCGCGACGCCAATGCCAAGGGCTACACCTTCAATTACGACGCCATGAAGTCGGCCAATGACGACGTGCAGATGCGCTCGGACTGGCTGTTCCCGATCTGCTCGGGCGGCGAGCGGCTGAAGGATGCCGAGGGCCGCAAGACGCATCCGACCCAGAAGCCGGAAGCGCTGCTCGCCCGCGTGCTCCTGTCCTCGACCAAGCCCGGCGACGTGGTGCTCGACCCGTTCTTCGGCACCGGCACGACCGGCGCCGTCGCCAAGCGTCTCGGCCGCCACTATGTCGGCATCGAGCGTGAGGACGTCTATATCGAGGCGGCCGAAGCCCGCATCGCCGCGGTGGAAGCGCTCGACCCGGCGGTGCTCAAGGTCTCGGCCGGCAAGCGCGCCGAGCCGCGCATTCCCTTTGCCAGCCTCCTGGAAGCCGGGCTGGTGAAGCCGGGCACCGAGCTGACCGACGCCAAGCGCCGCTGGACGGCGCGGGTGCGGGCCGACGGCACCATCGCCATTGGCGAGGACGCAGCCTCGATCCACCGCATCGGCGCCAAGGTGCAGGGGCTCGACGCCTGCAATGGCTGGACCTTCTGGCACATCGATTCCAAGAAGGGCCTGACCCCGATCGATACGCTGCGCCAGACCATGCGCGAACAGATGGCCGTCGAGGCGGTCTGACCGCCTTCGGACCGCTATTTTACGTCTGACGTTTCAGGGCCTGCCGGCAGCTCCGACCGGCAGGCCTTCTGCTGCCAGATCCCGGGCAAGCTGGTCCGGGTCGATGAAATGGATGGCGCTCCAGCCGGCCGCGCGGGCGGCGTCGACATTCGCGCGATTGTCGTCGATGAACAGGGTGCGCTCCGGCGCCAGGTCGAAGCTGCGCGCATGGTGGTCGTAGATCGCCGGGTCCGGCTTGATCAGGCGGATGTCGCCGGACACGGTCACGCCGCGGGTCGCCGTCAGGAACGGGAACTTCGCCTGCGCCTCGCGAAACGTGTCGGAGGCGAAATTGGTCAGCAGCGTCACGTCGACGCCGGCGTCGATCAGCCCATGGAGCAGCGCCACGCTGCCCTCATAGGCATGTGGCACCATCCGGTGCCAGTTGCGCCGGAAGGCGCGGATTTCCTCGGCCATCTGCGGATGACGGGAGATCGCCTCGGCCTCCGCCTCTTCCCACGGCCGGCCGCGATCCTGCTCCAGGTTCCAGTCGTGCGAGCAGACCTCGTCGAGGAAGAACTGCCGGCGTTCGTCGGACGGAATGATGTCGCGGAAGGGGATGTGCGGGTCGTAATGGATCAGCACCTTGCCGATGTCGAAAACGACATGCTGGTGGGTCATCGGCTCTGTCTCCGTTTCGGTGTGGCCGCGGGTTCCGGTGGGCTGGCCTCGGCACGTACCAGCACCTTCTGCATCAGGGTCGGCAAGGCCTCGGCGCCGCGGGCTTCGGGCGGGCACCACCAGCCTTCGGCCGGCGGATCGCCGGTGAGTTCGGCGCGGTAGACCTCGAGTTCGAGCCGGAAATGGGTGAAACTGTGCGCCACCGTGCCGCAGAAGCGCCAGTCGGCCGCAAACGGCGCGGCATCGGCGCCGGTCGCGCCGTCGGCCTTGGCGTGCCAGCCCGTGCCCGGCGGTTCGCTCATGCCCTGCAGCATGCCGGGCGCCTCGCGCCGCCGCAGCCAGACCGCGCCATCCGCCGGCCGAGTCGCGACGAAGGCCGCGCCCTTGCGCTCGGGAACCGCCGCCTTCGGCTTCTTTACCGGAAAGTCTTCCGCACGCCCCTCGGCGCTGGCGCGGCACATGGGACGCACGGGGCAGACCATGCAGCTCGGCCGCTTCGGCGTGCAGACCGTCGCGCCGAGATCCATCATCGCCTGGGCGAAGTCGCCGGGCCGCTGTTGCGGGGTGAGCTCCGCGGTGCGCAGCCGGATGTCCTTGCGGGCCTGGGGCAGGGGCGTTTCGATGGAAAACAGCCGGGTGACGACCCGCTCGACATTGCCGTCCACGACGGCCGCCGGCTCGTCGAAGGCGATCGCGGCGATCGCGGCGGAGGTATAGTCGCCGATGCCCGGCAGGGTCTGCAGCGTGACGGCCGTCTGGGGAAAGGCGCCGCCGAACTCCTCGGTGACGCGGATCGCGCAGGCATGCAGGTTGCGGGCGCGGGCGTAATAGCCAAGGCCGGCCCATTCGCCCAGAACCGCCGGCTGCGGCGCGGCGGCGAGATCGGCGACATGCGGCCAGCGCGTCGTGAACTCGGCGAAATACGCCTTCACCGCCGCCACCGTCGTCTGCTGCAGCATGATCTCCGACAGCCAGACACGGTAGGGCTCCGGCCGGATGCCGCGCGCCCTGTCCTGCGGCGACACGCGCCAGGGCAGCACCCGCGCATGGCGGTCGTACCAGGCAAGGAGATGATCCGCGAACGGACGGAGATCGGCGGGCATGGGCAGGAGACGCTCTGTCTGGATGGCGGGCCGGGGATCGGCGGCGAGGCCCGATGCGGGCCGCGCTCTGCGCGATGTAACGGCCCGGCGCGGCGAATGCGAGCCGGCCGTCTGTCGCAAGCAGGACGGCGTCCGCTCTCGCGACGTCTGCGGCGTTTCATGCTATCCGTTCGGCGCTGGGTCCGGTGCCGGCAACATGCCTGTTGCCGCGTGTCGGACCCGCGCAGACTTCGATCCGGAAAGGTCGTCCCGTGACACCGCCCTATGACCCGCGCGCCAGGCGCCGCACCGGCACCCCGCAGCCCGTCGCCGATCTCGTCGGCGGCCTGATGGACCCGATTCTGCGCCGCAAGGCCGGCATGACCACCGGGCTGGTCGCCGCCTGGGGCGAGATTACCGGGCCGGGCCTGCGCGATCTGACGCGGCCGGAAAAGCTGGTCTGGCCGGCCCGGCGCGACGAGGGCGACCCCTTCGAGCCGGCGACGCTGGTCATCGCCTGCGAGGCGGCGGCGGCGCTGCGCCTGCAGCACCAGACTGGCGAATTGCTGGCGCGGGTCAACGCCTTCTTCGGCTTTGCCGCCGTGGCCCGGATCAAGATCGTTCAAAAAGCCGTCAACCAGCACCGGCCGGACCGCAAGCCGAAGCTGCGCGATCTCGCCCCCGTCGAGCATCAGCGCGTCGCCGAGATGGTCGCCCGGATCGAGGATCCCCGGCTGCAGAAGGCGTTGCGCGACTTCGCCGAGACCACCCTGCGCCGCTCCAAGGGCTGAGCATCGCCCGGTTCGACGACCGCGGCCCGGCGGTCGCCTGAGACCCGCAGGCATTGGAAATGCCGCATTTCTCCCGTACATCCCGGTGAGAACGCGTTTCCTTCTGCAAGCGAGGCTCCATCGATGACTCATCCGCTGACCGCCCGTACCCGCCTGGCGAAGGCGCCCCGAATTGCCGCCTTCCTCGCCGGAGCCGGGCTGCTCGCGATCGCCGGCTGCACGGACGAGGCGGAGAGCACCGCGGCCAGCGCCGTTCTTCCCAATTCGGATGCCGTGCTGATGGCCCAGGCCGACACCGCGCCGGCAACCCCCGCGACGCCGGCCGTCGAGGCGCCCGAATCCAGCGGTTCGGTGGATGTCGCCGATCTGATGGCCGAGGGCCCGCTGCCCGACGTGGTGATCGGCGACGCCGATGCGCCGGTGACGATCGTCGAATACGCCTCGATGACCTGCAGCCACTGCGCCGACTTCCACGAGAATTCCTATCCGCAGATCAAGACGGACTTCCTGGACACCGGCAAGGCCAAGCTGATCATCCGCGAATTCCCCTTCGATCCGCGGGCGCTCGCCGGCTTCATGCTGGCCCGCTGCACCGGCGACGACGCCAAGCGCACGGCAATGATCGATGTCCTGTTCAGCCAGCAGGACGACTGGGCCCGCGCCGACAACGCCTCGGCCGCGCTCCTGAAGATCGCCAAGCTCGCCGGCATGAGCCAGGACGAATTCACCAGCTGCCTGAACGACAAGGAGATGCAGGAGAAGATCGTCGAGATCCAGCAGAAGGGTCAGAACGAATTCGGCGTCAACGCGACCCCGACCTTCTTCATCAATGGCGACAAGTTCTCCGGCGCGCTCAGCGCCGAGCAGATGGCCGCCGCCATCCGCGCCCGCATGTAGGTCCTGGGCCGTCCAGCCTCGCTGGACCTCGCCTGACCGGCCCGCCACGGCATCCCCGCCGTGGCGGGCTTTTTTGCGTCGCAGCAATTGGCGGGGCATTGGATTTCTTCTAGACATGAAGGAAGGTTCGCGGGAGGGGTGCGAACCGGCGGGATTGCCGCTCCCGCCTTGCGGCGCGCGATTGCGGGGCGGACGTCGTCTCCCGGCAGGCGCAGACGCCGCGCCGACCAGAAAAATGACGCGGTCCGCAAAGGACCCGTCGAGCTCGAGGGGGACGGTCGACCGCATTCGATGCCCAAACGGATCTTTACATTCCGGCGCGGAGCGGCCGATCGCACGGCCGACGCGTCCGAGGCCCTGGGGCTGAAGGGTGCCAACCTGGCGCTGCTGGCGTCGCTGGACGTGCCGGTGCCGCCGGGCTTCACCCTCGCCACCTCGGTCTGGCGCGAGGTGCAGAGCGGCGGCGACGGCCTGCCGCAGGAACTGCGCGCCGATCTGCGCATGGCGATCGAATGGCTCGAGGGCGTCACCGGCCGCGGCTTCGACGGCGACACGCGCCCGCTGCTCCTGGCCGTGCGCACCAGCGCCCGCGCCCAGATGCCGGGCCTGGCCGAATCGGTGCTCGATGTCGGCCTCAATGACCGCACGGTGGATATTCTCGCGGCCGAGCTGGACGACCCGGCCTTCGCCTATCGCAGCTATCGCCGCTTCATCGAAAGCTATGCCCATCTCGTGCTGGCGGTCGACCCGGCCGAGTTCGAGGACATCGCCGACGCGGAAGCGGCCGAGGCAGGCTGGACCGAGGAGCCGGGCGACCGGGCCGGCTGGCGCGCGCTGATCGCGCGCTACCAGACCTATCTCGACGCCGAGATCGGCGCCGTCGTGCCGCAGACACCGCTCGAACAGCTCTCCGCCGTCATCGAGGCCGCCTATGCGACCTGGCGCAGCCCGCTGGCGACGTCGCACCGACTGATCCAGGGCATTCCCGAAAATGCCGGCCTGGCGATCACCGCCCATGCGATGATCTTCAACGAGCACGACCACAATTCCGGCACCGGGCGGGCCGTCTCCCGCGACCTGACCACCGGCGAATCCCGCCTGTCGGGCGAATTCGGGCTGGTTGCGCCGCGGGCGCGCGAGATCGGCGAGAAGCCGCCGGTGCTCGATCTGGGAACCCTCTCGGATGGCGATGCGGCCCGCTTTCCCGCGGATCTCTCCGAGCTGACCGAGCATGTGCGCCGCATCGAGGCGCATGTCGGCGATGTCGTCGAGGTCGACTTCATGGTCGGCGACGGCGAACTCTTCCTGATGCAGTCGCGGGTGGCGCGGCGCACGGCGGGGGAGGCGATCCGCATCGCCGTCCAGTTCGTCGACGAGAGGCTGATCGACGAGGCCGAGGCGATCCTGCGCATTGATCCGAATTCGCTCGACGAATTGCTGCATCCGACCTTCGAACGGACCGCCGACCTCGTCGTTCTGGGTCGCGGCATGCCCGCCTCGCCGGGCGCGGCGACGGGCGAGATCGTCTTCACCTCCGAGCGCGCCCAGGAACTGGCCAACGAGGAACGGCCGGTCATCCTCGTGCGCAACGAGACCTATCCGGAAGACATCCACGGCATGCATGTGGCCGAGGGCGTCCTGACCATCCGCGGCGGCACCACCAGCCACGCGGCGGTCGTCGCCCGCGGCATCGGCCGGCCCTGCGTGACCGGCGCCGGCGCGCTGCGCATCAATGCCGGCACGGCCACGCTGCATGCCGCCGGCAAGGTGCTGCGCGAGGGCGACACCATCACCATCGACGGCACCTCCGGCGAGGTGATCGAGGGGGCCGTGCCGCTGTTGCGACCGGCGCTCACCGGCGATTTCGCCATGCTGATGGACTATGCCGACCGGGCCCGCCGCATGCGGGTGAGGGCCAATACCGAGACCCCGATCGAGGCCCGCTCGGCCCGCGCCTTCGGGGCCGAGGGGATCGGGCTCTGCCGCACCGAGCACATGTTCTTCGAGGGCGACCGGGTGCGCTCGATGCGCGAGATGATCCTTGCCTCCGACGAGACCGGCCGGCGCGCGGCGCTGGAAAAGCTCCTGCCGATCCAGCGCTCCGATTTCACCGAACTGTTCGAGATCATGGCCGGCCTGCCGGTGACGATCCGCCTGCTCGATCCGCCACTGCACGAATTCCTGCCCCAGAGCGACGGCGAGATCGCCGAGACGGCCGCGATGCTCGGCGTCGACGAATCCGTCGTGCGCCAGCGCATCGCCGCGCTGCAGGAGTTCAATCCGATGCTCGGCCATCGCGGTTGCCGGCTGGCCATCTCCTATCCGGAGATCGTCGAGACCCAGGCGCGGGCGATCTTCGAGGCGGCCATCGAGGCCGGCGAGAAGGCCGGCGAGGCGGTGGTGCCGGAAATCATGGTGCCGCTGGTCAGCCTGCGCAAGGAACTCGACTTCGTGAAGGGGCGCATCGACAAGGTCGCGGCCCTGGTCATGGACGAGCGCGGCTGCGAGATCACCTATTCGGTCGGCACGATGATCGAGCTGCCCCGCGCCATCGTGCGCGCCGACACCATCGCCGAGATCGCCGACTTCTTCTCCTTCGGCACCAACGATCTGACCCAGACGGTCTATGGCATCTCGCGCGACGACGCCGGCAATTTCCTGTCGACCTATGTCCGCCAGGGCATCATTGAGCGCGATCCCTTCCAGACCATCGATGTCGAGGGCGTCGGCGAACTGATCGCGCTGGCCGTGGAGAAGGCGCGGCGCACCCGGCCGGACATCTCGCTCGGCGTCTGCGGCGAGCAGGGCGGCGATCCGGCCTCGATCGCCTTCTTCGAGCAGACCGGGCTCGACTACGTCTCCTGTTCGCCCTTCCGCGTGCCGATCGCGCGGCTCGCCGCGGCCCAGGCGACCATCCGCGATGAGCGCTCGCGGCGCGGGCGGGCCCGCCGCTAGACGCCGTAGTAGAAGTAGATCGCCACGCAGGTGACAAAGCCGACGATGACGTTCATCGGCACGCCGATCTTCACGAAATCGGTGAAGCGGTAGTTTCCGGCCGCATAGACCAGCGTGTTGGTCTGGTAGCCGATCGGCGTGGCGAAGGACGCCGAGGCGCTGAACATCACCGCCACCACCGCAGCGCGCGGGTCCATGCCCAGCGAAGTCGCCAGGCTGATCGCCACCGGCGTGACGACGACGGCGACCGCGTTGTTGGTGACGATCTCGGTGAGGATGGACGAGATCGCGTAGATGATCAGCAGCACCAGGAAGGGCGAGGCGCCCTGCAGCAGCGGCTCGACCAGTTCGACCAGAAGCTCGACCGCACCGGCGTTCTGCATGCCGAGGCCGATCGCCAGCATGGCGAAGATCAGGATCAGGATGTCGCCGTGGATCGAGCGCCAGGCCTCGTCGGCATCCAGCACCCGGACCAGCAGCAGCGTCGCGATGGCGACGAAGGCGAGGATCTGGATGCTGGCGATGCCCATGGCGGCGAGAACCACGACCGCCAAGAGTGCGCCGATGGCCAGCGGCGCCTTGCGCCGGCGATAGGGCCGCGCCTCGCTGAGATCGACGCCGATCAGGTCGTTGGACTCGGCGATGCGGGCGATCGCGTCGGGCCGGCCTTCGAGCAGCAGCCGGTCGGCCGGACGCAGCTTGGTGTCGTGCAGGGAGGGGCCGGGGACGTGGCGATGGCGCTGCACGCCGAGAATGTGCACGCCGGAACCGGAGATATCGACGAGCTCGGAAATCTTGCGGCCGATGCCGCGGCGATGCGGCGCAACGGTGGCCTCGACGACGACCCGTTCCTCGTCTTCGGCCGCCGCGGCGGTGACCCGCGCGACGCGGAAATTCTCGTTGGAATGCAGGGTCAGCAATTCCTCGGGCGAGGCGAAGAGGATCACCCGGTCGGCCTTCTGGATCACCACCTCGGCGATCCCCTTGCGGATGGTCTCCGAGCCGCGCCGGATCGCCACCGGGCGGATGCCCCGCGCCGAGAAGGACGCCGATTCGCCCAGCGTCTTGCCGATGGTGCTGGCGCCCTCGCGCACGACGATCTCGGTGAAATACATGTCGGCATCGGAGCCGCCGAGAACGTCTTCGGCGGAGGTGCGGTCGGGCAGCAGCCTGGGGCCGACGAACAGAAGGTAGAGGATGCCGGTGATCGCGGTGACGATGCCGATCGGGGTGATCTCGAAGATCGAGAACGCCTCCAGCCCCTGGCCGCGCGCGACGCCGTCGACCAGGAGGTTGGTCGAGGTGCCGATCAGCGAGCAGGTGCCGCCGAGGATGGTCATGAAGGACAGCGGGATCAGCAGCTTCGTCGAGCCGACGCCCATCTTGCGCGCCAGCTCGGTCATGATCGGAATGAAGACGATGACCACCGGCGTGTTGTTCATGAAGGCAGAGGCGACGAGGACGCCGATGCCCATGATCGCCAGCGTGATGCGCGGCCGCTTTTCGGCGCTGGTGACCAGCCAGCCGGCCGCCCCCTCGAGCGTACCGGTGCGCACCAGCGCGCCGGACAGGACGAACATCGCGGCGATGGTGATCGGCGCCGGGTTCTGGAAGACCGAGGTGAACTCATCGTCCTTGATATAGCCGAGGACGAGGAAGGACACGGCCCCGCCCGTGGCGATGACCTCCGGCGGATAGAGTTCGAGCGCGAACGCCACGAAGACCAATGCGACGATCGCAAGGGCGATGAATGCGGAATAATCCGTCAGGAAGGCGTCCATGTAACCCATGCAATATTGGTTCAGGAACGCTGATCTGCAGGAGCCCGAGGCTTTTGCAAGGGGCGCGTATGATCAGTCTGACGATATACTGATCACGCCGTCATCCTGGCCCGCACAAAGCCCGCCGATGATCGGCCGAGACCCGCCCGAAACGCCGCCGCGCGACACCGCGGCGGCCGCCGGAGCGCGAGGTCAGGCCGTGCCTTCGGGCCTCACCGAGCCGAAGGGCAGGTCGTCGCGAATGCGCGTCAGGACGCCGACAAAGGCACGGGCAAATCCGCGCAGGCGCTCGTCCACCTCGTCGTCGTCCGGCACCCGGATCTCGGTGCCCTCGTCGTTGAGGACCGCGAAGGCGATGCGGTCGCGGTTCTGGCTCTCGACCCGCACCGCGGCGATGCGCGAGACATTGTCGAGCGTCCCGTCGGCCGGCATGTCGAAGAGAAATTCCCCGCCCACGCTGCCGGCGGCCGCGCGCACGCAGTCGGCGAAGTCGATCTCGGTCAGGTCCTGCATGTCGAGCGCCAGCTCGAACTCCACGGCGCTGAAGCTGTCGCCGTCGACGTCCGGCACTGCGACGGTCTGTTCTGCAATCTGCATGGCACCACCACTCAATCCGTTCGTCCCTTGCCGGCGATGGTCACGCGGCGAGACGGCTGAACTATGGCAGGGCGCCTTTTGCATGCTGGACATCGGGCCCGGCTTTTCCGATTGTCGCGCGGGGCCATGTCTCGGCCCGCAGTCAGGGAGGACGGAATGCAGGGTTTGATGCAGCAGTGGCCGCTGCTTTGTTCGAAGGTGATCGACCACGCCGCGACCTATCATCCGCTACGCGAGGTGGTGAGCCGCTCGGTCGAAGGGCCGATGCATCGGACCAATTACCGCGAGGTGCGGGCCCGCGCCATGAAGCTGGCGCAGCGGCTCGATCGCGAGGGGATCAAGCTCGGCGACCGCGTCGCGACGCTCGCCTGGAACACCTGGCGCCATCTGGAATGCTGGTACGGCATCGTCGGGATCGGCGCGATCTACCACACGCTGAATCCGCGGCTGTTCCCCGAGCAGATCGCCTGGATCATGAACGATGCCGAAGACCGCATCATCTTCGCCGACGTCACCTTCATGCCGATCCTCGAGGCCATCGCGCCGAATGTGCCGAGCCTCGAGAAGATCGTCGTCCTGACCGACGCGGCGAACATGCCCGAGACCAAGCTCGCCAATGTCGTCGCCTATGAGGAGTGGCTCGCCGAGGCCGACGGCGACTTCGCCTGGAAGGAGTTCGACGAGAACACCGCCGCGGGCATGTGCTACACCTCCGGCACGACGGGCAATCCGAAGGGCGTTCTCTACTCCCATCGCTCCAACCTCTTGCATTCGATGATCGCCCAGCAGCCCGACGCCATGGGCCTTTCGTCGCGCGACCGGGTGTTGCCGATCGTGCCGCTGTTCCACGCCAATGGCTGGGGTCTCGCCTTCTCCTGCCCGATGGCCGGCGCCGCGATGATCATGCCGGGCGCTAAGATGGATGGCGCGTCGGTCTACGAGATCCTGACCACCGAGAAGGTGACCTTCAGCGCCGCCGTGCCGACCGTCTGGCTCATGCTGCTGCAGCATCTGGAGAAGGTCGGCGGCGAACTGCCGGACCTCAAGAAGGTCGTCATCGGCGGGTCGGCCTGTCCGCGCGCCGTGACCCAGAAGTTCCAGGAAGTCTACGGCGTGCAGGTCATCCACGCCTGGGGCATGACCGAGATGAGCCCGCTCGGCTCGCTCTGTACCATCAAGCCGGAATACCAGGACCTGACCGGCGACGCGCTGCTCGACATCGAGGAGAAGCAGGGCCATCCGCCCTTCGCCGTGGAGATGAAGGTCACCGACGACGAGAATGTCGAGCGGCCCTGGGACGGCAAGACCTTCGGCCGCCTCAAGGTGCGCGGCCCGGCGGTCGCCTCGTCCTACTACAAGGGCACCGGCGCGGAGGCCTTCGACGAGGATGGCTGGTTCGACACGGGCGACGTCGCCCATATGGACCAGCATGGCTACATGCAGATCACCGACCGCGCCAAGGACGTCATCAAGTCCGGCGGCGAGTGGATCTCGACCATCGACTTGGAAAACCTCGCCGTCGGCCATCCGGACGTCGCCGAGGCCGCGGTGATCGGTCTCGCCCATCCCAAATGGGACGAACGCCCGCTGATGGTCATCGTGCGCAAGGAAGGCCGCAATGTCTCCCGGGAGGACATCCTCGCCTATCTGGAAGGCAAGATCGCCAAATGGTGGATGCCCGACGACGTCGCCTTCGTCGACGAGATCCCGCATACGGCGACCGGCAAGATCCAGAAGATGACGCTGCGCGACCAGTTCCGCGACTATCGCCTGCCGACCATCTGATCGCATGACCGACGCCCGGGCGGTCTTTCTGCCGCCCGGGCTTTCCTCTATGTTCGCGGAACCCCTGCCAAGGTCCCGCCCATGAATTCGATCTACGGACGCCTGCCGGTTTCCGGCCACTATCTTCAGAAGCGGCTGCGCTTCGCCGGGCTTGCCCGCGGGCTCGCCGCCTTCGCCATCGCGCTGATGGTGGCGGCGGTGGTGTTCTATCGTCTCGGCTGGATCGTGCCCCAGGCGCTGATCGGTCTGCTGCTCCTGGTTGGCGGGCTCGCCGCGCTTGCCCTCGTGGTGGCCTGCTACGGCCTGCTGCGCGTGTGGTTCGCCGGCGTGCGCGGCGGTCACAAGGTGTTCGCCGGCTTCGTCCTGTCGCTGATCGCCCTGTCCCCCTTTGCCACCGGCGCCTATCTCGCCCGCGTCAATCCGCAGGCCAATGCCGCCTATACGGACGGCTTCGCCCCCGAGGCCACCGCCGCGCCGGCGATCGCCTCCGCCCCCGCATCGGCCTTCGCCGCGCCGACGGAAATGCCCAGCGTGGTGCCCGGCCGGCGTTATCTCGCCGACGCCCCGCGGGTCTACCAGGCCGCGCGCACCGTCCTGGCCGATCATGGCTGGACGGTGGGGGAGGTCATTGTCGGCGACCCGGCTCTGGCGGGAGCGGAGGCAGAGCGGCAATCCGACGATCTCGGCGTCAGCACCGGCGCGGTCCCGCTGCCGACACCGCGGGCCGGCATCGACGCGATGGTCGCCGATGACGGGCTCGACCGTCCCGACAGCGACCAGTACCGCGTCGCCGCAGTGGCGCGCGATCGCCTGTTCGCCCTGCCGAGCGACGTGACGATCCGGCTGGTGCAGGAGGGCGGCGAGACCTTTGTCGACCTGCGCGCCGTCTCGCGCGCCACCGGGCTGGATCTCGGGCAGAACCGCCGCTTCATCGAGGCGTTCCTGGCCGATCTCGATCTCGCCATGTCGGGTCTGGAAACCATAGAGGCCGGCTGAGCGGACTCTGGACGCGGCTCCGCCGTCTCAGGCGGCGGTGTAGGTCGTGGCCAGTGTCGGCGGCCCGTCGCAAACGACGACGCCGCGCGCGACCAGGTCCTCCAGATGCGCCAGCACCGACAGGCCGGCCGCCCCGTGCAGGCGGATATCCACCGTCTTGTAGAGTGCCGCGACGATCTCCGGGATCGTCCGGTCGCCATCGGCAAGGCGCCTGACGATGGCGGTCTCGCGCATGCGGCGATGGCCGATCAGCCCGCGCACGAAGGGTTTGGGCGCGGCGATGACGCCGCCATGGCCGGGCAAATAGAGCTGGTCGTCGCGCGCGAGCAGGCGCTCGAGCGACGCCATGTAGTCGCGCATCGCCCCGTCCGGCGGCGCGACGATGGAGGTCGACCAACCCATGACGTGATCGCCGGAAAGAAGCACGCCGTCCTCGCCGACGGCAAAGGCCAGATGATTGGCGCAATGGCCCGGCGTCGCCACCACGGAAACCGGCAGGCCGCCGAGCGTCAGCTGCTCGCCGTCGGACAGGATCCGGTCGAAGGCGAGGTCGGTGTCGCCGGCCGCTTCCAGCCGGTGGGCCTCGCCGTCGCGCAGCGGACGCGAGGCGCGGTGCGGTCCGCCGCCGACGATTGGCGCCCCGGTGAGGGCGGCCAGCCGCCGCACGAGGCCGGTATGGTCGCGATGGGTATGGGTCAGCAGGATCGCCTCGACCGGCCGTCCGGCGATCGCCGCAACCAGCGCATCCAGATGGGCGTCGTCGTCCGGGCCGGGATCGACCACGAAGCAACCGTCCCGCCCGGCGACGTAGCTGTTGGTGCCGGCAAAGGTGAAGGCGCTGGGATTGTTGGCCGTTACCCGGCCGATATGGGCGGCGACCGGGACCAGCCGGCCATAGGCGGGATCGAAATCCGTCTGGAACTCAGGCATGTTGGCGCGATCGGGCCTTTCGCTTCTTGCCGCCCTTCCTCGCCGCCGGGGCGGGGCGATCGGATTGCGCCGCCGCTTCGGCGATCTCGAACAGATCCGTCGTCAGGCGGCGCAGGGCGGCGTCGGTCCGCGTTTCGTGCGGCGAGTCATACGCCACCAGCAGCCTGTCCTGCCCGTCGATCCCGATCGTGGCAAGGCCCTCGGCATGGTCGGAGCCGCGGATCACCGGCAGGTCGAGGATCCGCGCCAGGAGCCCGGCCTGGTAGACCGGCCGGCCCGGATCGTAGTCGTCGATGACCACCACCGACTGCATCGCCTCCAGATCCGTCGTCGCGCCGGTGAGGATCAGCAGCCGATCGTCGCGCCATTCGAGGTCGCGGATCGCCTGTCCGTCGAGATCGACGGCCTGCAGCTGGTAGCGTTGGCCGTTCTCCAGCTTGCGCGGCTTGAGGGCGCCGGATCCGGTTTCCTTCATCTCCAGCCGCACGATCATCGCATGGCCGCCGATCACCGGCCCGCGCAGGCCGAGAAGCACCGTGTCGCCCTGCACGGCCAGCCCCTCGATGTCGAGGCCGTTCTCCTTGCAGGGATGGTCGACGAAGGGGCCGATCAGCGCATCCTTCGCCAGCATCTTGCGGATCGGCGTCCTGGACGATTTCGACATCTTCACCATCGCCGCGCGCCGGCCCGGCACGCCGTCCAGCGCATCGATGGCGGCGACCGGCTCGAACACCCCGTCGCCGCGATCGATCAGCGGCACCCGGCCGAGAAAGCCCCGGTTGGGGTCCCAGTCGATGTCCTCCATGTCCGCCAGGCCACCCTCTTCGGGATCGTCGCGCTTCAGCGAATGGGAGCCGCAGATCCACAGATAACCATCGGCGATCGCCAGGCCTTCGATGTCCATTTCGCCGGACGGCCCGTCGGGCAGGTCGAAGGCTTCGCCGAGGGGGAAATTCGCGTGCCCGGCGGCGTTCGTCCCGGCCTCATCGAGCACCACGCGCTCGATCGTCGCGGTCTCGTCGCAGGTGCAGAAGATCGACCGGCCGATGACCGCCAGTGCCGAGACGTCCTCCCAGATCGGGTCGTGGACATGGGCCAGTTCGTCGATCGCGCGAAACGTGAGATCGACGGTGCCGGACCGCGACCGGTCGAGGACCATGGACTTGTCGATCGCGGTTGCCTCGGCGGCGGGCAGGCGGGGGCGCCGGTTCTTGGCCATGACAGCGTCTCGTGGTTGCGGATGCTCGAGGACATCGCGCGGGGAGCGCCGCAAGCAAGGGCGCAAGCGGTCATCGCCGCAGGACGGCGGTCGGCAAAGAGGCTGCAGGCTTCGGCCACCGGGCCGCGGGCATGGCGCCACAGCCGCGATCGCCGCACGCTGAAACGGCCCCGATCGCTCGGCGACGATCCGCCGTGTCACACCGCATCCGAACCCGGCCACGGGTCGTTGCAAGGACGCCGGCCAGAGGCTATAGGACCGCCATGCGCCTTGGGGCGTCGCCAAGTGGTAAGGCAGCGGCTTTTGGTGCCGCCATTCGCAGGTTCGAATCCTGCCGCCCCAGCCAAGAATCTACATCCTCCTGAAATCGTTGATTCCGGGTCTCGGCTGGAGAGAACCCTCCGACTAAAATGGCCGTCAGGCTCAAACCGGCTGCGGCTGCGCCGTAAGTCCAAGGCCGTATGAGCGCCGGCAAAACCGGCCGGTGGCGTCGCGGCCTCTTGCACGGCAGCGGGTGGGATGGTTTGAGGCGGCTCCTCCCTCGCTCCCACCTGGAATCCCCGCATGATCCGCCTTGAAAGCCTCGGCAAGCAGAACGGCAAGCAGATCGTCTTCATCGAGGCGTCGGCCGCATTACAGCGCGGCGAGAAGGTCGGGCTTGTCGGACCGAACGGCGCGGGCAAGACGACGTTGTTTCGCATGATTACCGGCGAGGAGCTGCCGGACGAAGGCCAGGTCTCGGTCGATCGTGGCGTGACCATCGGCTATTTCAGCCAGGATGTCGGCGACATGGCGGGCCGCAGCGCGGTGGTCGAGGTGATCGACGGGGTGGGACCGGTCAGCGCCCTGGCGGCCGAGATGGCCGAGCTGGAAGCGGCCATGGCCGACCCCGACCGCGCCGACGAGATGGACGAGATCATCACCCGCTACGGGGAAGCGCAGGAGCGCTACGACGAGCTCGACGGCTATGCGCTGGACGGGCGCGCCCGCGAGGTGCTGGACGGCCTCGGCTTCAGCCAGGCGATGATGGATGGCGATGTCGGCGAGCTGTCCGGCGGGTGGAAGATGCGCGTGGCTCTCGCGAAGATCCTGCTCATGCGCCCGGACATCATGCTCCTCGACGAGCCGTCGAACCATCTCGATATCGAGAGCCTGATCTGGCTCGAAACTTTCCTGAAGGGCTTCGACGGCGCCGTCCTGATGACCTCGCACGACCGCGAATTCATGAACCGCATCGTCAACAAGATCATCGAGATCGACGGCGGCGCGCTGAATTCCTATTCGGGCGACTACGAGTTCTATCGCCAGCAGCGCGCCATCGCCGAGGTGCAGCAGCAGGCGCAGTTCGAGCGGCAGCAGGCGATGCTGGCGAAGGAAGTGGCCTTCATCGAGCGCTTCAAGGCGCGCGCCAGCCATGCCGCGCAGGTGCAGAGCCGGGTCAAGAAGCTCGACAAGATCGAGCGCGTCGAGCCGCCCAAGCGCCAGCAGACGGTGCGCTTCGAGTTCCAGCCGGCGCCGCGCTCGGGCGAGGACGTCGCAACCGTCAGGGGCGTCCACAAGAGCTACGGCGATCGCACCATTTATCAGGGCCTCGACTTCCAGGTGCGCCGGCGCGAGCGCTGGTGCGTGATGGGCGTCAACGGTGCCGGCAAATCGACGCTGCTCAAGCTGGTCGCCGGTGCCTCGGAGCCGGATACCGGCCACGTGACCCGGGGGCCGAGCGTCAAGACGGGCTATTTCGCCCAGCACGCGATGGAGCTGCTCGAAGGCGACCGCACGGTCCTGCAGACGCTGGAAGACAGCTTCCCGCAGGCAGGCCAAGCGCCGTTGCGTTCGCTGGCGGGCTGCTTCGGCTTTTACGGCGACGAGATCGAGAAGAAGTGCCGCGTGCTGTCAGGTGGCGAGAAGGCCCGGCTGGTCATGGCCAGGATGCTGTTCGACCCGCCGAACTTCCTCGTCCTGGACGAGCCCACCAACCATCTCGACATCGCCACCAAGCAGATGCTGGTCGAGGCGCTGTCGCGCTACGAAGGCGCGATGCTCTTCGTCAGCCACGACCGCCATTTCCTGGCGGCGCTCTCCAACCGCGTGCTGGAGCTGACGCCGGAGGGACCGCATCTCTATGGCGGCGGCTATGCCGAATATGTCGAGCGCACCGGCCAGGAGGCCCCGGGGCTGCGGAGCTGAGCCCCGTGTCGTCCTGAGACGCCTCAGGGATGGATCGCGGACAAACGGCGCGCGGAGCAGGGTGTGGCGCCGCAACAGGTAAGGGGCGATCCGCTTTCGGCAGGTCCGCGATCGTGCTGGTTCGGTGCCGCGAGCGAGAGCGGCGGCATCCCTGGGGCCGCTCCCGCTCTCGGGGTCGGTCAGACGACGACGACCACCTTGCCGATCGCCTTGCCGCTGGCGAGGTGCCGATAGGCGTCTTCGACCTCGGCAAGCCTGAACCGCCGCTCGTCGACCACCGGCTTCAGTGCGCCCTCGTCGCAGAGACGGGCCAGTTCGGCGAGGATCGCCCCATGGGCGCTCCGATCCTTGTCGTGCAGCATCGGGATCAGCATGAAGACGACATGCAGGGACGCGCCCTTGAGATGCGCGGGCGTCAGATCCAGCTCGGCCATCGCGAGCGTGGTCGCCACATGCCCGTTCAGCGCAACGGCCGCGAAGGAGTTCGTCAGATTGGCCCCGCCCACGGTGTCGAGGACGACGTCGAACCCGGCCCCGCCGGTATGGGCGGCGACGTAATCCGCGACCGCTTCGGTCCTGAAGTCGATCGGCTCCGCGCCAAGTTCCTTCACGACGGCAATCCGCTCGGCGCCGCTATCGGTCGCGTAGGCTTCTGCTCCGAAGGCTTTCGCAAGCTGCACGCCGACATGCCCGACGCCGCCGGACCCGCCGTGCACCAGGACCTTCTGTCCCTTGGTGACGCCCGCACGGGTGAGACCCTCATAGGCCGTGATGCCGACGAGCGGCAGGGCCGCGGCCTCCCGCATGGACAGGGACTTCGGCTTGTGGGCGATCAGTCTGGCGTCGGCCGGCATATACTCCGCCAGCGCCCCCTGCAGGTCGGCAAGGCCGCCGGCGCAGCCATAGACCTCGTCCCCGACCGCGAAATCCGTGACCCCGGCGCCGACCTCCTCGATCGTACCGGCGAAATCCATGCCGAGGATCGCCGGAAGTGCAGGCGCGAAGCCCAGATCCGATCCCATGTTGCGGATCATCATGTCGATCGTGTTGACGCTGGTCGCCGCGATGCGAACCACGACATGCCCTTCGGACGCCGACGGCCTGGCCTGCTCCCGGGGGCGAAATGCAGCGGTCGGCCCGTATTCTTCAAGGATCATCGTCTGCATGGTCATGCTCCATTGGCTGGTTTCCCAATGAAGCTACACCGCCAGAAAAAGCGATAAACGGCGGATTTCAGAGTTCAGTTTCCGCTTAGACGATATAATCGCTTACGTCCGCCGAGTGGCGACGGCAGCTATGCCTGCAGCCAGGGCGGGTTGCGGCCGATCCGGTCAACCAGGAAGTCGATCAGCACCCGCACCTTGGGCGAGAGGACATTCGACTTCGGATAGACCAGCCACAGGACGGAGCCATCGTCGATCTCGTGGTCGGCCAGAACCCGGACCAGCGTGCCCTCCGCCAGTTCGCGGTGAATGCACCAGAGCGAATTCATCGAGATGCCCGCGCCAGCCAGCGTTGCGGCTTTCTGGCTCGCACCATCGTCGACGATCAGCCGGCAGTTCGTTGCCCCCGGATCGAAGCTCTGGTCGGTCCCCTGCGGTCCGCGCAGCGGTCGGGGGAGGGCGTTGCGAAAGCCGATGAGACGATGGTCCCTAAGGTCCGAGGCCTTTGTCGGCGTCCCGTTCCGGGCGAGATAGGCCGGTGCGGCGACAAGGACCCGCGTATCGTCGGCCAGGCGACGCGCCTTCAGCGACGAATCCGCCAGCGGGGCGCTGCGGAGCGCGAGGTCGAACGATCCCTCGATGAGATCGAAGGGCGCATCCGACAGCCGCAGATCGAGCTTCAGATGCGGGTAGCTGTCGAGGAAGTCGGGGACCAGCGGTGCGATATACTCGACCGCGAAGGTCGACGAGGCGGCAAAACGCAGCGTGCCCGTAATGGTCGGGTTGCCCCGCCCCAGCGCGGCAAGGCCCGCATCCTGCTGGGCGAGGATCTCGCGCGCAAAGGGCAGGAACTCCATCCCTTCGATCGACACCGACACCTTGCGCGTCGATCGGTGAAGCAGTTCCGCGCCGAGCGAATGTTCCAGCTTGGCGAGCCGGGTGCTGGCCGCCGCCGGCGTCATCCCGAGAGCGCGCCCCGCCGCGCTGATGTTCAGCCGCTCCGCAGCGAGGACGAACAGACGCAGATTGTCGGTATCCATCGATTATATCCGTATCGCAAATACTGAATCGCATTATGCGCGATTTACTCAGCTTTCGGAAATAGCGATCTTCCCTAGTGTCAGCACGGAGACGGATGCCTCGGCGGGTTGCCGACATGCCCGGCAGTTCAGCGTGTAGATCCGCATCGAAATGCCGTCGCGCGCCCCTTCCAGGACATGAACCGAGCCGCACCGGACAGGCGTCCGTCGTCCGCAATCCAGGAGATGAGACCATGACCGCTTATTCCGTACTCGAAGTGACGCCGACGAACGCAGACTGGGTCGAGGACTATCTGCCCACCGCGAACAAGGTGATCGCGCGCCACGGCGGCAGGTATCTCGCCCGCACGCAGTCGCACGAGCAGATCGAGGGGGAGCCGTATGACGTTGCGCTGCGCATCATCATCGAATGGCCGTCGGTCGCAGTGGCGAAAGCCTTCGAGAGCGATCCCGAATACACGCCGCATCTCCAGCAGCGCCTGGCGAACTCGCGAAGTGTTCACGCCGTCGTCGAGGGCAGGGACGACCTCGCCTGAGGCCGCCGCCGATCCATTCCGTCACGCTTTACCAGGGAAACGAACCATGAAGACGCTCATCCTCGCATCCGTGCTGGCTTCGGCCATCTCCACGGCTGCCGCCCAGGAAGCCACCCCCTACTATTCCGTCCTGTCGGTCACGCCGACGACGGATGAGTGGGTCGCCGACTATCTTCCCGTCGCAAACCAGCGGGTCGCGGCCCATGGCGGGAAATTCCTCGCGCGCACCTCGAACCACGAACGTCTGGAAGGCGACCGGGACGATGCCGCCCTCCAGATCATCATCGAGTGGCCGTCGAAAGAAGCCGCCGAGGCGTTCGTCAACGATCCGGAATACAGCCCGCATCTGAAGGCGCGGGCCGAGGGCTCGGTGAGCCATCACGTGCTGGTCGAGGGCAAGGACGCCCTGGCCAACTGAGAATCGGAGGGGGCGCCACCGTCGGCCTGACGGCGAGGCGGCGCCTTCTCTTGCTGCGGCGAGAGCCGAACATGGGTGAGAGAGCGAAAGCCTGGACATGCTGGACCGCGCCGCAAGTCGGAACTTTCCAACGATCAACCGCGCCTACAATGCGGTGTTCCAGCCGAACCGGCTTACCCTGGGGCTCGTCGTGCCCTTGGAAACCTACGCGACGCGGGCAGTGCCCTCGATGACGCGGCATCTCGAGCGGGTACGGCTGGCCGACGATCTGGGCTTTGCCGCGCTGTGGCTGCGCGACGTGCCGTTCAACGTTCCGTCCTTCGGCGATGCAGGCCAGACCTACGATCCGTTCGTCTATCTCGGCCTTCTGGCCGGGATGACGCAGCGGATCGCTCTTGGCGTGGCCAGCGTGGTTTTGCCGCTGCGCCATCCCGCGCATGTCGCGAGGGCGGCGGCCAGCGTCGATGTGCTGTCGGGCGGTCGGCTCATTCTTCGGTATCGCATCGGGCGACCGGCCCGACGAGTTTCCGGCGACCGGCACATCTTTCGCCGACCGCGGGGTGCGGTTTCGCGAGAGCTACGACTATATCCGCCACATGGGCGCCGACGCCCCGGCCTTCGACAGCCCGGTCGGCAGTCTGGACGGCGGCATCGACATGCTGCCCAAGCCGGTCGGCGGGCGGCTGCCGCTTCTCGTCACCGGCGGCAGTCAGCAGGATCCGGAATGGATCGCACGCCACGGTGATGGCTGGATGCTCTATCCACGCGACGCGGCCACGCAGGCGCGGATCATCGGCGACTGGCGAACCCGGACAGAGAATGCGGGCGGCGCTGCGAAACCGGCGATGGAGCCGCTCTATCTCGACCTGGAGGACGATCCCGACGCGCCGCCCCGGCCGATCCATCTCGGCCTGCGACTGGGGATGCGCCATCTGGCACGCTACCTGAAGGCGCGCGAGGCGATCGGCGTGAACCATGTCGCGCTGAACCTGCGCTTCAATCGTGCGGATACCGAAACCACCATGAAACGCCTGGCCGACGAGCTGTTGCCAGCCTTCTCGAACTGAGGATGTCCACCATGTCCAAGACCATTCTGATCACCGGTTCGACCGATGGCATCGGGCTGGAAACGGCGAAGAAGCTCGCCGCCGACGGCCATACGATCCTCTTGCACGGCCGCAGCGCGGACAGACTGGCGGCGGCCGCGAACGCCATGCCCGACGGCGCGTCGGTCGAGACCTACATGGCCGATTTGTCCCGGGCGGATGCGGTGCGATCGCTGGCGAAGGCGGTCCGGGACCGGCACGACAGTCTCGACGTGTTGATCAACAATGCCGGCGTCTACGGGACGGCGGAGACGGTGACCGCCGAGGGGCTCGACATGCGCTTCGCGGTCAACACGATCGCCCCTTATGTGCTGACCCGCGAGCTCCTGCCGATCATGGGGCGGGGATCGCGGATCGTGAATCTCTCCTCCGCGGCCCAGGCGCCCGTCGACCTTGAGGCCCTGACGGGCGGCAAGCGCCTGTCCGACGGGTCAGCCTATGCCCAGAGCAAGCTGGCGCTGACCATGTGGTCGCGTTCACTGGCCGACGAACTGGGAGAAGACGGCCCGGTCGTCGTCGCCGTCAATCCGGGATCGCTGCTGGGCACCAAGATGGTCAAGGCCGCCTTCGGCACGAGCGGAAACGACATCGGCATCGGCGTCGACATCCTCTCGCGCGCCGCCACGTCGGACGAGTTCGCCGACGCATCCGGCCGATATTACGACAATGACGGCCGCCGCTTCGCCTTCCCCCATGCCGATGCGCAGGACGCCGACAAGCGCGAAGCCCTCATGCGGACGATCAACGGTCTCGTCTAGAAGCGGGAAGGATTGCGGTCGCCGGCCCCGGGGAAGTGTTGCGTGAAATGCGGCATTCGGGGCTATAAGCTCTGTGCCCGACCTGCGACCGTTTCGCGATGGCGGCCTTCGACCCCAATCCCGGGGCGATGCCGTCTTCGAACCGCGAGCAGACCCGAACGCCATGATCATCCGCATGCGTTGGCCCCTGAACGGAAACATGAACCCGGTTTCGGGCAAGAGCCAGCGACGAGAGCACTGCACATGATGGACGAAACGCAGGCCTGGGATCGCCGCACCGGCATGGACAGGATCACCAGCTATCTCTACGGCGAGATCGTCTCGTTGCGCCTTCTGCCGGGCGCCAAGATTTCCGAAACCGAGATCGCCGCCCGCTTCGGCGTGTCCCGCCAGCCGGTCCGGGATGCGTTCAACCGGCTGGCCAATCTCGATCTCCTGCTGATCCGCCCGCAGCGATCGACCGAGGTGAAGCGCTTCTCGAACAAGGGCATCGAGAAGGCGCGTTTTGTCCGCGCCTCGGTAGAGTCCGAGGTGCTGCGGCGGGCCGCCCGATTCTGCAGGGACGAGGACGCGCGGCGGCTGGACCTCAGTCTCGAAGAGCAGCGCAGCGCCCTGAGCCGGTCGGACTCGCAAGGCTTCATCACGCTCGACTACGAGTTCCACAAAACGCTCTGCGAGATCGCCGGCGTCGACTACGCCTTCGACGTCATCGCGACGGAGAAAGCCAAGGTCGATCGGCTCTGCATGCTGTCGCTGTCCAAGGAAGACCGCATGCCGCAGCTCGTCGAGGATCACCAGCAGATCGCCGAGATGGTCAAGGCGCAGCGCCCCGAGGAGGCCGTCGCTGCGGGCATGCTGCATCTGACACGTCTCGATTCGACGATCGAACTGATCCGGCAGCAGCACGCATCCTATTTCGACGACGCGGACTGAAGGCGTCGCTCGCGTGACGCACCGCGCGCACCGCCGATAGCCGCTTCCCAGGCGTCGGCCGGGCCGCCGCGCGCCGGCCCGCTCACACCATCCCGAATTATCGCTGATCGCGTCATAGACGGCGTGGTGACCATTCTTCATTGCCGCCCGACCGCTTGCGCGGCAGGGCCCGGTAGGCCTTTGCGAATGGACTTCCGCTTGTGTCCGGGCGGAAGCCCGATGTGGCGAAGCGCTCCCTTGGCTCTGCTACGCAAACGCGGCGCCCTTTCACGCTCTCGATCATCGCTTTCGCCCCCTTCGCTGCGAACGCATCGCGGCCGGTTGCAAACTTGCGCTTCACAAACAGGTCGTCGACTAGTATACAAGTTGGCGCAGGCCATCGCTGAGCATGGTCGAAGACGTTTCGCGGACCGGCGTGGTGGAGGCCTTGCGGTCGCGGAATCCGAACCAACAGGGAGGAAACGTGACCGTGACCCAGACACTGCGCCGCCGCGCTGCCGCCGGAACCGCGCTGACCGCGCTGATGGCGTTCGCCACGCTGGGCGGGGCCGCCTCGGCCGCCGAACTGCGCGGCTGGAACATCCATGTGGAGGACTATCCCGTCTCGATCGCCATGGAGGCGTTTGCCGCGGAAGTCGCCGAGAAGACGGGCGGCGAGGTCACCTCCAAGATCTATCACAACGGCGTCCTGGGCGATCAGCCCGACGCGATCGAGCAGGTCCGGCTCGGGGTGATCGATTTCGGCGAATTCAATCTCGGCCCCATGGGACAGGCGGTGCCGGAAGCGAACGTCACGGCCCTGCCGTTCATCTTCAAGAGCGTGCCGCAGATGTACGAGCTGATGGACGGCGAGGTCGGCGACGCCATAGGCGAGGGAATGAAGGCCAAGGGCATCGTGCCGCTCGGCTGGTACTCCGCGGGCGCCCGGTCATTCTACAATTCGGTGAAGCCGATCAACGCACCGTCCGATGTCGAGGGCCTGAAGGTCCGGGTGATGAGCAACGACCTCTTCGTCAAGATGGTCGAGGCAATGGACGGCAACGCCACGCCCATGGCCTTCGCGGAGGTCTACCAGTCGATCAAGACCGGCGTCGTGGACGGGGCGGAGAACAATCCGCCATCCTACGAATCCACGAACCATTACGAAGTCGCCAAATACTACTCGCTGACCGAGCATCTGATCATTCCCGAATGCCTGTGCATGAGCCTGAAGGCCTGGGACAAGCTGACGCCCGAGCAGCAGGAGATCGTCATGGCGGCCGGCCGCAGCAGCGCCGCCATGGAGCGCAAGCTCTGGGACGAGCGCGAGGCGGCCAGCCTGGAAACGGTGAAGGCGGGCGGCACCGAGGTGAACACCATCGCCGACAAGGATGCGTTCCAGGACGCGATGGCGCCGGTCTATGAGGCGTATCTCGCCGACAATCCGGGCATGACCGACCTCGTCAACATGATCCGCGAAGCGGACTGAGCTCCCTCAAGGTCGAATAGGCCGCTTCGTCTCCCTGCGGAGGCGGAGCGGCCGCCCTGCGGCCCGCATCGTCCGAGGCAGCCATGACGCCATCCTCATTCCCCGTTCTGACGCTCCGGCGCACGCTCGAGCACCTGCGCAAGGCCTGCATGATCGTCGCGACAGCCGCCCTGGCGCTGCTCATCGCGAGTTTCGGATGGCTCGTCTTCGGCCGCTATGTCCTGAACGTCACGCCGACATGGGTGGAGCAGCTGGCGCTTCTGCTCATCTGCTACATCGCGTTCCTGGGCGCAGCGGTCGGGGTCCAGGAAGACACCCACATCGGGGTCACGCTGTTTCGCGACATGCTGCCGCCGACGGCCCGCAAGATCGTGATGATCGCCATCGATGTCTGCCTGGCCGCCTTCGGCGCGACGATGCTCGTCGCCGGGATCACGCTGATGCAGTTCGGCTGGGACACGCTGCTTCCGATGCTGCGGATACCGGAGAGCTTCCGCACGCTGGCCATCACCTCCTGCGGCGGCCTCGTCATGCTGTTCTCCGGCGCCCGCGGACTTCTGCGGATCCTGTCCTTCCGGGACTGGAATCCCGAAGCCGAACTCAAGGATCTCTGAACGTGGGACTTGCCATTCTGCTCGGCGTCTTCGGCGCCGGAGTGATCATCGGCGCGCCGGTCGCCTTCGCCATGGGCATCGCGGCGGCCGCGGCCTTCTGGTACGAGGGTTTCCCGACGCTGATCACGTTCCAGCGGGCAACCGCCGGCGTCTCCGTCTTCTCGCTCCTGGCCATTCCCTTCTTCGTCTTCGCCGGCGAGATCATGCTGCATGGCGGGATCGCCAGCCGGCTGGTGAAGCTCGCCTCGGCGATCGTCGGCCATCTGCGCGGTGGCCTGGCCATGGTCAACATCTTCTCCTCGATGCTGTTCGGCGGCATCTCCGGCTCGGCCGTGGCGGATATCTCGGCCCTCGGTTCGCTGCTGATCCCGGTGATGAAGGAGCGCGGCTACCGGCCCGATTTCGCGGTCAACGTGACGGTGACGTCGTCTATCGCCGGGATCGTCATTCCGCCCAGCCACAACATGATCATCTTCGCCGTGGCGGCCGGCGGCGGCATCTCCGTCTCGGGCCTGTTTCTTGCCGGCGTCCTGCCGGGCATCCTGATGTGCGTTTGCCTTGCGGTGGCCGCCTACATCATCTCTGTGAAGCACAATTACCCGGCCGAGCCGTTTCCGGGCTGGGGCGTCGTCGGCCGGACGGCGGCCGATGCCATTCCCGGCTTCATGACGGCGGTCATCATCGTCGGCGGAACGCTCTCGGGCGTCTTCACGGTCACCGAATCCGGCGCTTTCGGCGCGATCTATGCGGTCCTCCTGACGGCCTTCTACTATCGCAGCCTGACGCTGAATTCCTTCCTCATCGCCCTCGCAAGTGCCGTTCGCACGACCGCCATGGTGATGATCCTGATCGCCTTCGCCAGCTCCTTCGCCTATCTCCTGGCGCTCTACCAGGTGCCCACCAAGCTCAGCATGCTGCTGGTCTCGATCTCCGACAACCCGATCATGATCCTCCTGATGATCAACGTGATCCTGCTGGTTCTCGGCATGATCATGGACATGGCCGCGCTGATCCTGATCTGCACGCCGATCTTCCTGCCGATCGCCAAGGGCCTCGGCATGGACCCGACGCAGTTCGGCATCATGATGCTGATCAATCTCGGCCTGGGGCTCTGCACGCCGCCGGTGGGAACCTGCCTGTTCGTCGGCTGCGCGGTCGGGCGGATCAAGCTGGAAGCGGCCATGCGGACGATCGGGCCCTTCTACCTCGCCATTCTCGCCGCCCTGCTGCTGGTGACCTACGTGCCGGGCATCTCGCTCTGGCTTCCCTCGCTGCTCAACTGACGAGGCGCAGCTCCGGGCCGACAGACCTGTCGGCGCCGGGGTCTCGCGGTCGCGGGATGCGGGGGCTGATCGCCCGTCAGACGCCAGCGCGAACGGCGTATGAGAAACCCCTCGTGCCGGGCGCCCCGGCGCCGGTTCGGTTCAACGAACACATCGCTGCACGCAGCACGAACAGAAGGAAGATAAGATGACACTGAGTGGCAAGACAGCAATCGTGACGGGCGGCGGCCGGGATATCGGCAGCGCCTGCGCGATCCGACTGGCCCGGGAAGGGGCCAACGTCGTCATCAACTATTTCGCCAGCGCCGACCGCGCCCATGCCACGGTGGACGCGATCACGGCTGCCGGCGGTCAGGCGATCGCGGTGCAGGGCGACCTGAGCAAGCCGGACGGCGTCGACGCGCTGGTGGCCAAGGCGGTCGAGACCTACGGCACGGTCGACATCCTGGTGAACAACACCGGCGGCCTGATCGCCCGCAAGACCTTCGGCGAGATGCCGCTCGAACATTGGCAGGCCGTCATGGACCTGAACGTCACCAGCACCTTCCTGATGACCAAGGCGGTTCTCGCCCACATGAGCAAGGGCGCCATCGTCAACATCGCGAGCCAGGCAGGCCGCGACGGCGGCGGACCGGGGGCGGTCGCCTACGCCACCTCCAAGGGCGCCATCATGGCGATGACCCGCGGCCTCGCCAAGGAACTCGGCCCGGACATTCGCGTCAACGCGCTGTGCCCCGGCATGATCGACACCGACTTCCACAACATCTTCACCAAGCCCGAAGTGCGCAAGAACGTCGAGGCTGCAACCCCGCTGAAGCGCCAGGGCCGGTCGGAAGACGTCGCCAACATGGTCTGTTTCCTCGCCAGCGACGAGGCGTCCTTCGTCACGGGCGCGAATGTCGACATCAACGGCGGCATGCTCTTCAGCTGAGTTGGCCGGAACCGGGGGCCGGGCCCGCGAGCAACCCCCATGCGCGCGACCGGACCCCGGACCCATGGCATCGCCCCCAGCGGTGCCTGAAAACGCGGGGAAGGCACGGCAGACGCAGCGTTCCCAACGAACGGCCGACAAGCTGCATGCCTTCCCGCCCTTCGGCCTTACTCCGCCAGGTCGCGCATGACCTTGATGAGATCGGACTTGCCCTCGAAGCCGATGCCCGGGAGTTCGGGCATGACGATGTGGCTGTCCTCCACCGTCACACCATCCGGGAAGCCGCCATAGGGCTGGAAGAGGTCCGGGTAGCTCTCATTTCCGCCGAGGCCGAGGCCGGCGGCGATGTTCAGCGACATCTGGTGCCCGCCATGCGGAATGCAGCGCGAGGGCGACCAGCCGAACTGGGCGAGGACCTCGAGCGTGCGCTGGTATTCGACGAGGCCGTAGGAGAGGGCGCAGTCGAACTGCAGCCAGTCGCGATCCGGGCGCAGGCCGCCATAGCGCAGGAGATTGCGCGCATCCTGGTGCGAGAAGAGGTTCTCGCCGGTTGCCATCGGTCCCGGATAGAACTCCGCCAGCGCCGCCTGCAGCGAATAGTCCAGCGGATCGCCGGCCTCCTCGTACCAGAACAGCGGATACTCCCGCAGCATCTTGGCGTAGGCGATGCCCGTCTCCAGGTCGAAGCGGCCATTGGCGTCGACGGCGAGGCGCGCCTGCGATCCGAGCTCTTCGAGGACGGATTCGATGCGGCCGCGATCCTCGTCCAGCGAGGCGCCGCCGATCTTCATCTTCACGACCGTGTAGCCGCGATCGAGATAGCTGCGCATTTCCCTGCGCAGCGCCGAATTGTCCTTGCCGGGATAATAATAGCCGCCGGCCGCGTAGACGAAGACGCGCGGATCGGCCTCGCGGCCCTTCTCCTCGGCCAGCATCCGGAACAGCGGCTTGCCGGCGATCTTGGCGACCGCGTCCCAGACCGCCATGTCGACCGTGCCGACCGCGACGGACCGCTCGCCGTGGCCCCCCGGCTTCTCGTTCATCATCATCGTCGCCCAGATGCGGTGCGGATCGAGATTGGTCCCTGCGTCGTTCATCAGCGACGCGCCGTCGGCCTCGAGGATGCGATCGCGGAACCGCTCGCGGATCAGGCCGCCCTGGCCGTAGCGGCCATTCGAGTTGAAGCCGTAGCCCACCACGCGGCGGCCGTCGCGCACCACGTCGGTGACGACGGCGACGAGGCTCGTCGTCATCTTGGTGAAGTCGATATAGGCGTTGCGGATCGGCGAGGCGATCGGCTTGGTGACCTCGACGACGTCGACGATACGCATGGCAAAGCTCCGGTTCTGGCGTGTTCGGCTGGACCGTCGGTAGCGCTGGCCGGGGGCAAAGGCCAATGCTAGATCGGTCTGTGGTCATACCGATTGGGCATTGCCGATGGAGACGATCTGGCTCGATGACTTTCTTGTCCTCGCATCCGAGCTGAACTTTTCACGCGCGGCGGAACGGCGGCACATCACGCAGCCGGCCTTCAGCCGCCGCATCCGGGCCCTCGAGACCTGGGTCGGCACGCCCCTGTTCACCCGCACGACGCACAATGTCGCGATGACGGCGGCCGGCACCGTCTTCCAAGCGCAGGCGGCGATGCTGAGCCGGGATATCCAGCGACTGCGGCAGGAAACGCGGGCTGCGGCCGGCATCGACGCCGGTGTCCTGACGATCGCGGCGACGCACGCTCTGTCCTTCACCTTCTTCCCGCGCTGGATCCGGGGCAACGAGGCGCTGTTCGGGCGCGGCAATCTCAACCTCGTCTCCGACAGCATGATGGCCTGTGAAGAGATCATGCTGCGGGGCGAGGCGTCGCTGATGCTTTGTCATCATCACCCGGCCATGCGCAGCCAGTTCGAGCCGGGTCAGTTCGACAGCATGGTCGTCGGGTCGGACAGCCTCGTCCTCGTCAGCGCCCCGGATGGCGAGGGCAAGCCGCTCTGGTCGCTCGATGCCGGGTGCCCGGCGCCTTACCTCGGCTACAGCGAGCCGTCCGGCCTCGGCCGGATCATCGCGGCCGTCTGGCGCAAGGAGCGTTCGGCCGGCCGGATCGAACAAGTGTTCACGTCGCATCTCGCCGCGACGCTTCTGACGATGGCGCGGTCTGGCGAGGGGCTGGCGTGGCTGCCCATGACCCTTGCCGAAGACAGTCTGGAGGCGGGAACGCTGGTTCGCGTCGCGTCGGACGCCGTGCCGATCCCGATCGAGATCCGGCTCTACCGGCACAAGGGCCGGCAGGGGGCGACGATCGAGGCGGCCTGGGCGGCGCTGCCCTGATGGTGCTGCCTGTCGCATCGGGACAGGACGGGAAGGGGGCAGCGGTCGCCGCCTTCCCGTAACGATCGTCTCGGCGCGGCAACGCACGGGTCGCCCCCCCGAGACGCTTGAGGTTCGCCGCCCTCAGATGTTGGAGGCGCGGATGGCCTCGCAGACCGCGTCCGTCACCTCCTGCGTGGTGGCCGTGCCGCCGACATCGGGGGTCTTGATGCCCTCGCCGGTGACCTTCTCGACGGCCTGCATCAGCCGGGCGGCGGCGGCATTCTCGCCGAGATGGTCGAGCATCTGCGCACCGGTCCAGAAGGTCGCCACCGGATTGGCGATGCCCTTGCCGGTGATGTCGAAGGCCGAGCCGTGGATCGGCTCGAACATCGAGGGGAAGCGGCGCTCCGGGTCGATGTTGGCGGTGGGCGCGACGCCGAGGCTGCCGGCCAGCGCGCCGGCAAGATCGGACAGGATGTCGGCGTGCAGATTGGTCGCGACGACCGTGTCGATGCTCTGGGGCTTCAGCGTCATGCGCACGGTCATCGCGTCGACCAGCATCTTGTCCCAGGTCACTTCCGGGAATTCCGTCGCGACCTCGGCGGCGATCTCGTCCCACATCACCATGCCATGCCGCTGGGCATTCGACTTGGTGACCACGGTGAGCAGCTTGCGCGGGCGCGACTGGGCCAGCTTGAAGGCGTAGCGCATGATGCGGGTGACGCCGACCCGGGTGAAGATCGCCACCTCGGTGCCGACCTCTTCCGGCAGGCCCTTGTGGGCGCGGCCGCCATGGCCGGAATATTCGCCCTCGGAATTCTCGCGCACGATCACCCAGTCGAGATCGCCCGGGCCGACACCCGCGAGCGGCGAGCTGATGCCCGGCAGGATCTTGGTCGGCCGGACATTGGCGTACTGGTCGAAGCCCTGGCAGATGGGCAGGCGCAGGCCCCACAGGGTGATGTGGTCCGGCACGTCCGGCGCGCCGACCGCGCCGAAGAAGATCGCGTCGAAAGGCTTGAGCTGGTCGGTGCCGTCGGCCGGCATCATGACGCCGTGCTTGCGGTAATAGTCCGAGCCCCAGTCGAAGCTGGTGACGTCGATCTGGAAGCTGCCGTCGCGGCGCGCCAGCGCCTCGAGCGCCTGCAGCCCGGCAGCGATGACCTCCGGTCCGATGCCGTCGGCGGGAATCGCGGCGATGTTGTAGTGCTTCATGGGAGGATCCCTTTCGTCTGATGGATCGGGTCGCGGCGCTCGCTTGAGCCCGCGTCGGGTTGGGGTGTCACGCTGGCGCGGCGGCGCAGGTCTCCGGCCGGCGGCCGCAGCCGCCGTTCGCGGGATGCCGGCGCCGCGTTGCCAGCCCTTAGAAGAACAGTCCCTGTGGCATGCGGATCAGCAGGACGTTGGCCATCAACAGGTAGAAGCCGAGGACGATGGCCACCGAAACCGCGGCGTAGATTGCCATCGTGCGCCCGTTCGGGGTTTCCCAGGACGCCACCGCGATCAGGAGGGCGAAACCGAGAAGCCCGGCGGCGGTGAAGCCGAGCAGCGGCATCGCTGCGATCCAGATGCCGATGGCGACCGTCGCGGCGATGCGGCGCCAGCCCACCGGCTCGCGCGCGGGCTTCAGCGCCGCGCCGTCGGCATCGATGCCGCCCTCTGCGATAGAGGGCGCCACCGGCCGGCGCATGTGCTGGACGATCAGCATGAGCGACAGGACTGCCAGCGCCGCCGCGATGGTCGTCGGGAACACCGAGCCCATCGGGGTCATGTCGCCGGTGCCGATGACGGCGGCGATGCCGATCGCCGCGAAGAGGCCGCCAAAGGCCATGCTCGGAACGTCGCGCCAGACGGTCTGCACCGGGGCGGCGTCTTCCACGGCATCCACCGGTACCGTCTTCAGGGTGCGACGCTTCGCCAGATACGAGGACAGCAGCGGGTAGAGCAGCGTCAGGAGGGCACCGGCGATGATCGCGATGCTGATCGGGCGGCCGAAGAAGATGCCGAGGACGGCCTGCTGGGCATTGCCGATGAGATAGCTCTGGACGAAGCCCTGTTCCGCGATCTGGCCGAGGACCAGGCCCAGCACGATCGGCGACGGGGTGAAGCCGAAGCGGTTGAGGATCCAGGCGAGGATGCCCAGGACGAACATGGTCTGGGTGTCGTGCAGGTTGCTGTGGATCGCGAAGCTGCCGATGATCGTCAGGAAGGCGACGGTCGGCACCAGCAGCGGCTTGGGGATCGCGATGATCGAGCGATAGGCATATTTGCCGATCAGGAGGCCCGCCGGCAGCATCAGCACGGTGGCGATCAGCAGGCCGAAGATGAAGGTGTAGACGATGTTGCCCTGGGCGGTGAACAGCGTCGGGCCGATCTTGATGCCCTGGACGAGCAGCGCGCCGAGGATGATGGCATCGGGCGGGGTGCCGGGAATGCCCAGCACCAGCGTCGGGATGAAGCCGCCGCCCACCGTGGCATTGTTGGCAGACTCCGTGGCGATGACGCCGTCCGGCTCGCCCTGGCCGAAGCGCTCGGGATGTTTGGAGGCGCGCCGGGCTTCCGAATAGGAGACGAGGCCGGCGATCGAGCCGCCGGCGCCGGGCAGGATGCCGATCACCGTGCCGATGACCGAGCTGCGGACGACATTGAACTTGCGCGCCCAGCTGATCGACAGGGCTTCGCTGAGGCGAATGCCCTTCAGATCGTCCTCGACGGTCAGGTGCTGGGCACGGGTCGCCACGAGGTCGATGACGACGGGCACGCAATAGAGGCCGATCAGCGCCGAGGTGATGTCGATGCCGCCCAGGAGCACGTTGGTGCCCATTGTGTAGCGGATGTCGCCGCCGACCACGGCGACGCCGATCATCGACATGAGCAGGCCGAGGCAGGCGCCGATGAGGCCCTTGATGGTGTTGCCGACGGACAGCGCCGAGATGAGCGTCAGGCCGAAGATCGCCAGCCAGAAATATTCCGGCGGACCGAAGGCCAGCGCCACGCGGGCGAGGGGCGGCGACAGGAACAGCAGGAACAGGCCACCGACGAGACCGCCGAAGACCGAAGCGAGGGTGGCGAGGGTGACGGCGAGGCCGCCGTCACCCTTCTTTGCCATGGGGTAGCCGTCGAAGGTCGTGGCGATCGCCGACGGCGTGCCCGGCGTGTTGACCAGGATTGCGGCGTAGGAGCCGCCATAGATCGCGCCGGTGTAGATGGCGCCCAGGGCGATCAGCCCCGAGGCGGGATCCATCGTGAAGGTGAAGGGGACGAGGACGGCCACCGCCATGGTCGCTGACAGGCCCGGAAGGGCGCCGATCACCGTGCCGAGCACCACGCCGACGAGGGCGAGGAGCAGATTGAGCGGCGTGAGTGCGTCGAGGAAGTACTCGAAGAGCTGCATGGGGTGGCCTGGCCCGATCCGTTATTTCTTCACGATGCCGAGCTGTTCGGCGCCGGCCGCGTATTCCTCGGTCTTCTCGGCGACGAAGTCCTGCATCTTCTCGTAGGGGATGTCGGTTAGGACGAAGCCGCCATCTTCCATTTTCTTGACGAAGTCCGGGTCGGCATTGACCTTGGAGACGGCGTCCGAGACGGCCTTGCGCATCTCCTCGGAGGTCGATTTCGGCACCGCGACGCCGCGATAGGCGCCGCCGACCAGATCGATGCCGAGCTCGGTGAAGGTCGGCACGTCCGGGAAGACCGGCAGGCGCTCTTCGGAGGCGACGGCCAGCATGCGCAGGGCGTCGCCCTGATTGACGCCCGACGTGGCGTAGTTGAAGCCGGCCATGGTCTGGCTGCCGAGGACGGCGGTGACCGCCGGGCCGGTGCCCGAGAACGGGATATAGGTCGTGGTCAGGCCGGTCAGGCCGTCGAAGCGGGCCTGGGCGAGGTTGTTGGACGAGTTCGAGCCCGAGCCGCTGAAGGTGACCATGCCCGGGTTTTCCTTGGCGTAGTCCATCAGGTCCTGGAGCGTCTGGAACTCGCTGTCCTTCGGCACGAAGATCGCGTCGGGCGTGTAGTGGAAGTAATTGACCGGGGTCAGGTCCTCGGTCTTGTAGCCGATGTCCTTCTCCATCGGCTGCAGCACCGTGTGCGGCAGGTTGATCCCCATGATGGTGTAGCCGTCGTCGGGCAGGCCGTTGAGCTGCGACCAGGCCTGGGCGCCGCCGGCGCCGGCCATGTACTGGATGATCAGCTGCTGGTCGAACATCTTCTCCCAGCTCGCCTGCTGGAAGCGCGCCGACACGTCGGATTCGCCGCCGGCATTGAAGGGGATGATGTAGTCGACCTGCTTGGTCGGATAGTCGCCGGCGGTCTGGGCGAAACTGGCCGTAGCCGTGCTGGCGAGCAGTGCGAGTGCGATCGCGGTGAACTTCATGAGAACCTCCCAATTCGAAATGGAGCACCGGCGCTCATCGCCTGCGCTCGTCGAAGCGTTGGCACCGTCGGCGCGGCTTTATGCCCGCGACGCCAGCGATGGACTGTTGCGATGGAGCTGCGGGATTCGGGGCGGCGCCGTGCACCGCGTCCCTCTCTCCTCGACCCGCTCCTCCACCGGGCCGGCCCGGCAAGCCGGACCTGTCGATCGACGACCCTCCTGTCGCTTCGATCACGGTCACTGTAATTGATGATGGAGAAGGGATAATATCGAATATGGAAAATGATTATTGCACTGACGGACACAATCCATGGACAGTGACCTTGCCTTCTTCGCGCTTCTTGCCCGCAAGGCCAGCTTCTCGGAGACGGCGCTCGAACTGAACCTGTCGACCTCGGGTGTCAGCAAGCGGCTTGCCAAGATCGAGAACCGGCTGGGCGTGCGGCTGATGAACCGGACGACGCGCCGGGTCAGCCTGACGAGCGAGGGCGAGACGTTCCTGAACGAGAGCGCCGCGATCCTCGAGGACATTGCGAGCCTGGAAAACCGTATCCGCTCGGCCGGCGAGAAGCCGCAGGGGCTCTTGCGGATCAACGCGACCTTCGGCTTCGGGCGGGAGTTCATCGCGCCCATCGTGTCGCAATTCGCGCGGGAATATCCCGACATCTCGGCCCAGCTCGTCCTGACCGATGCGCCGATCAATTTGGTCGAGGAGGGCTACGACTTCGCGGTGCGCTTCGGCAGCCCGCCGAATTCGCGGCTGATCAGCCGCCGGCTGCATCGCAACCGGCGCTTCCTGTGCGCGGCGCCGAGCTATCTGGAGAGATACGGCCGCCCGCAGCGGCTGCACGATCTCACCGACCACGAATGCATCGTCCTGCGCCAGCACAACCAGATCTACGACGTCTGGCGCCTGCAGCGCGGACAGCTGACCGAGTCGATCAAGGTGAAGGGGCGCCTGTCCAGCAATGACGGCGAGATCGCCCTGCAATGGGTGATCGACGGCCACGGCATCATGCTGCGGTCGGAATGGGACATCGTCCGGCTGATCCGCGAGGGCAAGCTGGAACTGGTGCTGCCGCGCTATGCCCAGGTCGACGCCGACATCTACGGCGTCTATCCCGAGCGCAACAACGTTTCCGCCAAGGTCCGCGCCTTCATGGAATTCACCCAGGCCAACCTGCAGAAGACCAGCAGCCTGCAATTCAGCAGCTAGGGCCGGGCGCGCGATCAGACCGGAAGGCGATGATGCCTGCGACCTGAAGGTCACCTCAGCGCTTTGTGAAGCGTGCCGACTTGCTTCGGCCTGGCGCGGTCGCCATTTCAAGGGCGACGCGCGGCGTTGGTGAGCGATGCCGCGTTGAGCGATCCGCGGACGGTCGCGTCCGATCCGCGATCTTGAGGGACGACCGTGTCGTCTGCCGAAGCGACTGGGAGGCTGCCTTGTCTCGAACCCGTCTGAACCGCAGAACGATGCTGGCGGCCGGCGTCGCCTTCGGCGGTGCCCTGGTGACAAGTGGCATGTCTGGCCTGCTTGTTCCCGCGCGGGCACAGGGCCTTGCGCCGACCCCCTCCATGCGCGGCGGCTCGAACAATTATCGTCCCGGCGCGCCGGTCGTCGAACGGATCGGCAAGGGCGGCTTCTGGATGTCGGGCCGCGTGCGCCGGGCCGGCGACGGTGCGCCGCTCGAAGGCATCCGCATCCAGATCTGGGCCCATACGACCGAGGCCTACGAGCGCGATCCGGAAAGCCATGGAGCGACGCTCACGGGTCCCGACGGCACGTTCCGGCTGGAAATGCCGCAGATCGTGCCCGCATTCGGCCAGGCGCACGGCCATCTGGCCTATGACGATCCCGATTTCGAGACGGTCTTCCTGCGGCCGGTCATGTCCAGCCCCAAGGATACGAGCCTCAGCGCCGATTTCGTCCTGCAGCCGGCCTGACTCCATGACGCTGTCCATCCGGGCCGTTCTCGGCTGGTCGGCGCTGGCCGTCGTGGTTCTCGGCCCGGTCGCCATTGCGGCGACGAGCGAGTATCTCGCCTATCGCAGCGGGATCTATATCGCGGCCGGCTTTGCCGGGATCGTGGCGATGGGGCTGCTCCTTCTTCAGCCGCTTCTGGCGGCCGGCTATCTGCCCGGCATCGGCATGCGGGACGGGCGCCGCATTCACCGCTGGGTCGGGACGGCCCTTGTTGCCGCCATCGTCGCCCATGTGGCCGGGCTCTGGCTGACGAGCCCGCCGGATGTCGTCGATGCGCTGCTCTTCACCTCGCCGACGCCGTTTTCCGACTGGGGCGTCATCGCCATGTGGGCGCTGTTCGCGGCGGCCCTGCTGGCCGCCCTGCGCCGGACGCTGCGCCTGCGACCGTCGGTCTGGCGGTTCGCCCATACGGCGCTGGCGAGCGTGGTCGTCGTCGGCAGCGTCGTCCATGCGCTGCTGATCGAGGGCACGATGGGCACGGTTTCGAAGGTCGTCCTCTCCGCGCTCGTCCTAGCCGCGACCGGCAAGGCCCTGTGGGATCTGCGCAGCTGGGCAGTGCTCAGGCGGTTCGGTTCGCTGAAATAGACCGTCTCGTCAGATCGGATCCTCCTTCCTCCGGCTCGCGCCGCCGGAGCCGACCAGCCCGAAGCGGGCGCCGTGAGGATCTTCGCAGACCAGCGAGAACGAGCCGCCAGGGATTTCGTCGGGCCCCTGTACCGTCTTGCCGCCAGCCGACGCGAGGCGCTGCTCAGCGGCATCGATGTCGGGCACCATGAAGTAATACTGCCAGCCGATGCGGCCGTTCGGCACCTCGCCCATGATGGCGCCGAGACGCGTCGTTCCGCAAGACACGAAACGGTAGTCGCCAAGTTCCCCCATCGGCATCGCACCGTCCTGGCGCCAGCCAAACGCTGCGGCGTAGAAGTCGAGGGCAGCTTCCGGGTCTCGTGCCGAAAGTTCGTTCCACACGGCATGGCCGGGCGTTGCCTCCTCCGCCTGCCGGAAGGCCAGACTGTCTTCGGCGCTCTCTCCGCGCATGACATAGAGCGTCGCGCCCTGCGGGTCCGCGACCAGGGCCATGCGGCCGACGCCGTCGATCGTCATCGCCGGCATATGCGTTGCGCCGCCGGCCCTCTCGATGGCATCGACCGCGGCGTCGACGTCCGCAACGGCAAGATAACTCAACCATACTGGGCCGGCCGTCATCCCGTCCGGCTGCTTCAGAAGTCCCGCGACGGGCACGCCGTCCGGCGCCGAGATGATGCGGTAATCCATCCCTGGATGGTTCGAAGGCGCAATCGTCCAACCGACGACATGGGTATAGAAGTCCTGCGCCGCGTCCGGGTCGGGCGTCAGGAGCTCGTACCAGATCGGTGTTCCTGCGGGGTTGGCCATCCTCATCTCCTCCGTCTCCATAGGAAAGGCACGCCTTTCCAGGGTCCCATATGCCCTGTCCTCGCCGGCTAGGGCCGATGGCGTTGGTACATGCCGAGAGCGGTCGCGACGGACCCGTTCCGGCCGTGGCGATCAGTCCTGCTCCGGTGCCCCGAGCGGAAAGAGTGGACGGTACGGGCGGGCCTCGTCGATGCAACGGGCGAAGGACGGTCGGGCGTTCAGGCGATTGCGGTAGGCGCGCACATGGGCGAAGCGCTCGGCAATCGGGTGGGTCCAGTCGGCATAGAAGAGCTGGGGCGCGGCGGCGCAGTCCGCCAGACTGAAGCTGTCGCCGGCGACCCAGTCGCGATCCGCCATCCGCCCGTCGAGATACGCATAGGCCGCGTCGAGAGCCTCTCGTGCGATGCGGACGCCCTCGGGATCGCGCTTGCCGTCCGGACGCAACGCGTCGAGGACGATCGCCTGCTGCGGTGTGGCGACGTAATTGTCGAAGAAGCGATCCCAGAACCGGACCTTGAGCGCTGCGACCGGATCGGCGGGGAGCAGGGCGACCGGGCCGGGGTGACGAAGCCCCAGATGCTCGATGATGATCGAGGCCTCGACGACCGTGTCACCGCCATCGAACAGGAGGGGAAACTTGCCGATCGGCCACATCGCCCGCAGTTCGTCCATCGCCGCCGGATCGTCGGGGCCGAGGATGCGGCGTTCGAAGGCCGTGGCATTCTCGTAGAGGGCGATCAGCACCTTCTGGCAGTAGGACGAGAACGGGTGGAAAAAGAGCGTCAGCACGGGCGGCCTCAATCGTCGAGCGCGAAGGAGCCCGTCGCCACGGCACCGGCCGGGGCATAGACGGCGATGATCGCGCCGCCTTCCGAGACGCTGTGTTCCAGAAGGCGCCAAGCGCCGGGGGCTGCGCCCGGCAGGGCCCGTTTGCCGCGGCCGAGGATCAGCGGGAAGGTGATCAGATAGAGCCGGTCGACGAGGCCGGCCGACAGCAGCGCCGGGTACAGCGTGGCGGAGCCCTGGACGATCAGCTTCGGGCCATCGGTGCGCTTGAGGGCCGCCACCGCATCGATGTCCGGCAGCGCATGGGAGTTGGCCCAGGCAAGCGGCTCGCGCGACGAGGTGAGGACGTATTTCGCGGCGCGATTGAACTTGTCGGCAAAGGCGTCACCGGTGACGCGGGGCCAGTGAGCGGCGAAGATGTCGTAGGTCCTTCGGCCGAGCAGCAGGTCGAACTCCCCGTCGAAGATCGTGTCGATGAAGCCCCCGACCGTCTCGCCGGCATGGGGCACGATCCAGCCGCCGAGCGAGAAACCGTCGCTGCGGTCCTCGTCGGGGCCACCCGGTGCCTGGACGACGCCGTCCATCGACTGGAACAGGCCTGCCGTGATCTGGCGCATCTCGACCCTCTTTCTCTCCCGTCTTGAAACCGCACGCGATGCAGGGCGTCCCCTGTCCGAAATCCTCAAGCTCAGGCCGCGCGCTCGTAGCGCGCCGCATTCTCCCGGAACGGGGCGAGCTGATCGGCGAGGGCCTTCTGGAAGGCCGGACGCGCCGTGTGGCGCGCGACATAGGCGTCGAGCGCTGGAAAATTCTGGAGAATGTCGGTGTGGCGCGGAATGCGCAGGACCGCCGTCATCATCAAATCGGCCACCGAGAACTCGCCGAGGAGGCCGTCGCGATCGCTGAGCGCTGCCTGAAGCTGCCCAAGACGCTTGTCGACGGACTTGATGGCGCCGGCGCGCAGCTTCGCTGCCGCATCGGCGTCGCCGGCGAAGAAGTCGAGATCGACAAGCGCTGCAATCGGCGGCTCGATCGTATTCAGGCTGGCGAAGATCCAGGAGAGGGCGAGATCGCGCTGGTGCCGATCGGACGGCAGCAGCCTGTCGCTCGCCTCGGCGATCCGCCAGACGATGGCCCCGGATTCGAACATGGCCTGCCCGTCGATCTCCATCGCCGGAACCTGGCCGAAGGGCTGACGGGCAATATTGTCCGCGCCGCGCTGCGACCCCTGTTCGAGAATGATCGGCCTGTATGCCAGCCCGGCTTCTTCCAGCGCCCAGCGAACGCGCAGATCGCGGACCAGTCCCTGGGCGAAGGACGGCACCCAGTCATAGGCCGTCACGCCGATGGTGGAATTCTGCATGGTCGCGTCCTCAAGCCTTGCCGGGTCGTGCACGACCCGGCGTCGTGTTGACCTGACGGTTGGTATCGGCACGGCGCTTCCCGTTGATCCACAGACCGGATCCAAGCCGGCGCCGCCGCTTATCTGCTTGACTAAAACGTTGATATCAACATATAGAGGTTATGTCAACGTTCAGCGATTCGCCGACACCCGTACCCTACGAGACCACGCTTCTGGTCCGGGATCATTGTCTTTGCCTGCGGGCGCAGCGCGCGGCGCGCGCCATGGCGCGGCGTTTCGACGAGGCGTTCCGCTCCATTGGGATCACCAGCGGCCAGTTCTCCCTGCTGATGTCGCTCAATCGCCCCAAGCCGCCGACGCTCGGTTCCGTCGCCGAGCTTCTGGCGATGGATCGCACCACCCTGACGGCGAACATCAAGCCCCTCGAGAAACGCGGCCTTCTGACGGTGACCCCGGATCCCGCCGACCGACGGGCGAGGCTGCTCTCGCTGACGCAGGAGGGGAGGGCCGTCCTCGCGGAGGCGGTGCCGATCTGGCACGAGACCCAGGCGGCTGTGGAAGCTGCGGTCCCCGACCCGGATGCCGTGCGGGCAGGGCTGGATGCGCTGGCGTGACAGCGAACGCCGCCAGCGGCCGACCATGCGGTGCGCCGATGGCTGCGATCGTCGCGAAGGCACCTGTTCTGACGAAAAATGAGGTCTTCGGGCATTCACGGTGGTTCGCCGCCGGCGGTCCCTTGAATGCGCTCCCTCGCAGTCAGCCGGGGGACTCCCATAAGCACCGGGTTTCGGTGATCTCACTGGTTCCGGAAACCGCGGTCGCGGCCCGGTTTTGCACCGCCCTTGCCGCGGCAGGCCGACCGCGTCGTGAGACGGCTCAAGAGAGCTGACGCAGTGGGGAGCGCTCGGGGCGCCGTCGAAAGCATGGCGTTGCACACTTGGCGCATCGGGCGAAATTCCATCCCTTGCCGGGGCGGACGGCGCCTGCGATCCCGGTCGCTTCAACCCATGAAGGACCGTGATGCCGTCATTCCTGAAATCCTTCGGCCCGGCCGTGCCGAAGACGACACCCATGGAAGCCGTTCGGGCCGGAACCGGGGCCTTCATCGGGCTCGGATTGTGCGCCCTGCTGGTGCTGGTGCCGACTGTCGATCTGCAACTCGGTCTGTACCTGATCGCTCCGTTCGGTGCGAGTTCGGTCCTCCTCTTCGCGGTTCCGAACAGCCCGCTGGCGCAGCCGTGGTCGGCGATTGGCGGGAATACGATCGCCGCGCTGGTGGGTGTCGCGGTCTGCCTTCTCGTCGCCGATCCGGCCCTGCGCATCGCGCTCGCCGTCGGCCTGGCCATCACGGCGATGATCCTGTGCCGCGCCGTCCATCCACCGGCAGGCGCGGTCGCGATGACGGCGGCGATGAATCCGGAGGCCATCGCCGAACTGGGGTTCTGGTTCGCCCTCACGCCGGTCGCGATCGGCACGGCGCTCCTGGTTCTGATCGCCATCCTCTACGCGCGGGCGACCGGCAGGCGCTATCCATTCCGCCAGTTCGACGACCCGAACCCGCATGGAACGGTGGATCGCCAACCGTTCGAGCGGCTCGGGCTGTCGAGCGCGGAGCTGACGAACATCCTGGAGCGATACCGGCAATCGTTCAATCTGGGGGTCGAGGATCTGGCGCGATTGATCGGCGCAGCGCAGATGCAGGCCGCGACCCACAGGATCGATCCGACCGTCGCTGCCGACTTCATGTCGCGCGACCTCGTCACGGTGGGGCCGGAAGCCTCGCTTGCAGACATCACGGCGCTGTTCGCGCAACACCGCTTCACCTCGCTCCCCGTCCAGACTGCGGATGGCCGGTTCCTCGGCGTGATCCTGCAGATCCACCTGATCGTCTTGAGAGGAAGCGATACGAGGGAGCTGCTCGGCAAAGGGAAGCGGCGCCTGCGGGCGGAAGACATCATGGATACGGCATGCCCGCGCGCGGCGCCCACGACCCCGGTGGCCGCCTTCTTCCATCTGATGGCCGAAAGCCAGACCGATGCCGTGCCGGTGATCGAGGACGAGCGGATCGTCGGCGTCGTCACCCGCACCGATCTGATCGCCGCGCTCGCACACAGTATTCTGGCGCAAGATCCGGCCGGTCGTGCTTAGCCTAGGTGAGAGGCAACCGCGTCTGCGGGGCTAAAAGGGGAGGCCGGTTCGACGGCGGGGCGCGTCTTAGGCTGATTTGCCTGAGCTCACCGCCCGGAGGTCACCGTTGGCAGCGCCACAGGGCAGGCGACGCATGCGCCGCATGTGTCCCGCGCCCGGCCGCGACGGCGACCGGGCGTCGGATCAATGGCGTTCCTGGTCCTCGGCCGCCTCGTCCCATTCGGGGCCGATGAGGTTCTCGCCGGGATTGCCGACCCGGACGCTGTCGGTGGCGTAGGCCTGGAAGGCCGGGACCTGCGCCATGGGAAGGACGAGCCCGGCGACCACACCGATCACGGCGGCGATCGCGATGCCGATGAGAATGGCCTTCAACGCGCGTCTCCCGTCGTCGGCGCTGCGGGCGCCGCGTTCTGCTGATATTGCAGGTCGAGCGCCGCCAGCGCGATCAGCGCCGGGGGCAGGTCGACGCCCGCGCGCCGCATCTCGCGGGTCGCGCCATGGCACCCGGCGATATCTTTGGCGTCGGCCAGCGCCTGGCCCTCGGCGAGGGTCATGTCCGGCTGCTTCTTGGTGGCTTCGGGCGTCTCGGGGATCGGCGCGCTGAGACCCGAGGTCTGCGGCGCGTTGTCGGCATTGCCAGCCTTCGGAGCCGGCGCATTGGCGTCGCTGGGCGCCTCGACCGCGGCGCCGGCCTGGTTGGAGGCTTCCTGGGCCGAGCCCGACTGGTTGCCGTCGGGCACGCCCGCGGCCTGCTGCTCGTTCTCGGCCGCCGCTTCGCCGTTGCTTGTCGCCTGCTGCTGCGGCTGGTCCGAGGCCGCGCCACCGGCGGGCTCCTGGTCCGTGCCGCTTTCGGCCGACGTCTGCGTCGCCGATGCCTGACCGGCCTGGGTCTCGCCGGCCTGCGCCGCAGGAGCCTGGTCAGCGCTCGCCTGAGCGGCTGCCGGCTGGCCGGGCGCGGCGGCTGCGTCCTCGGCCGGAGCCGGGGTCAGGAACGCCACCAGTTCGGTGCAGATATTGGCGGGGCCGGACGAGGCCGTGTCCGTGCCGGTCGCGCCGGGCGCCGGTGTCGCGGTGCCGGCATTCGCCGCGGGCTCTGCCGGTGAAGCCTCGGCGGCCGGATTCTGCTCCGCCGGCTGCGCGCCGTCAGGCGCGGGCGCCTGCTGGGTGTTCGCGGCCGGAGCCTCGGTGGCCGCCGGCGCCTGGGTGGTGGCCTCCGGTGCCGTCTGAGCGACGGCCGCCGTGGCCAGCGCCGTGGTGGCGAAGAGTAGGATGAGACTGTGGCGCATGGTGCTCACTCCGCCGGGTGGGTTTGCGGGATCGGCTGCGGTCCCTTGGCGGTCTTGGCCTGTTCTTCCTCGACCCAGAGGCTGTGATGGGCGCGGGCCCAGGCGAGGTCGACCTTGCCGTTGCCCATGGCGTCGTAGGCGCCCTCCATGCCGAGCGAGCCGATATAGATATGGGCGATGATGATGGCGATCAGCACCATGCCGACCGTGGCATGGACATATTGCGCGATCTGCATGCCCTCGATGTTCAGCACCGAGAAGGGGAAGAGCATCAGGAGGCCGCTAATCGACAGGGCGAGGCCGCCCAGCGTCACCGACCAGAAGATCATCTTCTGCCCGGCATTGAAGCGGTGCGCCGGGGGATGCTTGTCGCCGACGAAGCCGCCGAATTCGCGGATCCAGCGAATGTCGGTGCGGCTCGGCAGATTGTCCTTGATCCACACGACGATCATGAAGACGAGGCCGACCATGAACGCCCAGGAGACGAAATTGTGGACGTATTTCGCCCAGTAGCTCCAGGTCGAGAAGGCGTCCGGCCCGATCAGCGGGAACAGCAGCCGCTTGCCGAAGACGTAGTTGAGGCCGGTGATCGCCAGGAGGATGAAGGCGGTGGCGGTCATCCAGTGGTTCAGCCGTTCGAAAAAGCTGAAGCGTAGCAGCTTGCGGCCGACCTCCGGGCTGTCCTCGATCATGATCCGGCCGCGCGAGAAGTAGAAGGCGGCAAGCGCAAGGACCATGCCGATGATGGCGATGGCGCCGATCCACGGCAGCCAGCCTTCATGGAAGCTCTGGTAATCGCGCCCCTCGGGCTGCTCGAGCACCGCGGCCTTGCTGTCCGGGATGCTGACCCGGCCGCTGATCTGGCCGCCCTGCAGCGCGTTGAGGAGCTGCTGTTCGGTCGGCGCCTCGGCAGTGGGGTTCTGGCCGCTGGGATCGGTCTGCGCGCCGTCGGTCTGCGCGACGTCGCTCTGGGGCGCGAGATTGTCGTCGCCCTGCTGGGCGGCAACGGGCGTCGCCAGAAGGGCGAGCGCCAGGCCGCCGGCGGTGAGGATGGTGCGAAGCGTGGTCATCGTCGCCATCTCAGGCCTCGATCGTTTCGCGATAGGCCGTCTGCCAGCCCCAGGCCCCGGTGCCGTAGCCGCGCTTGGCGACCCGCTCCTTGTAGATCGTCGCGATGATGTCGCTGTCGCCGGCCAGAAGCGCCTTGGTCGAGCACATCTCGGCGCACATGGGCAGCTTGCCCTCGGCGATGCGGTTCTTGCCGTATTTGGCGTATTCCGCCTCGGAGCTGTCGGCCTCGGGGCCGCCGGCGCAATAGGTGCACTTGTCCATCTTGCCGCGCGAGCCGAAATTGCCGACCCGCGGATATTGCGGGGCGCCGAACGGGCAGGCGTAGAAGCAGTAGCCGCAGCCGATGCACAGATCCTTGGAATGCAGCACCACGCCGTCCTCGGTGGTGAAGAAGCAGTCCACCGGGCACACCGCCGCGCAGGGCGCGTCGGTGCAGTGCATGCAGGCCATCGACACCGAGCGCTCGCCCGGCTTGCCGTCGTTCAGCGTCACCACGCGACGCCGGTTGATGCCCCAGGGCACGTCGTGCTCGTTCTTGCATGCCGTCACGCAGGCATTGCACTCGATGCAGCGATCGGAGTCGCAGAGAAATTTAAGCCGCGCCATTGTCTGTCGCTCCCCTTATGCCGCCGCGATCTGGCACAGCACGACCTTGGTCTCCTGCATGCCGGTGACCGGGTCGAAACCGTAAGTCGTGATGGTGTTGACGGATTCGCCGAGCACGATCGGGTCGGTGCCCGCCGGATAGTGCTCGCGCCAGTCCTCGCCCTGGTAATGTCCGGAGAAGTGGAAGGGCATGAAGGCGACGCCGGGCGCCACGCGCTCGGTTACCAGCGCCTTCACCCGCGTCTTCGCGTCGTTCTCCGTGCCGTAGACCCAGACATATTGCCCGTCCTCGACACCGCGGGCGGTGGCGTCGGCCGGATTGATCTCGACGAACATCTCCTGCTGCAGCTCCGCCAGCCAGCGGTTGGAGCGGGTCTCTTCGCCGCCGCCCTCATATTCCACGAGCCGGCCCGACGTGAGCAGGATCGGGAAGTTTCCGGCGACGTTCCGCTCGATCGCGGCCTGCTGCACGGAATAGCCGATATTCGGGATGCGGAACTGCCGCTCGTCGGGCCGGGTCGGGTATTTCTCGACGAGGTCCGGCCGCGGCGTGTAGATCGGCTCGCGGTGTACCGGGACCGGATCGGGCAGGTTCCAGGCGACCACCCGGGCCTTGCCATTGCCGTAATGCATGACGCCGTGATCCATGCAGACGCGCTGGATGCCGCCCGACAAATCCGTCGCCCAGCTCACCGCGTCGACCTTGTCGCCGCCGACCCGCTGGATCGTCGCCAGTTCCTCCGGCCGCAGATCGGCATCCCAGCCGAGCTTGCGCAGGATGCCGTAATTGAACTCGGGATAGCCGTCGGTGAGCTGCGAGCCCTCCGAATAGGAGTCCTCGGCCAGCAGCGTCTCGCCGTTCCGCTCGACGCCGAAGCGCGCGCGGAAGGTGCCGCCGCCTTCCCAGATGGGTACGTCGGTACGGTAGAGGATCGGCGAGCCGGGATGCTTCATCTCCGGCGTGCCCCAGCACGGCCAGGGCAGGCCGTAATATTCGCCGCCGACTTCCGGCGTGTCGGCCGGCGCGCGCAGGCTGACCAGGTCGAACTTGTCCTGGTTGCGCATATGCGCCTTCAGCCGTTCCGGCGACTGGCCGCAATAGCCGGTGGAGAAGCCGCCGCGATTGATCTCGCGCAGGATGTCCTCGGCCGAGACCTTGCTGTTTTCCACGGCGATGTTCTTGAACATCCGGTCGGCGAAGCCGAGCTTGACCGCGAAGTCGTGGATCACCGCGTAGTCGTCGCGGGACTCGAAGGCCGGCTCGACGATCTGTTCGCCCCATTGCAGCGACCGGTTCGACGCGGTGCGCGAGCCGTCGGTCTCCAGCGAGGTGGCGATGGGCAGGAGATAGGTGCCGTTGCGGCGGCCCTTGATGGCGCCGAAGGTGGTGGCATGGGGGTCGGCGACCACCAGCAGTTCCAGCTTCTCCAGCGCCTGCAGCATCTCGGGCATGCGGGTGACGGTGTTGCCGCCATGGCCCATGATGAACATGCCGCGCAGCGGCGAGCGCTGGTCGATCTCCTCCGGCGGCATGCTGACCGCGTCGAACCACCGGGTCGAGGTGATGCCCGGCGTCTCCATGTTTTCCTTGCGGGTGCGCGGCTCGCGCCCGCCCTTGGCCGGGACCTCGTCGAAGCGGCTCTGCAGCCACTCATATTCGACTTCCCAGACCCGCGACCAATGCTTCCAGCCGCCCTCGGTCAGGCCGTAATAGAGCGGCAGCGAGGTGACATCGAGGCCGAGATCGGTGGCGCCCTGCACGTTGGTGTGGCCGCGGAAGATGTTGGCGCCGGTGCCGGGCTTGCCGACATTGCCGGTGGCCAGGCACAGGGTGCAGTAGGCGCGCACATTGGCGGTGCCGACCGTGTGCTGGGTGGCGCCCATGCACCAGATCAGCGTCGACGGCCGTTCCTGCGAGAACAGATAGGCGACGTGCTTCAGCTGCTCGCCGGACACGCCCGAGACGCGCTCGACCTCTTCCGGCGTCCACTTGGCGACTTCCTTGCGGACCTCGTCCATGCCGTAGACGCGGGTGCGGATGAACTCCTTGTCCTCCCAGCCATTCTCGAAGACGTGCCAGAGAATGCCCCAGATGACCGGGATGTCGGTGCCGGCGCGAAGGCGCAGATATTCGGTGCCATGGGCCGCAGTGCGGGTAAAGCGCGGATCGATGACGATCAGATTGGCGCGGTTCAGCTCCTTGCCGGCCAGGACGTGCTGCATCGCGACCGGATGCGCTTCCGCCGGATTGCCGCCCATGATGATCATGGTCTTGGCGTTGCGGATGTCGTTGTAGGAATTGGTCTGGGCGCCGTAGCCCCAGGTGTTGGCGACGCCGGCCACAGTGGTGGAGTGGCAGATGCGGGCCTGGTGGTCGACCGAGTTGGTGCCCCAGAAAGCGCCGAACTTGCGGAACAGATAGGCGCCCTCATTGGTGAACTTGGCCGAGCCGAGGAGATACATGGCGTCGGCGCCGGAATCCTCGCGGATCTCCAGCATCTTGTCGCCGATCTCGTCGATCGCCTGCTCCCAGGACAGCCGCTGCCACTGGCCGTCGACCAGCTTCAGCGGGTATTTCAGCCGCCGGTCGCCATGCACGATCTCGCGGATCGCGGCGCCCTTGGCGCAGTGGGTTCCGCGGTTGATCGGGCTCGACCAGCTCGGCTCCTGACCGGTCCAGACGCCGTTCTGCACCTCGGCGGTCACCGTGCAGCCCACCGAGCAATGGGTGCAGATGTTCTTCTTGATCTCGATCGGCACGCCGGGCATCGGCGCGCTGACCGCCTCGGCCTTCTGCACGGCGCCGGGCATCATGGTGCCGAAGGCGGCGAGGCCGCCGACGGCGAGGCCCGACTGCTTCAGAAAGGCGCGGCGATCGAGTCCGGCAGGACGGGTCGACGAGACGGAAGAACAGAATTGGCCGGGCTGTCCGGCCTTGCGTTTGGTGAGCATGTCCGCCTCACTTGTCCTGCAGCGTTTCGTAGCCGTTGGTCCGGTAGAACGCCTGAACGTCCGGGCTGTCGGGCTGATATTTCGGTTGGGTCTCGTCGGTCCCCGGATCGTAGGCCTCGGCCTCGTCGACGAAGGCCGGCGCCGTCACGGCCACGGCGGTCGCCGCGCCAGCCGCACCCGTGGCTTTGCGAAGGAAGGCGCGTCGATTGAGATCAGGCTTGTCCGTCGCCATGGTCGTCTCCCATTTCCCTGCCGGCGCGCGGGCCGTGCGGTCGTTTCGCGGCATTGTCATGCGACCAGCGCCTGCGACTCGGTCTCGATTGTCATGAAGCTGCGGCCGACACGGCCGACACAGCGGTAGAAATCCGCCGACCGGGCCGTTTCCAGATCCGCGAAGAAGCGGCCCATCCACGGCTGCATATGGCGGGCGAAGAAGTCGCGGGCGGCGCCCTCGGGAGCATCGAAGCGCCCGTCGATCAGCCCGGCCATGGTCTCGCAGAGGACGCCGACATGGTCCTCGAGCTCGACGAGGGAGCGGGACCGCTCGATGCCCAGCCGCGCGAGATCCTGCCGCAGGCGGGCCAGCGGCTTTTCGCGCAGGAAGCCGGTCAGGTAATAGGAGCCGTAGGGCACCAGTTCGCCGCGGCCGACGCCGATGAAAAGGTCGAAATACTCGCGCTCCAGACGCGCCGGATCGGCCCGGCGGGCGGCCTCGGCCAGCGCCGCGTGACTGCGCCCGAGGGGGGTCGCGTCGCCGCTGAGGCCGGCGACCAGCGCCAGCGTCTCGGCGCTCGGCTCGCGGGCCATGAGAACGGCGAGAAGGCCGTAATGCTGGACCCGGAACTGGTCGACCGGATCGAGCGCCGCGCGCAAGGGCGCCGTCGCCGTTGCGGCAACGTCGTGAGCGCTCGGTTCGGAAGGCCCGTCGGTCATCGTGGCGCTTTCATGGGTGTCCGGTTACCCGTTGATCTGGAACGAGAACCTAGATGGTTCCGGGGTTTGTGCAAGCCTCTTTTGAACCATTCCAGTTTCGTTGACGGCTATTCAAATCGGCAGCGCGCTGCCATGTCGCAGCGGCCGGTTTCGCGGAGCTTGCTGCGCTGTTTCCGCAGCGGTTTCGGACATGGCGTCCGGCGTTTCCGGTAGGGCCGAATCCTGCGGGCCGGGCGCCGCGGAAACCGTCTCGTTCGGCCCCGCCTGCGTGCCGTCCGCCATGGTCATGGGGGACGGCGATTCGGCGGCGTCGCTTCGATCCGCCACAACAGTCGGCTCCGCGGCCTCGGCCTCGGCCTCGACGGGCGCAGCCTTCTCGCGGCCGAAGATGTCCTTGACCATCTGCTTGACGTCGGTCGTCGCCGACAAGGGCCCGGAGACCGGCACGCCGCCCGGCACGTTCCAGTCCCAGGCATAGTCCCTGGCGTCACCGACATAGTCGCGGATGGCGGGATCGAGCGACCAGAGCCGCCGCATGGCGCGATTGCGCAGGGAGGCCGGGACCCCCTTGCGCAGAAACGCCGTCATGTCCGACGCGGCGGTCAGATCCTCGGGGGCGGGCAGCGCCGCCAACTCCTCGGCGGTGATCGGCGCATCGACCGCAGGCTGCGGCGCGTCGTCCGGCGCAGCGTGCTCAAGCGATACGCCGACGGCCTCGGCGTCAGGGCCCGCATCCGTTCCGGCGGCGGCCGTGCGGTCCGCGTCGGCGACCTCGCGCTTGCGCTGGGACCAGCGGGAGAGGAAATCATTGCTCAAACCGGTCGTCCTTGCCGTCCTGTTCGTGCTTCCTGATCTGCCGCAGGGAAAACTAGCCTGCGATCCGAGCGGGTCGAGGGTGTGGGCCGCATCAATGTCGGTGGCCGTCAAAGTCTGTCGGCGCCCGATGATCCTCGGCAAGGCGCGGCTTCGGCCGGGCCGTGCCGGCATAGGGATCGATCCCCTCGTTCAGCACCGCCTCCACCCGGCAGTCCTCGCACATGCGGATCGCGTCGAGACGGCGGGCATTCTCGCCGGCGAACATCCAGTGCTTGCCTTCCAGCTTGGCGATGATCCGCTCGATCGTGCTCTTCGTGCCGAAGGGCTTGGCGCAGCGAATGCAGCAGAAGGGCTCTTCCTCCTTGAGGATCTGCCGCGGTGCGTTCCAGGCGGCGAAATCGAGCGTCGGCTCTAGGGTGATGACCTGTTCCGGGCAGGTCGCTTCGCACAGGCCGCACTGGACGCAGGCGCCATGGGAGAAACTCAGCAGCGGCCGGTCCTCGCTGGCCGACAGCGCGCCGGTGGGGCAGGCGGTCACGCAGGCATGGCACAGCGTGCAGCCGTCGGTCTGCACATGGACCTTGCCGAAGGGCGCGCCTTGCGGCAGGGCCACCTGCTCGACCGGCGCCGGCGCGACCCGGTGCAGCATCCGCAGGCTCAGCTCCAGAAGCTCGCGCTTGCTGCCGGCCGGGGCGAAGCTGGCGGGCGCCGGTGCGGCGCGGCCGAGCGGCAGGGCCGCCAGTTCGGCGAGCATCTCGTCCGGCGTATCGGCATGGAGGATCCGGCAGGAATCCTCGCCATAGCCGAGCGCGGCCGCAAAGGCGCCGGCCAGATCGACGGTCCCCGCCAGGGTGGCAATGCCGTTCCGCGGCGCGCGCCGCGCCAGGATGCCGATGCCGGCCGCCCCGTAGGCGAACGCCGCGGCGAGGCTTTCCAGCCCGATCTGCTTGATCTCGTTGACGGCCATCGGCAGCACATGGGCCGGCAGCGTCGGACCGGCGGCGTCGATGAGCGGCTGACCGACATAACCATCATGGAAGAGGACGACCGGGTCACGGCCGCCCGCCGCCCGGTAGCTGGTCAGGAGCGTGCGCAGGCGGTCGAGCTGCATGTCCACTGTCGGCAGCGTGTAGGATGCCGCGCCCGTCGGGCACACCGCGGCGCAATTGCCGCAGCCGGCGCAGACATAGGCGTCGATCGTCACATGCTCGCCGGCCGGCGCGATCGCCTCCATTGCACAGGCGTCGAGACAACGGGTGCAGCCGGTGATCGACGAACGCGAATGGGCGCAGAGCTCCTTGCGGAAGGCGATATATTGCGGCTTCTCGAACTCACCGACGAGTTCGGACGCTTCGGCGATCGCCGCGTCGAGGGCGGCCGGATCGGCGACATCGGCCCGCAGATAGCCGTCGCGCGCCTCATGGGCGGGAAACAGCGGCGGCCGAGCCGCGAGATCGAGGATCACGTCGCAGCGCGACACCGCGCCGTCGCGCGGCAGCGCCATGCCGTCCGGCGGCATGTAGCCGTCCACCACCGCCTGATAGGCACCGAAATGCCCGCTGGCGCTGGCGATGCGGCCGCGCGCCACCGGAAACGGCAAGCCGTCCGGCACCCGCGTCAGGCCGCCATCGTCCAGAAGAACCGTCACGTCGAGGGACGCCGCCAGCCGCAGGCCCGCATCGATCGCGGCCGCGCCGTCGCCGCAGATCAGGATCGTGCCGTCGCTGACGAGGGACAAGATCGGCGGCTGCGCCGGGGGCAGGGCGGCAAGCGCCGCCTCGGCTGTGTCGCGGGGGCCGGTATGGGCTGGCGTATCGGTCACGATGGACGCAATCCTTCGGGCGTGTACGGCATTTCAGGCAGCCGGTTGTCTCACCGTCCACCGTTGGCGTAGAACGATTTTAAACTGGCGCAAGTCAATAGTATCACGTGGTTTTTTCATGTCGTCGCCATCGACCCTCGGGCCCGATCACGGCTCGTTTCGCTGCCTTGTGTCACCATCTGGAACCCGCAAGGCGGGCGGCCACCGCCTTTGCGTCTCCCGCATCGGTCCCGATGCGCCGGTCCGCCTGCGGCGTTTTCCCGCGTCAGGGCGTTCCCGTCCGGCGGATCGGCATGACCGGGCGCGGCTGGACAGCGATGGGCCGATGCGCGATGGGAAGCGCCGGCCGCTCGCTGCGGCCTTGACGCCGCCGTTACGGCGCGCGCCCGCAATGGGGGCCCCATGGCTTTGAAACTGCCGCGCACGATCCGCATGGACCCGTCCGACGCCTTCGTCTTCACGGACGCGGCCGAACCCGGCGAATGGGCCGTCAGCGGCACCTTCCGCTTCTGGAACCGCGACGTCGCGGCGCTCGAGGGCAAGGAGCGCCAGGCATTTCGCTCGGGGCTTCTGGGCGTTGCGAGCTTCGGCTGGTCGACCCTGGCGATCGTCAGCGAGGCGAGCGAGGCCGAGCGCGACGCGGTGGTGGAGGAACTGGCGCGCCATCTTGTGACCCATCTCGGCGCGCCGGATGTCGCCACCGCCCGGCCGGCGGCGCAGGAAGAGGTGGCCTTCGCCGCCTCGCTCTGCGACCACCCGGTGAACACCATGCTGGCGGTGCAACGCAGCGTCGAGAATGGCGACATTCGCGAGCGCTTCCGCACCCTGCATCGGCGCGAGGGCGCCGTCGACCATTCCCGCGCCTTCGGCTTCGTCGAGATCGACGAGGACGACGACGCCTATGCCGAGCATGTCGACATCCGCACCCTCGGCAAGACGCAGCCATGAACCCGGACGCTGGAGAGACGAGATGAGCGAGTTCTGGGTATCCTGCGGCCATCAGCTTCTCGACCGCAATGCGTCGGGCCATCTGCTGCTGACCGACGAATTCCTGAAGGCCTATTTCGCCCGGCCCGAACTGGTGCCGCCGCCCGAGGCCTGCGCCGCCGAGCTGGCGCTGCATGCCAGCCTCTTGGCCGATCCGCGCCGTCCGGTGAGCGAGGCGGAGATCACCGGGCTCGACGATGCGGATGCGCGCGAGAACTGGCAGGTGATGCTCGCCTTCCGCGACCGGCTCATGGCCGCGCCGACGCTGGAGGCGGCCTATCTGACGCTGGTGCGCGGCGACATGTCCGGCACGCCGCATCTGTTCGTGAACCAGCTGGCCCAGGTCGTCCTGCGCAATGCGCTGGATGGCTGCACGGACCCGTTCGTCCTGCGCTCCGCCGAGCTGTTTTTTCGGCCGCAGCGGGCAAGCGTCCATGACGGCGCCCTGCTTCTCGCCGATGCCGAGATCGTCGAGATGCAGGAGCAGGATCGCCATGCCTCGCCGCTCCTGGCGATGTTCGCCGAACCGGCGGTGAGTGAACTCGACGTCCTCGATGCCGAGAACGCCGCCTCCTATTTCCACCGCGACGAAGCCTTCGAGCTGGTGCTCAGTTTCGCTTCCGGTCCGGCGGCGCGGGCCGGCCTTGCCGAGGCGATCGAGCGCTGGATCGCGCATCTCCTCGGGGTGCGGGTGAAGGTCGAGCCGGTCGCGCGGGTGGATGACGACGACTGGGCCTGGTTCGTCGGGCTCGATGCCGAGGCCAGCCGGATCGGCAACCAGGTCTGGCGTGGAGATACGGTGGCCCCCGCCGATCTGGAGAAGATCATCGGCATCTTCGCCCTGACCTTCGCCGATCCGGCCGAGGCGCTGCCGGCCATCGGCGCGCGGCCGGTCTGGCTGTTCCTCGCCAGGCCGAAGGACGGCGTGGTGCGGCTGAAGCCGCAGAACCTCATTGTCGGCCTGCCGCTGCGCTCGCCGGCGGAGGTGGCGTGAGCATGGACGCGCCGACCTTTCGCGTCGGGGTGGTGGTCGAGCGGCGGCCGTCCAAGAGCCCCTGGGTCGACCATGCCTGGCGCATCGTGGCGATCATTCCCGAGGCGATCGGCACCGAGCCCGGCCATGTGCTCGGCCACGACGGCGACGCGGTGCTGCTCTATGCCGGCACGCGGTCGGTGGAATTCCACCGGGTCGAGACCGGCAATTACCGCGACAATCTGACCTCGGGCAGCCCCGGCCTCTGGGTGACCCTGGCCCTGACCGACGAAGAGCCCGGAATCCGGCTCATCTCGGTGACCGCCGATCCGGCCGAGGGGGAGTCGCTGACCGAGATCGGCGATCTGATGGTCGAGATCGCGCCGATGCCGCCGGAGATCGCCGAACGTCTCGCCGCCTTCGTCGAAACCCACCATGTCGAACGCGTCTTCACCAAGCGCAAGCGCCAGTAACCCTCTGGTTGCGCACGGATACATCCTCCGGCCGGCCGAACCTTATCCTTCGGTGGCTAAGCGTCCGGGAACCCACCCGCCGGGAGGGGCATTGCTGCGCAAAACGCAAGCCAGGGAGATCGGCATGGCAGGGAAAACCGGCATCATCGTCGCCATCGGCGTCGTGCTCTTCATCATAGTCGGGGTGATCGGCTTCTACGGATCCGAAGCCTCGAACGCGCCCGAAGGCGACATCGTCAATTACGAGGAACCCGAGGTCGAAGGCTGAACCGTCTGGACTGTACGGTCCGTTCGCAGCGTCACGGTTGCTCCACGCTCAAAAAATAGGCGTGCCCGGTGCGAGGCAGAAGTGCTTGACTCGGCCTCGCTCCCTGCTACGCTGACCTGACATACCGGCCTTGTTCGCCGGACGGCATTCGAGCCCCGCCCGCCCGTCGATTCCTGTCGACGGGCGGCGGGGCTTTTTTGTGGGATCGACGTGACGCAACGCATAGACATCGGCATTCTCTACTCGCGCTCCGGCAACTACCAGTTGCTGTCCGACGCCTGCCGCGCCGGCGCCCTGAGCGCCATCGCGGCGGTCAATCGCGACCCGGCGCTCGGCATCGAATTCGTGCCCGTCGAGCGCGATCCGGAGGGGCAGGTCGATCGCTATGCGCCGCTCTGCGAGGAGATCCTGCGCGACAGCGGCGCGCGCCATGTCATCGGCTGCATCACCTCCTGGAGCCGCAAGGAGGTCATCCCGGTGCTGGAGAAGACCGGCGGGACACTCTGGTATGCCTGCCCCTACGAGGGCTTCGAAACGAACGACCACGTCGTTTACATGAATGCCTGCCCGAACCAGCATCTGGTGCCGCTGCTCGGTCATGTCGTGCCGCGCTTCGGCGCCGACGCCTTCCTGGTCGGCTCGAACTACATCTGGGGCTGGGAGACCAATCGCGTCGCGCGCGATCTGGTCGGCGATGCCGGCGGACGCATCCTGGGCGAACGCTATCTGCCGCTCGGCGATACCGACGTGTCCCGGCTGATCGACGAGATCCGGGCGACACGGCCGAATTTCATCCTCAACCACCTGATCGGCCCGTCCTCCTATGCCTTCTTCGCGGCCTATGACGAGTTGGCGCGGGAAGATCCGCATTTCGCCGCCGCATCCTGCCCGATCCTCTCCTGCAATCTGACCGAGATCGAGCTGCCGGCGATCGGCGCCGCGGCAGAGGGCCATATGGCCGTCGGTCCGTATTTCCACGACAGGGCGAAGTCCTGGCCGAGCCCGGCGACGGAGCCGGCCTTCACGTCCCGGCCCTCGTCCTTCTTCGCTGCCGCCTACAGCGCCGTTCTCGTCCTTGCCGACCGCCTTGCTGCCGATGCGGGGGCGGCGCGCCGCATTCCCGACTTCGCCGGCCGGCGGTTCGCCACGCCCTTCGGCGAAATCGCGATCGACCCGCAGACCCAGCATGCCAGCCTGCCGATCCGCATCGGTCGTGTGCGGGACGGCGGGTTCGACGTGGTGGAGGAGAGCGCGCAGCGGGTCGATCCCGACCCCTATCTCTCGCGCTACGACCCGGCGCGGATCTTCCCGCGTCCTTCCCTGCGAGCCGTCTCGTGACCCGCCGCAGCCGTATCCCCAATCTCGGCGGGGCCAGGGCCTTCGTGCTGCACCCGCCGCACGCGACCACTGCCGCGCTGGTTCGCCAGCTGGCGGCGATCGGGCTCGATCCCGTCGAATGCTGGCCGGATCTGCCGGCCGACGCGCTGGCGGCCGACTTCATCTTCTTCGACGCCGATCTCGGCTATGACGCGCAGTTTCCGTGGACGCCGGGCGAGGCCCCGATGCCGATGATCGCGCTGATCGGCTCCGAGGCGCCCGGACGCATCGAATGGGCGTTGTCGCACGGCGCGCACTCGCACCTCGTCAAGCCGGTGGCCAATTCCGGCATCTATTCGGCGCTGCTGATCGCCCGGCAGGGATTCGAGGCGCGCCGGAGCCTGGCCGACGAGGTTCGCGGCCTCAAGGGGCGGGTTGCCGAACGCCAGACCATCGTGCGCGCCGCCGTGGCGCTCAGCGCCGGCGGTGTCGGCGAGGAGCGGGCCTATGCCCAGCTGCGGGCGCTCGCCATGAGCTGGCAAACGACGATGGAAGAAGCGGCACGCCGCGTCCTGGCACTCGAAGAGGGAGGTCGCGATGAGCGCAGAACTCGTCTCTGAGCCGTCGGCGCCCGTGGTGGTCGCAAAGCCGACCGGCGTCCTGGCGCAGTTGCTGCGCCGGCCCCTGGCGGTGATCGGCCTCGTTCTGATCGTCGTAACGGTCGTCGGCGCGATCGCCGCGCCGTGGCTGACCTCCTACGATCCGAACGACCAGCTCTTCGACGGGCTGACGCTGCAGGGCGCGCCGATGGCGCCGGGCGGCGCCTTCGTCCTCGGCACCGATCTGCTCGGCCGCGATCTCCTGACGCGCATGCTCTACGGCGCCCGCACATCCCTGATCATCGGCATCGTCGCCAATGGCGTCGCACTGATCATCGGCACTCTGGTCGGCGTGACCGCCGGCTTCTTCCGCGGCTGGATCGGGGCGGTCCTGATGCGTTTCACCGATCTGATGATGGCGTTTCCGGCGCTGCTCCTGGCGATCTGCCTCGCCGCCGTGCTGTCGCCGAGCCTGTGGATCGTCGCGATGGTGATCGCGCTGGTCAACTGGGTGCAAACGGCGCGCATCGTCTTCGCCGAGACCAGCTCCCTCGCCGAGCGCGAGTTCATCGACGCCGAGCGCTCCATCGGCGCCTCGACGCCGCGCATCCTGTTCCGCCACATCCTGCCGCATCTGCTGCCGACGATCATCGTCTGGGGCACGCTCGGGATCTCGACCACGGTCCTCCTGGAGGCGACCCTGTCCTATCTCGGGGTCGGCGTGCAGCCGCCGACCCCGTCCTGGGGCAACATCATCTTCGAGAACCAGACCTATTTCCAGGCGGCGCCGTGGCTGGTGTTCTTCCCCGGCGCGGCCATCCTGGCGCTGGCGCTGGCCTTCAACCTCGTCGGCGACGCGATGCGCGACATCCTCGATCCCACCCAGCGGGGGCGGCTGTCATGATTGCCTATCTCGCCCGTCGGCTGATCCAGTCGGCGCTGATCCTGCTCGGCGTGTCGCTGATCACCTTCGCGCTGCTCTATCTGCTGCCGGCCGACCCGGTGCGCCAGATCGCCGGCCGCAGCGCGACGGCCCAGACCGTCGAGAACATCCGCCGCGAACTCGGCCTCGACCAGCCCTTCCTCGTCCAGTACGGCCGCTATCTGCTCGGCCTCGTGCAGCTGGATTTCGGCCGCTCCTATCTGCAGCGCTCGGAGGTTTCGGAGCTGATCGCGGCACGGCTGCCGGCAACGCTCCTGCTGATGCTCGGCGCCATCGTCTGCGAACTGGTGCTGGGCCTGACCATGGGACTGGTGGCGGCGCTGAAGCGCGGCTCGGCGACCGACCAGACGCTGATGGTCGGCTCCTTCGTCGGCGTCTCGGCGCCACAGTTCGTCGTCGGCCTCCTGCTTCTCTACGTCTTCGCGGTGCGCCTCGACTGGTTTCCGATCGGCGGCTACGGCACCTTCTCGCATCTCGTCCTGCCCTCGGTCACGCTCGGTATCCTGGGGGCCGGCTGGTACTCGCGGATGATGCGGTCCTCGATGATAGACGTCCTGCGCCAGGATTACATCCGCACCGCGCGGGCCAAGGGCCTCGCCCGCTACACCGTGCTGTTCCGGCATGCCTTGCCCAATGCCATCCTGCCCGTGATCGCGATGATCGGCATCGACATCGGCCTGTTCATGAGCGGCATCGTCGTCGTGGAAAGCGTCTTCGGCTGGCCCGGGATCGGCCAGCTCGCCTGGCAGGCGATCCAGCGCGTCGACATCCCGATCATCATGGGCGTCACGCTGGTCTCGGCCTGCGCCATCGTGCTCGGCAATCTGCTCGCCGATCTCGTCTCTCCGTTCATCGATCCCCGGATCAAGCTCCAGTGACCCCTGAAGGAAAGGAAGACCGCATGAAAGCCTGGCTCACCACGACCGTCGCCGCATCGGCGCTCGGATTCATGCTGGCGGCAGCGCCGGCCATGGCGCAGGACGCCGCGACGGCGCCCGCCGCCGATGCCACCACGCCGGACCCTGACGCCAAGCAGGGCGGCAACATCGTCATCACCTACAAGGACGACGTCGCCACGCTCGATCCGGCGATCGGCTATGACTGGCAGAACTGGTCGATGATCAAGAGCCTGTTCGACGGGCTCATGGATTACGTGCCGGGCACCACCGAGCTGCGGCCGGGCCTTGCCGAAAGCTACGAGATTTCCGAGGACGGGCAGACCTTCACCTTCAAGCTCCGCTCGGGCGTAAAGTTCCACAATGGTCGCGAGATGACCGCCGAGGACGTCAAGTTCTCGCTCGACCGCGTGACCGCTCCCGCGACGCAGAGCCCCGGCGCCGGCTTCTTCGGCATGATCGACGGCTACGAGGCCGTGGCCGCCGGCGAGGCCGACAGCCTGTCCGGCGTCACGGTGGTCGATCCGACGACGGTCGAGATCAAGCTGTCGCGGCCCGATGCCACCTTCCTGCACGTGATGGCGCTGAACTTCGCCTCGGTCGTTCCCGAGGAAGCGGTGGCCGAGCACGGCGCCGATTTCGGCAAGAACCCCGTGGGCACCGGCGCCTTCAAGCTCGGCGAATGGGCGCTCGGGCAGCGCGTCGTGTTCACCCGGAACGAGGATTACTGGCGCGACGGCCTGCCGTATCTCGACCAGATCACCTTCGAGATCGGCCAGGAGCCGATCGTCGCGCTGCTGCGTCTGCAGAGCGGCGAGGTCGACATTCCCGGCGACGGCATCCCGCCGGCGAAGTTCCAGGAAGTCATGGCCGATCCCGAGCAGAAGGCCCGCGTCGTCGAGGGTGGCCAGCTGCAGACCGGCTACATCACGATGAACGTCGAGATCCCGCCCTTCGACCAGAAGGGCGTGCGCGAAGCGGTCAACATGGCGATCAACAAGGACCGCGTCGTCCAGATGATCAACAACCGGGCGCTGCCGGCCAACCAGCCGCTGCCGCCGTCGATGCCCGGCTATGACGAGAGCTACGAGGGCTACGCCTACGACGTGGACGCGGCAAAGGCCAAGCTCGCCGAGGCCGGCTTCCCGGACGGGTTCGACACCGAGCTCTTCGTGATGAACACCGACCCGAATCCGCGCATCGCCCAGGCGATCCAGCAGGACCTGTCGCAGATCGGCATTCGTGCCGAGATCCAGTCGCTGGCCCAGGCGAATGTCATCGCCGCCGGTGGCGAGAAGGACGCCGCGCCGATGATCTGGTCGGGCGGCATGGCCTGGATCGCCGACTTCCCGGATCCGTCCAACTTCTACGGCCCGATCCTGGGCTGCGCCGGCGCCGTGCCGGGCGGCTGGAACTGGTCGTGGTACTGCAACGAGGAGCTCGACAAACGGGCGACCGAGGCCGACTCGATCGTCGATCCGGCGCGCCAGGAAGAGCGGTCGCAGATGTGGTCGAAGATCTACACCGACATCATGGCCGACGCGCCGTGGGTGCCGGTCTTCAACGAACAGCGCTTCACCATGAAGTCGCCGCGCATGGGCGGGGCCGACAATCTCTATGTCGACCCGGTCCATATCCCGATCAACTACGACTACGTGTATGTGAACGATGTGCAGTAACTGCGACTACACGATCCACAGTCGCCACCATCATTTCGGCTGGGACAACACGTTCCAGCCGGCCCAGACGGTGGCCCCCGGCTCGACGATCGAATTCGAATGCCTCGATTCCTCCGGCGGTCAGTTGACCGCCGGATCCACCGTCGCCGATGTCGAGACGCTGGATTTCGGCAAGATCAACCCGGTGACCGGGCCGATCTTCGTCGAGGGCGCCGAGCCGGGCGATGCCCTGAAGATCACCATCGAGTCCTTCAAGCCCTCGGGCTTCGGCTGGACCGCCAACATTCCGGGCTTCGGCCTCCTGGCGGACGACTTCAAGGATCCGGCGCTCACCATCTGGAAATACGATCCGGGGACCCTCGAGCCGGCTCTGTTCGGCAAGGAGGGGAAGGTGCCGCTGAAGCCCTTCGCCGGAACGATCGGCTGCGCGCCGGCCGAGCCGGGGCTCCACTCGGTCGTCCCGCCCCGGCGCATGGGCGGCAATCTCGACATCCGGGATCTGTCGGCCGGCACGGTGCTCTACCTGCCGGTCGAGGTGGCCGGGGCGCTGTTCTCGGTCGGCGACACCCATGCGGCGCAGGGTGACGGCGAAGTCTGCGGCACGGCGATCGAAAGCCCGATGAACACGGTGCTGACGCTCGATCTGGTCAAGGATGCGCGGCTGCAGATGCCGCGCTTCACCACCGCAGGACCGGTGACGCGGCATCTCGATGGTAAAGGCTACGAGGTGACGACCGGGATCGGGCCGGACCTCATGGCCGGGGCGAAGATGGCCGTCGCGCAGATGGTCGATCTCCTCTCGGCCCGCTACCAGATGGATCCGGTCGACGCCTACATGCTGGTCTCGACCTGCGGGGATCTGCGGATTTCGGAGATCGTCGACATGCCGAACTGGGTCGTCTCCTTCTACTTTCCGCGCTGCGTCTTCGAATGAGGCAGCCTGTCGAGAACACCCGCGGCGGCGCGATGCCGCCGCGGGACGGTGCCATCCTGCGGGTCGAGGAACTGACCGTCGAGGTCGGCGGCGAGACCGGGCCGAGGCCCGTGGTCTCGGACTTTTCCTTCGAACTCGCCCGCGGCGAGACGCTCTGCATTGCCGGCGAATCCGGGTCCGGCAAGTCGATGACGTCGCTGGCGATCATGGGGCTGCTGCCCAAGCCCGGCGCGCGGATCGCTTCCGGCCGGATCCGGCTGGGCGACACCGACCTGGCACAACTGGGCGAGGGCGAGATGCGCCGGGTGCGCGGCAAGCGCGTCGCGATGATCTTCCAGGAGCCGATGACCTCGCTCAACCCGGTGCTGACCATTGGCCGGCAGTTGATCGAGGCGATCGAGGCCCATGAGAGCGTCGGTCGAAGCGAGGCGCGGCGCCGTGCCATCGCGGCCCTCGATGCCGTTCGCATTCCCGAGGCCGCCAGCCGCCTTGCCCAGCATCCGCACGAACTGTCCGGCGGCATGCGCCAGCGCGTGATGATCGCGATGGCGCTGGCGCTGCGCCCCGACGTGCTGATCGCCGACGAGCCGACGACGGCGCTCGACGTCACCGTGCAGGGGGAGGTGCTGGAGTTGCTGCGCGATCTGCAGCGCGATCTCGGCACGGCGATCATCCTGATCACACACGACATGGGCGTTGTCGCCGAGATGGCCGACCGTGTCGTCATCATGCGCCACGGCCGCATGGTCGAGACGGGGGCCGCGGCAACGATCTTCGCCGATCCGCAGGCGGCCTATACGCGCGAACTCCTGGCCGCCGTGCCGCGCATGGGCCAGGGCCGCGACCGCGCGGCCGCCCGCGTCGCGCCGCCCGTCGCCGAACCGTCCGCGGTTCCGGCCCCGCTGGTCGATGTCCGCGATCTCTCCGTGCGCTTCGACATCCATGGCGGGTTCTTCGGCCGGGTCGACCGGCGCGTCCATGCGGTGGAAGGGATCAGCTTCTCCGTAGGGGATCGCGAGACCTTGTCCCTCGTCGGGGAATCGGGCTGCGGCAAGTCGACGACCGCAAAGGCGCTGGCGGGGCTGGTGCCGTATTCCGGCGACATCGTCGTCGGCGGTCGCAATATGGCCGGGCTGACGCGCCGCGAGACCAAGGCCCTGCGCCGCGATGTCCAGATGATCTTCCAGGACCCGTTCGCCTCGCTCGATCCCCGCATGACGGTTGGCGACCTCGTCGCCGAGCCGATGCTCATCCACAATATCGCCGAGGGCCCCGAGCGGCATGATCGCACCGCCGGCCTGTTCGAGCGGGTGGGGCTGTCCGCGTCGGACATGCGCCGCTATCCGCACGAATTTTCCGGTGGCCAGCGCCAGCGCGTCTGTATCGCCCGCGCCCTGGCGCTGCGGCCGAAACTGATCGTCGCCGACGAAAGCGTTTCGGCGCTCGACGTGTCGGTGCAGGCGCGGGTGCTGGAATTGCTGCGGGAACTGCAGGACGAGTTCGGCATCGCCTATCTGTTCATCTCGCACGACATGGCCGTGGTGGAGAACATCTCCGATCGCGTGGCGGTGATGTATCTCGGCCAGATCGTCGAGATCGGCACGCGGGAGCAGGTGTTCGGCAACCCGCAGCACCCCTATACGCAGCGGTTGATCGAGGCGGTCCCGGTGCCGGATCCGGCCATGCGGCGCCATGCCTTTCCGCGGCTGGACCACGATATCCCGAGCCCGGTGCGTCGTGTCGGCGACGAGCCGTTGCGCCTGATGCTGCAGGATTGCGGCGATGGGCATCTCGTCGCGGCCTGAGCCGCGGCGATATCGACGGGATCGTGAAGGCGGGCGCCCGATGCGGCGCGCGGTGGCGGCCCGTCGAGCGGGCAGGGCGCCGCGCTACTGGCGCAGGACGTCGCCGAGGGTCTTGCCGGTGTTGAGGAGATGGACGCGCCAGATCGCGGCGGCCCCGGCGCTGTCGCGGATGCGGAGGGCCGCCATCAGGGCCTCGTGCTCCTCGAAGGCCTGCAGCCATCGGTCGGCGTCGAGAATGGCCATGTAGCGGCCGCGCTGGGCCCGCAGCATCAGCCGCTCGTGGACGAATTGCAGTTCCTCGTTGCCGCTTGCGGTCACCAGCATCTGGTGGATCGTCGAGTTCAGGTCGAAATAGACGTCCTTGTCGTCGGCATGGAAGGCCGCGGTCATGGCGGCGTGCACGGCCTCGATCTCGGCGATCTCCGCCTCGCTCATCCGCCGCGTCGCGAGCTCGGCGGCGAGGCTTTCGACGGCCGCGATGACCTCGAACAGCTTGATCGCCTCCTCGGCCGTATAGGAGGCGACCCTGGCCCCCCGGTTCACCTCGATCACCACCAGCCGTTCCTCGGCCAGCACCTTCAAAGCTTCCCGCAAGGGGGTCGGCGACACGCCGAGGCTGTCCGACAGGCTTGCCACCGGGACCTTCTCGCCTGGCATCAACTCGCCATGGATGATCATCTGGCGAAGGGTCTCGGCGACTTCCTGGTGCAGCGAATGGCGGCGGATGCGCGCCTTGCGGGGCTTGTCGCCGAGGGCGCGGGCAGGACTGGCGGCGGCGCTGGGGTTCGGGCTCAACGGGGGACTTTCTCGACCGGCATGATCGGTTCTATGTAGGCGCATCGCTCTTTCGGAGAACTGCGCATGCTGTCAGCCAGCCCATCATTCCGCCCGATGCGGCCCGTCGGGCCGGGAGTCGCACGCTGATGGCCGATGACGCGACGCCCGTCGAGACGCTGGCGACGGCGCTGATCGCGGCCCGGCGTTCGCATGCCCCGATGCCGAGCGGTGAGGCCGACCGTCTGGCCGGCATGATCGGCCCCGACGGTGCCTATGCCGTCCAGCGGCTGGTCTGCGAGGCCTTCGGTCCGGTCGCCGCCTGGAAGACCGGGCGCAAGCGCGTCGCCGATCCGGTGATCGCAGCGCCGGTGCTCAAGGGCGGTCTGCGCGCCTCCGGTGCCAGCTTCTCGACCGCTGAACTCGGCGCCTGCGGCGTCGAGCTGGAAATCGGCTTTCGTCTCGATCGTCCCCTGCCGCCCTTCAATGCCGCCGATTTCGAGACCCTGGCCCGGGACTGCGTGACGCCGCTGGCGGTGATCGAGATCGTCGACGGCCGCATCGACGGGTTCATGGACGCCGCGCCGCTGGCCAAGCTGGCCGACAACCAGAGCAATGGCGGCCTCGTCTTCGGGACTGAGTCCGACGACGCGGCGCTCGATCTCACCGAGCCGGAGGTGCGCCTGACCTTCGACGGCCGGGACGTGGTGACCGGCCGGCAGAAGGTGCCGGGCGGCGACGCCTTCTCCGTCTTCCTGGCCTTTGCCCGGATGGTCGGAGATCATTGCGGCGGCCTGCAGCTGGGGCAGATCGTAACCACCGGGACCCTGTCCGGCCTGCCCTTCGTTGCGCCCAGCACGGTGATCGAAGGCTGGATTTCCGGCCTCGGCCCCGTGCGCACGGCCTTCGTCGAAGCCGCTGCCGGCGACGGTCAGGATGCGGCGATGTCCGGCCAGCGATCGTCCCATGGACAGCGTTCCTCATAGGCGGCGGCGAGCGCCAGAAGCGTCGGTTCCGCACCGCGATCGCCGATCAGCTGGACGCCGATCGGCAGGGTGCCGGGCGGGACCGGGCAGGGCAGGGCGATGGCCGGAAGCCCGGCGGCATTGACCCAGCCAGTATAGACGGCATGGCCGCGCGGCCCGACGGTGTGGCCGTCGATCCTGTCCGGGAAGGGCGTATCGGCCGCCCAGGGCATGGCGGCGCAGGACGGCATCAGGATCAGGTCGAAATCCGCAAAGCCTTCAGAGACCTGCCGGCGCAGGGCCGCGACCGTTTCGAGGATGGCCAGGAGGTCGCTTGCCGACCGTTCCGCGCCGCGCCGGGCCATGGCGACATATTTGGGGTTCACCTTGTCGGCAAAGTCGGGCGCGACGGCCAGAAGGCGCCCCAGGCCGATCTCGGCGATCGACGACCAGATCGCTGCGAGCCCGGAGCTGTCGAAGGGCAGCTCGCTGCGCGTGACCTGGTGGCCCAGTGCGGCGAATGCGTCCGCCGCGGAGTGCAGGGCGGTGACGATCTCCGGGTCGCAGGGATTGGCGTCGATCCGTTCGACCCAAAGGATGCGGAGCGGTCGATCGGCGGCCGGCGCGTCTGGCGGACAGCGCGAGGCCGGGTCGGCGCGGTCGGGTCCGGCGAGGACGCTGTCGAGCAGCGCCGCGTCGCGCGCCGAACGGGTGAAGGTGCCGACCACCTCGAAATCCAGGAGCACCTGCGGCAGCCCGTCGGCGCGGGGCACGTGGCCGATGCCGGGTTTGAGGCCGACGAGACCCGTATAGGCGGCCGGACGCCGGGTGGATCCGCCGCCATCGGTGCCGATCGCCACCGGCACGAGCCCGGCGGCGACGGCCGCCACCGATCCGCCGCTGGAGCCGCCCGGCGTCAGCGCCGGCGCCCACGGATTGCGGGTGACACCGAAAAGGTCGTTGGAGGTGTAGCCCTCGACGGCGAATTCCGGCGTGTTCGTCTTGCCGATGACGATCGCACCGGCCTCGCGAAGACGCCGGATCGGCAGTTCGTCCCGCGGCGCGATGGTGCCGGCATAGAGCCGGCTGCCGAAGGTGGCGGGCATGCCCTTCACCACGAGATTGTCCTTGACGGCGACCGGCACGCCGTCGAGGGGGCCGATGGGCGCGCCGCTCCGCCAGCGCGCGGCCGAGGCGGCGGCCTCCTCCCGCGCCGTCGGCGACAGGCAGACGAAAGCGTTCAGCGCCGGATCGATGCGGGCGATCCGGGCAAGGCAGAGATCGACGATCGTCACCGGATCGCTCGCGCCTTGCCGGTACGCTTCGACCAGCGCCGACGCGTCGAGGCGCCAGGCCGTGGATGCGGAGATGGTCATTGCGCTCAGCCCGCCATGTTGCGCGGCAGCCAGAGCACGATGTCCGGCGCGAAGATGAGAAGGATGGTGAAGGCGATCATGATCAGCGCGTAGGGGAACGCGCCATAGACCACGTCCGTGAAGGGACCGCCGTCCTTGCGCACGCCCTGCACGACATAAAGGTTCATGCCCACCGGCGGAGTAATCATGCCGAGCTCGCACATCAGAACGACGAAGATGCCGAACCAGATCGGGTCGACGCCGACGGCTGTGACCACCGGCAGGGCGATCGGGATGGTGAGGACCTGCATCGACAGGACGTCCATGAACATGCCGAGGAAGAGGTAGAAGACGATCAGGATGAGCAGGAGCCCGGTCGCCGACAGCCCGAAGGAGGCGACCCACTGGGTCATCGCCTGGGCCGCGCCGCCAAGCGCCAGCGTGACGTTGAGCATGAAGGCCGCGGTGATGATCAGGAGGATCATGCCGGTGGTCTTGGCCGACTGGCGGAAGCAGATGTCGATCACCTGCCAGTTCAGCTGGCCCTCGCGCCAGATGAAGCCGATGGCCACGACGACGGCCAGCGCCGCCGATTCCGTCGGCGTGGCGATGCCGGCATAGATCGAGCCCATGACGACCAGGAAGATGATCAGCGGCGGGATCAGATGGCGGGCGAGGGCGAGGCGTTCGCGCAGGGGCAGCAGCGGCTCCCGCTCGACGGTGGAGCCGTGTTCCTCGATCAGGCTCTGGACGGCGATGAAGATCATGAAGCTGAGGGTCAGGAGAACGCCGGGCACGATGCCGGCGATGAACAGCTGGCCGATCGAGGTTTCGGCGAGCGAGCCGTAGACCAGCAGGTTGACGCTGGGCGGGATGAGGATGCCCAGCGTGCCGCCGGCGGCCAGCGAGCCCAGTGACCGGCTGGGCTTGTAGCCGCGCTTGTCGAGATTGGGCAGCGACACCGTGCCGATGGTCGCGGCGGTGGCGACGGACGAGCCTGAGGTGGCGGCGAACAGGGCGCAGGAGCCGATATTGGTGTGCAGCAGCCCTCCGGGCAGCCGGACGAACCAGACGGCGAGGGCGGTGTACATCCGGTCGGCGAGGCCGCCGCGCAGGAGCAGTTCGCCGAGCAGGATGAACAGCGGGATGGCGGTCAGGACGTTCTCGTTCTGCACGCCCCAGGCGACCGGCCCCATGGACTGCACCAGCGGCCAGCCGAACAGCAGCGTGCCGCCGACGACGCCTGTGACGACCATGATGACGGCCACGGGCACGCTGGCCAAGAGCAGCGCCAGCATGGCGACGAACCCGATGAGGACGGCGGAGACGGTCATGGGCGGGAATCCGGAACGGTCAGGGAAGGACGGGGCAGGCGGTCAGCGCGCATGGACATTGTCCATCTCCTCCTTGATCTCGTCCTCCACCCCCTTCGGATCGAAGGCCTCCGACAGAGCGTCGAGACGGCCCCGCAGGAGGAGGTAGGTGGCGTAGAGGGCGAGGCCGACGGCGACGAAGGCGAAGAGCACGTAGCCGGCGAACCAGCCGGCCTGCGGATAGATCATCGGCGTCGCCCAGGGCGTCGGCGCGACGCTGCCATAGGCGATGGTGTCGGCGATGACGAAGCGGCCGACATAGACGAGGAAGAGGCCGAACAGGGCGAGCGAGACGATCGACAGCCAGTCGAGGATGGAGCGGATCGTTGCCGGCAGCCGGCGATGCAGGAAATCGATGCGCACATGCGCCCGGTCGACCAGGGCCACGGTGAAGGCCAGCGACGATCCGATGGCAAGGACATAGCCGCCCAGTTCGTCGGCGCCTTCGAAGGAGAAGTTGAACAGTTTTCGGGCGACGGTCTCGGCCGCCACGAAGAAGGACAGCGCGACAAGCGACAGGCCGAAGACCCAGCTGGCGAATCTGGCGAAGTGATGCATGGAGCCGTCCCCGTTCGTGAGCGCAGCGCGTGGAGATCGCCGCAGGGTACCGGGCGGCCGAAGGGCCGCCCGGTCTGTTGGCGAGGGGAGACTAGAAGCCGAGCGCCTTGCCCACGGTCTTCTGCCAGTCTTCCGAGCAGGTCGGGTTGACCTTGTCGCAGATCTCCTTCCAGCCGGGGAACGAGATGTCGCGCAGTGCGCTCTGCATCGTCGCCTTGTCTTCCTCGGAGACCGGGATCAGCTTGAGATCGTAGGACTTCACCGTCTCGCAGGGCTCTTCACCGACATTGCAGTTCACGGCGTCCTCGAAGATCTCTTCCGAATAGGCCCAGATTTCCGAGACGAGACCGTCGAAGGCCGCCTGCAGCTTCTCCTGGTCTTCCGGGGAGAACTTGTTCCAGGTGTCGAGGTTGATGCCGTAGCCCTGCACCGCGATCTGGAAGGCGATCGGTAGCATGTTGCTGGTTTCCTCGGGCCAGCCGGCGGTGTTGGCCGAGCTCGGGCCGGTGATCGCGCAGTCGATCACGCCGCGGGCGAGCGACTGCTGCACTTCCGAGAAGCCGAGCGGCACCGGCGTTCCGCCGACCGAGGACACGAAATTGGCCAGGCTCTGGTCGTAGACGCGGACCTTGTTGCCGCTGAGGTCGGACAGCTTGGCGATGTCGGGCTGGCAGAACAGCACCTGCGGTCCGAACGGCCAGACGCCGAGGAGCTTGGTGTTGAACTTCTCCTGCAGCTGCTTGTCGACGACCGGGCTGAAGGCGTCGACGGCCTTCTTGGCGGTGGCATAGTCCGGGTTCTGGCCGACGAGGTCGAGGCCGAGAATGGTCGGCTCGTCGCGCGAGACCTGGGACATGCGCAGGGAGATGATGTCGAACAGGCCGCTCTTGAGCAGCCGCAGCTGCTCGGTGTCCTTGACGCCGGTGACGTCGACCGGCGTGTAGGTGGCGCTGACGTCGAGGCCGGTCTTCTCCGCCATGTTCTCGAAGAAGGGGGCTTCGTAGTTCTTCTGGATGAGGCCGGTGGACGAGGGCTGGCCCATCACCTTCAGGCTGATGGTCTGCGACAGGGCGGGCGCCGCAAGGGCTGCCGTGCAGGCGGCGGCAAGAAGCAGGGCTTTGATCTTCATGTTGCACTCTCCGTTGATGCCGGCTGTCCGGCAGGGGATGTGTCAGGGCCCGAAGCGGACGGGACGCCTGTCGCGAAAGCCTGCGTTGGCCGCAGGTCTGTCATCTGGGAAAACTCCGGGAACAGCCGGCCCCAGCCGGTGATCCGCGCGGTGTCGAGCCCGACGAGACGGGCCGTCGCAAAGGCGGTGATGGCGACCGAGTCGATGACCGGGATGCCGCATTCGCGCTCGAGCGCGGCGACGACCGGCGCGCCGCGGAAATTCGTGCAGACGATGGCGATCATCTGCGGCCTGGCCGCCGCCACGCCGCGCACGCAGTCGGCGATGGCCTCGGGCGTGTATTCGCAGAACGAGAAATTGCCGCGGTCTTCCAGGTGCCGTTCGGCCACCACCGCGATGCCCTGGCGCGCGTAATTGGCGACGATCCGCTCCTGGACCTCGCCGAGATACGGCGTTACCAGCGCGATGCGCGCGACGCCCGCCGCCCGGAACAGCCGGTCATAGGCCAGCATGGTCGTCGTGGCGGCGATGCCCGTCGCCGCTTCGATCTCGCGGCACAGCTCGACGTCGCGCTCCAGTCCGAGCCAGGCCGAGGAGGTGCCGTTCCAGGCGATGACGTCGACGCGGGCGTCGGCCAGGAGGCGCGCCGCATCGAGGACCGGGGCGAGATCGAACTGGGCCTGCGAGCCCTGCGACATGGAGATCTCGGTGACCCTGAAACGGCCGAAATGCACGCTCGCCTCGGCGCCGAAGGGGCGCAGGATCTCGGCCGTATAGGGTTCGAGAACGGTGTTGGAAGACGGCGTCAGCATCCCGATGCGAAGCGGCGCGCCTGCCTTCCGACTGTCTGGCCTTTCGGCCCCTGCCTGCGTCAACTGGGTTCACCCTCGCCGCAACGTCTTTCGATCAGCAGCATTCAATTGTTAATTGAATTCAGTGTAAACCCCTGTCATCGCTGAAATATACGCCAATCACTGGCGCAAATTCTTGCAGGCTGCCCAATTGAGAAGCGGTCGTGAAGGCCATAGCGCCGCCGTCTGGAGGCGTGCCTTGGCTGCGGAGCCTGACGCAGCGGGATGCGGGCGATGCCGCGCGTGGTCTGCCGGGCGAGACAGAATCATCGCCGCCATACGGGGCCCCGGCAACGCAGGAGGCACCCAAGCGGCCCTTGGGCGACAGGCTTGGCTGCGCGCTGTGGAGGCTGCGGCACGCGGCGGCGGACGGAGGGCTGGCGCCCCATACGGAGCGGCCAGCCCCGCGCCTATTTCACTGCGGGCAGACTGGCGGTCTCGTATTCATGGACGAGCGTGCGAACGAGGACCGGATCGTGCATCTCCATCCGGAAGAACCGGGCCGGACGCACCCCGCCCGACAGGACGCCCAGCGTGCCGCACATCATCGCCGTGCCCGGTTCCAGCCGCCCGTCGCCAGCCGCGAAGGGACACGCCGCGATCAACTGGTCCAGTGGCCGGATCTTCGCCACGCCGCCATCCTGATACGCCGTCCACTCCGCCGCCGGATCGTCGCGCACGAAGGACCGCAGGAGGATGTCGTCGAGATGGTCGCGAACGTCGCCATAGTCCCAGAGCGTGGTCGCCACGGGCTTGGCGCAGACCTGCTTGGACAGGGCGACCGAATGGCTTTCCAGTTCGCGGTCTGTGTGATCGGAGCCGAGACCCAGATACAGGGCTTCGCCGTCGTCGATCAGCAGCGGTTCGACCTCGCCCGACGAGGTGGCATCGACCACCTGGATCACCGTCTCGCTGGTGAGGAGCTGCGCGCCGATCCGGTAGAACAGCGGGACTTCGGACGGGGGCGGGACGCCGATCGCCGCGAGTTCGGCGATGTGGTGATCGACCGCCGCGCGGTCGCGGCCGGTCCAGCCGGCGATGACGGCCTGGCGGATGGTGATCGACAGCGGGCCGTGGCCGACGCGTTCGAAGCTGAGGGTTGAGGACAAGGAAACACCTGCAAAGCGGGTTGAGGAGGGGACGAGACGCAACGGTGAGGCCGTTGCAGGGTGAGTGCAACAGATCCCGCCGGTCGGGCCGCGCCGCGGAACGGCCCGGCGCTCCGCTTTCCCCTGCAAAGCCCGTGCCAGACCGCGACCCGAGATGAACGGGTCGCGGCGATCGCCGATCCGGCGCCGGGGATTTGCGTCCGCCGCTATCTCAGCAATGCGCGCAGGGACGGCTTCTCCGCCAGCCGGGCCAGAAGCGCCGGGGTTTCCCGCGACGGCGGCGGGACCGCCTCCAGCGCGAGCGATTCCTGGTGCGGCGCCGTCGCGGTGAAGCGCCGGCGCGCATTGGCATGATGGAAGCGCCACAGCACTTCCGCTGCCAGTTCCTCGGGCATGGTGGCGGCTTCCAAGCCAGCGATCGATTCCGTCTCGCCGATCGTCGGCGAGAGGAACCGCCGCAGCGGCGTCACGTGGTCGACCGCCAGCGGCACATCGGCGACCAGCTCCAGCCCCGCCGGAATGGCATGGCTGACCATGGCGCCGGCATTGACGAGGCCAGCCCCCATGCCGCGGGCCCAGCCGGCCGGCCGGTAGGCAGTGGCGACGAGCGCATCGTTGAAGAGCTTCTGGACCGTGACACCGGCGGCGTCCGCCTTGGCCTTGAGCGCGGCCCGGCCGCCATTGGCGGCGATCCAGAGCGCCGCGACGCCGGCCGTCAGCGAACTTGCGAGGGTCGTGCCCTGCGCCGGTTCAACGAGGTTGTTCGCGCCGTCGGCCCGGCTCTTCCGAGCGCCCCACACCGCTTCGCCGAAGGCGCTGACCGTGACGGTATCGCCGGACGAGGTCTTCTCCCACGGCATGTACTGGTAATCGACCGCCGCGACCGCCGTGGTCAGACCCTGCGGCGCGAAGCGGGCCGGGAAGATGACCGCGCCGACGCAATTGCCGGCGGCGCAGACGACCACCATGCCGCGGCGCACCGCGGCCCGCAGCGCCACCTCGACGGATTCGATCGGGAACGGGCTGCCGAGCGCCATGATGATGACGTCGCAATCGGTGGCGATCGCGTGCTCGATCGCCGCCGGAATACGAGACTGTCGGATGTCGATGACCGAGCGGATCGCCCGGATGGGCAGGATCTTGGCGTCGGGTGCGGCCCCGGTGACGCTGTTCGGGCCGTTCGTGGTCGCGTCGGGATTGATCGTGCCGCGACTAGACACGACGCTGGCGACGAGGGTGCCGTGGCCGGGATTGGACATCAGGCCGCTGGTCGAGAAGCGGTCGCGCGCATCGGCGCCCCCTTCCACCAGGTTAAGATGCGGCTTGGTGGTGGTGATCACATCCGCAAGTTCGTTATGGGCGCTGTAGCCGGTGTCGATCGACGCCACCGTGACGCCGTCGCCGCGCGTCTTCTTCCACGCCGCGAGCACGCCGAGGCTGTAGGGAGCCCAGCCATGTTCCGCGGGGCCTTGATCGTCGGTGGAACAGAAGCTGAAGATCGATTCCGTGGCGATCTCGCGCGCCACCATCGCTTCGCCGACGAGCGAGTCGATCAGTACGGGGCGAGCCGACGCGACCTCCGGCAGCTCCGTCAGGGCGCGCGCCGTTTCGAAGGCGATCGCCTCGTTGCCGCGGACGGAGAGATCGGGAAAGGTCAGGATGAAGAACCGGTGCCCAGTCTCTTCGCCGACGACGCCGGAGAAGGCCGGCCGCAGCGTGAAGGCGACATCGCCGAAGGCCGCTTGCAGCGCGGCGTCGAGGCCGTCCACCGCACCCGATTGCGCGACGATGGAAAACTCCGCCATTTCGTCATCGGCGGGTGCGCCGCGTTCGCGCCATTTGCCGAGAAGCGTCCGGATCTGCGTCATCACCATTCTCCCCTTCTGCGTTTCCTCACCGAAAAGCGTGCCGGCCGGCGCCGGCTGATCCGTCCTGCGGGGAGCGACGGCAGCCGCGCATCCATGCCGGACGTGCCCGACGCCTGCGGGGCGCCCGTCCGCAGGAGGCCGGATCTGCACAGTGGAACGGCGGATCATCCATCGGAGGGGACGATCGTTCGGAAATAGTCGAGGCGCCGGTCGAGAAGCAGGTGGCGGAGCGGCCGCGATTCCTCCGCACCGGGCGAGACGGGAACATCCTCGATCCGCAGGTCTCTCTCGCGGGTCGCAAGCTGCGTGGCGGCGGAACGGAAGACGAGAAACGGCTCTGATGCCCGTGTTTGTCGGGCGGTGTCCGGGTGGCTGCGTTCGGCGGCAATCCGGCTGGCCCGCGACCAGAGCTGTGGCCAAGACGCGCCGTAGCCGTCGAGGCAGCGATCGGCGGTCATCATGTCGTCGTTAAGGGTGAAGATCCGCGCCGTCTCCACCACCAGTTCCGGGCGCCGGGAATGACGCCGGACAGGCAGGTCCTTCGGATGCGAGATGGTCGGCAGGATCGCCTTGCGAAACTGTTCGATCGTCAGCATCGGAGCGAGGAAATTGGCACTGGAGATGACCGGGGCGGTTTCGAAGATGTCGCGGTGTCCGAGGATCGCGGCAATGAAGAGCGCGCCGAAGCCGTGGCCGGAGAGGTGATAGGAGATGTCGCCGGCTTCGTGCCGCTCGCGCTGGAACGCGAACATGTGGCGCAGAAGTTCACCCGTTTCGCCAAGGCGCCAACCGCCATCTTCGGCATCGAAGCCGCGGATCGACTGCGCGGTGCTCTCCTGGATCTCCTCGATCAGGCGGTAGGGGACGAGCGAGGCCTGGCCTTCGATCTCGTGGTCCTTTTCCGGCGTCGTCGCCAGACCGGCCCGCTCGTTGAGCCTTTGGACGATCCGCGCGCAGGACGCATAGATTTCCGCCGACAGGACGTTTTCGAGCAGGATGAAGATCGGGTAGCAGCCGCGCTCCTTCAGCGACGCGGACATGTCGCGGATCAGGGTCGCCGCGGCGATCTCACCGGCCTGCAGTTCCATGGCGTGGATCAGCACATGCCGGTAGCGGCGCTTGCCGTCGCGGATGATGCGGACCGTCTCGAGCAGCGTCTGCCTGTCGGTGTGGTAGCTGCCGAAACGGTCCAGTCGTCCCTTGGCCAGCGGCACCACATGGCCGATGAGTTCGAGCCGCGAAGGCGCGGCATCGGCCGAGGTCGGCGCGCGCTCGAACCCGGTTCGCCCCATCAGCGCAAGCGCGTTACGGGCGACGCTCGGCCGATCGTGCGAGCCACCGGCTGGCGACAGCGGCGCACCGAGCCGCAGGACCCACAGATCGACGATGTTCTCGGCCCAGTCCTCGTAGCTCCAGTGGGCGAGGCCATTGTCGCCCCAGCTCGAGCCCCAGGAATTCTGCAGGATGAAGCCGTTCTGGTCGTAGCCGACGAGGACGAAGGCGTGCCGCCCCTTCTTCGCGATGCCCTGGCGCGCGCGGTAGGGGATCTCTCCGCCCGGTGCGGCCCAGCCATCATGGATATCGGCGGAGGCAAGGACGAGACCGACATCGTTGAGTGCGACATGGAGGTCGGACAGCCGGGGGCGCACCCGGAAATACGACCCGAGCTGCATCTTGCGCGCACTCTCGAGGATCGCGCGCGTCATGTGCCAGTCGTAGCTTCCGTCGACGCTTTCGACCCCGCGCTCGACATCGATCGAGCACACGCCGTTGTAGAAGAACCCTTTCAGAACGCCGCGGACGGACGATCCCCGGTAATTCTCGCCGTCGAAATCGTCGTGATAGCGCGCCACGCTATAGAGCATCCGGGCGCTCGCCCAGGGGTGGTCGAGGGAGGCGTCGCCCTGTGCGCCATCGGTGTCGAGGTCACGCGCCCGCAGATGGTCGACGATCGAGGCCAGCGCATGTCCCGTGCAGGAAGGGTCCATTCCCTGGTCGCGCACCCGCGTCGGTCGCCACCAGCCGTGGTCGCCCGGCTGCACGCTCGGCCGCAGCGGGATGAGCGGCGGGCTGTAGAGGAAGTCGCGACGGTCGCCCACATCCACCCGCACGTCGAGGATGCGCGCGGTGCCCGAAATATCGATCGTGCCCGATCCGGGGATGCCGGCGCCCATGGTGTTCAACCGGCCACGATGTCCTGCAGCGACCCGAGCGGCTTCATCTCGTCGGCCACGATGGCGAGCGGTGAGGTGGCCGAGACGGCTTCGTCGAGGCGGCGCGTTCGCTCCTGCGGCGGCATGGCGAAGGTGTCGGCATCGCGCAGGACATGGAAGTCGAGGCCGGTGATCCGTTCGAGCGCGCAGACCGTCACCTGATGGGTTTCGAAGCCGGATCCGAAGACGATTTCCAGGTCGCTCTCGCTGACGAGATGATCCTGAAACAGCATGAAGGCCTGCGCCTGCAGACATGTCTCGCTGCCGCGTCCGCGCCGCACCCTGCCGCGGGACACGACGAGCTTCCAGAACGCCATGGGCACCTTGATGCCGGACGGCTTGTGCACCGGATCGCAGCCGCCGAAGACGCAGCCGACGAAGACCGAGACCTTGGCGTCGCGCGCGTCCGTCTCGTCGAGAATGTGCTCCTCCAGCGCCAGCCAGATCTTCTGGTTCAGATTCTTGTGCTGGGGCGCGATGTTGGGAAAGAACATCGAGTCGCGATTGGCTTCCTCGGCTTCAGCCTTGTCGCCCCAGGTCGGGTCGAGCCGCCGGATCAGATGCCCCCGGTCGAAGGGGTTCGACGCGTAGAGTTCCTCGCCGGCCTGATCGGTCTCGGCAAGCCGCGGGTCGAGGTGGAACTTCGAGACGCGGCGGGGCCGGCGGAGCGTATCGCCATCGATATTGGCGGCGGCGAAGAAGGCCAACCGACGCTTGCGGTTCATCACGACCGAGAAGTGTCGATAGGCAAGGACAGTTTCGCCGCTTTCGGTCTTGGCGACCTTCTGCTGCTGCAACGGGTTGAGCTGCGGCAGCGGCACGGCCAGCGGCCCGGTTCCCAGGAAGTCCGGACGGTAGCCGTCGCGGCCCTCGAAGGTCCCGGTTTCGGCCTCGGCTTCGGAGACACCGCGTCGACCGGTGGGATCGGCCCTCGTCTGGAAGGCCGGCACTGCCACGCTGGTCTTGCGCAGCACGCGATGAATGGCGTCGGCCTTGGCCGCGTAATTGGCGGTCAGGGCGCTTCCGGCAAAGTGCAGGCCGATGGCAAGGCCGCTCTCGATGTCGAAGACGACCGAGCCGGAGTTTCCGCCGAGCGTCGTGCAATTGTGGGTGAAGACATTCGCCGACTGCCCGAAATCCATGATCCGACCGGGGGCCAGACGCTTGACGTTGTAAATGTCCCCAAAGATGCGCGCCATCGCGTCTCCAGGATTGCGTGGGTCGCGTGCGGGATAGCCGACGACTCCGATGAAACCCTCGTCGGCGCCGCCCGCAGACAGTTGCAGCGGGTCGCCCATTCCGGCGATCGCCGCGGCGTCGACGCGCAGCACCGCCATGTCGATCGCGCTGTCGCCCACATCTTCGATGTGTAGGATCGCGTTGACGAACAGCTCCATCTGCGCGGTGGAGAGATGCTCTTCGGCGAGATCGACCTTCGCCTCGATCCCGCGTTTGATCTCGAAGCCCCCGTTGCGGGCCTGCGCAAAGATGCTGGCGACGTGTCGATTGGTGATGAAGACGTCGGTATCAACCCGCCATGCGGTGCCGACCCATTTGTAGTCCGGATGGTTGACCAGGTCGACGCGTCCGGTGTTGGCGATGACGTGGCGGATCTTGTCGCGATAGGGAGAGAGGCGCGTCCGCCAGGTCTGGCTTTCCGGTTCAAGGTAATCGCCATTCTGGATGAGCAGGGACGGGTAGCCGTGGAGCATGACGATCGCCTCGGCCGCGATCGGTGCTTCGAGATTCGTCTTGCCCGCCTTCAGCCGCATCGCCGCCTCTTCGAAGCCGGGAGACGCCGCCGGCATCTCCTGCGATCCGGTGGGGTTGTGCAGACTGAGAACCCCCTCAAGGGCTTCCCTGTCTTCGAGCTGCGACTGGAACACCGTTTTCATGGCAAACTCGCTGAATATCCTGTCAGCGTCAGTCTACTCTCATCTTACGTAACGTCAAATAAGGCGCATCTCCTGATTGCATAGCAGCCGGCGACCGGGCCGGGATGCCACTGGTCGTCAGGTGCCGACGGGCGCTTAGCGGCGGAGGGTTGTGGCGACGAGGCTGAGGGCGGTGATCGCGGAGGTCTTGGGATTGTCCGGCGAGGCGCGGTTCTCGAACCGCAGGACGGCGTCGCCGGCCGCGCCGGTGATCGCGATCTCGTGGGTGTTGCGGGTGACCCCGGGGTCGGCGACGACCCGAACCCGCGTGCGCTCGAAGCCGGCGGCCAGCGCGATCGTCAGCCCTGCATTGAGGTTTTTGGGATAGAGCTTCGCCGCTTCCGGCGCACTGCCCTCGAACAGCGTCACCGGCTCGGTGCGGGCAGTGTCGGCGAGGCCCAGCGCCGTGAGTTCGCCGGCCCAGGCGGCGGGCGGCTTGCGGGAGGTGTAGGTCACGGCGATGTCGCCGGTCAGAGCGGCGGCGGCGATGTAGTCGAGTCCGCCAACGGCGCCGGCGGGGACGATCAGCCGGGCCCCGCTGCGCACGCAGATCGCATGGATGCGTGCGGCCATCTCCGGCGACTGCAGGGCGCCGACCGAGGCGGGGACGACGTCGATGCCGCTGTCGAGGCAGTGCGGGACCATCTCGGCGAAGGCCTCCGCCGAGGCGGCTTCGATGATCGCGTCGGGCTTCCAGGCGATCAGCGCGTCGAGATCGGCCGCGAAGGCCACGCGCTCCGCGAGGGCGTCCACCGGTGGCCTGCGGGTCAGGACCATGACCCGGCAATCCGCGTCGGCGGCGAGCAGCGCCGCACAGGAACGGCCGGCGGCGCCGTAGCCGATAAGGCCGATGCGCCGCATGCCCGAGGTCGGGACGGCTGCCATCCTCAACTCCTGTCGACCGTGCCGCGGGCATCCTTCAGCCCGCGCAGCGCGATGATCGACCGGTCGCGCCAGGCGACCTTCTCCTGCAGCTTGTCCAGCGGGATCTTGTTGCGGGCATAGGCTTCGAGCGCGTCGATGGATTTGTCCGTCACCACGTCGGCAAAGCCCAGCTCGCTGGCCATCTCGTTGAACAGGAAGCCGAAATTCTCCAGATACTGGCGAATGCCGCCCTTGGCGTTCAGGTCGACGCCCTCGAAGGGGCCGAGAAACGCCCAGCGCAGGCCAAAGCCCTGGCTGATGATCTTGTCGATATCCTCGGCCGAGATCAGATCCTCGTTGAGGCAGCGGAACATCTCGACGACCAGCGCCGCCTGCATGCGGTTGAGAACGAAGCTCGGGATCTCGCGCTTGATGTGCACCGGCGTCTGGCCGCAGGCCTCCATGAAGCGGAAGGTCGCGTCGGTCACGTCCGTCCTGGTGAAAGGCGCCGGGCAGATTTCGGTCACCGGCAGGAGATGCGGCGGGGTCGCCGGGTGGACGACGATGCAGCGGTCGCGGCAGGCAAGATCCGAGGCGAATTTCGACACCGGGAAGCTCGACGTGGTGGTGGCGAGGATCGCGTCGGTGCCGGCCAGGCGGTCGAGCTCGGCGAAGATCGCCACCTTGGCGTCGAGCTTCTCGACGATGCATTCGTGGACGAAATCGGCATCGGCCACCGCGTCGGCGAGATTGTCGTGGATCGATATGCGGGCGCTCACCTGGGCAACCGTCTCGCCGGGCCGCAGCAGTGCGTCGGAAATGGCGATCGCCTCGGCCAGCCGGCCGGGCAGGGCCGCCCGGCCCTCGGCGCTGTGGTCGTAGATCGCGACCTGCAGGCCGCTGCGCGCATAGACGATCGCCCAGGATGCGCCGATGATGCCGGCACCGGCGATGGCGACTTTTTCAATGCTCATGGTGACGTCCGATCATCGTCGCGATGCGGCGCGCGCATCGCACAGGGCAGGGAATGGCGGCGCCCAACGGCGCCGCAGGCGTTCAGAATTCGGGAACCCAGCGGCGCGTCTGCTCGCTCTCGTCCTCGTAGCGCCCCTCGAAGATCGGCGAGGCGATGGTGGCGCGCACATGCAGGATGTCGTCGCCGACATTGCGGAAGCCATGCTGGGCCCCGGCCGGAATCAGCACCGACTGGTTGGCCGTCACGACCACGGTCTCGCCGCCGACATGGATTTCCGCGGTGCCGCCCATGACCTCGAGGATCTCCTCGACCGCATGATGATGCGTCGGCGCGCCGAGGCCCTTTTCGCACCATTGCTCGAAGACGCAGATCTGGTGGGCGCCGGTCACGGCGGACACCCGCATCTGGGTCATGACGCCGTCGCGCCATTTCTCGAGGACGCCGTCATTGTGGTCTTTGATCAGCATGACATTCCTGCCTTCGTGTGTCTGGTCGTGCGAGCCGGATGCCCTGCACCGTCACGCGGCGGGGCCATTGTCCTCACGTTCTGCCATTCTGTACGCAAGAAAACGATGCCGCGTGCGATAGCCGGGTGGGATGCGGAGCAGCGCCGGGTCATCGAAGGCCGGCGGCCCAGTCCGCGACGGCGGCGACGAAGGCGTCGGTCCGGGAGGCCGGGAAGAAGTGGCCGCCTTCGGGCAGAAGGGTCAGGGGCGCTGTGGGCAGCGCCCTTGCCAGTTCGCGCTGCAGGAAGGCGGGCACGATCATGTCGTCGGCGGCGCCGATGATCATCGCGGGCATCGTCAGTCGCGACACCGCCGCGCGGCCGTCGAAGGCGAGCAACGCCTCGATCCGCTCGGCGACGACCTGCCGGGCCGTCTCACTTGTGGGGGCCTTCGCCACCGCCCGCTCATAGGTCGACCAGTTGGCCTCCAGCCATTCCGGCGCATAGGAAATCAGCGTCGCCGTGGCGGTGTAGGCGACGGGATCTTTGCGCAACAGGTCGAGGCGGGTCCGGAACAGCGCCGTCATGTAGCGGCTGGGCCGCAGCCATGTGGCGCTGAGGGCCAGGCCGCTCACCCGCTCCGGTGCCCGTGCGGCCAGATCCTGCGCGATGCAGCCGCCGGTCGAGTGGCCGACGATGGTCGCCGCCTCGATCCCGGCGGCGTCGAGCACCGCCTGAACGTCATCGGCCAGTTGCGCGATGTCCGTTCCGGCCGTGCCCCGCGTCGAGGCGCCGATGCCGCGCTGGTCGAAGGTGAGCACCTCGAACCGGTCGCGCAGGCCCGCCACGACCGGCGCCCAGAACCCGGCTGTCCCGCCGAGCCCGCTGACCAGGACGAGCGGCGCGCCGGCGCCCTCGCGGCTGGCCTTGAGGACGGCGCCATCGGCGGTGGAAACGGAAAAGTCGCTCATTGCAGCGGCGAGACGTCCGTGGGGACGAGGATCCGCGTGTTCCGGCGCTCGACGAGGCAGCAGGCGGCGAAGGCGCCGGGCTTGCCCGGCCGGATATGGTCGTCGCGTTCTTCAAAGATCATCGGAAAGCGTCCGTCGTTGGCGTCTTATGGCTCGACCGTAGACGATTCTGGGCGTCCGGACAGCGCCAGACGGGAAGATGCACAGGGGCCACGGACGAGAGGCCGGCAGCCGCATCACCGCGAGGCCGGGAGCTCCTACGGCATCCTTCTCACCGCCGGCTTGCGAGCGAGGCCTTGAGCACCGCGATCACCTTGTCTTCCATCTGGGCGACGTTGATGCGCATCATGTCGGGGGCGGTTCGGGCGACGCTGAAGACATTGCCGGGGGCCAGCAGCACGCCGTCCCGCAGGGCGTGCCGCGCGAGTTCGGTGGCGTCCGCCCCGTCCGGCAACCGGCACCACAGCGCAAAGCCGCCGCGGGGGAGAGTCCAGGGTGTGATACCGAGGGCGCCGAGCGCCGCGATGGTCTGCTTCTGCCGCCGGGCAAGGCGCGTCCGCAGAGCGCTCATATGCTTGCGATAGCTGCCATCGCCGAGGGCAGCATGGACGATCCCGGCAGCGACCGGACTGGCGCTGCCGAAATGCGTGGCGACCTGCAGGTCCACCAGCCCGTCGATCCAGTCGGGCCGCGCCGCGATATAGCCGCATCGCACCGAGGCCGAGAGGGTCTTGGAGAAGCTGCCGATCCGGACCACCCGGTCGAGCCCGTCCAGCGCGGCGAGACGCGGCGAGGGCTCGGGTTCGAAATCGGCGAAGATGTCGTCCTCGACGATGATCATGTCTTCAGCCGCCGCAAGGGTCAGGATCCGGTGGGCGGTCTGCGGCGAGAGCGTCGCGCCGGTCGGGTTGTGGATCGCCGAATTGGTGACATAGAGCCTTGGGCGATGGACCGCGACCACGGCCGCGAAGGCCACCGGGTCCGGCCCGCTCGGCGTCTGCGGCACGCTGACGATTTGCACGCGATGGGCGCGCAGCAGCGCCTGGAAATTGAAGTAGCAGGGATCGTCGAGAAGCACGGTATCGCCCGGCTGCAGGAAGAACCGGCACAGAAGGTCGAGGGCCTGGGTGCCCGATCCGGTGAGCAGGATCTGCTCGGCCCCGGCCGCAATGCCCTCCGCAGCGAACTGCCGGGCCAGATGCTGGCGCAGCGGCAGCGAACCGCGGGTGCCGCCATAGTCCGACAAGACGGCGGCGTCGGCCCGGGCGAGCCTGCGCAGGGCGCGGCGTACCGCTTCGTTCGGCATCCAGTCCGCCGGCAGCCAGCCGCAGCCGGGGCGCAACGTGTCGGGATGGGCGTCCAGCGACTGGCGCGACACCCATAGCGGGTCGATGTCGCGTTCGGCCCGCGGCGCGATTTCGGCCAGGACCAGCGGCGGCGCCGTGCCGGCCGCCGCATAGAAGCCGGAGCCCGGTCGCGACCGGATCAGCCCCTCGGCGGCCAGCCGGTCATAGGCTTCGACGACGGTCGAGGGCGAAACGCCCATGGTGCGGGCAAAGGCGCGCACCGATGGCAGCTTCTCGCCGGCCACCAGGCTGCGGGCCGCCAGACGCCGCCGGATCTCGTCCATCAGCGCCGCGGTGCGGGTCGTTCCCGGCCGGGTCGCGTGTCTGGAAACGCCCAAGTGTGCGGCCTCCGTAACCCATACAGTTCGGCAAAATTGTAGGGGATTGTCGCTACCGGCGCCAGACCCGATGGACCTAGAAGGAGGGATGCGACGGGGCGGAGCATTTCCATGGAACGAACGACAGCGGGCTGGGGCAGCGGTCTCCTCGGCGTCATCATCTTCAGCGGCTCGCTGCCGGCGACGCGCGTTGCCGTCGGCGGTTTCACGCCCTTGTTCCTGACTTCGATCCGGGCGGTCATCGCCGCGATCCTCGCCACGCTGTTGCTGCTCCTGCTCCGCCAGAAACGGCCGGCCATCGGCGATGTCGCGCCGCTGGTCATCGTCGCGGCGGGCGTGGTGGTCGGCTTTCCGCTGCTGACGGCGTTGGCGCTCCAGCATGTGACGGCGGCCCATTCGATCGTCTTCATCGGCCTGCTGCCGCTGATGACCGCGATCTTCGCGGTGCTGCGCGGCGGCGAGCGGCCGCGCCCGGCCTTCTGGCTGTTCTCGGTGGCCGGGGCTGCGGTGGTGGCGGGCTTTGCCCTCGCACAGGACGGTGCGGCCTCGCTGGCGGGAGATCTCCTGATGATCGCGGCGATCGTCCTGTGCGGGCTCGGCTATGCCGAGGGCGCCGCGCTGTCCCGCCGCCTCGGCGGCTGGCAGGTGATCTCCTGGGCTCTCGTCTTCGCCCTTCCGGTGATGGCGGCGATCGCTGCTGTCTCTTGGCCCGCGAGTTTCGCGGATGTCGCCGCGCCGGCCTGGGCGGGCCTTGCCTATGTGTCGGTCTTCTCGATGCTGGTCGGCTTCGTCTTCTGGTATCGCGGCCTGGCGCTGGGCGGGGTCGCCGGCGTCGGGCAATTGCAGCTGCTGCAGCCGTTCTTCGGCCTTGCGCTGGCCGGCCTGCTCCTGGGCGAGCCGGTGGCCTGGACGATGATCGGGGCCTCGGTCCTGGTGGTCGCGTGCGTCGCCGGCGCCCGGCGCTTCGCCTGATCAGAGGGTGAAGGCGCCCTCGAAGGCGTCGAGGGCGGCGTCGGGGTCGCCGCTGGCAAAGGCCTCCATCGTCACCGGGCCGCGATAGCCCATGGCAGCGAGAGCGTGGGCGATGCGGTCATAGGCGATCTCGCCGGTGCCGGGCTCCATGCGGCCGGGCACGTCGGCCACCTGGATTTCACCGATATAGGGCAGGGCGCTGCGGCAGAGTTCGATCAGATTCCCCTCGCCGATCTGGGCATGATAGAGGTCGAGGTTCAGCCGCAGGCCCGGCCGGTCGATGGCCGCGACCAGCGCCAGCGTGTCCTGCGCCCGGGCGAAGGGAACGCCGGGGTGGTCGACCGGCAGGTTGAGATTTTCCAGCGTGAAAACGACGTCCATCTCGTCGGCGAGGTCGGCGATCCTCGCCAGCGTGTCGCGGGCTTTCAGCCACATGGCCCCGGTCATCGTCTCGCTGGGCACCACCGGCAGGCCGCCATCGCCGAGCCCCGTGCCGTGTAGGTTGAGTCGCGCGACGCCGAGCCGCTTGCCGACATGGGCGGTCTCGCGGGCGGTGGCGAGGAGTTCGGCCGCGCCCTCGTCGTCGGCAAGGCGGCCGCGCAGATAGCCGTTCATGATCGAGAAGGACGCGCCGGATCGCTCCAGCATGGCCAGATCATGGTCCGGCCAGTTCCAAAGGCCGACGGCGAGGCCGCGTTCGGTGAGGCGCTGCAGCCGCCATTCCATCGGCCGGTCCCGCCAGATCATCTCGGCGCAGGCGGCCAGTTGAAACGGTCCACGGGTCATGTCGCGATCCTGTCCTGCCGCGTCGCGGTCAATGGCCGGTCATCGCCGCGGTGATGGCGACGCGGCGGTTTTCGGCAAAGGAGATGTTGGCGGCTTCGGCCAGGGCGAGGGCATTGACGCCGTCGTCGACGGTGGCCGCCAGCAGCCCGCCGCCGACGACGCTGTCGACGAAGCGCGACCATTCGATCGCATAGGCGCGCATGTAGCGTTCGAGGAAGAAATAGACCGGCTTGGCCGAGACCACGCCGGCCGTGGTGGATTTTGCGACGGTGTTCTCGGCGACGTTCTGCGCCTCGAGCATGCCGTCCGAGCCGAGCATTTCCACCCGCTGGTCGTAGCCATAGACGGCCCGGCGCGAATTGCGGATCGTCGCGATGCGCCCGTCCGCATAGCCGAGCACCACGGCCGCCGTGTCGATGTCGCCGGCCGCGCCGATCTCCTTGTCGACGAGGCAGGAGCCCGTCGCCGTCACCGTCTCGGGCATGCCGAACAGCCAGGCGCACATGTCGAAATCGTGGATCATCATATCCCGGAAGAGGCCGCCGGAGACCTTGATGTAGGAGACGGGCGGCGGCGCCGGATCGTAGGAGGTGACCGCCAGCAGCTCGCCCTTGCCGATCTCGCCGGCGACGAAGGCGTCGCGCAGGGCCGAGAAGTTCGGATCGAACCGCCGGTTGAAGCCCATCATCACCGGCCGGCCCGCTGCGGCGACGGCCTTCTTGACCCGGAGCGCGCGTTGCAGGTCGAGGTCGATCGGCTTTTCGCAGAACACCGCTTTCCCCGCAGCGATGCCCCTCTCGATCAGGTCGGCATGCGTGTTGGTGGAGGAGGCGACGAGGATGGCGTCGATGCTGGCGTCGGCGAGGATGTCGTCGGCCTGCCGCGCGGCGATGCCGTGCTCGGCCGCCAGCGCGTCGGCGGCATCGCTCATCACGTCGGTGACGGCGACGAGTTCGCTGCGCCGGTCCATGCGGATCGAGGCGGCATGCACCTTGCCGATGCGGCCGGCGCCGAAGAGTGCGACTTTCATGGCAATGTCCTCAGGAGGTCTGGAGCGTGACGCGCTGACCGGTCCGGCTGGCGTCGTCGATGGCGTGGATGACGGCCTCGTAGGCGAGGGCGTCGGTGAAGTTCGGCCGGGCCGGCGGTCCGCCGGCAAGCGCGCGCAGCATGCTGGCCGCCTCGATGGTCTTGAGGTCGCCAAAGCCGAGCTGGTGTCCGGGCGCCGGGCAGAAGGCGCCGTAGGGCGCGTGGGCGGGACCGGTGAGGATGGTGCGGAAGCCCTGGCGAGCGGCCGGGCCCTCGTTCACGTAGAGCTGCAATTCGTTCAGCCGCTCCTGGCTGAAGAGGAGCGTGCCGCGCGTGCCGTGCACCTCCCAGTCGAGGCGGTTCTTGCGGCCCCAGGCGGCGCGCGAGGTGCACAATGTCCCCTGCGCCCCGCTGGCGAAGCGGACGATGGCCGAGGCCGTGTCCTCGTTCTCGACGGCGGCGTCGCCGGAGCCGTCGGGCATGGGCCGCGTCGCATGGACGATCTGGGTGTCGGCGATCAGGCTCGCGATCGGCCCCATCAGCGCGACCGCCATGGAGACGAGGTGGCAGCCGAGATCGCCCAGTGCGCCGAGGCCGGCATCGGCCCGCCGGGCGCGCCATGTCCAGGCGAGATCGCCGTCGGCCTGGTAATCCTCGTCCACCCAGCCGCGGAAATGGACCGGCTTGCCGATGACGCCCTCGGCGATCAGCCGGCAGGCATGGGTGAAGGCGGGGTTGTGGACGTAATTGTAGCCGACGAGCGTGGCGACCCCGGCAGCCTCGGCCGCCTTCGCCATGGCCTGTGCGTCGGCCAGCGTCAGCGCCAGCGGCTTTTCGCAATGGACGGCCTTGCCCGCCGCGATCGCCGCGAGGGCCATGTCGCGATGCAGGGCGTTGGGCGTGGTGATCGAGACGAGATCGACCGCCGGGTCGGCAATGACGGCCCGCCAGTCCGACGTCGCGGCCGCGAAGCCGAACTGATCGGCGAACGCCCTTGCACGTGCGGGCTCGGCGTCGCACAGGCATGCCATGCGGACCACCGGCACGTCGCCGAACACCGCGCGTGCCGCCCCATAGGCCAGCGCATGGGCCTTCCCCATGAAGCCGGTCCCGATGAGACCAAGACCCACCACCATCGACTCCTCCCGCCGATTGGAATATAAATTCCATAAAGGGATGCGCTCGCAGCGGGCGGGAGTCAAGTCAGGAGAGCGAGATGAACAGTTCTGCCGAGGGGGTACCCCGGGCGCCGGCCAGTGTCGCCGAATTGCTCGCCAGCCTCGACAGGATCGACGGCACGCTGCCCAAGCGGCTGAAGCAATGCGCCATCTGCCTGCGCGCCAATCTCGATCGCGTCGCCGTCTCCACGGTTGCCGACATGGCGCAGCTGGCCGAGGTCCCGCCCTCGGCCTTCATGCGCTTCTGCCAGACCCTCGGCCTGTCCGGCTATTCGGAGATGCAGGCGCTGTTTCGGGCCGAATACGCCCAGATGCGACCGGACTACACCGAGCGCCTGACCCGGCTGCGGGCGGAGGGCGCATCGGGCGCCGGGCGCCTGGCGGCCGATTTCGCCGAGGCCGGCATCAAATCCCTGATGGACATGTCGAAAGAGCTGGATGCCCAGCAATTGCAGGCGGTGGCGGAGCGGTTGGCCGGGGCCCGCACGATCCATCTGGTGGGTCTGCGGCGGGCCTTCGCGGTGGTGGTCTATCTCGCCTATCTCCTCGACAAGATGGGCGTGGCCTCGATGCTGCACCACACCACCGGGCAGATCGAGAGCGACCATGCCATCGGAGCGGACGACGCGCTGTTCGCGGTGACCTTCGCGCCGTTTTCACAGGAGACCCTGACGCTCGCCACGCGCGTCTCGGAGCGCGGTATTCCGGTTCTGGCGATGAGCGACACCACGACCTGTCCGCTCGCCGACGTCGCGGAAAACCTGCTGATCGCACGGGAGGTGGAGGTCGGCGGTTTCCGTGCGCCCAATGCCGGGCTGGCGCTCGTCACGGCGCTGGCCGTGGCCATTGGCGGATTACGTAAGGAAAAGGGTTGACACGAGGCGTCGAGAGGGCGTTTATGGAATAATTGTTCCAAAATGCTCGGGAGTGAGGGCGATCTGGAACGACCTGAACCCGGCTTCGGCCGGTTCCAAATGCGGGAGAACCCGCATGTGCTCAACGGGAGGATCCATGAACACGTTCCTGAAATCGACCATCGCCGCCGCGGCCATCGCCTTCACCGGCCCGGCCTTCGCCCAGCAGATCATCGTGGTCTCGCACGGCCAGGCCAACGACCCGTTCTGGTCCGTGGTCAAGAACGGCGTCGACCAGGCCGCCAAGGATAGCGGCGCCGAGGTCGACTACCGGGCGCCCGAGACCTTCGACATGGTGCAGATGAGCCAGCTCATCGACGCCGCGGTCAATCAGGAGCCGGACGGGCTCGTGGTGTCGATCCCCGACGCCGACGCGCTCGGACCCTCGATCGAGCGGGCCGTGCAGGCCGGCATCCCGGTCATCTCCATGAATTCGGGCTCCGACGCCTCCAAGGGGCTCGGCGCGCTGCTGCATGTCGGGCAGGACGAGTTCACCGCCGGCAAGGCGGCCGGCGAGCAGCTCGCCAAGGATGGCGGCAAGGTCGCGATCTGCGTCAACCAGGAAGTCGGCAACGTCTCCCTCGACCAGCGCTGCGAGGGCTTTGCCGAGGGCTTCGGCGGTCAGGTCGAGGTCGTGCCGACCCAGAACGATCCGGCCGAAGTCCAGTCGAAGATCCAGGCGGCGCTGACGTCGAACCCGGATATCGACACCGTGCTCGGGCTGGGCGCCTCGCTCGTCGGCGAGCCGGCCCTGAAGGCCGTCGAGGCCGTGGGCCGGAGCGGCGACGTCAAGATCGCGACCTTCGATCTGTCGGCGACCTTCCTCGAGGCTGTCGCTGAGGGCAAGGCCACCTTCGCCATCGACCAGCAGCAGTTCCTGCAGGGCTACCTGCCGGTGACCTTCCTGGCGCTCAACGCGAAATACGGTCTGGTGCCGGGCGGCAACGTGCCGTCGGGTCCGAACCTCGTCACGCAGGACAAGGCCGGCCAGGTCGTCGAGCTGTCGGCGCAGGGCATCCGCTAGGCCTCAGGGCCCGATCACGACGCCGGGACTGCGGTGCGTCCGCAGCCCCGGTGAGGGAAGGGGTCTTCGGACCGCTTCCCGACCTTGCCGGCCGATCCGCCGTCCAAGGTGGCTGCACGCACGCCGCGCCACGCCCGGCGGTCCGTCCGCACGGCAGCCCGCATCCGGCGGAACGACGACCCGAAGCATCTTCGACCCGGCATGCCGGCCCCGCGGCCACGGCGAAGCCTTGTCCAGAAGGAGGAGAAACGATGTCTGACACACCCCAGGTGGTCGCCGACGAGCGCCTCAAGCGGGAGAGTTTCGGGGCCCGGCTGATGAAGCGGCCGGAGCTCGGCGCCATCGCCGGTCTGGTCGTGGTCACGGTGTTCTTCATGGTCACCGCCGACAGCTCCATGTTCACCCTGTCGGGGATCATGAATTTCATGACCCCGGCCGCCCAGCTCGGCATCCTGGCCATCGGCGCGGCGATGCTGATGATCGGCGGCGAGTTCGACCTGTCGATCGGCTCCATGGTCGCCTTCGCCGGCCTGATCTTCGCGGCCTGCACGGTGACGCTCGGCCTGCCGCTGATCCTGGCGATCCCGATCACCTTCATGGTCGCGGCCGCGATCGGCTCGGTCAACGGCACCATCGTCCTGAAGACCGGGCTGCCCTCCTTCATCGTGACCCTGGCCTTCCTGTTCATCCTGCGCGGCGCCTCGCTGGTCGGCCTGAAGATCGCCACCGGCGGCTCGACGCAGCTGCGCGGCGTCCGCGACTCGGTGGAAAGCGACTGGCTGATGCCGATCTTTTCCGGCGACGCCTTCACCGGCCTGTTCGCCTGGATGGCCGAGACCGGGATCATCGACACCTTCAACAACGGCACGCCCAAGGTGCCGGGCATTCCGGTCGAGATCCTCTGGTTCGTCGGCCTGGCGCTGCTGGCGACCTATGTCCTCACCCGCACGCCGCAGGGCAACTGGATCTTTGCCGCCGGCGGCGACAAGGTCGCGGCCTCCAATTCCGGCGTTCCGGTGCGCAAGGTGAAGATCTCGCTGTTCATGTTCGCTGCCTGCTGCGGGGCGCTTGTCGCCATCATCACGGTGATGGACGCGGGCTCCACCGACGCCCGCCGCGGCTTCATGAAGGAGTTCGAGGCGATCATCGCGGCGGTCATCGGCGGCTGTCTCCTGACCGGCGGCTACGGCTCGGCGATCGGCGCCTTCTTCGGCGCCATCATCTTCGGCATGGTCACCATCGGCCTGACCTACACGAGCTTCGACCAGGACTGGTTCCAGATCTTCCTGGGCGGCATGCTGCTCGTGGCGGTGCTCTTCAACAACTACATCCGCAAGCAAGTGACCGGGGAGCGCTGACATGACCAAGCCCATCGTTCACATGGAAAACATCGAGAAGCATTTCGGCAACATCATCGCCCTGGCCGGCGTCAGCTTCGACGTCCTGCCCGGCGAGTGCCACTGCCTTCTCGGTGACAACGGCGCCGGCAAGTCGACCTTCATCAAGACCATGTCCGGTGTCCACAAGCCGACCAAGGGCGAGATCTACTTCGAAGGCCAGCCGATGTCCTTCGACAGCCCGCGCGACGCCATGGAGGCCGGCATTGCGACGGTCTTCCAGGATCTCGCCATGATCCCGCTGATGTCGGTGACCCGCAACTTCTTCATGGGCCGCGAGCCCACCAAGGGAAGCTGGCTGTTCAAGCGCATGGACATCGAGACGGCCAACGCGGTGACCATCGAGGAGATGCGCAAGATGGGCATCGCACTGCGCGGTCCCGATCAGGCGGTCGGCACCCTGTCGGGCGGCGAGCGCCAGACGGTGGCGATCTCCCGCGCGGTGTATTTCGGCGCCAAGGTGCTGATCCTCGACGAGCCGACCTCGGCGCTCGGCGTGCGCCAGACATCCAACGTCCTGGCGACCATCGAGAAGGTCCGCGACCAGGGCATCGGCGTCGTCTTCATCACCCACAATGTGCGCCACGCCATGGCGGTGGGCGACCGCTTCACCGTCCTCAATCGCGGCCGCACGCTGGGCACCGCGCCGCGCGGCGAGATCACCGCCAACGAACTGCAGGACCTGATGGCCGGCGGCCAGGAACTGGCGACCCTGCAGGGCTCGCTCGGAGGAACCGTGTGATGGCGGCGAAGGATCTCGATCTCATCACCATCGGCCGGTCTTCCGTCGACCTCTATGGCGCACAGGTCGGCGGCCGCCTCGAGGACATGCGAAGCTTCGAGAAATATGTTGGTGGCTCGCCCACCAACATGGCCACCGGCACGGCACGCCTGGGCTTGCGCTCGGCGCTGATCACCCGCGTCGGCGACGAGCATATGGGCCGGTTCCTGCGCGAGGAACTGCAGCGCGAGGGCGTCGACACGACGGGCGTCGTCACCGACCCCGACCGGCTGACGGCGCTGGTCATTCTTGGCATTCGCGACGACGAGCAGTTTCCGCTGATCTTCTATCGCGAGAACTGCGCCGACATGGCGCTGTGCGAGGACGACATCGACGAGGCGCTCATCGCCAGGGCGCGGGCCGTCGTCGTCACCGGCACCCATCTCAGCAATCCGCGCACCGAGGCGGCGGTGCTGAAGGCGCTGGAGCTTGCCCGCGCCAATGGTGCCCGCACCGCGCTCGACATCGACTACCGCCCCAATCTGTGGGGCCTTGCCGGCCACGGCGCCGGCGAAGAACGCTTCATCGCCTCCGCGGCGGTCACGGCGAAGCTGCAATCCACCCTGCATCTCTTTGACCTGATCGTCGGCACGGAGGAAGAGTTTCACATTGCCGGCGGCACCACCGACACCATCGCGGCGCTGCGGGCGGTTCGCGTCGTCACCGGCGCGACGCTGGTCTGCAAGCGTGGCGCGGCCGGCGCGGTCGCCTTCGAGGGCCCGATCCGCAACAGTCTCGACGAGGGCCAGGCCGGGCCCGGATTCCCGATCGAGGTGTTCAACGTGCTGGGCGCCGGCGACGGCTTCATCTCCGGCCTCCTGAAAGGCTGGCTCAACGGCGAGTCCTGGCCGACGGCGCTGACCTACGCCAATGCCTGCGGCGCCTTCGCCGTGTCGCGCCATGGCTGCACCCCGGCCTATCCGAGCTGGCAGGAACTGCAGTTCTTCCTGAAGCGCGGCGTCCTGAAGGAGAAGGAAGCGCTGCGCAAGGACGCGGAGCTGGAGCAGATCCACTGGTCGACGACCCGCAAGACCGACTGGTCCACCATGCGCGTCTTCGCCTTCGACCACCGCATGCAGTTCGAGGAACTGGAAGGGGCGACACCCGACCGGATCGGCGCCTTCAAGCAGCTCTGTCTCGACGCGGCGCTGCGGGTCCAGGACGGTGCGCCGGGCCACGGCATTCTGTGCGACGGCCGGCTGGGGCGGCAGGCGCTCTACCGAGCCGCCGGTCGCGGCCTGTGGATCGGCCGGCCGGTCGAATGGCCGGGATCGCGGCCCTTGTCGCTGGAGCCGGAGATCGGCTCGGATTTCGGCGGCCTATCGGAATGGCCGAGCGAGCACGTGGTGAAATGCCTGTGCTTCTGCCATCCCAACGACGCCCCCCATCTGTGGCGCGCCCAGGAGGAGACCATCCTGCGCCTCTACAACACCTGCCGGCGCAACCGGCTGGAGTTCCTGCTCGAGATCATTCCCTCCAAGGTCGGGCCGGTGGACGACGACACCGCGGCGACGGTGATCCGGCGGTTCTACGACCTCGGCGTCTATCCCGACTGGTGGAAGCTGGAGCCGATGACCAGCGAGACCGGCTGGCAGAAGGCCTGCGCGGCGATCCGGGACAACGATCCCAATGTGCGCGGCATCGTCGTCCTGGGGCTCGAAGCCTCCGAGGCGGCGCTCATCGAGAGCTTCTCCGTCGCCGCCCGCTTCGATCTGGTGAAGGGCTTTGCCGTCGGCCGGACGATCTTCGCCGACGCGGCGAAAGCCTACATGACCGGCGACATCACGCCCGAGGCGGCGGTGCGCCAGATGGCGGAACGATACAGCAGGCTGTGCGCCCTGTGGGACGACGCACGCCGGGCAGGGGAGAAAGCGGCATGACGACGATCCGTCTGACAGCGGCGCAGGCTCTGGTGAAATATCTCACCGCCCAGATGACCGAGGACGGCGAGCCGTTCATCGCCGGGGTCTGGGCGATCTTCGGCCATGGCAACGTCGCCGGGCTCGGCGAGGCGCTGCATGCCGAAAAGGACCAGATCCGGACGCTGCGCGGCCATAACGAGCAGACGATGTGCCATGCGGCCATCGCCTATGCCAAGCAGCTGCAGCGCCGGCGGACCATGGCGGTGACGTCCTCCATCGGGCCCGGCGCGACCAACATGGTGACCGCCGCCGCGCTCGCCCATGTGAACCGGCTGCCGCTGCTGCTCCTGCCCGGCGACGTCTTCGCCAATCGCGGTCCCGATCCGGTGCTGCAGCAGGTCGAGGATTTCGGCGACGGCACCGTGACGGTGAATGACTGCTTCCGTCCGGTGACCCGCTATTTCGACCGCATCATGCGGCCCGAACAGCTTCTGACCGCCTTGCCGCGCGCCTTCCGGGTGATGACCGACCCGGCCGAATGCGGGCCAGTGTGCCTCGCCTTCTGCCAGGACGTGCAGGCCGAGGCCTACGACTATCCGGCCACCTTCTTCGAGCCGCGGGTCTGGCGGACCCGCCGGCCGCATCCCGACCCGGTCGAGCTGGAGCGTGTCGCGGAGCTCTTGCGCCGCGCCGAAAAGCCGGTGATCGTCGCCGGCGGCGGCGTGCATTACGCCGGTGCCTGCGACGCGCTGGAAGCCTTTGCGCGCCATCACCGGATTCCGGTGGTCGAGAGCCAGGCCGGCAAGTCAGCGCTCGCCTGGGATCACGATCTCAATTTCGGCCCGGTCGGCGTGACCGGGGCGGCGTCGGCCAACGCGATCTGCGCCGAGGCCGATCTCGTCCTCGGCGTCGGCACGCGCTTCCAGGACTTCACCACCGGCTCGTGGAACCTCTTCCGCAATCCGGGGCGCCGGCTCGTCAGCCTGAACGTTGCGGCCTATGACGCCATGAAGCACGGCGCCGAACCGCTGTGCTGCGACGCGCTGGTCGGGCTGGAAGCGCTCGGCGCAGCGTTGGGCGACCATGCATTCGCCGCGCCCGATGCGGCCCTGAAACGCGACTGGTTCGCTGCCGTCGATCCGCTGACCGCGGCGCCGAACGACAGCAATGCCCTGCCGACCGACCAGCAGGTGATCGGCGCGGTGCAGCGGGCCAGCGGCGTCGATACCGTCGTCATGTGCGCCGCCGGCACCATGCCGGGCGAACTCCATACCCTGTGGAAGGCGCCGCGGCCGGGGGCCTACCACATGGAATACGGCTTCTCCTGCATGGGCTACGAGATTGCCGGCGCGATGGGCATCAAGATGGCCGAGCCCGATCGCGACGTGGTCTGCATGATCGGCGACGGCAGCTACATGATGGCCAATTCCGAGCTCGCCACGGCAGCGATGCTGGGGATCAAGTTCACCGTCGTCGTCACCGACAATCGTGGCTATGGTTGTATCAACCGGCTGCAGATGAGCACCGGCGGGGCCGAGTTCAACAATCTCCTCGAACACGCCCATCACGTGAACCCGTCGCGGATCGACTTCGCCGCCCACGCCGCCTCGATGGGCGCCACCGCATCCCATGTCACCTCCATCGCCGAGTTGGAAGTCGCACTGGCGGCGGCGGGCGAGGCGGACGGTCCGGTGGTACTGGTGATCGACACCGATCCCTATCCCAGCACCGGGCCGGGCGGCCATTGGTGGGACGTCGCGGTGCCGGAGGTCTCGGCCCGTCCGGCGGTGGAAGCCGCCCGCAAGGCCTATGAAGCGCAATTGCGGATGCGCGCCGGCGGCTGACCGGTCGCCGCCCCGTCCGCCCTCGATCTCCTGACCGGAAAACTGCCCATGATCCGCTTCGGCACGAACCCCATCGCCTGGTCGAACGACGACGACCAGAGCCTCGGTGCCCATATCCCGCTCGACCGATGCCTCGGTGAGGCCGCCGCGATCGGCTTCGACGGCATCGAGAACGGCCACAAGTTTCCCTGGGACCCGGCCGAATTGCGGGCGGTCCTGCAGCCGCACGGCCTTGCCTTCGTCTCGGCCTGGTATTCGCTCAATCTCCTCGTCCATTCGGCCGAGCAGGAGATCGCGCTGATCCAGCCGCATCTCGACCGGCTGAAGGCGATGGGCTGCACCGTCTGCATCGCCTGCGAGACCTCCAACGCGATCCATGGCAACGACGCTGTCGGGCTGGCGGCCTCGCCGGTACTGAATGCGGATCAATGGGAAGAGTTCGGCGCCCGGGTGGAGAAGGTTGCGGCCCATTGCGCCGCCGAGGGCGTGCCGCTGGTCTATCATCACCACATGGGCACGGTCGTCGAAACGCCGGCCGAACTCGACCTGTTCATGGCCCATACCGGACCGGCGACCAAGCTTCTGTTCGATGCCGGGCATTTCTATTTCGGCGGCAACGGGGTCGATCCGGCGCCCTATCTCGCCCGGCATGTCGATCGCGTGGCGCATTTCCACGCCAAGAACGTGCGGCCGGCGGTGATGGCGGATGTGCGCCGCGAAGGCCTGTCGTTTCTGGAGGGCGTGCGCCGCGGTGTCTTCACCGTGCCGGGCGACGCGGAAGGTGGCGTCGAATTCGGCCCCTGTCTTGGGGTTCTGGCGAAGCATGGCTACGACGGCTGGATCGTCATCGAGGCCGAGCAGGACCCCGAGGTCCGCGATCCGGTCGAGTATCAGAGCCTCGGCCTGAAGACCCTGAAGACGCTGGCCGCCGAAACCGGCCTCGTCGCGGACTGACCAGGCGGACCCGGTTCGCAGGGCGCGCCTTGCGGACAATCAACAGCATTGCGGAGGATCACGATGCCCGACCTTCTTCGTCGCCCGAACGGCCGGCATGGCCTGGTTCACGACATCACCCCGGCCGATGCCGGCTGGTCCTATGTCGGCTTCGCGCTGCACAGGCTGGAGGCCGGCGAGATGGCATCGGCGGAGACCGGCGACGAGGAAGCCATCCTCGTTCTCCTGGAGGGCAAGGGCGAGGTTAGCGCCGGCGACGAGGAGTTCGGCGAACTCGGCGCGCGCATGTCGGTCTTCGAGCTTGTCCCGCCCCACGCGGTCTATGTGCCGAACGGCTCGCGCTGGCAGGTCACGGCGACGACGCCGCTGACGCTGGCGGTCTGCCGCGCGCCGGGCAAGGGTGGCCACGCCGCGCGGGTGATCGGCCCGCAGGACATCCCGACCATCGTCAAGGGCAAGGGGGCCAACACCCGCAAGGTGCACGCCATCGCCATGGAAGAACGCGACGTCGCCGACAGTCTGCTGGTGACCGAGGTCTACACGCCGGCGGGCAACTGGTCGTCCTATCCGCCGCACCGGCATGACGAGGACGATTTTCCGCGCATGACCTATCTGGAGGAGACCTATTACCACCGGCTCGATCCGCCGCAGGGCTTCGGCTTCCAGCGGGTCTTCACCGACGATGGCAGCCTCGACGAGACCATGACCGTCCATGACGGCGACGTCGTCCTCGTGCCGAAGGGGCACCATCCCTGCGGCGCGCCGCATGGCTACAAGATGTACTATCTCAACGTCATGGCGGGCCCCCGCCGCCAGTGGCGGTTCGAGAACCATCCCGACCACGACTGGATCGCCCAGCGCGACGCGGAATGAACCGCCCGCCGGCGACGGCGAAGGAAGCGGGAAGTGGCAGCATTGCGGGGCTCAGCCCGTGCGCTCGACCCGTCGTGCCAAGGCCAGGAGATCGGCTTCGCGGCCCAGCGGCGCGATGATCTGGACTCCTGTCGACAGGCCGCCGCGAAAGCCGGCCGGCAGCGCGAGGACGGGGCAGCCGGAGAGGGTGGCGGGCGCCACGCATTCCATCCAGCGGTGATAGCTGTCCATCGCCCGGCCATCGATGGCCTGCGGCCAGCGCTCGCCGATCGGGAACGGCCAGACCTGCGCGGCCGGAAGGGCCAAAAGGTCGAAGCGGGCGAAGAGCTCGACGAGCCGCAGATGCCAGGCGGTCCGCAGCTCGCGGGCGGCCTCGACGGCCAGCGCCGACAGACGCAGGCCGTTCTCGATCTCCCAGGCCATTTCCGGTTTCAACAGGGCGCGCGTCGCCGGATCGGCATGGAGCGGGCCGTAGCGGGCCGCGACCGCGACATGGCGCTGGATCACGAAGCTCTGCCATAGCCGCTCGGCGTCGAAGCCCAAAGCCGCCGCCTCGACCGCGGCGCCCGGAATGCGCTCAAGCGCCGCGCGATTGGTGTCGAGGATGCCGGGTTCCATGGCGAGATGGCCGTCGAAATCGCCGAGCCAGCCGATCCGGAGGGGCCCGTCCTCGTCGCGCGTCGAAGCATCGAGGCCTGGCAGCCCGGCCGACAGCGGCTGGCGCGGATCGGCGCCCGCCTGCACGCCGAGCAGCAAAGCGAGATCGTCGGCGGTGCGCGCCATCGGTCCGTCGGTGGCCAGCGCCGCCTCGAAGACATTGCCGGCAGGCAGGCTCGGCACCCGGCCGAAGGAGGGGCGCAGGCCGTAGACATTGTTGAAGGCGGCGGGATTGCGCAGCGAGCCGCCCATGTCCGAACCGTCGGCCAGCGGCAGCATGCGCGTCGCGATGGCGACGGCCGCACCGCCGCTGGAGCCGCCGGCGCTGCGCTCCGGCGCAAAGGCGTTGCCGGTCGCGCCGAACACTTCGTTGAAGGTGTGGGAGCCGAGGCCGAATTCCGGCGTGTTGGTCTTGCCGACGATGATCGCCCCGGCCGCCCGGATGCGCGCCGTCGAGAGGCCGTCGCAATCGGGCAGGTGGTCGCGATAGATCGGCGAGCCGAAGGTGGTGGTCAGCCCCTTTGTCGGCGACAGATCCTTGATGGCGATGGGCAGGCCGTGCAGCGGACCGGTGTCCGCGCCGCTGGCCAGCGCCTTGTCGGCGGCCGCGGCCTCGGCGAGCACCACCTCCCGCGGGCGCCGGGAGATGATGGCGTTGTAGGTCGGGTTGAGCGCGTCGATCCGGTCGAGGAAGGCGGCGACGATCTCCACCGAGGACAGGCGGCCGGCACGCATTTCCGCCATCAACGCCGTCGCGTCCATGGCGCAGATCCCGGAGATCGCGTCCGGCGCGCGCAGATGGCCCGGCCGGTCGAACGGCGAGAGCGTCTCGCCGTCCGCCTGTTGATGTGCCCCGTCGGATGTCACCGGCGCAGGCCTCCTTCGGGCCGCCGCATCAGGCGCCGAGTTCGGCCAGAAGGCCGCCCAGAAGCCGGCCGCGCGACACCAGGCTCGACACCTCGATATGCTCGTTCAGCGTATGGACGTCGGCGCCGACCACGCCGAGGCCGTCCAGCGTCGGCAGGCCCATGGCGCCGGTGAAATTGCCGTCCGAGCCGCCGCCCTCGCTGGCATGGGCAAGGTCGAAGCCCAGTTCGTTGCCGATCCGCCGGACGCGTTCGTAGAGCTCCATCGTGCCTTCGCTGGCTTCCCAGACCGGGCGCACGACGCTCTTCTCGACGAAGAAGCCGGTGCCGTCGGCCTCGCGCCTGTCGAAGGCGAGGATGTTCTCAGTGCCCCGGTCGAGGTCTTCCTGGCGCTTGGCCATGGACAGGCACTCGGCCCGCGCGATGGTCGGCACGCAATTGACCCACTGGCCGCCATGCATGACCGAGACCGAGAAGGTGCAGTCCTCGTCGGTCATGTCCTCGATGGCGATGAGCTGCCGGGCCATCATTTTCACTGCCGACTGGCCGGCCTTCAGCGCCGCGCCGGCATGGCTCGGGCGTCCCATGGCGGTCAGGTGGTAGCGGGCGATGGCGTAGCGGCCGGTGACCACCGTGTTGCGGGCCCATGCGGGCTCCGGCACCAGGATGTAGCGGTGCTTGGCGGCCTCGGCCTCGATCAGGGCACGGGTGCCCGGCGTGCCGATCTCCTCGTCGGAGGTCAGCAGGACATGCACCGGCAGCGGCGTCTCGACGCCCATGTCGGCCAGCGCCTTGACGGCGCTGATGGCGATGTAGTTGCCGCCCTTCATGTCGCAGATGCCGGGGCCCCAGCAGATGTCGCCCTCGCGCCGGAACGGCAACTTCTCCAGCGTGCCGAGCGGATGCACCGTGTCGAGATGGCCGATGATCAGGATGCCGGGCTCGCCGGCCCTGGGGTGCGGAAACGCGCCGCGCACGCAATTGCCAAGCCCCTCGGGGCCGGGAATGGTCTCCACCTCGAAGCCCATGGCCTGCATGTCTTCGGCGGCCAGCGCCATCATCCGGTCGACCGACGGCTTGTCATAGGTCGGGCTCTCGCATTCGACCCAGCGTCTCAGGCCGCTCAGCATCTGTTCCGCATCCAGCGGGATCTTGGTCACGTCCATCGTCACTCTCGCTTTCCTGAGGTCTCGAACCGGCCGGTCAGGCCGCCAGCCGCTTCTCGACGATGCGCGCCAGAAGGCTGGAGCCGATCGGCAGGATGCCGTCGTCGAGGATGAAGCCGGGATTGTGCAGTGGCATGGTGCCGCCATGGCCGACCCAGCAATAGGAGCCGGGGACCGCGTGCAGCATGTCGGCGAAATCCTCGCTGCCCATGGTCGGGCGGGGATCGGTGAAGACCTTGTCTTCGCCGACGATCTCGACGGCGACTTCGCGCAGCGCCTCGGTCTCGGCCTCGTGGTTTTCCAGCACCGAGAAGACGTCGCGGATGTCGACCGCGATCTCGCAGTCGTAGCTCGCCGCGAAACCGGCGGCGATCTCGCGGATGCGGGTGGCGACGAGCTCGCCGACATCGTCGTGGAAGTAGCGGATCGTGCCGCCGAGATCGGCCTCTTCGGGAATGACGTTGTAGGCCGAACCCGCCGTGAACTTGGTGATCGACAGCACCGCCGGCTTCAGCGGGTTGACGTTGCGGCTGACGATCGACTGCAGGCTCTGGCCGAGCGCCATGGCGATGACGATCGGGTCCTTGGAATTGTGCGGCATGGCCGCATGGCTGCCGCGCGCCTTGATCTGGATGTCGAAGAACTTGGCGCCGGCCATCGCCTTGCCCGGGAAGACCGCGACCTCGCCCAGTTCCAGATCGGGCATGTTGTGCAGGCCGTAGATCTCGTCGCAGGGGAAGCGCTCGAACAGGCGGTCGGCGATCATCGCGCGGGCGCCGCCCAGCCCTTCCTCGGCGGGCTGGAAGACGAACATCGCGGTGCCCTTGAAGCCGCGATTTGCCGCCAGATAGCGCGCCGCGCCGAGCAGCATGGTGGTGTGGCCGTCATGACCGCAGCCATGGAAGCGGCCGGGATTGGTCGAGCGGTAGGGAAGGTTGGTGAACTCCTCCATCGGCAGGGCGTCCATGTCGGCGCGCAGGCCGATGGTCCGGCCGTCGCCGCCGGCGCCCCTCAGCAGGCCGACGACGCCGGTACCGCCGATTCCCTCGTGGATCTCGTCGACGCCGTAGCTCTTCAGCGCCGCAGCGACGATGGCGGCGGTGCGCCTCTCCTCGAAGCCGATCTCCGGATGGGCGTGCAAATCGTGGCGGATCGCCGTCAGGTCTTCAGCGAAACTCTTGATCTCGGGAATGATGGTCATGGTCGGGTTTCCTCGTTTCGCGGCCGGGGCAAGGCGGCCGCAGGCATTACGACGGATGGGATTCGGCGGGATCGAACACCGGGCCGGTGGGCGACAGGTCGATGCCGGGCCGCAGCCGGCGGAAGGGCAGGTCGGCCGGCGACAGGGGCATGGGGCCCGGTGCCGTGCAGGTCAGGATGGTCTCGGCGATGGGCGCGAAATCGGCGCGGAAATGCACCGAGCTCTTGTTGACGAGGATCGCTTCACCCTCCGGCTCGATGCCGACGAAGCGATACATCTCGCGGTCGGCCATCTGCGCCTTGGCCGAGGCGACGACGACGCGCACGCCGCCGATTTTCAGGCAGGCGGACGGGCCGAGCCGCATGCGCGCGCCGCCATAGAACGCGCCGGAGGCGATCAGGTCGCCGTCAGAGAGGGCCGTGACCTCGAAGGTGCCGGTAAAGGGCGTGTCGCCGGCAACGCCATCGGCGCCGCTGAGGGTGATTTCGGTCGTCGCTCCGACACCCGCCGCATGGGCCGCAGCCGCCGCCTTCGGATCGAAGATCACGCCGATCGCGGCGCGCTGCGCGTCGGCTTCGATCAGCGCCTTCAGCATGCCTGTGGTGTTGGAATCGCCGCCGGCGCCGGGATTGTCCTGGGTGTCGGCAATGACGACCGGGCGCGTGGCGCCTGTCGCGATCCGCATCGCCTCGCGCACCCCGTCCAGCGGCGCAAACGCCTTGCCGGCATAGGCGGAACGGGCCGCGAGGACCCTGTCTGCCAGGGCGTCCGCGGCGACATCGGCCGCCGCCTGATCGGCGCCATAGGCGAGAACGGACGGGCCGCAATCGGCAAAGTCGGCGGCCGGAAAGCCGCAGAGATAGGAGACGCTGGCAACGCCGCCGGTCTCCATCTCCGGCAGGCCGCCATAAAGCGTGGCATTCGGCTCCATGGTGGTCGATTGCCAGGCGATGGGGATCAGGAAGGGAATCTGCCGGAAGGCTCTGGCGTGGCGCTGGCCGGCCAGCAGTGGGACCAGCTGTTCGGCGGTGCGGCGTCCGGTCTCGGCCATGTCGACATGGGGATAGGTGCGGTAGGCGACGAGGAGATCGGCCTCGGCCACCATCTGGGGCGTGACGTTGCCGTGGAGGTCGAGGCTGGCGACCAGCGGCACGTCGGGGCCGATGACCCGGCGCACCCGCGCCAGAAGCTCGCCTTCGCCATCGTCGAGATGGGTGCAGACCATGGCACCGTGGAGATCAAGATAGACCGCGTCGAGCGGCAGTGCGGCCTCGATCGCCGCGACGATGCGGGCGGCGATCGCCTCATAGGCGTCTTCGGTGACATGGGCGGAGGGCACCGCTGCGCACCACAGCGTCGGCACGAGGTGCCAGCCGCGTCGCTCGGCTTCGGTGACGAAGCCGCAGATGCCCATGTTGACGTCGCGCGTCGCCGCGATCATCGCCGGGCCCTCCGCCAGCGCCGGCCAGCCACCACCATGCTCGAAGGCGGCGTAGTCCGCTCTGGTCGGCGCGAACGTATTGGTCTCGTGCATGAACCCGCCGACCGCGATGCGCGGAGCGGGCGTTCTTGTGCTGTCGTCTGTCATGCCGGTACGGTCGTGTCCCTGAAGCCTGCGGCGCCGGGCAGCGGGCGGAAATTCGGAAAGTCCCAGTAGCGGCCGGGGGCCGCGTCGATCAGTTCGCGCGTATAGGCCTCGCGCGGATTGCCCAGCACCTCGGCGGTCGGGCCGTATTCCACCACCAGGCCGCGCTGCATCACCACCACCTCGTCGCAAATCTGCGCGGCGACGCGCAGGTCGTGGGTGATGAACAGGAGGGCGACACCGAGCCGCGCCTGGATGTCGTCGAGAAGGTCGAGGACCTGCGCCTGTACCGAGACGTCGAGGGCCGACACCGCCTCGTCGGCGACGAGGACGTCCGGCTCCATGGCGAGCGCCCGGGCGATGGCGATGCGCTGGCGCTGGCCGCCGGAAAACTGGTGCGGATGGCGGTCGATGGCGTCCTTGGGCAGGCCGACGAGTTCCAGCAGCGTCTTGGCCTGCTCGCGCGCCTCGCGGGGCGGGGTGCCGTAGTTGATCGGGCCCTCGGTGATACTGTCGCCCACCGTCAGCCGCGGATTGAGCGAGCGGTTGGGGTCTTGGAAGATCATCTGGATGCGCTTGCGCCACGGCCGCAGCGCCCGTCGCGACAGGCCCGAAATGTCGGAGCCGCGCAGGCGGATGCTGCCGGAAGTGGGTTCGATCAGCCGCATGACGCAGCGCGCCACGGTGGACTTGCCCGAGCCGCTCTCGCCGACGATGCCGAGGGTGCGGCCACGCCCGAGGATCAGGTTGACGTCCTTCGCCGCGACAGTGCCCTCGCGTTTGCGGAACAGCGAGCCCTGGCTGTAGGTCATGCCGAGTTCGCTGGTCTCCAGCACGATCTCGCGGGAGGCCGCGGGTCGGGCGTCGCGCGGCCGCAGCGCCGGCACGGCGGTTAGGAGGTTGCGGGTATAGGGCTTGGTCGGGGCGGTGAGGATCGCCTCGATCGGCCCGGATTCGACGATCTCGCCGGCCCGCATGACGTAGACCCGGTCGGCGATGTCGGCGACCACGCCCATGTCATGTGTGATGAACAGCACCGAAGTGCCGAGGCGTTCCTGGATCTCGCGGATCAGCTTCAGGATCTGCTTCTGGGTGGTCACGTCGAGGGCGGTGGTCGGCTCGTCGGCGATCAGCAGCCTGGGTTCGAGAACCAGCGCCATGGCGATCATCACCCGCTGACGCTGGCCGCCCGAGAGCTGGTGCGGATAGGAGCGGCACATGCGCTCCACATCCGGCAGATGAACGAGCGAGAGAATGTCGCGGATGCGGGTGCGGCGGTCGGCGGTGCTCATGCTGGCATGGGCGCTCAGCACTTCCTCGAGCTGGCTCTCGACGGTCATCACCGGGTTGAGCGCCGTCATCGGCTCCTGGAAGATCATCGACATGCGGGTGGCGCGCAGCTGGCGCAGCCGCGCCGGGCTGGCGGTCAGGACATCCTCGCCCTCGACGAGGATGCGGCCCGAGCGGGCGGTGAGCGCCCCCTTCGGCAACAGCCCCATCGTGGCCAGCGACGTCACCGACTTGCCGGAGCCGCTTTCGCCGACGAGACAGACGGTCTCGCCGGCGCCGACGCGCAGCGAGATGCCGTCGAGGATCGGGGCGGGGGCGCGGCCGCGTGTGGTGACGACGAGATCCTCGACGACGAGGACGTCGCCGGTGCTCGCGGCGGCGGGGTGGGCGTGGTCGCTCATCAGGCCTCCCTCTTCTTGCCGAGGCGCGGGTCCATGACGTCGCGGGCGGTGTCGCCGAGAATGTTGATCGACAGGATGGCCAGCGACAGGAACAGGCCCGGCCAGAAGATCAGCGACGGCTTGAGCTGGAAGTAAAGCCGGCCCTCCGACATGATGTTGCCCCAGGACGGCGTCTCGGTGCCGATGCCGGCGCCCAGAAACGACAGGATCGCCTCGGTCAGGATCGCCGAGGCGCAGACATAGGTGCCCTGCACAATCAGCGGCGCGATGGTGTTGGGCGTCAGGTGCCGCCACATGATTTTCGGCAGGCTGGAGCCGACCGCGATGGCGGCCTCGACATAGGGCTCCTCGCGCGCCGATAGGACGACCGAGCGCACCAGCCGTACGACCCGCGGGATTTCCGGAATGGTGATGGCTATGAGCACGGTCCAGAGGCTGGAGCCGGCCAGCGACACGATGGCGATGGCGAGGAGCACGCTGGGGATCGCCATCAGGCCGTCCATGATCCGCATCAGGATGGCGTCGAGCCAGCGGAAGAAGCCCGAGATCAGGCCGAGCGGCAGGCCGATCAGCACCGCCACGAGGGCCGCGCCGATGCCGACGATCAGCGAGACGCGGGCGCCGTAGAGCGTGCGCGAGAAGACGTCGCGGCCATAGGCGTCGGTGCCGAAGGGATGGGTGGCGCTGGCGCCCGCCAGCCGCTCCATCGGGTTCATGGCGATCGGGTCGAAGGGCGCGATGACCGGCGCCAAAAGCGCGCCGATGACGATGACCGCCAGGCAGATCGCGGCGAGGGTCGGCGCGAAGCGCAGATCCGCCAGTTCGATCCGCGGCAGGAAGCGGCGCTTGATGACCGGCTCGGCAATCGGGGGCAGGGTGTCTCTCCTCGCCATCAGTATCGGATCCTCGGGTCCATGAACGCGTAGGAGATGTCGATCAGGAGGTTGATCACCACGTAGATGCCGCTGGTCAGGAGGATCAGCGCCTGGATCACCGGGTAGTCGCGGGCCAGGATGGCATCGACGGTGAGCCGGCCCAGGCCGGGAATGTTGAAGACGCTCTCGGTGACGACGACGCCGGAGATCATCAGCGCGAAACCGGTGCCGACGACGGTGAGGATCGGCACGGCGGCGTTGCGCAGCGCATGGCGGAACAGGACGATCCGCTCCGACAGGCCCTTGGCCCGCGCGGTGCGCACATAGTCCTCGTCGAGGACGTCCAGCATCGCGGCGCGGGTCATGCGGGCGATCAGCGCGATGTAGATCGTCGCCAGGGTGAAGGCCGGCAGGATGATGCGCGCCAGGAACGGCCCGACGCCGTCGAAGATGCTCTTGAAGCCCTGGACCGGCAGCAGCTTGAGGTCGATGGCGAAGATCTGGATGAAGATGTAGCCGGTGACGAAGACCGGGATCGAGAAGCCCAGCACCGAGATCGCCATGATGACGTTGTCGGTGAGCGTGCCGTGGCGCCAGGCGGCGAGGACACCCATCGGGATCGACAGGAGAAGCGTGATCGCCATGGTCACGAGGGCGAGGCTGAGGGTCGGCTCCAGCCGCTGGCCGATCAGGGTCAGGACCGGCGTGCGCGAGATCAGCGACCGGCCGAAATCGCCGCTCAGCAGCTGGCCGCTCCAGGTGATGAACTGGGTCACCAGCGGCTCGTTGAGGCCGAGGCTCTGGCGGATCTGGGCGAGCTGTTCGGGGGTCGCCATGTCGCCGGCGATGATCGCGGCCGGGTCGCCCGGCGTCAGCCGCAACAAGAGGAAGACGAACAGCGCCACGACGATCAGCACCGGCACGGAGGCCAGGACGCGGCGGAAGATGTAGGCGAGCATGGGTCGAGCCTCGCGGCGCAGGACGCTGCAGAAGGGAACGGGTGACGCCGCGCCGTCAGCGACGCGGCGTCACGGGCATGGCGTCAGTCGGTCTTCTGGACGTTCCAGAACACCGGAACCGGCATCTTCATGATTTCGGTCAGCTTGTTGGAGATCGTCGTCGGGATCCGGTACTCGCCGACCGGGATGTAGTTGACGACGTCATAGGCGTGGGCCTGGATGTCCTCGGCGATCTTCTTGCGTTCGGCCTCGTCGCCGGCCTTGGCGAAGGCGACGCGCAGTTCCTCCAGCTTCGGATCGTCCGGCCAGCCGAACCAGGCCGCTTCCTTGCCGCCGCCGTTCAGCATCGGGTTGTTGAGCGGGCTCCACACCTCCGGGATGATCCAGTTGGTGAAGAACATGTTCCAGCCGCCGTCCGCGGGCGCGGCCTGGCTGGCGCGACGGGTCACGAGGGTCTGCCAGTCCATCGGCTGCATGTCGACGGTGAAGCCGGCCTGGCGCAGGAGCTGGGCGGCGACCACCGGCTGCGGGCCGACGGAGCCGACATCGGTCGGCTGCATCAGGACGACCGGCGTGCCGTCATAGCCGGCCTCGTCGAGCATCTTCTTGGCGACCTCGGGCTGCGGGCCCTTCATGATCAGCTCGTCGCCGGCTTCGGTCGCGAAGGGCGTGTTGCAGCCATACATCGAGCCGCAGGTGTCCTGGTATTCCGGATTGCCGACCAGCGCGGCAAGGATCGGCTCCTGGCCGAGCGCCGCCATGGCGGCACGCCGGATCTCGACATTGTCGAAGGGCGGGTAGAGCCAGTTGAGCCGGCCCATGGTCTGGTAGCCGTAATCGGCGAGGGTCATCACCGTCAGCTCGGGATTGCCCTGCAGCAGCGGCAGGAGATCGGTCGGCGTCTGCTCGATATAGTCGATCTCGCCGCCATTGATGGCGTTCACCGCGGTCTGGGCGTCCGGCATGACCACCCAGGTCACGCGATCGACATTCACCACCTTGCCGCCGGCGGTCCAGCTCGGCGCCTCGTCACGGGGCACATAGTCGGGGTTCTTGTCGTAGACGGCGCGCACGCCGGGTTCGAACTCGGCTTCGACGAAGGTGAACGGGCCCGAACCGGTATAGTCGGTGATCGCCTCGCCGGAGGGCGTCTTAGCGACGCGTTCCGGCATGATGAAGGACGGCAGGCCCGACGGCTTGGCGATCAGTTCGAGAACGTAGGAGAACGGCTCGGACAGGGTCAGGACGGCGGTCTTGTCGTCCTTGGCCTCGAGGCTCTCGACATATTTGAACATCATCTGGGCGCCGCCGTCGCGCTCGCCCCAGCGCTTCAGCGAGGCGACGACGTCGGCCGCCGTCACCGGTTCCCCGTCATGCCATTTCAGGCCGTCGCGCAGGGTGAAGGTGTAGGTGAGCTTGTCGTCGGAAATCTCCCAGCTGGCCATCTGCGGCTGCGGCTTCAGGCTCTCGTCCATGCCCAGAAGCGTGTCGTAGATCATGTAGCCGTGGTTGCGCGTGATGTGCGCGGTGGTGATCACGGGATCGAGGACGCGGATGCCCGAATGCATCACGGCGCGAATTTCCTGGGCGGCGGCGGGGCCGCCGGCGAGGCCCGTCATGGCGACGACGGAGGCGAGCAGGGCGGATCGGATCGCCCGGGTTGGTCGGAAGGTGGAAGCGGCAGAGAAGAAGGACATCAATGCGTCTCCGAAGGGTAGGGCTCGGGGGCCGGGACATCTCCGCCCGTTATCGCATGCCGATAACCGTTTGCGGATTGTGGTATCGTAGGAACACGGCTACGATTCAGTCAACACTGCGAATTGATCAAATAGTGTGCAGCGCAGCATGGCGGCAGACCGGGAAGTTCAGAAGGACGGCCACTTCGTTGCCTCGCTCGGCAAGGCGATGACCCTTCTGGAGGCCTTCGCACCCGAGCGCTCGCGCATGGGCCTGACCGAATTGTCCGAGGCGACCGGTCTCGACCGCAGCAGCGTTCAGCGTCTGGTCACCACCTTCACCCGTCTGGGCTATCTCGACAAGGACCCGACCACCCGGCGCTATAGTCCGTCGATCCGGATGACCGAGCTCGCCAACGCCTATTTCTGGTCGCAGGAGCTGGTCCATACGGCGATGCCCAAGCTGATCGACCTGCACCAGTCGCTGGGCGAAACCATCAATTTCTCGCGCATCGACGGGCCCGACATCGTCTACATCGTCCGCCTGCCCAGCGCCCGCACGAGCTTCGGCGCCTCCATCGTCGGGCGCCGGGTGCCGGCCCTGAACACGTCGAGCGGCCGGGTGATGCTGTCGCGCCTTGGCGCCGAGACACGCCGCCGCTGCGTCGAGGAATGGCCGATGCGGCGGTTCACGCCTGCAACGGTGATGGACCGTGGTGCCGTCGGCGCCCTCGTCGAGGCGGCGGCGGAAACCGGCTATTCCATTGCCGAGAACGAGGTGCAGATGAACGAGCTCGGCGTCGCCGTGGCCGTCGGCCGCGATCCGCAGACCGGCGGGGCGATCCATTGCTCGGTCAGCGGCACCGCCTGGACCCGCGAACGGCTGGAGGCCGAGATCATCCCGCCCTTGCTCGATGCCGCCAACGGCGTCGGCTGACCGGCCGGCCGCCTATGCCGAACGGTCGCGGTCGCAACACCGCGCCCGACCCGTCCTGCCCATGCATCCACTCACACGTATCCGGGGACGTCCATGACCAATTTCTCCCGCTCCCAGATCGTCACCAAGCCGGCCCGCATGTCGCAGACCGGTATCGTGGCGGCCCAGCATCGCCGGGTCGCGGAACTCGGCGCACAAGTCCTGGCGGCCGGCGGCGACGCCCTCGACGCGGCGACCGCCGTCTCCTTCGGCATGGGCGTGTTGGAGCCGTGGATGAGCGGCCCGGCCGGCGGCGGCGCGATGATGGTCTGGCGCGCCGACGAGGCGAAACCCTATGCGGTCTATTACGGCATGCGCGCGCCCGCCGGGCTCGACCCGGCGGCGTTTCCGCTGGCCGGGGAAGGCCGTGCGGGTGACCTCTTTCCCTGGAAGCGGGTGGTCGGCGACCGCAATATCGAGGGCGCGACGGCGGTGGCGGTGCCCGGCGTCGTCGACGGCATCGGCATCGCCCATGCCCGCTGGGGGCGCATGTCCTGGCACGACCTCGTCCAGCCGGCGGCGGCGATGGCCCGCGAGGGGCTGAAGATCGATTGGTACGCCGGGCTGATGATCGCCTCGGCGGCGCGGTCGCTGGCGCGCGATCCGGACGCGGCTTCGCTGTTCCTGGAGGACGGGGTCTGGCCGCCGGTCGGCGGCTGGACGGCGCTGACCGATATCCGCCTGGCCATGGGCCGGATGGCCGACACGCTGGATGCGATCGCCCGCAACGGGCCGCGCGAGATGCACGAGGGCGACGTCGCCCGCGAACTCGCCCGCGACGTCGCCGACAAGGGCGGATCGCTGACCTATGCGGATCTGGCGGCCTATCGTGCCGAGATCCAGACGCCGTTGTCCTTCGCAGCGCCAGGTGGCCGGCTGCACGTGACGCCGGAACTGACGGCGGGGCCGACGCTGGCCGATGCCTTTGCGCGCTACGCGGCGGCGGGATCCTTCGCCGGGCCCGGCGACGAACTGGCGGCGACGGCGGATGCGCTGTCCGGGGCCTATGCGGATCGCCTGGCCCGGATGGGCGACCACGACAGCCCGGCCGCGCCCGGCTCGACGACGCATTTTTCCATCGTCGACCGGCACGGCAACATGGTCGCGATGACCCAGACGCTGCTGTCGGTCTTCGGGTCGCGGGTGGTTTCGCCCTCGACCGGACTGCTTCTGAACAACGGCATCATGTGGTTCGATCCCGAACAGGGCGGGCCGAACGCGATCGCCGGCGGCAAGCGCTGCCTGATGAATGTCTGCCCGATCCTCGGCGAAAGCGGAGACACGCGGTTTGCCCTCGGCGCCTCGGGCGGACGCAAGATCCTGCCGGCCGTGTTCCAGCTTGCCCACCACATGCTGGCGGGACGCGACCTCGACGCCGCCTTCCACGCGCCGCGCATCGACGTGTCGGGCGGCGACATGGTGATCGCCGACGAGGCGATCCCGGGCGCCGACCTTGCGGCCCTGCGGCGAACCCACCGGGTCGAGACCGTACCGCGGACGGTCTTTCCCTATGCCTTCGCCTGTCCCTCCGGCGTGGCGCGGCAGGAGGCGACCAACTGGGGCGCGACCGAGATCGTCTCGCCCTGGGGCGACGCCGTCGCCGAAGAGGATGTCGCGGCCACCGCATAGCGGCGGGCGCCGCACGGGCCGGAGCGCCGCCTCGGCCAACGGCGCTACAGGAGCGGGCTGACCAGCCGGGCGAGGTTTTCCAGAAGCCGTGTGCCGCGCGGGCGCGCCCGCCAGTCGTCCAGCGTCAGCGGGTCGCTATGCGCGATGTAGTGGCGTTGGGCGGCGTCGAGGCGATTGCTGGCCTCCTCGCCATGCAGGATCAGGCTGATCTCGGCATTCAGCATGAAGGACCGCACGTCGGTGTTGCTGGAGCCGATGACGCCCACCCGCCCGTCGATCGAGACGTTCTTGGCGTGCAGCAGATGGTCGCGATAGCGGTAGAGGCGAACGCCGGCCGCCAGAAGCTCGTCGTAATAGGATCGCTGGGCGAGGCTGACGAGCCGCTGGTCGACGACCTGCGAGACGATCAGGTTGATCTCCACGCCGCGGGTGACGCCGTTCTTCAGGGCGGTCAGCAGCGCTTCGTCGGGAATGAGGTAGGGCGACACGATCGCGACCCGGCGTTCGGCGCCGTGAACGAGTTCGATCAGCAGCCTTTCATAGCCCGGAACGCCGAAATCCGGTCCGCTCGGCATCGCCTGGAGAACGGCATCGCCGGCGGCGGACGCGACAGGCAGGGGCGCGAGCCGCGTCTCGGTCTCCAGATACCAGTCGCCGGAGAAGACCGCCTCCAGCGCGGCGGTGGCGGGGCCTTCTACCCGGCCGACCAGTTCGTCGTTGCGGATGCCCGGCTTGAAGTCGCGGTCGACGATGTTCTGGGAGCCGACAAAGGCGATCTCGCCGTCGATCAGGCAGAGCTTGCGGTGATTGCGAAGGTCGCTGCGGGTGCGCCGCAGGGCCGCGAAGCGAACCGGCAGCGCCAGCCGGGCGTCGACGCCGCGCGCTGTCAGCATCGGCAGGCTGCGTGCAGCCCAGGGCCGCGACCCGAGCGCGTCGATCAGCACCCGGACGGCCACGCCGCGGGCGACGGCCCGGCCCAGCGCATCGGCGATCTTGGTGCCGGCCCGGTCGTCGGCGAAGATATAGGTGAGGAGGTGGACCTGCGTGCGGGCGCCGTCGATGGCCGCCACCATGGCGTCGATCGTCGCGTCGTAATCGGTGAAGAGGTCGACCCGGTTGCCCTCGCAGGCCGGAAAGCCGCCGAGCGCCTCGGCCAGCCGCGACAGCCGGTCCGGGGCGTGGGCGGGAACGGGCAGGTCGCGCGCCACCTGGGCGCGTTCCGGCGCCGTCGCGGCAAAGCGCGCGGTCCGCCAGGCCGGAAAACTGGCCCGGCCGATCAGGCGGTAGAGGATCAGGGCCGGGATCGGCAGGAACAGCACCAGCAAGAGCCAGCTGCGCGCCGACTCCGGCGGCCGGCGCAGCGGAATGACCACAATCATCACCAGGCGGACGGCCCATTCGCACAGAAGATAGGTGAGCGTGAGGCTCGGAAGGTCGAACATGCCCGCGCCTATGCGGGCCGGCGCGCCGGCCCGGGCGGCCGTGCCTGGCAATCTCTCGTCATCGCGCCGACCTCCCCATGCCGTCCCCGACGCCGGACCGGAGCGGTGAGGCTGGCGGTCTGACGTCGGAGACAGACGGCCGGAGCCGGCCCGTTCTGTCAATGGCTTGTCGCGGCGGGGGCCCCGCGGGAGGAACTCAGGCCGCCTGTTCGAGCTCGCTCGTGCAGCGCAGGATCTCCGCCTTGATCGCCCCTTCCAGCGCTTCCAGGCCGGTGATCAGCCGTTCCAGCTGGGTCGTGTCGACGGGCGCCTGGCCGGCCGCCAGCTTGGCGCATTCGAAATGCGCGCTGCGATAGCCCTGCACCAGACGCTCGATCTCGTCGGCCCAGAAATCGAAGCTCGCCGTATCCCGCCCGAGCGTGCGCCAGAAATAGGCGATGACATGCTCATAGGCATATTTGCGGATCACCAGGATCGGCAGCTCGGCGACGGCCTCCGGCAGATCCGCCAGCGGCCGCGTCGCGCGGGCGCCGGCATGGGCGGCGAGCACGCGTCTGAGCCCGGTCGCGAAGGGGTTCACGTCGAGCCGGATCACCGACCGGAAGAAGGCGGCCAGCGCCGCCGGCTCCGGTGGACGGCTATCGCGATGGTCGATCAGGAAGCCGCCCGAGACATGCGGGCTGGCCATGGCGGCGGCGAGCCGGTCCGCCGCGATCGGCCCTTCCCAGCGGAAATCGACATCCCGCATGAGCAGCTTGCCCGGCTCGTCATGGGGCGCCAGCAGCGCGTAATGGGGGAAGGGATCGCGGTCGAACGGGTTCTCGCGCTCCGGCAGGCGGTGGAGGTCGACCATCACCATCGTGTCGATGCCATTGACCGGGTACGCCGCGGCGGTGAGCAGCGTGTCGGCATCCGCGACCGGCGTGATCGTGGCGCCGTAGAGCGATGCGAACCAGTCGCGGAAATCGCCATGGGTCATGCCGGCCGCGTGGTAGCGGATCCGCATCCGGTCATCGAGGGCGAAGGGCGAATCCGGGATGGCCGCGTAGAAGGGGCGGTGGTCGATCCCGTCGCGGCGCTTCAAGCCGTCGCAGAGACAGCTCACATAGCAATGGACCTTGATGTCCATGGGCATTTCGCCATGCACGCCGGCCGCCGCCCGGGCCTCGGCGCGCCCGGCCGCCGGATCGATCGCCGGCCGCGGCCGCGGGGCGAGATCCGTGCCGGCCTGGTCGGGGCCGAACTGGGCGAGGAGATCGCCGATGGTGATCAGCCGGGCGCTGTCCAGCGCGGTCTTCGGCACCTCGAAGCCGTGGCCGGTTTCCAGCCGGACCAGAAGCTCCATCAGGATGACGGAATCGATCCCCAGATCCTCGCGCAGCCGGGCGGCGAGGGCGAAGCGTTCCATGCCGGGATGCCGGATCTCCTCGGCGAGGACCATGCGGACGGTGTCGAGAAGGGAGGGTGCTGCGGGCTGGTCCATGATGATCTCTAGAGTCGGTCTTCGGTGTAGAGGCTGCGGATCTCGCGGCGGCTGATCTTGCCGGTGCCGCCGCGCGGGATCGCGGCGGCGCGGCGCATCTCGCGCGGGCGCTGGTGACCGGCGAGCTGCGTGCCGCACCATTGCGCAATGGCCGCCTCGGTGACGTCGTCGGCGCCGGTGTAGACGAGCGCGACGCGCCCGCCGGCAAAGGCGTCGTCCAGGCCGAACACCACGGCGTCGTCGATGCCCGGCATGGCCATGACCACGTCCTCGACCTCGCGCGGATAGACGTTGAGGCCGGAGACGATGATCGTGTCGTCGAGACGCGCGTCGAAGACGAGAACGCCATCGTCGCGCAGATGGCCGAGATCGCGGGTGCCGACCGTGCCCCACGGCGTGTCGACGATGATCTCCGCCGGTTCCGCGGCGGTGCCGGCCTGCACCCGGTGATGGGGCAGCGGCCGGCCCATCTCGTTCGCTGCGACGAGATCCTCGCTGACGGCGACGACGCCGGCTTCCGAGCAGCCATATTGCTGGAACAGCGTGCCGGTTTTCGCGCGGATCGCCTCGAACCACGGCGCCGGCAGCAGCGTGCCGGAGGTCATCGCCGCATGCATGGTCTCGCCCGGCTTCAGGAAGCGGGCCGCCACGTTGAGGAAGGCCGGCGCCGCGTAGAGGAGGGGGCGCTCCATCTCGGCCATGCGGGAGAGGACGTATTTCGGATTGTCCGGCGACAGCACCAGCGGGGTCACGCCGCGGGCGACACCGGCCAAAAGGCCGCAGATCAGGCCGTAGGAATGGCTGATCGGGCAGGCCACCACCGGCACCTTGTCATGGGCGCCCTCGAAGAAGCCGACATAGGATTCGATCTCGGCCTCGATGTCCTCGAAGGTCCGGGCGATGATCTTCGCCTCGCCCGTCGTGCCGGAACTGGTCTGGATCAGGCGATGACCGAATTCGACCTGGCGGGCGTCGGGCTCCAGCGCCTCGACCGGCGCACGGCCGAAGGTCAGCGTGTCGCAACAGGCGCTGAGCGCGATGCGCCGGGCCGCCGTTGCCGGCGTCGCCGGGTGCAGCGGCATGACGCTGCCGCCCTCCTGCCGGATCAGCAGGAATGCCGCCATCAGTTCGGCCGGATCGGTCAGGCAGACGGCATGGGTGCCGTGCAGCGTGCTGCCCAGCCGGCCGCCCTGCTGCATCTGGGCGGCGAGGGCCAGCAGCGCGGCGAAATCGTAGTCGCGATCATCGAAACGGATCATGCCAGGGCCTCCCAGGGCTTGCGGGCAAGGGAATTGGGAACGACGAGCGGGCTTTCGGCGGCGTGTCCGAGCTTGGCGGAAAGCAGCCGGTCGGTGACCACGGTCGGCGCGTGCAGCCCGAGCCGGTCGGCCCGTTGCTCCAGCTTCAGGGCCTTGGCGTGGTTGGTGACGAGGCACAGGATCTGGTCGAAGAAGGCCTTCTGGGTGTGGCCGTAGCGTCGCTCCACCAGGAAGGCGAAGTCGGCGAGCGAGAAGATCAGCACGGCGTCGGTGAACAGCCAGCGCAGCTCCTCCACGTCCTGCATCCAGTAAAAGCGGTTGGGCGTGCGGTCGGCGAACAGCGGGTCGATCGCCGTGAAATCGGGCAGCGGTGGTGCGCCGCGCAGGAAGTCCGGCACCCATTCCAGATTGTCGGAGAAGTCGCGCAGGGCGATCCGCACCGGCCATCCGTCGCGATGGATCAGCACCAGGTTCTGTCCATGCGCCTCGGATGCCAGGCCGTAGGCCAGAAGCAGGTGAACCAGCGGTCGTACGACCACCTCGATGAGCTGCGTGACGAAGCCGGCGCAGCTGTAGCGGCGAATCCAGGGCGCCACGAACGGGTCGCCATCGGCCTCGATGGCGAAGAGGGCGTTGAGCGGGACCGCCTCTTCGCCCGGCGCCAGCCTGGCGGCGGGGTTGTCGCGCCAGATCGCGCCGGTGTGTTCGGCTTCGGTGCCGTTCCGGTCGAAGACGACCGCCCGAGTTTCCTTTAATACGGCCAGGCAGTCGCCATCGCTCAGCCAGCGGTCGTTCGCCACCAGCGTCGCCAGCCAGTCGGAGATGGCGGGACCGGCCAGCGCCCAGTGCGGGTCGAGCGTGCGCGCGACGGAGGTGTTCACCACCGCCAGCGGCAGCTTGAGGTGCGGCGCGTCGGGACGGTCGAGATTGACCAGTGTGCGCAGCGACTGGGTGGCGCGGTAGCTCTCGCCGGCCACGCCGAGGTCGTGAACCTCGCCGAGCGCGATCGCCGGGGCAACGATGGCGGCGGTTTTCGCGCGCCATTGCCAGGGATGGACCGGCAGAAGCTGCCATTGCGGCGCCGCCTCCGCGCCGACGCGGTCCAGCGCCATCGCGGCCACCACCGGCCCGGCCAACTGGGCCCAGCCGTCCGGCCCGCGCAGATCCGGTCCGCTGCGATGCAGCCGGTCGTCGCGGACCAGCAGCCAGCGAAGCTGGAATCCGGCCTTGGCTTCCGGCCCGAACCGCATGTCGTCGGCGTCGTTGAAGCCCAGCCGGCCCCGGAAGGCAGGGTGGTAGGGATGGCCTTCGTAGATCGCCGAATCGAGCCGGGCGAAGTCCAGGTCGCGGCGATTGGCGGGGGCGACACGAATGGCGTGGGCGAGGCCGCTGGCCGTGCGGGCGAACTCGTCCTGGAGGCGCGTGCGGCGCGCCGGCTCGGGCACGAGCGCGGCGATGATCGATGCCGCGGCATCGGCGGGCGCCGGCAGGCCGTTCAGCCGCACGGTGCCCGGCACGACGCGCGGCCGGCCGAAGGCGCCGGTATAGAGCTCCGCGTCGATGACGAGACCGGCGGCGCCGAGGCGTACGGTCCTGCGGCCGTCGCGAGCCGGGGCGCCCTCGGCTTCGACCGTCAGCAAACCCTCGTAGAGGGCTGCCGACACGAGCTGCGCCAGGACGCGGGGCGCGGCGCCGTCAGGGCCGGGAAGATCGAGCACGAGTGTCATGAGGCCAGCCGTTGCGGCCGGGTCGAGCCCGGCGCAATGAGGGGATTGGGCCAGCGCGTGTAGACACCGGCGCCGGTGGGGCTCGCGAGTTCGTCGGTATCGGCCAGCCGCAGGCCGAGATTGGCCTTGAGCACCAGATCGGGCGCCGCAAGCGCGGTGTCGCAGAAGCGGCGGCCGCCGCGCGATGTGCGGCCAGCCAGTGTCTGCAGGGTCAGGCGCAACTGTCCGAGGGCGGCGTCTTCCGGCAGAAGCCCGTCCTCGCCGAGCCGGGCGATGACCGAGAAGACCTGATTGGCCAGAAGGTAGTAGGTGAGGCGCCCGACGATCTCCTCCTCGCGGAAGAACAGCCCGTCGATCCCCATCGCCTCCGGGAAGCCGGCGGAGATCGCCGGCCGTTCGGCCTCCGACAGGTAGAAGCCCTGATTGTCGCGATAGACGAGGCCAACCGGCCAGCCGTCGGCGAGGCGCAAGAGGCAGTTCTGCTGATGCGCCTCCAGCGCGATGCCTGTGCGGTCGAAGAAGCCGACGACCGGCTCCACGCTGGCTTTCAGATAGGTGTCGAACCAGCGGGCCGCGGTGGCCTGCGGCGTCGCGCCGTCGCGTGCGGCGAGCCGCGCGATCAGGCCTTTCAGCATCGACGGGCGCGGCCGGACCGGCGCGGCCGTCAGCGCCGCGACCATCACCGGCGGTTCCGCATCCGGCGCGACGGTCTCGCGGTAGATGGTCTCGAAACCGGTGTCGGTCTGGCCGGGCAGCTCCACCGTCACCCAGGCCGGGTCGGGGAGGAACGACAGGCTGCCGGCTTCGGCATCGGCGCCCTGCCGTTTCAGCCAGCGCGCCATGGCGACGCCCGCCTTCATCTCCTCAAGGCCGTTGCGCCGCACCGAATTGGTGATCTGCACCGGCAGTGAGAATTTGAGCTGATAGCCGGCATCGGCCGAGCAGACCGTCCGCATCGAGGAGGTGGCGAAGAAGTCGGGCCCCACGGGCCCCAGCGGCCGCAGGATGCCGTCCCGGCGCGCCGCCGCGACATGGGGGGAGAGCTGCAGATATTCCGCCTGCAGCGGGTGCATGAGGAGGACGGCCTCCCTATCGCCCAGTCCGCATCTGGCTAGGTCGTCGCCGGCCAGCCTGGCGGCGATCTCGGTCGGCCTGGGACCATAGGCATGGTCCTCGCGCACATGGTGGCGGTCGACGGCGAAGGCGACGAGCTGGAAGCGGCCGCCGGCTTCGGGGGCGTAGATCTGCCGCTGCCAGGGCGTGATGCCCTCCATGCTCTTCGGCGTCGGATGCAGCCAGTGGCCATAGACCAGCGACTGCTCCGTCGCGAGAAAATCGTGGCCGGGGACGGTGGTCCGGGCGCGCGTCAGATTGGCGTCGGTTGCGCGGATGCTCTGGATCACCCGGGAGAGAAGCGCGGCGCTGTTGGCGCTGCCCGCCAGAGCGCCGCCATTGCGCTCGCTCGCCTCGGCGATCATCAGCTGGATGCCGGTCAGCCAGCTGATCGAGCGGAAGCGTCCGTCCCCGAGATCGGCGGCCTGCACGAGGCCGAATTCATGCGCCCCGCAGAGCGAGCGATAGGCGAGGGCGGCACGCAGGCGCCGGCGCTGACCGGTCAGTTGCCATTCGATAGAGGAGGGCGCCGGTCCGTCGCGCGCGACGAAGCGGCCGGCATCGATCTCGCGCAGATAGCAATTGGCGAAGGCGCGGAACGCGGCGCGTTCGGCCACGGTCCAGCTCGGCTCGAGGGTCGGGGCGAGCCTCGGACCATAGGCCGCGGGGCGCCGCCATGCCGATTCGGCGCCGATCGGACGGGAGGCATCATCCGGTGCACGCGCGACGATCAAAGGCGCGGGCCCGGATTGCGGACGGGGGTCCGAATCCGTTCCGTCACCGACCATTCTGTCGCGCTGAGCCATTGATCCTCTCCGGGCAAGCGTCCGGGCCGCACCCGCGTGCCGCCCGATTGCGTGGCGTTGCCTAACCGGCTTCCCGCCCCGTGACAATAAACATGATCAAAAGAATCATGTTTGGTAGAGGCAGGCTGCGGAGGAAGCGGAGCGGGAACTTTGGGTCGCAACCTTGCCGGGAAGGCAGTGTGGCGATTGCAGGGCGGGAATACGCCGTGACGTTGTCGCGGGACGCCCGGCGACCCGTCATCTGACGGCTCAAAGGCCTTTCCTAAAACGATTCCAGAGTCCGTGCAGTTTTGCCACAGTCGGCGTGTCGCGGTCGCAACGGCGATATACAAAGTTGATTCTACGAGTCATGTTTCGTAACGCATCTTCTCACACGCAACTTGTCCGCCACGGTGCCGAGCGCGTGTTTCCATGGTTCGAGTAAAGGAAAATGATCGATGACCGACGACCGGGCGACGACCTCGCTGCGCCGCATGCTTCTCCTGACGGTCAGTCCCGTCATCTGTGTCTTCGCGGCCGGCACGGCTTTCGCGCAATCGCCGGCTCGCGATTATACGCAGGCCACCGCCGCCACCGGTGAGACCGGAACGGTCATGCTCGGCGAAGTTGTCGTGGCAGGTTCCGGCGGCAGCGAGGAGTCCATCGCGGACGGCAACACCGTCGCCGTCGTCGACTACACCGAGATCGAGACCTTCCGCCCGCAGACGGTGCAGGACCTCTTCCGCCGCGAGCCCGCTGTGTCGGTCGGCGGCACGATCGCGACCAACCAGAAGGTTTATGTCCACGGCATCGAGGAGACCAACCTCGCCGTGTCGATCGACGGGGCGCGCCAGAACAACAAGCTGTTCCACCACAACGCCACCAACGTCATCGATCCGCGGCTGCTGAAGGCGGCCCGCGTCGATGCCGGCGTGGCCGCAGCGGACGCCGGTCCGGGCGCACTGGCCGGCGCGATCGCCTACGAGACCGTCGATGTCGACGACCTGCTGCGCGACGGACGCAACTGGGGCGGCTATGTCGAAGGCGGCTTCCAGACCAATGGCGACACCTTCAGCACGCTCGGCGCCGGCTATGCCCGCTCCAACGGCTTCGAGGTGCTCGGCTTCCTGAACCGCGTCGACGGCGACGATTACGAGGATGGCGACGGCCGCACCGTGACCGGCACCGGCGCCGGCCTCGTCAGCGGTCTCGGCAAGGTGGCCTATGAGGGCCTGTCGGGCGATCGCTTCGAGTTCAGCTACGAACGCGTGACCGACGACGGCGTGCGCCCCTATCGCGCCAATATCGGCTCGATCATCGGCGGCCGTCCGGTTCCCGATACGCGCATCTACGATCTCGACCGCCAGAACGTCGTCTTCTCCTACGAGAACACGCAGGCGACCGGCTGGTTCGACCCGAAGGTGACGCTCGCCTACAGCACGACCGATCTGGAAACCGAGGAAGACATCCTGCTCGGCGGCGTGCCCAGCGGCAACAAGGCCCGCTACGAGGCCAAGGCCGAGAGCTTCAACGCCACCTTCGCCAATGAATTCCATCTCGAGATGGGGTCGGTGAACGCCGGTGTGGACGTCTATCGCGAGACCGCGGATTTCTACGACGCGACCTATTCGACCGGTGAGAAGGCCGACAATATCGGCGCCTTCGCGCAGGCCCGTCTCGACCCGACGGACAAGCTGTCGCTCTCCTTCGGTGGCCGTATCGACCACCAGGTCTTCACCGGCACCAACGGCGGGGACCAGCGCAACACCGGCGCCAGCGGCAACGCTTCGGCGAAATATGCCCTGACCGACCATTTCGCCCTGAAGGCCGGCGTCTCCAGCGTCTTCGGCGGCATCGTCCTGGCCGAGACCTTCATCCAGAACCCGGCCTGGATCTACACCGACATCGATCCGGTGCGCGGCGACAACGGCTTCGCGGGCTTCGAATTCCGCTATGCCGGCTTCATGCTCGACGGTCAGCTGTTCCGCACCGACATCGAGAATGGCCGCACGCCCGATTATCGCGGCGGCCCGTCGCTGACCCACGACTTCACCAGCACCGGTTTCGACCTGACGGCTGGCTATGACTGGGGCACCGGCAATGTGCGCGGTGGCTTCACCAGCGTGACCACCGAAATGGACGGCAGCGGTGTCGACTCCTATGTCGGTAACTACTTCACCGTGCCGATGGGCGAGATCTTCACCCTCGCCCTGGTCCAGCGGGTCGACGAATACGGCCTGACCTTCGGCGCCGATGCCGAGTTCGCGCTCGAGGAAGAGGCTCCGGCCAAGAACGGTGCCGACCCGGCTGGCGTGCAGCCGCTGGAAAGCTACGCCGTCGTCAACGCCTTCGTCGAATACGTCCCGCCCCAGCTCAGCAATGTCACGCTGCGCGCCAAGGTCGACAACATCTTCAACGAGACCTATTCCGACCGCGCCACCTACGGCCAGGAATTCTCCACCGTCGTGCCGCTGCGCAGCCCCGGCCGCTCCTTCGGCGTCTCGGCCCGCATCGAGTTCTGATCAACGGGGCGGCGGGCGAAGGGCTCGCCGCACCGAAAGATCCCATCATGGACAGGGGCCGGGGAGGAGACTTCCCGGCCCTTTCTGCGTTAGCCGGACGCCATCGCGGCGGCGTTCGTACCCGCGGGCGAGCGGTGCCGCCGTCTGCCCGACGGTGACGCTCCGTTGCCGTTCGCGCCGCATCGTTCGCTTGAGACGCGCGGCCGCGCACCTATAGTGAGCTGCAAGGCGCAAGGACCCGTTCCCGGGATCCGTCGCGGTCTTCCTGAAAACGGCAGGTCGGCGCGACCGACCGCCGCCAGCCACCGGACCCGGTCGCCCTTCACCCGCAAAAATTCGAAAATGGAGATGTCGATGACCGACAATGCCGACTATACGCCGCCCGCCGTCTGGACCTGGGACAAGGAAAGCGGCGGCAAGTTCGCCAGCATCAACCGCCCTATCGCCGGCCCGACCCATGTCAAGGAGCTGCCGGTCGGCAAGCATCCGCTGCAGCTCTATTCCCTGGCGACGCCGAACGGCGTGAAGGTGACGGTGATGCTGGAGGAGCTTCTGGCCGCCGGCCACAGCGGCGCCGAATACGACGCCTGGCTGATCCAGATCGGCGAGGGCGACCAGTTCTCCAGCGGCTTCGTCGAGATCAACCCGAACTCCAAGATCCCGGCGCTCAACGACCGCAGCGGACCGGAGCCGATCCGCGTGTTCGAATCCGGCGCGATCCTCATCTATCTGGCCGAGAAGTTCGGCGCCTTCCTGCCGACCAGCCCGGCCGCGCGGGCCGAGTGCCTGTCCTGGCTGCAGTGGCAGATGGGCTCGGCGCCGTTCCTGGGCGGCGGCTTCGGCCATTTCTACGCCTATGCGCCGGTCAAGTACGAATACCCGATCAATCGCTACGCCATGGAGGTGAAGCGCCAGCTCGACGTGCTCGATCGCCGGCTGGCCGACAACGAGTTCGTCGCCGGGCCCGAATATACCATCGCCGACATGGCGATCTGGCCCTGGTACGGGGCGCTCGCTAAGGGTCTGCTCTACGATGCGGGCGAGTTCCTGCAGGTGCAGGACTACAAGAACGTGCAGCGCTGGACCGAGGCGGTCTATGCCCGCCCGGCGGTCAAGCGCGGCCGCATGGTCAACCGCGTGATGGGCGAGCCGTCGAGCCAGCTCCACGAGCGCCATGACGCGTCCGACTTCGACACGAAGACGCAGGACAAGATCGCGCCCGCCGCGAAATAGCGCGGAACACCGATGCACACCCGGCGGCTCTGTATGGCCGCCGGGTTTCCTGCAAAAGAAGAGTTAGCTGGCGCCGTGCGCTTCCAGCACCTTCGCGACCAGGGGCATCAGCTCGTCCGCCCCGCGATAGCCGTGGGTCAGCATCGTGTAGGTGCCCTCGGCATTCGGTCCGACGACCAGCGTCGGGAAGCCCTGCACCCCGGCATTGCGCGAGGTGGCATAATCGAGGCGCGTTGCATCGCGCACCGCCTCGGACTCGAGCCGCATCAGAAACGGCTCGCGCTCCAGACCCATCTCCTCGGCGAGATCGGCCAGGGTCTCCGCCTGCGTGACGTCGCGGTTCTCGGCGTAGAAGGCGCGCTGGACGCGCTCGAGGAACGGCAGTTCCAGCTCGGGGTTCTCGGCCCGGACCGCTACCACGGCCCGTGCGGCCGGATCGGTGTCGTAGACGAAGCCGTCCCGCTCGAAGAAATCGAAGTCGAAGGCCTGGCCCGAGCGCTCATGCACATGCTGCCAGTGATTGCGGATTTCCGCCTTGGACTGCGCCGTCATCGGCTCTTCCGTGCCCGGCCTCAGGCCGCCCATCACCACCCGGACCGGCAAGGCGTCGCCATAGGTCTTACGGATCGTCTCGATGGTCGGTGCGAAGCCCCAGCACCAGGAGCACATGGGGTCGGCGAAATAGATCGCCTGCAGACCGTCTGTCATGTCGATTGCCAATCTGTCGTTGCGGGTCGGGTTTGAAAGGGGTGTCGCGGCGCCTGCCGGTCAGGCCGGCTGGCATTGGCGGGCGATATCCGCCGCCATGCCGTCGGCCAGCTGCGCCAGCGCCGCCCGGTCGGTGCCGCGATGCGCCTCGATGCGCAGGGCGGTGACGTCGGACTGGAAGCGCGTCGCCAGCCGCTCGGCATCGGCATCGTCCGGGATCTCGCCAGCCGTCCTGGCGCGTTCGAAGGCGGCGGCGATCTCGGCCCGCATCAGGTCGAGATAGTGCCGCGCCGTATTGGCGATCACCGGATCGTTGGGCGTCGCGTCGAGCAGCGTCTTGACCAGCATGCAGGCATGGACCGGGTCCTCGCCGAGTTCGCCGCGCCCCAGCGCGCGCAGATAGTCGGTCAGGCCGGCGATCGGCGTCGGCGCCGTCGCCAGCCGCGCGGCGAGGCCGGCGCGGTTGCGCAGGAAATAGCGCTCCAGCGCCGCCAGGAACAACGCCTCCTTGTTCCGGAAGGCGGCATAGATGCTGCCAGGCTTCATCGTCAGCGCGGCTTCCAGATCCTTCAGCGACGTCGCGTGATAACCCTTCGCCCAGAACAGCCTGAGGGCGGCATCGAGGGCGGCGTCGCGGTCGTAGGGCCGGGCATTGGGGCGGCTGCGTTTCATGTCGTCCAATGTAGGTCGCGCAAGGCAGCCTGTCTGTACCGCTAGACCGCGCCCTCTTCAAGTTTGAGTGATTGCTCAATTCGCCACTTGAGCGATCGCTCAAGATGATTAGCTTCCGGCTCATCGTACGGCGGCCGGAACGCGGACCGCCCCCTCGGACCCGCAGACATTCCGGACAGCCGTCCGGCATCGACATCAGGAAGCGATCATGGCCGACTTCACCCTGCACGACGAAACCACCGCGCCGGACGACAGCAAGCCGCTGCTCGCCAAGTCCCAGAAGGCCTTCGGGATGATCCCGGGCCTGCATGCGGTGATGGCCGAGGCGCCGGGTCTGCTGGACGCCTATCAGCAGGTCCACGAACTGTTCCTGAACTCCAGCTTCGACAAGGACGAGATCACCGTTGTCTGGCAGACGGTCAACGTCGAGAACAACTGCCATTACTGCGTCCCGGCCCATACCGGCATCGCCAAGGCGATGGGCGTCGACGACGCCATCACCGAGGCGCTGCGCAACGAGACCCCGCTGCCCAACGCCCGGCTCGAGGCGCTGCGCGACTTCACCTTCAGCGTGGTGCGCGATCGCGGCAATGTCGATGACGCGAAGGTGCAGGCGTTCCTCGATGCCGGCTTCACCAAGCGCAACATTCTCGAAGTGGTGCTCGGCTATTCGCAGAAGGTGATGTCGAACTACACCAACCATCTGGCGCAGACCCCGGTCGACAAGCCGTTCCAGAAATTCGCCTGGCAGAAGGGCGCCTGAGCGTCGGTCAGCGAGCACGCCGGGACAAGCCTGTCCCGTCGCCGAACGCGCGGCCTGCCATCCCTCGGGATGACGGGCCGTCGTCGTTTCGGCCGTCGTCATTTCAGCGTCGGAACAGGCAGGTGCGCTGGCCCTCGATCTCGCGGATCATCACCGGCAGGCCGAACACCGCCTCGACCACCGCCTCGGTGATCACCGCCGCGACGGGGCCTTCATGGGCGATCTTTCCGTCGCACATGGCAACGATGCGGTCGGCATAGGCACTGGCGAAATTGATGTCGTGCAGGACGACGACGATCGTCTTGCCCAGTTCGTCCGCGGCGCGGCGGATCAGCCGCATCATCGCCACCGCATGGCGGATGTCGAGATTGTTCAGCGGCTCGTCGAGGAGGATGGTGCCGGTGTCCTGCGCCAGCACCATGGCGACGAAGGCCCGCTGGCGCTGGCCGCCGCTGAGTTCGTCGAGATAGCGCTCGGCCAGATCCGACAAATCGAGATAGGTAATCGCCTCGGCCACCTTGGCGTGGTCGGCCGCTCTCATCCGGCCCTTCGAATGGGGAAAGCGGCCGAAACCGACGAGATCGCGCACGGTCAGCCGCACCGACAGCCCGTTCTCCTGCCGCAGGATGGCCAGCCGCTTGGCGAGTTCGTCGCCCTTGGTACGGGTGACGTCGAGGCCGTCCACGAGAACGCGGCCGCCATCCATCGGCAGGAGCCGCGCGATCATCGACAGGAGCGTCGACTTGCCGGCGCCGTTCGGTCCGATGATCGCCGTCACACCGCCCGCCGGCAGCGACAGGCTGACGCCGTCGACCACCAGGGCGCGATCGTAGCGCTTGGTCAGGTGCTCGGCCTCGATCATGCGATGCCTTTCTTCAGGATGAGGGCGAGGAAGACGAGGCCGCCGGCGAACTCGACGACGATCCCCAGCGCCGTGTCGAAATGCAGGACGTGTTCGAGCAGCGTCTGGCCGCCGACGAGGCAGATGACAGCAATCAGCGAGGCCGCGGTCATGGTCAGGCGGTGACTGCGTGCGCCGACGAGGCTGACCGCCAGGCTGGCGACGAGCAGGCCGAAGAAGGTGACCGGGCCGACCAGCGCCGTGGAGACCGACACCAGCACCGCGACCGTGGCCAGCACCAGCATGACGGCGCGGCGATGGGCGATGCCCAGCGAGATGGCGCGGTCGCGGCCGAGCGACAGGACGTCGAGCGTCGCGGTCATGCGCCACAGGGCAAGGCTGGCGCCGCCGATCAGCACGGCGGCGATGCCCAGAAGATCGGTCTCGATGGTGTTGAAGCTGGCGAAGAGCCGGTCCTGTAGGACGACGAAGTCGTTCGGGTCGATCAGCCGCTGCATGAGACCGGCGGCGGAATGGAACAGGATGCCCAGCACGACGCCGACCAGGAGCAGCCGGTGGATGTCGCGCGTGCCGGCGCCGATCAGCGTGCCGTAGAGGCCGCAGGCGAACAGCACCATGACCAGGAGTTCGCCGGTGAATAGCGCGGCGGGAGCGATCGCCGCCGTGGTGGCGGCACCGGTCAGGAACACGAGCAGCGTCTGGATCAGCCGGTAGAGGGCGTCGAAGCCCATGATCGACGGCGTCAGGATGCGGTTGCCGGCGATCGTCTGGAACACCACGGTGGACGTCGCGATGGCGTGGGCGACCAGCAGCATCGCCGCCAGCTTGGCGCCGCGGAACGGCAGCACGAACGACCAGTTGCCGCGCGCCCCGAGCGTCAGGAAGAGGACGCAGGCGAGGATCGCCAGCGCCGCCAGAACGAGGAGCGTGACATGTTCGGGCCGGTCGCTCCGCCGGGGCGGCGTCGTCGCGCCGGCGGTCCCTGTGCGGCCGTGGGTGGCGCCGAGGTCAACCAAGGCTCGGCCTCCGGCGGAAGATGATCGCCAGGAACACGCAGGCGCCGAGAACACCCATGATCGTGCCGGCCGGGATTTCATAGGGCGCCCGCACCAGCCGCCCGACGAGATCGCAGGCCAGCACCAGCGCCGCGCCCGACAGGGCGACATAGGGCACCGTGCGCCGGCCATTGTCGCCGACGAGCATGGAGACGAGGTTCGGCACGACGAGGCCGACAAAGGGGATGCTGCCCACCGACACGATGGTGACGGCGGCGACGAGCGAGACGACGACGAGGCCGAGCGCCAGGACGCGCTCGTAGGAGAGGCCGAGATTGGTAGCCACGTCGCGGCCGAGGCCGGCGAGGGTGAAGCGGTCGGCGGCGAAGACCGCCAGGATCGTCAGGCCGAAGGCGATCCAGAGGAGTTCGTAGCGGCCGCGCAGCACCATCGAGAAATCGCCGCTCACCCAGGCGCCGAGCGACTGCAGCAGATCGACGCGATAGGCGAGGAAACTCGCCCCGGCCCCGATGATGCCCGACAGGATCAGCCCGACCAGCGGCACCAGCATGCCGGAGCGCAGCCGCAGCCGGGCGATGATCGCCATGAACAGCGCCGTGCCGGCCAGCGCGAATCCGGCGGCGATCAGCATCTTGCCGAAGACCGGGAGGCCGGGGGCGAGGATCGTCACCGCGAGGAGGCCGAGGCTCGCCGATTCCGTCGTGCCGACGGTCGACGGTTCGACGAAGCGGTTCGACGACAGCATCTGCATGATCAGGCCGGCGACGGCGAGGCCGGCCCCGGCGAGCAGCGCCGCGAGCGTGCGGGGAATCCGGCTGACCAGCAGCAGCCGCAGGCCATCCGCGTCCAGTCCTCCGGCCACGAGCGTGCCTGCCGACAATGCGCCGGCGCCGACAAAGACGCTGGCGAGAGCCAGGAGGACGATCGTGGCGATCAGGCCAGCGATGATGCGGGAATGGGACATGGCGGTCGTGGTTGCTGCCGACGCGGGACGGGGCAGGGCGCAAAAGGAGCGTGCGTCGGGGCGGGGCCCCTTCGCGTCAGGAGCCCTTGTCGAAGCGCGCCGTCAGTTGCTCGACATTGGTCTCGAGCGCGGTCAGGCCCGGGGCGGTGAGATACCAGGTGGCCGGGTTCAGATAGACGACATGGTCAGAACGCCACGCCTTGGTGTTCTCGACCAGTTCGTTCTGCAGAAGCGCCGCCGCGGCGCCCTGGCCGATGGCGGCGTCGCGGTCGATCACGAACAGCCAGTCCGGATCGGTATCGGCGATATATTCGAAGGAGACCGCTTCGCCGTGATTGGCGGCCTCGAGGCCCGGGTCCGCCGGCGTGACGCCGAACTCGGCGTGCAACAGCCCGAAACGCGAGCCGGCGCCGAAGGCGCTGATGCGGTTGCCGGTGGTCATGACGATGAGGCCGGTGCCGACGCCGGCCGACGTCTCCTTCAGCGCCGCGATCCGGCCCTGCAGATCCGCGATCCGCTGCTCCGCCAGGTCGGCCTTGCCGAAGATGGCGCCGAGCGTGGTGATCCGCTCGAAGGCACTGGCGAGGAGATTGCCGGCATCGACGGTCATGTCGATGGTCGGCGCGATCCGTGCCAGCGCCTCGGTCTGTTCGCTGGAGCGCCCGCCGGCGATGATCAGGTCGGGGGCGAGGGCGGCGACCGCCTCGAAATCGGGCTCGAAGATCGAGCCGACCTTCGGCGTGGCGTCGCCGGCATAATCGGCGAGATAGTCCGGGAACGGCGCGGCCGGCAGGCCGGCCATGGGAACGTCCAGCGCGTCGAGCGTATCGATAGACGCCATGTCGAAGACGACGACCGTCTTCGGCTCGGCCGGAATGACGACGTCGCCGCGATAGGTCGAGACCGTCATCTCGCCGGATGCCGGCTCCTGGGCGAGCGCCGGCGCCATGGACAGCGCCAGGGCGCACCAGGCCGCCACCAGGTACGACAAGAGGCGGGGGCGGCGAGACGATGGCGCCCCAGAGCGGGCCGAAACGGGCTGGAATGCGGACATGTCTGATCCTTTGCGAGTCTGCCGGACGGCGGGCCGACAGGGCTGAGTGGATAATATGAAAATCATTGTCAAGATTAGTGGCGCCTCGGGAGCCGGGCGCGGGCCGGCAAGTTTCCGCAACACTTCCACATAACCTGAGAATTGAAATCATGTTTAGTCCGGGCTATGGCGGCCCGGAAGATCGGGCGGTGGCCATGGCGCCGTGCCGGCCGGGCGGGCTGGGGCGACGAGGCCCGCCGCCGCAATGACAGACAGGGAAGCAGTGCCGCATGAAGCACGAGATCATTCGCGTTCGCCATGAATTGCGGCGACGGGACCTTGAGGTCAGCCGGGTCGAATATCCGACGCCGGGCATGCTCCGCATGACCCTGACCGGTGAGGAGCTGGAGGGGTTTCACAGCCCGTCCGCCGACGACCATGTGAAGCTGTTCATTCCGCAGCCCGACGGCGAGCCGGCGATGCGCGACTACACCCCGCGCCGCTACGATGCGCAGACGCAGTCGCTGGTCCTCGATTTCGCGCTGCATGACGGCGGCCCGGCCACGCTCTGGGCGCGCTCGGCGAAGGAGGGGGATCGCCTGCAGATCGGGGGGCCGCGCGGATCGTCCATCGTGCCGCATGATTTCGACTGGTGGCTGATGGTCGGTGACGAGACCGCGCTGCCGGCGATCGGCCGGCGGCTGGAAGAGTTCGCGCCCGGCACGCCGGTCACCACGCTGGTCGCGGTCGAAGGGCCGGCGGAAGAGCAGGCGCTTGCGACCCGGGCCGCACATCGGCCGCTCTGGGTGCACCGGCCCCTTGCCGCCGCCTCCGATCCCGCGCCGGTTCTCGCGGCGCTGGCCGATTTGTCGCTGCCGGAGGGCGAGGGCTTCGTCTGGATCGCGGCGGAAAGCCGCGTCGCCAAGGCCGTCCGCGCCCATGTGACCGACGTCTGGGGCCATCCCAAGCAATGGCTGAAATCCAGCGGCTACTGGAAGCTCGGCACCAAGGACAGCCACGAGGAATTCGACGATTGAGCACCGGCATCCGCACCCGGTCTGCATCGACGAAAGCCGGGTCCGGCAGCTACCCCTGCCGCGGATCGCGTGATATCTGCCGGGCATGACGACGCTCCGGCGCTTCCTTGCGGACCGATCCGCGGCCCTCGCGGCCATGCTGATCCTGACCCAGCTTCTGTTGGGTCAGGCGGCGGCATCGGGTTTTGCCTGCGCCAGGATGGACGCGTCCGCCGCGGCCGGCGTGACCGTCATCTGCGTCGGCGACGGCTTCGAGACGCGGTCGGTTCCGGCGGGTGACCCATCCGAACACGATTGCTGCGTCGATTGCCCGTCCGCGGCCGGATCCGGCCAGAGCCCGGCCCTGCCGGCGATGGCCGATCTCGCCTCCTACGCGATCGCCGCCAGCGCCACCGACGCGGTCGTGGCCTGGACGCCGTCAGCCACCGCCCTCGGCCCGCGCGCGCCGCCGCCGGGGCTCGCCTTGCAACGCGGCCCACCGCTTCTCTCCGTCTGAACAAACGGCCCGACATCCGTCGCGGCCCTGCCTGTCCTGTTCAAATGGAGACTTCCATGTCCCTTCGCATCACGCTGGCTGCCGCAGCAGCCCTCACGCTCGGCCTGCTGTCGGCCGCTTCCGCCCATGACTACAAGGTCGGCGACATCACCATCGCCCATCCGTGGAGCCGTGCCACGCCGCCCAACGCCGCCGTCGGCGGCGGCTACATGGTCATCGAGAACCACGGAACGGCGGATGACCGGCTGCTCGGCGGCGCGACGCCGATCGCCGGCGAGGTCCAGATCCACACCATGGAGATGGATGGCGACATCATGAAGATGCGCCGGCTCGAGGATGGCGTCGCGGTGCCTGCCGGCACCACGGTCGCGTTGGAGCCCGGCGCCTATCACCTCATGCTCATGAACCTGACGGAGCCGCTTACCGAAGGCAGCCGCGTGCCGCTGACCCTGCGGTTCGAAAAGGCCGGTCCGGTCGAGATGGAACTGGCGGTGGAGGGCATCGGCGCCCGGGCACCGGCCGCCATGGACCACAGCCAGCATGGCGGCGCGGCGATGTCGCACGGTGCCGGCGACATGCCGGCCGATGCGGGCGGACACGACGCCATGAGCGACGGCGCCGAACCGCACCAGCACTAGGCCGCACCCTCTCCGAACGCAGCCTGCGGACTGCGCCTGACGAAGGATCGCGAGGCCGCGCCACGGCGCCGTCTCGCGGTCCCCGCGCGGAGCGCGTCCAGGCCGCTCCTCCTTCCTCCGTCAGCGATCGCAGGATCGGCCATGGCGTCCCGCCGGGTCTTTGCGGGCCTGCTGGCGATCCTCGCGATCGGCGGGGTGCTGTTTCCGCTGGTCGGCCTGTCGCTGATCGTGATGCTGGCGCTCGATCTGGCGCTGAGCCGGTTCTGGCGGCGCGGACGGGCCTGATCACAGATGGCAGAGGTCACCGGTCCGCCATTGCCGGGCCGGTGATGCCTAGAGGCCGACCCGCGTCACTCCGCTGCGGTGGGTGCCAGCATGGCAGGCGCGTCCTCGCGGGCGCGGCGCGAGTGCCGGCGGGTGGTGCGCAGGCGGTTGACGAAGGCCGCGATGAAGATTGCCGTCAGCACCAGCACGATCGTCGCCGCCGGGGCGCTGTCGAGGAAGAAGCTGAGATAGGTGCCGATGAGCATTGCCGATACGCAGACCGCGACCGAGACGATCAGCATCCGGCCGAAGCTGCGCACCAGGAGGAAGGCGATGGCGCCCGGCGTCACCAAGAGCGCCACGGCGAGGATCAGGCCGACCGAGGTGAGCGTCGCGACGATGGTCAGAGACAGGCTGGCGAGCAATCCGTAGTGCAGAAGGCTGGTGTTGAGCCCCGATGCCTGCGCCTGCGCCGGGTCGAAGGCATGGAGGAGCAGATCCTTCCATTTCAGCAGCAGCAGCGCCGAGACGACCAGCGCGATGGTGCCGGAGGTCACGAGGTCCTTGGCGCCGATCCCCAGCATGTTGCCGAACAGGACGTGGTCGAGATGCTCGTTGGTGTGGATCGAGGTGTAGAGGATGATGCCGACCCCGAACATGCCGGAGAAGACCACGCCCATCACCGTGTCCTGCTTCACCCGGCTGTTGTGCGACAGATAGCCGGTGAGCAGCGCGCAGGTCATGCCGGCGACGAAGGCGCCGACGATCAGCGGGATGTTGAGCACCCAGGCGAGGACGACGCCCGGCAGCGTGGCGTGGCTGACCGCATCGCCCATCAGCGCCCAGCCCTTGAGCACCAGGAAGCAGGAGAGGAGGGCGGTCGGCGGCCCGACCATCAGGACGATCCAGAAGGCGTTCTGCATGAACGGGAACTGGAACGGCAGGAGAAGCTGCTCGAGGCTCATGCCGCTTCCTCCCGGATGGCATCCGGCCGCGGCGTGGCGAGCGCGGCGGCGGCCTTGCGCCGGGCGGCGATCAGCCCGTGCTTGGGCGCGAAGACGAAGGCGACGAGGAAGATCACCGTCTGCAGGGTGACGATCACCCCGCCGGTCGCCCCGTCGAGGAAGTAGCTGAGATAGGCGCCGACGAAGCTGGTGACGGCGCCGATGGCGACGGACAGACCGATCAGCCGCGGAAACCGGTCCGACAGGAGATAGGCGGTGGCGCCGGGCGTCACCACCATGGCGATGACGAGGAAGGCGCCGACGGTGACCATCGCGGCGACGATCGCCGCCGACAGAAGCATGAAGAACATCACCTTCAGGAGGTCCGGCCGCAGGCCGATCGAGCGCGCATGGTTCTCGTCGAAGAAGGTGACCATCAGGTCCTTCCACTTGGCGAGCAGCACGACGAGGCAGACGAGGCCGATGATCGCCAGCTGCAGCGTGTCCTCAGGCGTGATGGCGAGGATGTTGCCCATGACGATGGTCTGGATCGACACCGAGACCGGGCTGATCGACACCATGAACAGGCCGAGCCCGAAGAAGGAGGTGAAGATGATGCCGATGATGACATCGATCTTCAGGCCCGAGCGCCCCGACAGGAACAGCATGGCGCCGGCCGCCAGCCCGCCGGCGATGAAGGCGCCGAGGGAAAAGGGCAGGCCGAGCATGAAGGCGCCGGCAACGCCCGGCACGACCGAATGGCTGAGCGCGTCGCCGATCAGCGACCAGCCCTTCAGCATCAGATAGGCCGACAGGAAGGCGCAGACGCCGCCGACGAGGGCCGAGACCCACATGGCGTTGGTCATGTAGCTGTACTGGAACGGCTCGAGCAGCGTGGTGATCATCGCCGCTCCCCGTCCTGCGGGGCCTTGTCGGACGTCTTGGGCGGCGCGGCTGTGGCGCGCGGCTCGCCGTAATGGACGAAGGCGCGCTCGTCATCGGTGATGATCGACAATTCGCGCGGGTCGTCGTCGTCGTGCAGGGCAGCACCGGCCAGCGTCACGTGGCGCAGCACCCCGCCGAAGGCGCGCTCCAGATTGCGCCGGGTGAAGATCGCCGCGGTCGGCCCGTAGGCCAGCACCGTGCCCTTGACCAGCACGACCCGGTCGCAGAATTCCGGCACCGAGCCGAGATTGTGGGTGGAGACCAGCATCACCCGGCCTTCGGCCTTTAGCTCGCGCAAGAGGGCGACGATCTGCTCCTCGGTCTTCACGTCGACGCCGGTGAAGGGCTCGTCGAGGAGGATCACCTGGCCGTCCTGCGCCAGGGCCCGCGCGAGGAAGACCCGCTTGCGCTGGCCGCCGGAGAGCTCGCCGATCTGGCGGTGCCGCAGATCCTGCATGCCGACGCGGGAGAGTGCCTGGTCGACGGCGGCGCGATCGGCCGCGGCGGGGCGGCGCAGGAAGCCCATATGGCCGTAGCGGCCCATCATCACGACGTCCTCGACGAGGACGGGGAACGCCCAGTCCACCTCTTCCGACTGGGGCACATAGGCGACAAGGTTCTCGCGCAGCGCCTGCTTCACCGAACGGCCGAGCAGGGTGATCTCGCCGCGCGCCGCCGGCACGAAGCCCATGATCGCCTTGAACAGGGTGGACTTGCCGGCGCCGTTGACGCCGACCAGGGCGGTGATCGTGCCGCGCGGGATCTGGAAGGTCGCGTCGTGCAGCGCGGTATGGCCGTTGCGATAGGTCACGGTCACGTTGTGCGCCGAGATTCCGTCGCCGGTCGCAGTGCTGCCGGCTGGCCGGTCGTCCGCTACGTCAGACGTCTCGCGCGTGATGGTCATGGGGTGCCTGTCAGATCCCTTGGCTGCTCGGATGGGGAAGCCGTCGTGCGAAGGTCGCCGCGGCTCGCCACCGTAGATGGAGAGGCGGTTACTGGCTGTCCACTGCCAGGCCGTCGGCAATCGTCTCGGCGTCGGTCCGCAGGAGGTCGAGATAGGTCGGCACCGGCCCGTCCGGCCCGGACAGCGAGTCCACGTAGAGGACGCCGCCGAAGGTCGAGCCGGTCTCGCGCGCCACCTGTTCGGCCGGCGCGGAACTGACGGTGCTCTCGCAGAACACGGCGGGAATGTCGTTCTCGCGCACCGCGTCGATCACCTTGCGCACCTGCTGCGGCGTGCCGGTCTGGTCGGCGTTGATCGGCCACAGATACAGCTCCTTCATGCCGAAGTCGCGGGCGAGATAGCTGAACGCGCCCTCGCAGGTGACCAGCCAGCGCCGGTCTTCCGGGATGGCGGCGATCCGGTCGCGCAGCGGCGCGATCGTCTCCGTGATCTGCTGTTTGTAGCGCTCGGCATTCGCCCGGTAGGCGTCGGCATGGTCCGGGTCGTTTGCGGCGAGGGCGTCGCTGATGTTGTCGACATAGACCATCGCGTTTTCCAGCCCCATCCAGGCATGCGGATTGGCCAGGCCCTCGTAATCGCCCTCGGCGATGGAGATCGGCGCGATGCCGTCGCTCAGGGTGGCCGAGGGCATGTCGCCGAGATTGGCGACGAACTGCTCGAACCAGCGCTCCAGATTGAGACCGTTCCACAGGATCAGGTCGGCGCCGCTGGCCCGCACGATGTCCTGCGGCGTCGGCTGGTAGCCGTGGATTTCGGCGCCGGGCTTGGTGATGGACACCACATCCGCATGTTCGCCGGCCACGTTCTGCGCGATGTCGGACAGGATCGTGAAGGTCGTCACGACCTTGAGCCGCTCCTGCGCGGTGGCGCCCGTCGCCAGGAGCGCTGCGGCGAAGGCGGCGAGGATCGTCGTTCGAACGAACGGCATGGGGTCTCCAATCTCTGTCGGTCGGTGCACGCTGCCTGCCAATTCCGACTTTTGCAAGTGCAAATCGTTTGCAACTGGGTTCCGTGAAGGCCGCGGTGGCGTCTGCGGGATGTAGGCCTCCAAAGGCTCCGTGGCACCGCCCTTCACATCCCGCAGTCATCCTCGCCATCACCGCCGATGCGTACGGTCTGGACGGCCTCGCATCAGCTTTCGTCGGCACAGTCGGCTGGAGCGATCCCGTGGTATTTCAAGCTGGCCTGAATCATTAAGATTTGATTAGAACTTGAGCGAATGGTTAACGGGCGGAAAACGGCATGGCATTGAGTGAACTCGTTGTACGGACACGGGCGGACAGCGATGCGCTGCGCCGGCAGGCGGTCGAGGTCGAGGATGCCGTCTGGGGCCCGCTGGGCTTCCTGAACCATACACGGGCCCATCGCGAACATTACGACAGGCTGCTGGAAGACCATGCCGACCTGCAGCTCTGTCTCGTCGACGAGGCGACGGGCCGTCCGGTCGCGCTGGCCAATTGCGTGCCGGTGGCGTTCGCGGGAGATCTGTCCGAACTCCCGGCGGAAGGCTGGGACTGGCTGGTCGAGACCGGCGGGACCGGCCGCCGCAGCCAGGCCAATGTGCTGGGCGCGCTGGCCATCTCGGTGCCGGTCGCCGAGCGCGGCAAGGGCTATGCCTTCCGGATGATCGGCGAACTGCACCGGATCGCCGAGGCCAATGGCTTCGAGCGGATGATTGCGCCGGTGCGCCCCTCCGCCAAGACCGTGCATCCCCATGCGTCCATGGCCGATTATATCGGCTGGCAGGACGAGCGGGGCCGTTGCTTCGATCCCTGGCTCCGCAGCCATCTCGCGCAAGGCGGCCGGGTGGTTCACCCCTGCGAACGCTCCATGGTCGTCAGCGAGCATATCGCCTTCTGGGAGACCTGGGCGGGGCGGCGGTTCGAGACCTCGGGCGACTATACGCTGGCCGGCGGGCTGGTGCCGGTCGCCATCGACGTCGAACGCCAGCGTGGCACCTATTCGGAACCCAATGTCTGGGTGGCCTACACGCACTGACCCTGCGGATGGCCTACGTAAGCCGTCAGCGCCGGGGCACTGTCTCCGTCGGCTGACGCCGGCGTTTGCGGAAACGACAGGGCCGCGAGCGCCTCGGCACTCATGCCGGGCTCGCGGATCGTGCGCCACAGCCACAGGGCGCGGGCGACGCGGCCATTGCCCATGGTGAAGGGGCGCAGCATCGCGAAGAGCTGCACCGCCTCGTCGGCCGAGGCCAGGCCGGAGCGGGTGAGGGCGAGGAGGTCGGCGAGAGCGTCCGGCAGGGAGGGCACAACGCCGTGCTGATCGGCGGCAACGGGCGCCTCCCGCAGCGAGGCCCCCGGCGCAAGATAGGCGGCGAGAATCTCCAGATTCGCGACCCGGGGCTCGTTGGCCGCGAGGAATCCCCGATGCGCTGCGATAACGGCCTCGCTCGGCTGTTGCGTTTCGCCACTGCGCCGGAGGCTGTCGGCCACCAGTGAAGGGACCCAGCTTCCGAACGCCGCGGCGGCCATGTCGAGCGGCATGGGCGGGTCCATCCTTTGGTGGCGGCTGCTGCTCCTCGGGCGAGGACTGTGCCGGATGGGAATCAGCCTAACCCACCATTCCTTCAACTATTCTTAGCGCTTCGCCCCTAAGCCAAAGGGGAAAGCGAGATTGAGATGCGTGACATCCCGAAGAAAAGTGAGGCTCGCCCCCGGCCCAATCTGCGTCGCCTCGCGCAGGTCGTCGGCGGCACCGTGGCCGTGGCCAGCGCCCTGTTGATCTGTGTCATCGTGTATACGGGCATCAAGGCGAACCGCACCGAGGTTCAGGCCGAAAGGGCCAGGATCGAGAATGCGCTGAACCAGAGCGTTGCCCGGACCCTCGACCAGCAGAAGAGCGTCGCCTGGTGGGACGATGCCGTCCGATTGATCGTCGATACGCCCGATCTCGGTTTCATCGACAGCAATTTCGGCATCTTCCTGACCGAGACCTACGGGCACGACGAGGTCTACATCGTCGATTCCCAGAACAAGCCGGTCTACGCCTATCGCGACCAGGGGCGGCAGGAGCCCGATGCCTTCGAGGCCCGGCGGCAGGAAGTGCTGCAGGTGCTGACGGCGACGCGCACCGGCGGCAATGCCGGGCTGGCCGAGCGCGACGATTTCTTCTCCGAACGCCAGAAGCATTACGAGGTGCTCAAGAAGGTGCTGGGCGTCGCGTCCTGGCAAGGCGCGATCCTGACCGTCGACGAGAAGCCGGCCATCGTGACCGCCATCACGATCGTCCCGAATGTCGACATGACGCTGTTGCGCCAGCCGCCTTACGTCCTCCTGAGCGTGGACTGGATCGACGCCGACTTCCTGCAGCAGCTCAGCCAGTTCCTGCTGATCCCGGACATCACCTTCACGGCGGCTGAGAGCACCGGCGCCGCGACCATCTCGGAGGCCTTCGTCACCGATGACAATCGCTCCACCGGCTATCTGAACTGGACCACGAAGCGACCGGGCCAGCCGCTCCTGACGATCGTGCTGCCGCTGGTCGCCGTTGCCGTGATCGGCCTCAGCCTTTTGTGCGCCGTCATGCTGCGCCGGCTGATCCGTGCCTCGAACGAGCTGTCGGCCCGCGAAGCTGCCGCCCGCTACGAGGCCGCCCACGATTCCCTGTCCAAGCTGCCCAACCGGCCGGCCTTCGTCTTCGCCGCCAATCAGGCTCTCGACGGGCTCCAGGAGCGGAGCCGGGGCGGCAGCATGACCATCGGCTATCTCGACGTCGACCGCTTCAAGGACATCAACGATACGCTCGGCCATCATATCGGCGACGGGCTGATCAAGGCGTTCGGCGAGCGACTGCGCCAGCATCTGGGGCCGCACGATTTCCTCGCCCGCTTCGGCGGCGACGAATTTGCGATCTTCCGGTCGCGCAAGGGTGTCAGCTTCGCCAAGCCGCTGGCCTCGCTGGTCGTCGAGGCGTTCCAGCAGCCCTTGCTGATCGAGGGTCACGAGATCACCGTCACTGCGTCGCTGGGCCTGGCCCAGTTCCCGGAGCACGGGACCTCCATCGAGGACCTGATGCGCCATGCCGACATCGCGCTCTACGAGGCCAAGCGTCTCGGCCGCGGCCACGCCGCCTGGTTCACGACCCAGATGGCGGCGAGCCTGCGCCAGAAGCGCGAGATTGAGATGGATCTTCTCGATGCGCTGAACGGCGAACAGTTCGATCTTCACTACCAGCCGATCATCTCGGCCCGCTCCAACCGGATCGTCGCCGTCGAGGCGCTGTTGCGCTGGAAGCATCCGGTCAAGGGCATGATCAGCCCCAGCGTCTTCATTCCGATCGCCGAAGAGATCGGCCTGATGTCGAAGCTCGGCGACTGGGTGCTGAAACGCGCCATGACCTCGGCCGCGCTCTGGCCGGATATCGAAGTCACGATCAACCTCTCGCCGGCCCAGTTCTACCAGAGCGATCTGGAAATCCGGCTGCAGGAGCTGATCGCCGAGACCGGCGTCTCCCCGACGATGGTCACGCTGGAAATCACCGAAGGGCTGCTGCTCGAACCCTCGCCCCGCATCATGGCGACGCTGCAGGCGATCCGGGACCTGGGGTTCCAGATCGCGCTGGACGATTTCGGCACCGGCTTTTCCAGCTTGAGCTATCTGGTCGAATACCGCTTCGACAAGCTGAAGATCGACCGCAGCTTCGTCAGCGCGATCTCCCAGGCGGGGTCGGCCCAGACCGTGGTGCAGGCGGTCATCCGCCTCGGCCATGCGCTGGGCATGGAAGTGGTCGCCGAGGGCGTGGAAACCGTGACGGACAGCGTCACCATGCGCTTCTGGGGCAGCGATCACCTGCAGGGCTACTTCTTCTCCCGGCCGCTGCCGGCCGAAGAACTCATCGCCTTCATCGGCTCGTACAATTCCTCCAGCGTGGCGCTGCAGTTCGACGAGGCGAGCAATCTGCTTCAATCGAACGGCAGCCTCGGCTAAGGGCTGGTCGGCAAAGGCGGTGCCTGCGGTGCGAGAGCGCCGGCGCCTGCCATGGCAGGATCGACGAGCCGGGGGAGAACAGCGTGACGCCAGACAGGGACGGGCCGGCCGGGAACGCCAGCTACAGCTGGTCGGACTTCGACCCGGAATATTATTTCAACCATTATTACGGCGAGCCGCACGCCGATGACGAGGCGGTCATCCGGTCCGCCTGCGCCGCCTTCAAGCGCGCCGAGCCCCTGGGCGACAAGCTCGACATCGTCGATGTCGGCACCGGGCCGAACCTCTTTCCGCTGATGTGCGCGGCGCCGCGGGCAAAGCGGATCACGGCCTGGGAATATGCCGAAAGCAATGTCGGCTGGCTGCGGGCCGAACTGGCGGCGACGACCCTGCGCCCGCAATGGCAGCATTTCTGGCAGGTGGCGCAGGCCGCCTATGAGCCGGAACTGTCCTTGCCCGACGATCCGCTGCCGATGCTGCGTGCGACCGCCGAGGTCCGGCGCGGATCGGTCTATGATCTGCCGGAACGCACATGGGACGCGGCCACCATGTTCTTCTGCGCCGAATCCATCACCGAGAAGCGCAGCGAGTTCGATCTGGCCTGCAACCGCTTCGCCCGCTGCGTGAAGCCGGGCGGCAGCCTGATCGCGGCGTTCCTCGTCGGCTCGTCGGGCTATGCCGTGGCCGGCCGGCCGTTTCCGGTTCTCAACGTCTCGGAGGAAGACATTCTCGACGTCTTCGCGCCGCTGGCGACGGACATAAGGACCGAGCGGATCGGCATCGTCGAGGCGGAGATCCGCAGTGGCTATTCGGGCATGCTGTTCCTGACCGCCTGCGCGGTCTGACCGCCGCCGACCGGCTCACATCATCGACAGGGCGACGAGGATCGCCAGAGCCCAGCCGACGACCATCGCGGCGCCACCCCAGGCGAGGATGGCGCGAGGCGTCATCGTCCCGGGGTTCGGGATACGGCCGAGTTCGCGCAGGTGATCGAAGGGCATGAAGGACTGTCGTCAGGCGGCGGGACACGAAGTTACGGAGCGCCGCTGAAAAAGACGCATCCGTGTTTTCGTTCCGCCCGACAAATATCGGCGGCCAGTCCAAAGCTGTTGGTCGGCGTCCTCCCGCCAGTCCCGGTCAGCCCGACGCCCCCATGGCTGCCGTCCGGGCGATCCCGGCCAGTCGCCAAGCCGGGATCGGTGACGCCTCAGCGCGTCAGTTCTTGGCCAGCCCCAGGCCTTCGAGGACCGATTTCGCCTTGGCGGTGAAATCCGCCGCGAAGGCGTCGAACTCGCCGGGCCCATCCCAGACCGGCGTGATGCCCCGTTCCTTCAGCGACGACTGGACCTCGGGACGGGCATTGGCGCGGGCGGCGGCCTGATAGAGGATGTCGCGGGCCTCGGCGTCGATCCCCTTGGGCGCGACCAGCGCGAACCAGTTGGCATAGGACCAGTCCTTGCCGATCGCCTCCTTGACGGTCGGCGCATCAGGGAAGGTCTCGGAACGCTCGTCCAGCATGACCGCGAGGGTGCGCACGCGGCCAGCCTCGAGGAGGCTCAACGCCTCGACCGGCGAGCCGGTGAACATCGTGATGCCGCCGGACATGACCTCCATCAGGGCCGGTGCGCCGCCCTGGCTCGGTACCCATTTCAGCTTCTGCGGGTCGATGTCGGCAGCAGCGAGAAGCCCGCCCGCGGCCACATGCCAGGACCCGCCGACGCCTGTTCCCGAGGACGAGTAGGTGCCGGCCGGCTCGTTGCGGACCGCCGCGATCAGTTGCTCCAGCGTCTCGAAGGGTGAATCCGCCGCCACGGTGACGCCGGCCGGGATGATCGCCAGGCGAGAGAACAGGTCGAGATCGTCGAGCGAGATGTCGGCCGTCCCGAGGGTGCGGTAGAGGCCGATTTCCGGGCTGGCGGCGCCGAGCGTGTAGCCATCGGCCTCGGCATTGATGATGGCCGAGTGGCCGGTGATGCCGCCGCCACCGGTGCGGTTGATGACGTTGACCGGCACGCCGAGCTCTTCCTGGAAGCCAGCGGCGAAGGTGCGCACCACGGCGTCGGTGCCGCCGCCGGCCGCCCAGGGCACGATGATCGAGATCGGCCGGTCGGGAAAGGCGTGTGCCGGTCCCGTGACGGCGAAAAGGCCGGCGATCAGCCCGGCCGCGGCATTGACGAGCAGTTTCATGATGTCCTCCCAGACGGATCGCGCCGGTTCCCCCATGAAGTCCGGCGAACAATCAGTCTGGATGACCTTCGGGAATGACGAAAGCGCGTCAGGGTTGTTTCGGCTGCAAATGGAGCGGCGCGGCAGGCCCCGGAGCCTGCCGTGGGAAGTCGGCGCCGCCGAACCTTGCCGGCAGTGCCGCGGTCAGGCGCCGGTGATGCGGTTGCGCCCGGCGCGCTTGGCGCCGTAGAGCGCGGCGTCCGCCGCGGCGATCATCGCCGTGCTGTCGGTTCCCTCGCGGGTGCCCGCGATGCCGCCGCTGAAGGTCGCCCGGAACAAGGTGTCGTCGCCGGCATGGCCGATCTGCGAGAACCGCAGGCGGATCCGGTCGAGCACGGCTTGCGCCGCCGCGACCGGCGTGTCGAGCAGCAGCAGGCCGAATTCCTCGCCGCCATAGCGGGCCACCACGTCGGTGCGCCGCAAACCGCCGACGAGACATTGCGACAGGGCCTGGATTACCCGGTCGCCGGTCTGGTGGCCATGGGTGTCGTTGACCTGCTTGAAATGGTCGATGTCGATCAGCGCCACGGTCAGCGGCGCGCCGGTGCGCCGCGAGCGCTCCAGTTCCAGCGTCACCCGCTCCTTGAACCGGGCGTGGTTCAACAGGCCGGTCAGGCTGTCGCGCTCCATGATCTGGCGCAGCGCCAGCGCCCGTTCGGCCCGCATCCGCACGGTGGCCGCGAGATGGGCGAGGTCAACCGGCTTGCGGATGAAATCGTCGCCGCCGATCTGGCGGGCCTGCGTCTGCGCGGCGATATCGCGCTCGGCCGACAGGAAGACGATCGGCAGGGGCAGGGTCTGGCGCGACTGGCGGATGATCTGCGCCAGTTCGAGGCCGCTGGCGCCCGGCATGTGCATGTCGAGAAGCACCAGATCGGGCGTGACCTCGGCGATGTGCCGCAGCGCGTCGGCGGGATCGGTCACCACCCGTGCATCCATGCCGGCCGCTTCCAGCGCCAGCGCATAGCTTTCCGCAATCAGTTCGTCGTCGTCGACGATGAGGATCGACAGGCGTTGCTGGCGGTCGCCGCTGGTCTCGAAATCCGACAGCCAGGCGCCGAGCTCGACCGTGTCGACGGGTGTGGCGATGATCGCCTCGATGCCGGCCCGGGCGACGGCGAGCCGCCGGGCGAAGGACGGCGCCGCGTCGGCCAGCACCACCCGCACCTGGTTCTTCAGAACACGGCTCAGCGCCAGATCGGGATCGTAAGCGCCGCACACGACGGCGGCGAGGCAGCCGTCGGGCACGCCGGAGCGACCATCCACGGCTTCATAGCCAAGGCCGGACAGGGCCAGCAGCAGGCCGGAGATACGGCCGTCATCGGCAAAGGCGCAGACGATCTGGCGCGCCGGGCCTTCTTCCTGCCGGCGCATGGCGGTGTCGAGGTCGGAAACGGCGAGGGGGGCTGCCTGGGCGGTCATGCGCCGTCTCCTTCTGCCGGTTCGCCGGCTGCGAGCCCGTCTGCGGCAAGATTGTCGCGGATGGCCGCGACGGTACCGCGAATGCGCGCGGCAAGTGCCGCGTCATCGGGGTCGGCGGCGATGAAGTCTTCCAGCTCGGCGGCGCTCTTCGAGATGACGGCAAAGCCGAAGGTCCCGCCGGCACCGGCCAACGAATGGGCGATGCGTCGCACTTCCTCGCGATCGGTGGGCGCGCCTTCGTCGGCCAGCCGTCCGGCCAGCGCGTCGAGCATCGCGACATGCGTGGCGGCGCGCGCGGCGAATTGCTCGCGCAGGCGCATCAGCCGGGCCTCGATGGCGGCGGTGTCGGGCTGTGCGTTCATGCGGCGCCCGCCACGAATTCGACGCCGATGTCGCGGCCGATCTGCCAGCGCGTGGTCACCCGTCGGGTGATTCCGGTTCCCACGATGGCGAGGTCGAATTCCGCCGGCACGGCGAAATAGCTGTCGACCCTCAGCCGCGCGCCCGATGCGGTCAGGTCGCGGACATTGCAGTCGATGATGGTGCTGCGGCCGTTGATCAGGATCTTGGCCTGTCGCAGCACGCGCTGGCGTCGCTCCTTGCGGCGCTCCGTCGCCTGGGTGATCGGCGTCTGGCCCGACTGGGCTTCAGCGCGTGCGGCCGGGGCAGTCTCTGCGTCGCCGGGGGGCGTTGTGGCCGAAAAGGCCGTCACCGTCGCGGTTTCGCCGGTGGGCGCAGGACGCGCTGCGGCGATCAGGCCGTCGCCCCTGGTCCCGGCGTCCGGGTGGAGCGCGACGCCGATCTGCGGCGCGAGGTGGACCTGCGCCCGGTCGAGGGTGAAGCCCCGGGTCAGCGCCTGGCGCAGGCGCTGGACCATGGTGTCCACATCCGCCAAGGCCGCCGGCCGGTCGACGATGATGACGAAGCCGTCCTCGCCGAGATGGCCGGCAATATCGCCGGCGGACAGTTGGCTGCGCAGTTCGGCGGCGAAGGCGTTCGACAGCCGCTGGCCGGCCATGTAGCCGAGCTCGGCGCGCACGGTGGCGAGTTCACGGATGTCGATGACGATGACCGCGAAGCGCCGGGCGGCGCCGGGTGCGGTGAAGTCGGCCAGCCGCGCCTGCATGAAACGCTGGTCGTAGAGGCCGGTGGTGGCGTTGAATTCCAGCCGTTCCTGCAGCGCTTCGGTCCGGGCCCGGGCGCCTTGTGCGGCCTCGTGCCGGTCCACCGCGCCGCGCACGGCGCCGACCAGCTCGGTGACCTTCAGGTCCCGCTTCGAGACATAGTCGCTGAAGCCGCTGCGGAAGGCCTTGACCGCGGTTCGTTCGCTGCCGCCGCCCGTCAGCATGACGATGGGAGGCGGGTCCGACAGCATGGCATTGACGCGTTCGGCAACGGACAGGCCGTTGTTCTGACCGAGGTCGTAATCCATGAGGATGCAGTCGAACGGCTCGGTGCCGAGGGTGTCGAACAGCGCGGTTTCCGATTCCAGACAGGTGACCCGCATCCCGCCCTGCAGGGCAAGAAGACTGGAGACATAGTCGAGGAAGAGCGGGTCGTCGTCTACGACGGCGAGGCCGATGTCGCGGTCCATATGCTATCCGTCCATTTGCCTGCACCTTGGACATTGCCCAAGGGTGGGTGTTGCGCCGGATAGTCCGGGATCGGCGTTAAGGATGGATTGATAGCGCTTTGAATCCAGATGGTTACGAATAAGAGCGTTGCACCGCCAACCCGCTTTTCGACATCGCGGCGCTTTCGTGCCATTGCGGGCAGGGCGCCGCCCGCAGCCCTTGCGAGGGGCCGGGCATGCGCCGTACCGGAGACTGTCAGGACAGGAAGATATCCATGACGACCCATCGCATTCTCCATGTCGACGACGAGGCTGACATCCGGGAAATCGCCGTGATGTGTCTCGAACTGGAGCCGAGTTTCGAGGTCCGCGGCGCGAGCTCGGGCGCCGAAGCCCTGGCGGTGGCCAGCGAATGGGTGCCCGATCTCGTGCTGCTCGACGTGATGATGCCGGGCATGGACGGACCCGAGACATTGCGACGCCTGCGCGAAGACGCGCGCACCGCAGAGGTGCCGGTGGTCTTCATGACCGCCCGCACGCAATCGGCCGATGTCGAGCGCTTTCTGGGTCTCGGCGCCCTCGGCGTGATCCCCAAGCCGTTCGATCCGATGGCGCTGGCCGGCGAGGCCCGCAGCTACCTGGACCGCTGACCGGTCTGCCGGAACACGGCCGATCATGCCGACGGACGGGGTAGGGGACTGCCGACTTGTCGCAGGGCGCAATCTCGTCGCGTCAGCTTAAGCTATTCTCAAAGGAAAGACGGAATGCTCGCCTAGCATTGCCCGGTCGACACTTGCCGTCCGGTGCGCGGGGATACTGTCATGACCGGCCTGCACCGTCTTACCCAGCTCTATCCGATCCGTCTGGCGATCGTGATCATTCTCTATGGCCTGGCGGGCTGGCTGGGGCTGCTCCTCGCCGTGCCGCCGGGCTACGCGACGGTTCTGTGGCCCGCCTCGGGTATCGCCGTGGCGGCGCTGCTGCTCTACGGAGCCGGCCTCTGGCCCGGCGTGCTGCTCGGCTCGCTGATCGTCAATCTGAGCGCCGGTCATGCGGCCGCGCCGGACGGGATCGCGGCGACCGGCATCGCCGTCGCGGTCGCGATCGCGGTCGGTTCGACCATCCAGGCGCTGGTCGCGGCCGGCCTCGTGCGCCGCGTCTTCGGCGTGCCGGTCAATCTGTCGAGCCGCCGCGATCTGGTCCTCTTCGCGCTGTGCGCCGGGCCGCTGCCGTGCCTCGTCGCCGCCTCGATCGGCGTTGGCTCGCTTTATGTCGCCGGCCTCGTTGCCCCGGAGGCACTGGCCCGCAACTGGTTCACTTGGTGGTTCGGCGATGTCGCCGGCGTGCTGATCGTCCTGCCGCTCGCGCTGGTCGCGCCCTGGCGGAACTGGAGCCTGCGCTGGTCGGGGCAGCCGGTCACGCGTTTCACCGCGCCGTCGCTGCTGGCGCTGATCGTCCCGCTTGCCCTGACCCTCTACGCCTGGAAGATGACGACGGAGATTTCCGAACAGAAGAACCAGGCGTCCTTCGGGGTGCTGGCCGAGGACAGCCTTCAGGCGCTGTTGCACCGCATCTCCTCCTACAAGCAGAGCCTCGACGGCGGTTCGGGCCTGTTCCTGGCCTCCGCATCGACCACCGCGCAGGAGTGGGAGACCTTCGTCGAGGCCCTGAACATCGAGGAGAACCTGCCCGGCATCAACGGCATCGGCTTCATCCAGCCGGTCGGCCTGGGCGGCCTGCAGAGCTTCCTCGACCAGGCGTTCCGTGACGGGGTGGGGCCGATGCAGGTGCATCCCGACACGCCGGCACCGGCAAGGTTCGTCATCAAATATATCGAACCGCGCGATCGCAACCTGAAGGCCCTCGGGCTCAACATCGCCTTCGAAACCAATCGCTACGAGGCCGCGGTGCGTGCCCGCGACACCGGCGAAGCGGTGATCACCCGCCGGATCTTCCTGGTGCAGGACACCACAAAGAGCGCCGGCTTCCTGCTGCTGCGCCCGCTCTATGCCAATGGCCGACCGCTGCGCAGCATCACCGAACGGCGCCGCGCCTTTCTCGGCTGGGTCTATGCGCCCTTCATCGCCCCGCTGTTCATGGACAATCTCACCGCAAGCCAGGGCGTCGGTGTCGATCTCAGCGTCTATGACGGCGGCACGGCCGATCCCGAACAGCTGATCTATTCCAGCAAGGCCGCCGGGTCCGGGGGGCACGAGCCGGCCTACCGGGTGAAGAAGGTGCTGCCGGTCATGGGGCAGCAATGGACGGTCTCCTGGCAGAGCACGCCCGATTTCGAGGCGAGCGTCGCCAGCAACGAGGCGACGCTGATCCTGGTCGGCGGCATGCTTCTGACGGTGCTGTTCGGCGCGCTCTTGTACTCCCACGCCCGCCGCGAGGAATCGATCCGCAACACCGTCGAGATGAAGACCCACGCCATCGCCGCGCGCGAACGCGAGAACCGCGCGATCGTCGACACCGCCGTGGTCGGCTTCATCGTCCTCGACAGCGCCGGCCATATCCTCTCGGTCAACCGCGCCGTGGAGGCCATCTTCGGTCACACCGCCGACGAGATCCGCGACCGGCACGTGGAGACCATCCTCAGCTACGACGCCATCACCGCCGTCACGCTCGCCACGGCGGTTGGCGAGGGCGAGCCCGCATCGGATTCGCCGGTGGTCATCAGGACCCGCAGCAAGGCCGGCAAGCGCCTGTATCTCGACGTGCAGCGCAACGACTGGTCGACCGAATCCGGCGATCTGCGCCACACGCTGATCATCCGGGACGTGACCGCGCAGCGCCTGGCGGTCGAAGCGCTGGAGGCGAACGAGCGCCGCTGGAACCATGCGCTCGAAGGAGCCGGCATCGGCGTCTTCGACATCGACTTCCGCCGCGGGCAGTCCTTCGTCTCCGACACCTGGAAACAGATGCTGGGCTTCTCGCCCAACGACGACATCGAGCCGCGGGCCGAATGGCTGGCCCGCATCCATCCCGAGGATCTGCCGGCCCTCAAGGCGGTCGAAGACGCCTATTACGACACCGGGACCTTCCGGTCAGAAGCGGAATACCGGATCCGCCGCAAGGACAATGTCTGGATCTGGCTGCGTTCGGATTCCATCGTCATCGAGCGCGACAAGGCCGGCAAGCCGATGCGGGTGATCGGCACGCAGTCGGAGATCACCGAGCTGAAAACCGCCGAGGCGGCCCTGCGCTCCAGCGAGGAGCGGGTGCGTCTCGCCCTGCGCGACGCGCCGGTGGGCATGGCCATGCTCGACCTGAACGGCGGCTGGATCAGGGTCAACCAGGCGCTCTGCGCCTTCTTGGGCTACAGCGAGGACGAGCTTCTGGAGCGCGATCTGGCCGCCGTGACCCATCCCGACGACGTCGGGATCGACCACGAGCAGATGGCGCAGATGATCGCCCAGACGCTGCCGACCTACCAGGTCGAGAAGCGCTTCCTGCATCGCGACGGCCGCGCGCTCTGGTGCCTGTTCAGCGTGTCGCTGGTGCACGACCACGACGGCCAGGCCTATCTCGTCTCCCACGTCCAGGACATCAACGACCGCAAGGAGATGGACCGTCTGAAGAACGAGTTCGTCGCCACGGTCAGCCACGAGCTGCGCACGCCGCTGACCTCGATCCGCGGTTCGCTCGGCCTGATCCAGGGCGTGATGGCCAAGGACGTTCCGCCGGCGGCGACGCGTCTCCTGACCATCGCGGTCGCCAATTGCGAGCGGCTGGTCGCGCTGATCAACGACATTCTCGACCTGGAGAAGATCACCGCCGGGATGATGGCCTTCGAGACCGTCCTCGTCGATCCGAACGCGGCGGTCACCCAGGCGATCGAAGCCAACCAGCCCTATTTCGAGCGCTTCGGCGTCTCCGTCGCGTTCACCGCGACCGGCGAGGGGGAGGCGTGGATCCCGGTCGATCCGGCCCGCTTCCAGCAGGTCCTGGCCAATCTCCTGTCCAACGCCGCGAAATTCTCGCCGCAAGGGGGCGTTGTCGACGTGGCGATCGCGCCGGTCGACGGCGCGATCCGGATCTCGGTCACGGACCACGGCACCGGCATCCCCGCCGAGTTCCAGTCGCGCATCTTCGACCGCTTCACCCAGGCCGATTCCTCGGCCACCCGCGAGAAGGGCGGCACCGGGCTCGGCCTGCACATCACGCGCCAGATCATCGAGACGATGGGCGGGACGATCGACTTCGCCAATGTCCCGGGGGCGGGCGCGCGGTTCTGGATCGACATGCCGTGCCAGGCGGCCGAGCCGGCGGCTCTGCCGCCCGGACGGTCGGAGGCGGAAGCCGCGTATGACGGGCCGCGCGGCCTGCCGGTCGGCCTGCATCTGGAGGACGACGGCGACTTCGTCGAGATCCTGTCGGCGATGCTGCGCGGCAAGGTGGAACTCGTCAGCGCCGGCAGCCTCGCCGAGGCGCGGCAGGCGCTGAAGGACCGACATTTCGACTTCGCGGTGCTCGACCTGACGCTGCCCGACGGCCACGGACTGGCATTTCTCGACGAGCTCAGCCGCACCGACGGCGGGCGCGTGCCGACCCTCGTCCTGTCGGCCGCCGACGTGATCATCGACGACGACCGGGTCGACGAGATCCTGGTGAAGTCGCGGGTGACCGAAACCCGCATCGTGGCGTCGATCCTGTCCTTGGCGAGCGGCGAGAGCGAAGCCCCGGAGCCGGGAAGGCTCAGGGCCTAGAACGCAGCCGGCGGGGCGTACGGCCCCGCAGCCGCGCGGCGATCAGGCGCCGCCGGATTGCGGCCCGCTTGGCAGGTAGCTGCGCACCAGCCGCGCCACGTCGAGCTCCGAGGAGCGGGTCTTGGTCAGGGTCGCATTGACCCGGCGGGGCAGGTTCGGATCGACCTCGTCGGCCGAGAAGATGATCACCGCGACATCCGACGACAGGTCCGGCAACAGGTCGAGGCCGGAGCCGTCCGGCAGGTTGATGTCGAGGATGACCAGCTCGAACGGCTGCCGCGCCACCAGTTCGCGCGCCGCCTCCAGCGTGCGGGCGGAGGTGACGCAGACATCGCCGCCCAGCCCGCCGGCAAGCACTTCGGTGACGTCCTGATTGTCCTCGACATGCAGGATGCGCGGCCGGCTCTCGGGCGAGCGGATTGCCACGCGGTCCAGCGCGGCTCGCAGCTTGGCCGTGTCGATCGGCTTGGCCAGCCAGTCGATGATGCCGACGGCCGATCCGTTCAGCGCTTCGCGGGTCTCGTCGGCCACGGCCGAGATGACCAGAACCGGCAGATCGGGATTGCGCGGCGACCGGCGGATCTCGTGGAAGAGCTCGATGCCGCTGTCACCGGCCAGCCGGATATCGAGCGTGACCGCAACATATTCGAAGTTAGACAGAAGCGTCCGCGCCGTCGCGATGCCCGGCGCGATGTCGCTGGCAAACCCCTGCGCGTCGAGATGAGCGGCCACGATCTCGGCGATATCCCGTTCGTCCTCGCAGACGAGAACGCGGGGGCGATGATCGATAACACCGGCCGGATCGTTCTGCCGGGCGACCAGTTCGGGCAGGTCGACATGGAAGGTCGTGCCGGTATCGCCGGTATCGAAGCCGATCTTGCCGCCCAGCTTCTCGACGATCGTCTTGGCGATGCTGAGGCCGAGCCCCGTGCCGCCCTTCTGTCGATTGTCGGTGGCGTCGGCCTGTTCGAACTTGCCGAAAATGCGCTTGCGGAAGGATTCGGGGATGCCCTGGCCCTGGTCGGAGACCGACATGCGCACCCAGTCCTCGCCGAGCCGCGCGATCGTCACGGTGACGGTCCCGTCGACCGGCGAGAACTTGACCGCGTTGGAGAGGAAATTGGCGAAGACCTGGTGCAGGCGGTTGGTGTCGGTCTTCGCCTCGATGTCGGGCGCCTCGTCGACGAGCCGGATGGTGACGCGGCGCTCGGGCATGTAGCTGGAACTCGCGGCAATCGCCTGCTCCAGGAGGGGGCGCAACCGGGTGCGCTGCAGGTCGAACGGCATCTTGCCGGATTCCAGCTTCTCCAGATCGAGAATGTCGTTGATCAGCAGCACCAGCCGTTCGCTGTTGTTGTGGGCGATCTCGACCATGTGGGCGGCCTTGGGCGGCAATTCGCCGGTGACACCTGCGGTGATCAGGCCGAGCGAGCCGCGGATCGAGGTCAGCGGCGTGCGCAGTTCGTGGCTGATCGTGGCGATGAACTCGTTCTTCACCGCGGCATTGCGCTTCTGCTCGGTGACGTCGCGATTATAGGTGATGATGCCGACGATCCGGCCCGTATGATCGCGGAACGGCGCCTTCAGCGTGTTGAGCCAGCCCTCGGAATCGTCCGGGAACACGGTCATCTGGTCGGTCCGGATCGCCTTGCCGCTCTCCAGCATGGCGACCTCGTCGGCCCGGAAACGCGTCGCCAGTTCGGGCGGGTAGAAATCGAAATCGGTCTTGCCGATCAGGTCGGCGGCGCCGCGAACCCGCATCATCGTGGCGGTGGCCGGGTTTGCGGCGATGAACCGCCCGTCGACGTCCTTCACATTGAGGCAGTCCGGAAGCTCCCGCACCATGGCGCGGTAGATGGCGTTGGTCGCCGACAGTTCGCGCCGGCGCGCCTGCCATTGCAGGACGACCGCGATGAGCACGGCGCTGATGAAGGTCAGCACCAGCAAGGGTACGCCGGTGCGGGCGAGAAGCGACAGCCGCAGATCCGCCGGGATCGCCAGGAACGCCACCAGCCGCCCGAAGGCGACGGCCAGGCCGAAGACGAGGATGACGCTGATCGTGCGCGGACGCGTGCGTGTCCGCCAATAGGCGGCCAGTCCGACGACGATGGTGATGACGATGTCCGCGACGCCGGCCATGGCGCCCGCGCCGCCCAGGTACACGCGGTAGAACAGGGCAGCGACGCCGGCGATGATGACCGCCGGCAGCCCGCCGAAGAAGCCAGCCGCAGCGACCAGCGGCGCGCGCAGATCGAGGATGAAGCCGGCGATCAGCGGCTGCGCCGAGGCCATGGAGACGACGGCGCCGATGCCGAGAATCAGCCCGAGCAAGAGGGACTGGACCTTCGGCGACAGCCGGGTCGTCCATTCGGTGACGAAATCCCATGCGAGCACGAGAATCGAAACAAGCGCCAGATTGGCGAAGAGGGATTGCCAGAGAGGGGTCATGCTGCTCGCAGTCTGCCGATCCGGGCCGAATGTGAAGCGCCCTCGATCTATCTGGCGCAGCGGTACCACAAGCACGGCGATTTCGGCAAAGACGGTTCACCAATCCCTTCACGCCTACCGGGCAGGACCTGTTGCCGCCCCGCCTCGTGCGACTTGCCGGTCGCAGAATGGCTGCGAGCGTTGCCTTTCCGTGACACACCCGACAAGGCGCGGCGCCGCGATATGCAGGTATCAACCTGCCTGTCTTTACATGCAGGCAGAAACCTGCATATCATGGGCCGTCAGCATGGAAATGAGATCAATGGACGATGACAAGGTCTTCAAGGCGCTCGGCGATCCGACCCGCCGAAAGCTGCTGGACCGCCTTTGCGAAGAGAATGGCCAGACCCTCGGGCAGCTCTGCCTGAATCTCGACATGGCTCGCCAGTCGGCCACGCAGCATCTGGGAATCCTGGAGGCGGCCAATCTCGTGAGCACCGTCAAACGCGGGCGGGAGAAACGGCACTTCATCAATCCGGTGCCGCTGCACGACATCTACGAGCGCTGGGTGCGCAAGTTCGAAACGCACCGGCTCACCCTGTTGCACGACCTGAAGAACGAACTCGAAGGAGAACGGAAATGACGCAGGACAGGACCAGTTTTGTCTACATTACCTACATTGCTTCGACGCCGGAAAAGGTCTTCGAGGCGATCACCCGGCCGGACGTCGCGCGGCTTTACTGGGGGCACGAGAATGTCTCGGACTGGACCCCGGGTTCGACCTGGCGGCATGTCCGCGACAATGACGAGCGGCCGGTGGAGATCGTCGGCAAGGTGGTCGAGAGCGCGCCGCCGCACCGACTGGTCATGACCTGGACCGGCGCGTCCCAGGCATCCGACCCGGACAGCTACAGCCGGGTGACATTCCAGATCGAGCCGAACGATCACGGCGTCCGGCTGAGCGTCAGCCATGACGACCTGCAGGTCGGCAGCGGCATGGCCGCCGGGGTCAGCAAGGGTTGGCCGCTCGTCCTGTCCAGCCTGAAATCCTATCTGGAAACCGGCCGGGGCTTCGATCTGTCCGGCAGGGCGAGGGCCGCCTGACGCGGCGCGGAGCGCTGCGCTTTTCGAGGATACGGAAGATGTCTGAAGCCTATACCGGCGGATGCGCCTGTGGCGCGATCCGCTACGAAAAGGCCGGCGTACCGATCGCCGCGCTTCATTGCCAGTGCCGCCAATGCCAGCAGCGCAGCGGCACCGGCCATGCGTCCTACGTGGTTCTTGACCGGCGCGAGGACCTGATCGTCCAGGGTGAGTTGAAGTCCTGGCCGGTCGCCGGTGACAGCGGCAACGTCAAGCACAACGCCTTCTGCCCGATCTGCGGCTCGCCTGTTTTCGTCACGTTCGAGGCGATGCCCGAAATGATCGCGATCCATGTCGGCAGTCTCGACGACCCGAGTTGCTTCCATCCGAGCATGGTGACCTATGCGGCCCGCGCCCAGCAATGGGACCGGGTCGGTCCGGGCCTGAAGAGCTTTGCCGAGATGCCGCCGGGCTAGACGGCAGACGAAGCGCGGGCGGCGTCGTTCGCAAACGAAACGGGCGCGTCCTGCGACGCGCCCGTTTCCTGTCATGTCGATGAAGCGTCGTGCTTCAGGTGATGCGCTGGATGCTTGCGGCGATCTCGTCGCGGTCGAAGACGCGCTTCCAGTCGTCGCGCATCAGCATCGGCTTACCGAATTCGATGGCCTTGTTGCAGGCGTCGGAGAACACGCCGTCGACCTCGTCGAAGATCACCGCGCCGAGGATGTTCATGTGGCCGAGCAGGAAGTCGCGGGCGCAATCATGCGGCACGCCCTTCTTGACCACTTCGTCCATGGCTTCGCGCATGACCACCAGCAGCGAGGCGCAGACCGTCTCCGACAGGCCCGGCTCCAGATAGGCCATCTGCTCGACGGTCACCTGGTAGGTGCGGGCCACCGGCGCGTAGATGGCGCGGGCGACCTTGTCGCCGATCTCGTAATGCTCCTGCGGGCCCTGCATCAGCGCGTTGACGACGCCCTGCTGCGCCGCGACGCCGCCGAAATGGTCCTTGCGGCCGGCCTCGGTCTCTTCGTTGTGGAAGATCGGCGGATGGCAGGGATGGGTGACGAAATAGGTGATGTCGGCCCGCTCCGGCAGATGGCCGGCGAAGGGAGCCGCGGCGTCGAGAACGACGACGATCGTGCCCGGTGCGACCTTCGGGACCACCAGCGACGCGACCTTGCCGATCACCGTGTCCGGCACGGCGAGGATCACCACGTCGGCGCCGTCCAGTCCGGTCTCCTGATCGACGCAATCGACGCCGATCGCATCCTTGAGGCGCTCCTGGCCCTTCGGGTCGACCTCGATATGGCGGACGTCAAAATCCGATTTCGCCAGATTGCGGGAAAGACGGACACCCATTTTGCCGCCTGCGCCGAACAGCGCCACAGTGGTCATTGCCTACACTCCTCCGAGGTCCGACGGGACCTTTCCTAAACTGGTATGATGAGATAATAATAGGACCGAAATGTCAACGCCCGCCACGGGCCTTCGAGGTAGCTTCATGCAAGAGACAGAGCCCGTCACGCCCTGGGTGACGTGGTACGGCGACGACTTCACCGGATCGGCCGCCGTGATGGAAGCGTTGGCCTTTGCGGGCGTGCCGACCGTTCTGTTCAGCGACGTGCCGGACGCAGAACTGCTCGCCCGCTTCAGCGCCTGCCGGGCGATCGGCATCGCGTCCACCGCGCGCAGCCACGGCCCGGAGTGGATGGCGGAGCACATGCCGACGCCGCTGCAGTTCCTGCACGATCTCGGCGCGCCCCTTTTACACTACAAGGTCTGCTCGACTTTCGATTCCTCGCCGCAGACCGGCAATATCGGCAAGGCGATCGATCTCGGCCTGGCCATTCGTCCGGCCGACGCGGTGCCGATCCTGACCGCCGCGCCGCAGTTGCGCCGCTATCAGGCCTTCGGCCATCTCTTCGCCGGCACCTTCGACGGCGTCTACCGGCTCGACCGGCACCCGGTGATGTCGGACCATCCGGTCACGCCGATGCACGAGGCCGATCTCCTGAAGCATCTGGCCGAACAGACGTCGCTGCCCTCGGCGCTGATCGACCTGGAGGCGCTGTGGTCCGGCCCGCAGCCGCGGCTGGAGGCGGTCCTGCGCGACGGCGCGCGGCTCCTGTCGATCGATTCGATGGAGCCGGCGAGCGAGACGGCGGCAGGGCGGCTCTTGTGGGAAAACCGCGACCGGCTCGGCTTCGTGGTCGGCAGCCAGGGCATCGAATTCGCGCTGCTGCGCCACTGGCTGGAGATCGGCCTGATCGCTCCGGCCGAACCGGCCGGCAGTGCCGGGCGCGTCGACCGGATCGCCGTGATCTCGGGATCGGTCTCGCCGATGACCGGCGCGCAGCTCACCTGGGCCGGCGCCAACGGCTTCGCGCTGCTGCCCTTCGACGCAACGCGCGTCTGCGGTTCGCCGGCGGAACTGGCAGCGGAGGAAGACCGGCTCGTCGCGGCGGCCTGCGCGGCGGCCGCAAATGGCGCCAGCCCGCTGGTCCATTCGGCGCTCGGCAACCAGGACAAGGCGGTCGCGGCCTTCCGGTCGACGGTTTCGCAGAGCGGCCTGACCATCGAGATCGCCAACCGGCGCATCGGCGAGGCCCTGGGCCGGATTCTCGACCGGACGCTCAGCGAGACCGGGATCCGCCGCGCCGTCATCTCGGGTGGCGACACGTCGGGTCACGGCATGCGGCAACTGGGTCTCGACGCGCTGGTCGCCTGCGCCCCGACGATTCCGGGCGCGTCGCTGTCCACCGCCTATGGCAAGGGCGCCCATGACGGGCTGCAGATCGCCCTGAAGGGTGGCCAGATGGGCTCGGAGGATTTCTTCGGCTGGATCAGGGACGGCGGCGGTCCGCGCGGCTGAACCGCGGGCGCCGGGCCCGGGCGATCAGCGCGGCGGCGCCTCGCCGTCGCCGAAACTGTAGAAGTCGAGCGAGCGGTTGAGATGGCCGCGCATGGTCTCCACCGCCTTGTCGGGATCGTGCGCGGCAATCACGTCGACGATGCAGTCGTGCTCGGTCAGGGTGATCTCCTCGTTGTTCGACCAGTGCAGCAGCGAGGTGTGGTACTGGAACAGCCAGCGCAGCATGGCGACCGAGACGGCCGAGATGATCGGGTTGGCGACGATGTCGGCGATGCGCGTGTGAAACGCCATGTCGACCTCGATGAACGGCACCGGGTCGCCGCCGAGGAGCGAGCGCTGGCGCTGCACCAGTTCGCGCAGTTCCGCGACATCGGCGTCGGTGGCGTTCTCGGCGGCCACTCGGACGATGCCGAGCTCGAACATGCGCCGTGCCTGTTTCAGATGCTCCAGGTTCGAAGGCACCGCGTTGAGCAGCAGGCGGGCGATCTCGTCGGTCTGGTCGAGAACGGTGCCGGCGGTGATCTCGTTGACCCGGCTGCGCTCGCCATGGCTGATGGTGATCAGGCCGGCATTGTGCAGGGATTGCAGCGCCTCGCGCACCGCCGGGCGGCCGACGCCGAAACGCTCCATCAGGGCGCGCTCGGAGGGCATGTAGTCGCCGGCGCGCAATTCGCGCGACCGGATCATGTGGCGCAATTTGTCCAGCACCTGATCCGAGAGCTTGCGCCGGACGATCTTCTCGCCCTCCTGGCCTGAATCGAGCTGGAACACCGCTTTACCTCTTCGATCTCGTCGCGCCGCCCTGCCGCAGCGTTGCGCCGACGTCGTCTCTTACCTTCCAACCAAAAGGTGGCAAGTCTTCGAAGGGTTCTAATGTGAGGTTTGCGTCGAACACGGCGCCCGACAGGGCAAGATGGGCGCGTTGTGTGTCCACTTCGCTCGCCACCACCGCCATTCCGGCGCAAGCCGCCAGCGCCGCGATCGCTTCGGTCAGGGGCAGGCGGCTGCCGTCGGGCGCGAAGAGGCCGCGCGGCCCGTAGAGTTCGGCCGGCGTCCAGACGGAGATCCCCGCCGGGGCCAGAGCGGTGGCGAGCGCCACTACATAGGCCGCGGCAAACCGGCCGGCATGGCGCGGCTCGTCGTCGGCCATGGGGACGCGGCGGCGATCCGGGTTCGGGATGGTGCGGGCGCCATAAGGGTTCTGCCGCATGGCGATGGTCGACGGGCCGATGCGGTAGTCGCGATCGCCGATGATCGCCCGCGCCGAGGCGGTGATGTGGGCGACGGCCTCCAGCGTCTCCATCACGGCGCGGTCGCCGGCGTCGTGGACGATCGGGCACAGCGAATGAACGACGAAGTCGAGCATCTCCACTGGCGGACGCTTGCGGTTCAACTCGGGAAAGAAGCTCGCCATGCCGCCGCCCATCAGGGGCACGTCGAACCGGCGGCGTGCGGCGGCATGGATCGCGTCGAGCGGCGGGCAGGGCGGCCAGGCCGATCCGGGCGGCGTCGATTGCCGGTCGACCGACGGGCAGACCATGACGCTGTCCGGCGCAAAGCCCGCCGCGCGCATGGCGTCGGCATAGCCGGCAAGGATCGGGTCGGGATTGACATCCGCATCGCCGCCGAAATCGGCGATCATCTCCAGGTCAAAACCATGGGAGGGCGCGGCGGCCTGCAGGGCGGCGTGGGCCGCGAACTGCCCGGCGACGTCGCCGAGGCTGGCGTCGACATGGCAAAGCAGGCGCTGCGGTCGGACCGCGTCGAGATCGCCGAGACTGGCAACGGCCCGACGGGCATGGTCGGCGGTGACGAGGATGGCCGTCTGCGGGAACGTCGTTCCGGCGACCGGCGGCGCGGCGGACTTCGGTGCGGCTGCCGGGACGTCCGACCATGTCAGGCGCACGGCCTGGCGCAGTTCCTCGCCATCGGCGATGTCGTAGGGCCAGGGCAGGGCGATCGGCCGGTTGTAGGTCTTGAAGGAGGCGTCACCCCACTGGCGCTGATCCTCCATCTCGAAGGCGTCGCCCTCGAAACGGCAGCGGCATTCCTTGTCGCCGACCCGATGGGTGATGCCGGCCATGTCCATGAAGGGCTGCCACGGCGCAATGCGCTCGGGGAAATGGCCCTCCTCGACCTGTCCGTCGGTATGGGTGACGGTGACGGGCGCCCCGGCCTGGCCTGTGATCGGGTGGAGAACCGTGAAGCCGGTGCGGTTGGTCTCGAACCGGCCGCTCGCCTTGCCCACCGCCTCGAAATCCAGCCCGTCCGGCCGGACGCGGATGGTCAGTTCCACGTCGAGCCGCCCCGGCGGGTTGGTGAAGGCGAGCCCGCAGCGGAGCACCAGCGCATCGCCCTCGCGGCTCTCGCGCACCGGACCTGCCTCGGGAAACAGCGTGCTCCAGTCCCGGTCGCGGGCGAGGAACGCCACCTGCCGCAGGAGTTCGCGGGCTCCCACGGTGAGGTGGGAGATCGCGCCGTTGCGAAAGGCGAAGGCGACGGGGCCGAGCTCGACGGAACGCGCCGTTTCGAGCGGCTGGTCCGTGCCGTAGAGTTCGACCGGATCGCTCATATGTCGGACAGCCTCACCGTCTCGCCGGTCTCGGCCGAGCGGTAGGCGGCCTGGACCAGCGCCAGGGTCTTCAGATTGTCGGCGCCCGAGGTTTCCGGCTGGGTCCCGGCGTCGATGCAGGCGACGAAGTGCTGCTGGATGATCCGCACGCTCTCCTGGATGTTGTGCCAGGGGCGCTCGGCCCAGGGCAGGACGGGCGGCGACACGTCGGTCACCGTCTCCTCGCCGCCGGTCTGGACGACCAGGCTGTAGCCGGCGTCGAGCCGCAGCGTGCCCTCGGTGCCGTCGATCTCCAGCAGCGACTGCGGGAAGGTCTCCGGCGTGCGGCGGGTGGCATAGGAGCAGTCGACGACGGAGGTCACGCCGCCTTCGTGGGCGAGCAGCATGGTGGCGACGTCCTCGCCCCTGATCTTCGGATTGACCCGCTTCGTGGTCGCCGCGATGCGCTCGACGTCACCGAACAGCGCCCGCGAGATGTCGAGGATGTGGATGCCCAGATCCTCGATGATGAAGCGCTCGCCCTCGGCCAGATAAGGCTGGCCGGAATAGACGTCGTAGCCCGAACGGAAGGCGACGCGGCCGAAGAAGGGCGTGCCGATCGCACCGCTGCGCACGGTCTCGATCGCCTTGCGCACGGCCGACTGCCAGCGGAAGTTTTCGTGCACCATCAGCGTGCGGCCGGCGGCCTCGACGGCGGCCACCATGGCGCGGGCGTCGTCCATCGTCTCGGCGAAGGGCTTCTGGCAGATGACATGGCAGCCTGCGCCGGCGGCCATCTCGACCAGCGGCCGGTGGCTCTGGACGGTCGTCGCGATGTCGACGAAGTCCAACTCCTCGGCCGCAAACATGGCCGCGGCGTCGGTGTAGGTGCGGGCGATGCCGAAGGTCTCGGCGGTGGCGGCGAGCCGCTCGGGATCGCGGTCGCAGAGCGCCACGATCTCCGCGCCGTCGATGTCGCGCCAGGCATGCAGCTGGTTCTGAGCAAAGAAGCCGCAGCCGATCAATGCGCCTTTCATGGGGTACTCTCCTTACTTGCCGAGGGCCGCCTGGGCCTGCAGGGCGACGCGGCTCTGGACGCGCTGCTGCGCCTGGTCGATGACCACGGCGGCGATGATGACGAGACCCTTGATCACGGTCTGCCAGAAGGCCGAGACGCCCATCATCACGAGGCCGTCCGACAGGACGCCGATGACGAAGGCGCCGATGATGGTGCCGCCGATCTTGCCGCGACCGCCCGACATGGACGTGCCGCCGAGCACCGCCGCGGCGATGGCGTTGAGCTCGAAGGTGTCGCCGGTGGCCGGATGGGCGGCGACGAGCTGCGAGGCGATGATGATGCCCACCAGCGCGGCGCAGAAGCCCGAGAACATGTAGACGAAATACTTGACCCGGTTGACCTTCACGCCGGACAGGGCGGCGGCCTTCTCGTTGCCGCCGACGGCATAGATGTAGCGGCCGAGCGGTGTGCGCTTGGCGATGTAGGCGGCGACGCAGCCGACCGCGATCAGCATCCAGATCGAGATCGGAATGCCGAGGAAGTCGCCGGCGCCGATCATCCGGAAAGTGTCCGAGCCGTATTCGGCGCTGCCGTTGAGGTTGGGGAAGGTCCGGCCGTCCGAGGACAGCATGGCGGCACCGCGGGCGACATAGAGCGTGCCCAAAGTTGCGATGAAGGGCGCGACGTTGAGCTTGGTTATGAGGAACCCGTTGATCGCCCCGACGGCCACGCCGACGACGATGACCAGGAGGCAGATCTCGATCGTGTTGAACTGGATCGACCAGCCGAGCCCCAGATCGATGCCGTTGAGGATCAGCCAGCCGGCGACCATGCCGCACAGGCCGACGATCGAGCCCACCGACAGATCGATGCCGCCGGAGACGATGACGAAGGTCATGCCGATGGCGAGGAAGGCATTGAGCGCGACGTGCTTCGACATGATGACCATGTTCGCCGTCGACAGGAAGTTCGGCGCGGCGAAAGCGAAGAAGACGAAGACGAGGATCAGCGCGATGAAGGTGCGCGCCTTCAGGATGACGAGCAGCATCGAGGTGCTGTCCATCTCCCGGCGGGGAACGGCGGTGGCGGTCTGGGCGGTCATCACGAGGCCTCCTTGAAGGCGGAACTGGGTGCGTGGTCGGGGGCGTGCCCCATTGCCGAAGCCTCGACGAGCGCCGTTTCGGTCGCCTCGTCCTTGCTGAACTCGCCGGTCACCCGGCCGTTCGACATCACCAGGATCCGGTCGGACAGCGACATCACCTCTTCGAGGTCCGAGGTGACGAAGACGATGCCGAGGCCGTCTGCGGCTAGCTTGCGCATGACCCGGAACACCTCGGCCTTGGCGCCGATGTCGATGCCGCGGGACGGCTCGTCCATGAGCAGGATCTTGGGGTCGGTCATCAGCGCCTTGGAGATGACGACCTTCTGCTGGTTGCCGCCCGACAGCGAGGAGACCTCGTGCTCGGGGGAGGCGATCTTGATGGTCATGCGGCGGATGAAGTCGGCGACGGTCTCGGCCTCGCGCTTCAGCGACATGTGGATGCCGCGGGTGAAGGCGCCGAGGCTGGACAGCGTCATGTTCTCGCGGATCGACAGGATCTGCACGAGCCCGTCCTGCTTGCGGTCCTCGGGAATGAGCGCGAGGCCACGGGCGATCCGGTCGGAGACGCCGCGCTTGGCCAGGTGCTCGCCGCGCATGAAGAAGGAGCCGGCATAGTCGCGCTGCTGCCCGATGATGCATTCGAGCAGTTCCGAGCGCCCGGCGCCCATCAGGCCGTAGACGCCGAGGATCTCGCCCTCGCGCAGCGAGAAGGAGACGTCGTCGACGGCCAGTCCGCCGCTCTTGTTGGGCAGCGAGATATGCTCGGCCCGGAAGATCTCGGCGCCGTAATCGTGCTCGACCTCCTTGGCGAAATCCTTCGAGGCCTCGCCGATCATGTTGCGCACGATCCAGGGCACGTCGACGCCGTCCATCGAGCGGGCGCCGGTGATGGCGCCGTCGCGCAGGACGGTGATGTAGTCGCCGACGCGGATCAGCTCTTCCAGCCGGTGCGAGATGTAGACGATGCCGACGCCGTTGGCCTTCAAATCGGCGATGACCCGGAACAGGATCTCGACCTCGGAGGCCGACAGCGCCGAGGTCGGCTCGTCGAGGATCAGGATGCGGGCGTCCTGGGCCAGGCTCTTGGCGATCTCGACGATCTGCTGCTGGCCGACCTTGAGGTCGCCGACCAGCGTGTCGGGGTCGATGTCGTGCTCCAGCCGGCGCAGGAGGCGGCGGGTTTCCTCGCGCTGCGCGGCCATGTCGATGTCGACGCCGGCACGGGTCTTTTCGCGCGCGATGAAGATGTTGTCGCTGACCGACAGGTTGGGGAAGAGGTTGAGCTCCTGGAAGACGATGCCGATGCCGTGGCGGGCGGCCTCGTCGGTCGAGCGGAACACCCGTTCCTCGCCATCCATCAGGATGGTGCCCTGGGTCAGCTGCTCGACGCCGGCGATGACCTTCATCATCGTCGACTTGCCGGCGCCGTTCTCGCCGACCAGCACGTTCACGGCGCCCATATGGAGGTCGAAATCGACGTCCTTGAGGGCGACCGTGCCCGGATAGACCTTCAGGCCGTTGCGGATCGACAGGCCGATCGGATGGGCAGCGTCTGCCATCTCACTCTCCGATCTTAAGCTGGGTCGGGACCAGCTCGACCGATTGCGCGTCACCCTTCAGCGCGATGACGCCCTCGAAGCGGGCGGTCTGGCCGACCACGTCGCCCTCGGGAAGCGTCAGCCGCGAATGGGCGACGGCGTTCAGCGCATTGGCGAGCTTGGCGAATTCGATCTGGTCGCGGAAATCGGTGAAGACGATGAACGGCATGGCGTCGCGCAGCGCCGTGCCGCGGATGATCGGGCCGAGCTGGACCGTGACGTCGCCCTTCCCGTCGCCGTCGGTGTCGACCTGCAGCTTGGCGGCGCGGCTCTTCAGCTTGGCTTCGACGATCTTGCCCTCGCCGGAGACGGCGAAGTTCCACGGGCTGGTCTCGCCGTCGCGGGGGAAGCCGTATTGTTCGCCGGCGGCGTCGGGATCGCTGGCCATGGCGGCGCGCAGATCGGTCAGCGGCACGACGTGGCTGGCGATCTCCGGCATGACCTTCGGCTCCCATGCCTCTTCGGCATAGGCCGCCATGCGGGTCTCGTCGGTGGCGGCGACCGCGCCTTCACCGGCGGTCTTCTCGGAGTCCCAGACGATGGTGAAGCCGCAGAGGCAGAGGACCGAGGCGGCGAGAATGGTGGTGCGGATGGTTCTGTTGCGCATGGCAGTCCTGCCCCCGAAAGGTGATGTGCCTGGCACGATGGCCAGGCACGAGCGTGTCTTGGGAGACGGGGAGCGTCAGTCGGCGAGCGCGAAGGTCTCGAGCTTGTCGGCGTTGCTCTCGTCGATCAGCACACAGTCCATGAGCTGCTTCTCCGGCTGTCCGGTGGAGCCCGTGGTCAGGTACTGGTCGGCCTGCTCGACGGCGAGCTGGGCCTGGCGATAGGCCGGCTGCAGCACGGTGGCCTTGATGCCGCCCATCTTGATCGAGTCGCGCACGTCGTTGGAGCCGTCGAAGCCGACGAGGATGACGTCGGTGCGGCCCGCCGCTTCCAGCGCCGCCCAGGCGCCCATTGCCATAGTGTCGTTGCCGGAGATGACGCCCTGGATGTCCGGATTGGCCTGGAGGATGGTCTCCATCTTCTCGTAGGCTTCGGTCTGCGACCAGTTGGCGGACTGCTGGGCCACCATCTTCATGTCCGGATACTGGTCGATGATGTCGTGATAGCCCGAGGACCGGATGCCGGCATTGGTGTCGGCTTCGCGGCCGAGCAGCTCGACGTAATTGCCTGCCTCGCCCATCAGCTCAACGAACTTCTCCGCACCGAGCTGGGCGCCCTGGTAGTTGTTGGAGACGATCTGGCTGACGGCGATGCCGCTTTCCTTGATCTCGCGGTCGATCAGGAAGGACGGGATGCCGGCTTCCTTGGCACGGCGTACGGGCGCGACGGAGGCGTCGGCGCCGGCATTGTCGAGAATGATCGCCTTGGCGCCGCGGGCGATCGCCGTGTCGTACATTTCCGACTGCTTGTTCGGGTCGTCGTCATGGACGAGGACGAGGGTCTCGTAGCCGAGTTCCTGGGCGCGCTTTTCGGCGCCGACGGCCTCGGCCTTGAAGAACGGGTTGTCATGGCTCGGCGTGATGATGGCAATCAGGCCCTTGTCCTGGGCGAATGCCGGCATCGCGATCAGGCTGGCAGCGCCAGCCAGCGCGGAAATGAGAATACGACGGTTCAACAGCATGAAAGGCTCCTCCCGATCATTCGTGGCACCCGGTGCGGATGCCCTCCTCCCTAGATCGGCCCGAAGCTTGAGAGATCGTCATTACTATGTCAACAGGTATGATGAGTATTTGAGATGGCGTGCGACAAGAAGGATAATGCGATGGCGGACGACATGATCAGGGTGACCTATCGCATCGAATGCGCCGGCGACGTCGAGGCGATGGCGGCCAAGATCGCGTCGGACCAGTCGACCGGCACCTTCACCGAACTGCCGGCCGAGACCGAGGCCGTGCGCGCCCGCTGCGCCGCCCGCGTCGAGCAGGTCACGCCGCTCGAGCCGCTGGCCGTCCCGTCGATTCCCGATCCGGTGGGGCAGGGGCCGTACCACCGCGCCGACGTCACCATTGCCTATCCGCTGGAGGCTGTCGGCACCGACATCGCCGCGCTGATGACCATCACCATCGGCGGCGTCTTCGCGGTTAAGGGCGTCACCGGCATCCGCGTGATGGACATCGACCTGCCGCACGCCTGGGCCTGCCATCCCGGGCCCCAATTCGGCATCGCCGGCTCGCGCCGCCTGATGGGTGTGGAGACAGGGCCGATGATCGCCTCGATCATCAAGCCGTCGCTGGGGCTTCTGCCGGATGAGACCGCCGCGGTCGTCGCCGATCTCTGCGCCGCCGGCGTCGATTTCATCAAGGACGACGAGAAGCTGATGAGCCCAGCCTATTCGCCGCTCGAGCAGCGCATTGCGGCCATCATGCCGGTGATCCGCGATCACGAGCAGAAGACCGGCAAGCGGGTGATGTACGCCTTCGGCATTTCGTCGGCCAATCCGGACACGATGATGCGCAACCACGACCGCGTGGTCGAGGCCGGCGGCAACGCCGCCGTCGTCAACATCAACTCCATCGGCTATGGCGGCATGAGCTTCCTGCGCAAGCGCTCGGCGCTGTGCCTGCATGCCCACCGCAATGGCTGGGACATCCTGACCCGGCATCCGGGGCTGGGTCTGGAATTCAGGGCCTATCAGAAGATCTGGCGGCTGCTCGGCGTCGATCAGTTCCAGATCAACGGCATCCAGGCGAAATACTGGGAGCCGGACGAGAGCTTCGTGCGCTCCTTCGAAGACTGCATGACGCCGATCTTCTCCGAGGCCGATCGGCCGCTGCCCGTCGTCTGTTCGGGCCAGTGGGGCGGGCAGGCGGTCGAGACCTATGAGCGCACCGGCCGCACGCTCGACCTGATGTATCTCGGCGGTGGCGGCATCCATGGCCATCCGATGGGGCCGGCCGCCGGCGTGCGCGCCATCCGCCAGGCCTGGGACGCGGCGGCGGACGGCCTGTCGCTGGCCGACAAGGCGCGGGACCATCCCGAACTGGCCGCTTCGCTGACCAAATGGGGCTGAGCGCTCCGTATCCGCGCTGACATACGGAGGAGGCAGGGCCGGGCACCAGGCTCCGGCCCTGTTTCGTGAGGTCCTAGCGCTCGACGGCGGGGGCGTTCTCGCCGAGGTCCCAATAGAGACCGGCCATCATCGCCAGGCCCTCGCGCACGATACCGGTGGGCACATGCTCGTTCGGCGCATGCTGGGAGCAGCCCGGATAGGAATGCGGCACCCAGATGGTGCGCATGCCGAGGACTTCGGAGAAGGCGTCGTTGGGCAGCGAGCCGCCGAGATTGGGCAGGATCGCCGGCCTGGCCCCGGTCGTCTTGGCGATGGAATCCACCGCCCAGCCGACCCAGGCGTCGTCGGGATCGAGGCGTGTCGCCTTGAAGATGCCGTCGCTGGTCAGGCCGATCTGCACCATGCCGAGGCCCTGCCGGTCGAGATGGCGGCGGATCGCCGGCATCACCGCCTGCGGATCGATGCCGACGACGTAGCGCAGCTGCATCCGGGCCCAGGCCCGCGGCGGGATGGCATTGACCGGCGTCTTCGGATTGCCGGCCTCGAAGGCCAGGACTTCCAGGGCGCACCAGCCGAAGACACGCTCCGACGGCGTCAGGCCGGGCTCGCCCCAGTCCCGCTCAATGATCTTGCCTTCCTCGCCGGCGGTGATGTCGCAATCGGCCAGCACCCGGCGTACCGCATCGGGCACATGGGTCGGCACCATCTCGGGAATGCGGATCTGGCCGGTCGGCCCCACCAGGCTGGCGATGGCGTGGGAAAGCTGCACCGCCGGGTTGGAGAGGAGGCCGCCCCAATTGCCGGAATGCCGGCCGCCCTCGCGGGCGTCGATCCAGATGTCGAAATTCACGCCGCCGCGCGAGCCGAGAAAGATTGTGGGCCGGTCGGCCGACAGGCGCGGACCGTCCGAGGCGATCAGGACGTCGGCCTTCAGCCGGTCGCGATATGTGTCGCAGACCGCATGCAGGCCGGGTGAGCCGACCTCTTCGCCCATCTCGATCAGATATTTGGCGTTGAAGCCGAGGCGGCCGCGGGTTTCCAGCACCGCTTCCAGCGCGGCGAGATTGATGCCGTGCTGGCCCTTGTTGTCGACGACGCCGCGGCCGTACCAGCGATCGCCGCGATCGGTGACCGACCAGGGCGATAGCCCGTCTTCCCATTCGGCGTCGAGACCGCGGATGACATCGCCATGGCCGTAGCCGAACACGGTCGGCAGGGCCGGGTCTTCCATGCGCTCGGCGATCAGGAACGGGCCCGGCGCGCTGTCGTCGGTGACGATCTCGGTGGTGAAGCCGAGCTTCTCCAGCGCCGGCGTCATCTCCTCTTCGAGATAGCGCAGCAGTTCCGCCCGCCGGTCGGGGTTCTGGCTCTCGGTCGGCATCGCCACGCGGCGTGCGAGCTCGGCGCGGAAACGGCCGGAATCGAACGATTCCTGGGCAAGGGCGATGGCGGCGTCACGACTCACGGGCAGATCTCCTCCTCGACTTCGCGCGAAGCCTCGCCACCGGGCGCTCCCGCGTCAAATGCCAAAAACACAAGTGAGCTTGCGCCCCGCGCATGAAGGTCAGCCCGGCTTATCTTCGGATTCGAGCCATTGCTGGTTGGCGAGCGCGGCTTCCTCGATCGCCGCGGACCGCACGAGCGAGGTCAGCCGGTTGATCGTCGGCGTGCGCGCCTGCCATTTCGGCAGGATGAACACGTAGTGCAGCTCGATCGCCGGCTCGAACGGGCGGATCACCATGCCCGGCTTGAGGCTGGAGCGCGCGACGAAGCCGTCGGCGACGGCGACGCCGACGCCGAGACCGGCGAGTTCGCAGGCGACGATGCCATTGGGCGTTTCCAGCCGGATCGTCGGCGTGGCGTTGATCTTGCGGAACGCGGCGTCCAGCGATTGCCGCATGACGGTACGCGGCGCGTTGGCAATCAGCGGCAGGTCACGCAGATCCTCGGCATGGATCCGGCGGCGTCCGGCCAGCGGATGATCGTGGCGCATCACGGCAACGGCGCGGATCGAGGCGATCGGCTCGATGTCGATGGCGTCATTGTCCATCGGCAGGACGGTGATGCCGAGATCGAACTGCTCGCGGCCGAGCCATTTCTCGATGTCGAGGCGCGAGCGCGAATCGATGGCGGCGGTGAAGCCGGGGTCTTCCGCCGTCATCGTGGCGATGGCATCGCCCAGAAGCGCGCCGGTGATGTTCGGCGCGGTCAGGATGCGCACGTGCCTGCGCTGGCGCGCCTTGACCCGCTGCGCCGCGTGCATGGCGTCGTCGAGGCTGTAGAGCGCGTGCTCCACATGGCTGTAGAATTCGCGCGCCTCGGTGGTTGGCACCAGCCGGCGCTTCGTGCGAGTGAACAGCGCGAAGCCGACCTCGTCCTCCAGCGCGGCCAGAAGCCGGCTGACCTGCGGCTGCGTGCGGTGCAGACGTTCGGCGGCCCCGTTCAGCGAACCGCCCTCCATGAAGGCGCGCAAGGCTTCCAGACCCTTCAGATTCACCAGTTCACTCCATTCGCTTTGCGCATGAGATCTTGCGAAGATCGAAATTGACGCATGGCACAGGCCCCGTACGCTGACCACCCTGAGAGGCGCGTACGGAGTTCCGATGTCTGATAGCGATACGAAAGGTGACGCCTGGCGAAAGCCGCCGTCGCGCTATCGGGACGAGCGCCCCGCGCAGTTCGCGCTGCCGGCCCGGCCTGCCTCCTGCTATATCGAGATGCGCGATGGCTGCCGGATCGCCGCCGACATCTACCTGCCGGAAGGGCCCGGACGCCCGGACCGCCTTCCCACCATCCTGATCCTGACGCCCTATTACCGCCGGTTCGCGCTGCGCGACGGGGCCTCCGCCGACACCGAGCCCAGCCCCAACGCGGCGCGCTACCGCGATGCCTTCGTGCCGCGCGGCTATGCGGTGGTGGTGGTCGACGTGCGCGGCACCGGCGCCAGCTTCGGCACCCGCGACAGTTTCCGCTCCCCAGCCGAGCGCGAGGATTTCCGCGAGATCGCCGACTGGATCGTCGCCCAGCCCTGGTCGGACGGCACCATCGGCTCGACCGGAATTTCCTATCTCGGCGCCGCCGCCTGTTTCCTCGCCAGTACGGGCCATCCGGCGGTCAAGGCGATCGCACCGCTCTTCGCCGTCTGGAACACCTGGGTCGATCACCTCTATCCAGGCGGCGTCCTTCTGAACAAGCTGGCGGCGAGCTACGACGACATCATGGTCGGGCTCGACCATGACCGGCGCGACGTGCTGGCGAACCAGCCCTATTTCGACAATCCGGACTTTGCCGGTCCGCAGCCGGTGGACGAGGATGGCGGCGGCACGCTCTGCCGGGCAGCGGTGCGCGAACATCTCGGCAATTTCCACATGCCGGACTTCATCGGCGAGTTTCCCTTCGCCGACGACCGGCTGCCCTACGATCCGTCCTTCGGGGCGCACTCCTTCAGCCCCTACCACTACGCCGCCGACATCGCGCCGGACGTGGCGATCTACTCGATTTCGGGCTGGATGGACGGGGCCGGCTTCGCCAATGGCGCCATCGCCCGCTATCGGTCGCTCCCCAATCGCCGGCAGCATCTGCTACTGGGTCCGTGGGACCATGGCGCCCGCACCAATGTGTCGCCCTGGCGGGATCACACCGCTCCGGACTTCGACGTCCTGGCCGAAGTGCTGCGGTTCTTCGACGAATATCTGATGGGCCTCGACACCGGGCTGAAGGACGAGGCGTCGATCCATTATTTCTCCATGCATGAGGACGTCTGGCAGGCCGCCGACGCATGGCCGCCGCATCAACAGCGGCAGGTCCTGCATCTGGACGATGGCGGTCGTCTGGCGTCCGCGAGGGGCGCGGCCGGCGAGGACGTCTACCAAGTGGACTATACCGTCGGCACCGGCAACGACACGCGCCATGAGCGCCTCGCCGCCCTCAACACCACCGATTATTACGCCGACTGGCAGGGCCGCGACGCGGCGATGCAATCCTATACCAGCGCGCCGCTCGAAGCCGCCGCGCGCATGTCCGGCCATCCGGTGGTCGACCTGTCCATCGCCTCCAGCGAGGGCGACGCGGTGATTCACGTCTATCTGTCGGAGGTCGAGGCCGACGGCACCGTTCGCTACGTCACCGAGGGGGTGCTGCGGGCCCTGCACCGGCACGAGATGCCGGCGCCGGCCGATCAGGACTGGTCGTGGCCCTATCGCGATTTCAGCCGGGCCAGCGCCGCCCCGATGGTGCCCGGCAAGCCGGCGCGGATGCGCTTCGCGCTGCTGCCGACGTCGTGGACGTTCGGCGCCGGAAGCCGCATCCGCCTTTCGATCGCCGGTGCGGACTGCGATCATTACGTGCAGCTGCCGCACGGGCGACCGCCCCGTTTGACGATCGTTCGAGGCGGAACCGGCGGGTCGCTGGTCGAACTGCCGATGACGGCGAGCCAGCCGCGATAAGGAAACCAGGAGAGGGAAGCACGATGAAGACGCTGAGGAATACCCTGATGGCCGCCTGCGCGATGACGCTCGCGGCCTCGCCGGCCTTGGCCGGCAAGGACAACGACACCTTCGTCTGGGCGACATCCACCGAGATGGATACGCCCGACCTCTATTACGGCAACCAGCGCGAGGCGCTGATTACCGCCTATGCCCAGTGCGACAGCCTGATCCACCGCGACCCGGAGACCAACGAGTACCAGCCGCTGCTGGCGACGAGCTGGGAATGGGTCGACGACAAGACGCTGGAGATGGACCTGCGCGAAGGCGTCAAGTTCCATGACGGCACCGATTTCGATGCCCAGGACGTGGCCGACACGCTGAACCATGTCGCCGCGCCCGACAGCGACATGAAGATCCGCGTGATCGTCGACTGGATCGACAATGTCGAGGTTGTGGACGACCACAAGGTCCGCATCCACGCCAAGGCGCCGACGCCGGCGGCCTTCGAATATCTGTCCGGCACCTCGCCGATCTATCCGGCCGGCCATTATGACAGCGCGCCGGAAGTGCCGGGTGCCGACGGCACGACGCGCCGCGACTGGGGCGCCGTCAACCCGGTCTGCACCGGGCCCTACAAGCTGACCGATTACCAGGCCGGCCAGTCGCTGACACTGGAACTCAACCCGGATTATTTCGAGGGCAGTCCGAAGGGCAAGCCGTCCATCGGCAAGATCATCTACCGGACCATCAAGGACCCCGAGACCCAGATCGCCGAGGTCGTCACCGGCGGCGTCGACTGGATCTGGGGCGTGCCGCCCGAGAATGCCGGCATGCTCAACGACATGGACAACCTCACCGTCGTCTCGGCGCCGACCATGCGCATGTCGTTCCTGGCGCTCGACGCCGCCGGCCGCACCGGCGAGACGCCGATGACCGACATCCGCGTGCGGCAGGCCATCGCCCATGCCATCGACCGCGAGGCGATCACCGAGAACCTCGTCGGCGAAGGCTCCACGGTTCAGAAATCCATGTGCGTGTCGGTGCAGTTCGGTTGCGAGACCGATGTCACCCAGTACCCCTACGATCCGGAGAAGGCCAAGGCGCTGCTGGCCGAGGCGGGCTACCCCGATGGCTTCGAGGTTCCGTTCCATGCCTATCGCGACCGGCCCTATTCGGAAGCGGTGCTGAACTATCTGCGCGCCGTCGGCATCAAGGGTGACCTGCAGTTCCTGCAGTGGCGGGCCCTGCGTCCGCTGATCGCCGGCGACGAGACCCAGATCGCGCATCTGACCTTCGGCTCCAACGGCATGCTCGATGCCTCGGCCTCGACGGGCTATTACTTCCAGTTCGGGCCGGACGACTACGCCCGCGACGAGGAAGTGCGCGACTGGCTGACGGAAGCCGAGACGACCACGGATACCGAGGCCCGCAAGGCGCTCTACTCCAAGGCGCTCAAGAAGATCGCGGATGAAGCCTATTACATCCCGCTCTTCGTCTATGGCCGGACCTACGCCTTCAACAAGGACCTGGACTATCCGGTGACCCCCGACGAGATGGCGCATTTCTATCTCGCCAAGTGGAAATAACCAGCGTCCGCCGGGGAGCGTCAGGCTCCCCGGCCACCGACCCGAGGCTCAATGCTCTTCTTCATTCTCAAACGCCTGCTGGTGACGTTTCTCGTGGTGGCGGTCACCTCGGTGATCGCCTTCCTGCTCGTCCACATGTCCGGCGATCCCGCGGCGGCGATGGCCGGCGAGGGGGCTTCGGCCAGCGACATCGCGGCGGTGCGTGAACTCTTCGGCTTCGACCGGCCGCTGATCCTGCAATATCTCGACTGGATCGGTCGTCTCCTGCAGGGCGATTTCGGTCGCTCCTATTACCTGCGCATGGACGTGGTGGATGTCCTGGCCGAGCACGTCCCGGTCACCGCGACACTGGGCGTTCTGGCGCTGACCTTCGCGCTGGCGCTCTCCATTCCGCTCGGCGTTCTTGCCGCGCTACGCCCCAACACGGTGATCGACCGCATCTCGCTGTGGTTGGCGGTCGCCGGCCAGGCGCTGCCGTCCTTCCTCTTCGCGCTCGGCCTGATGTATCTCTTCGGCGTCTATCTGCGCTGGCTGCCGATCTCCGGCGATTCCACCTGGGCGCATTTCATCATGCCCTCGGTCGCGCTCGGCTATTACGCCACGCCGGCGATCATGCGCCTGACCCGCTCCGGCATGCTCGACGTGATGCAGGCCGACCATGTGCGCACCGCCCGCGCCTATGGCCTGACGCCTTGGCGGGTCGTCGTTCGCCATGGCCTGCGCCACGCCATCGTGCCGGTGGTCTCGCTCGCCGCGGTCCAGCTCGGCTTCATGCTGGGCGGCTCGATCGTCATCGAGACGATCTTCTCCCTCAAGGGCATCGGCCATCTCGCCTGGGAGTCCATCCAGCGCGCCGACATCGAGGTGATCCAGGCGATCCTGCTGCTGATTGCCGTCGCCTACGCGATCCTGACCCTCGTCGCCGACCTCCTCAACGCGGCCCTCGATCCGCGGATCCGCATCTCGTGAGTTCCATGCCCCCAGTCACCCACGCTCCGCCTCTCCAGATCGCGGTCTCGCCGACCCGCGTGGCCGTCGGCCGCGCCCTCCGGCATGGCAGCTTCTGGGTCGGCGGGCTGATCATCCTCGTCATCTTCCTGGCCGCCATTTTCGCGCCGTGGCTGACGCACTACGATCCGTCGATCCAGGATCTCGGCCAGCGCTTCGTCGCGCCGGTCTGGGCCGAGGGCGGGAGCTGGGCCCATCCGCTGGGCACCGACGGGCTCGGCCGCGACTACCTCACGCGGCTTCTCTTCGGCGCCCGCATCTCGCTGATGATCGGCTTCCTGACCATTCTCATCTCCGGCACCATCGGCACCGCCATGGGCGTCGCCGCCGGTTACTGGGGCGGCTGGGTCGATCTGGTGGTCAATTTCATCATCACCATTCGGCTTACCCTGCCGGTCGTCCTCGTCGCGCTGGTCGTCGTGGCGCTGGTCGGCAGCTCTTTGTCGCTGCTGGTCATGGTGATCGGGCTTCTGCTCTGGGATCGCTTCGCCATCGTCATGCGCAGCGCCACCCAGCAGCTGGCCTCGCGCGAATACATCACCTCGGCGCGCACCATCGGCAGCTCCACCACCCGTATCCTGATCCGGGAAATCCTGCCCAACATCATGGGGCCGCTGATCGTCGTCGCGTCGATCGAACTGGCCCACGCCATCCTCCTGGAGGCGGCGCTGTCCTTCCTCGGCCTCGGCGTCCAGCCGCCCAACGTGTCCTGGGGATTGATGGTGGCCGAAGCCAAGAGCCAGCTCCTGTTCCGGCCCTGGATGATCGCCGTGCCGGGCGCCGCGCTGGTGCTGCTGATCTTCGCGATCAACCTCGTCGGCGATGCCCTGCGCGATGTCACGACGCCGGAGGGCAAGGCATGAGCATGACCGCCCCCATCCTCGAAGTATCCGGCCTCAAGGTCGAGATCCCCGTCCGCGACACCGTGCTGCGCCCTGTCCGCGGCATCGACATCAGCGTCGCCAAGGGCGAGACGGTCGCCATCGTCGGAGAATCCGGCTGCGGCAAGAGCCTGACGGCGCTGGCCATCATGGGCCTTTTGCCACGCCAGGCGCGGCTGACCTCCGAGCGCATCGACCTCAACGGCGAATCCCTGAGCGGGGCCTCGCCGCGGCGCTGGCGCAAATTGCGCGGCGACCGCATCGCGATGATCTTCCAGGATCCGATGACGGCCCTCGATCCCTGCTACCGGATCGGCGACCAGATGGCCGAGATCCTGAGGCAGCACCGCAAGGTCTCGCGCAGCGCCGCCCGCGAACGCTCGCTGGAACTCTTGCGCAAGGTCGGCATCCCGTCGCCCGAGGAGCGGCTGAACCAGTATCCGCACCAGCTCTCCGGCGGCCTGCGCCAGCGCGTGATGATCGCCATGGCGCTGCTGTGCGAGCCCGAGCTGATCATCGCGGACGAGCCGACCACGGCTCTCGACGTGACCATCCAGGCCCAGATCCTGCGGCTGTTGCGCGACATCCAGCGCGAGACCGGCATCGGCCTGATCCTGATCACCCACGATCTCGGCGTGGTCGCCGGCATGGCTGACCGCATCGTCGTGATGTATGGCGGCGAGGTCGTCGAGGCGGGGACCTGCGACGAGGTGCTCGCAAGGCCGCTGCACCCCTATACCGAGGGGCTGATGCGCTCGATTCCGGTGCCGGGCGAGACCCGGCGCGGCGAAACGCTGGGCTTCATTCCGGGCGTCGTGCCGCGCCAGACCGGCGACCTGACGCGCTGCGGCTTCCTGGAGCGCTGCCCCTATGCCCATGCGCCCTGCGCCGAAGGGCCGATCGCGCTGCGCGACGCCGGCGACGGCCATCTGATGCGCTGCGTCCTGCCGGCCGACGGCAGCGGACGCGATCCCGAAGCCTGGACACGGCAGTCGGAGGCAAGCTCATGAGCGAGACCGTTCTCAGCATGCGCGGCGTCACCCGCGACTATGCGGTCGGCGGCGCCTTCCGCAAGAAGGCGACCCTGCGAGCCCTGCGCGGCATCGATCTCAGCGTCGACCGCGGCCGCACGCTCGGCCTCGTCGGCGAATCCGGCTGCGGCAAGAGCACGCTCGCCCGCATCCTCCTCGGCATCGAGGACCCGACCGCGGGCACCGTGCTCGTGTCCGGCCGGCCGATCCAGGACTATGAGCGTCTGGCCCGGGCCCGGCTGATCCAGCCGGTGTTCCAGGATCCCTATTCCTCGCTCAATCCGCGCATGTCCGTCGAGGCGATCATCGGCGCGCCGCTGAAGGTGCGCGGCGAGGGGACGGCTGCCTCGCGGCGCGCGCGTGTCCACGAGATGGCCGGCGAGGTGGGGCTGCCGCGGCATCTGGTCGAGGCCTATCCCAGCCAGCTCTCCGGCGGCCAGCGCCAGCGCGTCGCGATCGCCCGGGCGCTGATCGGCGAGCCGGAGATCCTGATCTGCGACGAGCCGACTTCGGCCCTCGACGTCTCGGTGCAGAGCCAGATCCTCAATCTCCTGCACCGGCTGAAGCAGGAACTGAACCTGACGATGATCCTGATCAGCCACAACCTCGCCGTGGTGCATCACCTCGCCGACGAGGTGGCGGTCATGTATCTCGGCCAGATCGTCGAGCGCGGCGATGCCGACGCCATCTTCGAGCGACCCTGCCATCCCTATAGCGACGCCCTCCTGAAGGCGGTGCTGCCGCCGCGCGCCGGCGCTCGCCTGCCCGAACTCGGCCTCGAGGCCGAGTTCCCCAGCCCGGTCAATCCGCCGTCCGGCTGCGCCTTCCATCCGCGCTGCCCCAAGGCCGACGCGCTGTGCGCCGAGGTCGATCCGAACCCTGCCGGCATCGACCCGGTCTTTCGCTGTCACCACCCGAACAATTTCGGCGCCGCGGCGCATCCCGCGCGCGCGGCAGGCTGAGGGGACCGCATATGGATTCCGAGATCGATTACCGGCTGGACGAGCGCTGCCTCTTCGCCGAGGGCGAGAGCTTCGGCGCCGCCGGTCCCTACGAGCGGCTGTCCGGCCGGGTGATCTTCCGGGTCGATCCCGCGGCCGAGGCCCAGCGTGTCGTCACCGATATCGGCCTTGCCCCCGTCGATGCCGAGGGCCGGGTGGTCTTCGAGGCCGATTTCTGCATCCTCAAGCCGGTCGATCTGTCGCGCGGCAATCGCCGGCTGTTCTTCGACTACGGCAATCGCGGCAACAAGCGCGCGCTGCAGTTCTTCAACGACGCGCCGTCCACCAACGACCCGCGCAGCCGCGCCGATGCCGGCAACGGCTTCCTGATGCGGCGCGGCTATTCGGTCGGCTGGCTCGCCTGGCAGGGCGACTTGTTGCCCGGCAATGGCCGCATGCTGCTCGATGCACCGGTGGCGAGCGAGAACGGCCGCCCGATCACCGGCCGGACCCGCTCGGAGTTCATCGCCGTGGAGCCCGGCACGCGGGTGTTCCCCCTGAGTTCGCTGGTCTCGACGCGCAGCTATCCCACCGTCTCGCTCGACACCCGCACCGCGCGGCTGACCCGCCGGCGCTACGCCCACAGCGTGCGCGAGGAGATCCCGGCCGATGCCTGGGCGTTTGCTCGCACCGAGCGCGGCAGCGGTGTCGACAATCAGGGCATGGAAGAGGCGATCATCGCCTCCGACAGCCATGTCTTCCTGCCGGACGGCTTCGAGACCGGCTGGATCTACGAGATCGTCTACGAGGCCCGCGACCCGCTGGTTCTCGGCGTCGGCCATGTCGCCGTGCGCGACTTCGTCAGCTTCCTGAAGCACGGGGAGACGACCGCCAGCGGGCAGGCCAATCCCCTGCGCGACAACGGCGTCGGCGTCGAGAAGGCCTATGCCTGGGGCCGCTCCCAGACCGGGCGCTGCATCCGCGATTTCCTGTATCTCGGCTTCAACGCCGACGCGAAGAACCGCAAGGTCTTCGACGGCGTGATGCCGCATGTCGCCGGGGCCGGCAAGATGTGGATGAACCACCGCTTCGCCAATCTGGTGCTGCTGCCGGGCCAGGAACACGAGAACCATTTCTCGCCGGCCGATCGCTTCCCCTTCTCCTATGCGATGTCCACCGATCACTATACGGGCTGCGAGGACGCCATCCTCAAGCGGCCGGACACCGATCCGCTGGTCATCCATACGGACACCGCCTGCGAATACTGGCACCGCCGGGCCTCGCTGGTGCACACCGACACCAAGGGCCGCGACTTAGCCCAGCCGGACAATGTTCGGGTGTATCTGTGGGCGAGTTCCCAGCATTACGCCTCGCCCCTCGTCACCGCGCCCGCCAAGGGGCTGGCGCAGGAATGCTTCAACGTCGTGGCCACCTCGATGCTGTTTCGCGCCGTGCTCGACAATCTCGACGCCTGGGCGACCGACGGCACACCGCCGCCGGCAAGCCGCATCCCGGCGCGTGCCGACGGCACGCTGGTCGCCGAGGACATGTGGCGGGCGGCGTTCCCGCATATTCCCGGCGTCGCCCTGCCGCGTGGTCCGAGCAAGCTGGAACGGCTCGATTTCGGTCCCGACATCGATGGCGGGATGATCGCCAACGAGCCGCCGGAGATCCTGGCCGGCGAGTGCTACCCGGTGCAGGTGCCGGCCGTCGACGGCGACGGCAACGATCTGGCGGGCATCCGCGCGCCGATGGTCCAGGCGCCGCTCGGCACCTATACCGGCTGGAGCGTGCGCCGCCGCGACGTCGGCCATGGCGCCATGGTCGGCATCACCGGCAGCTACATTCCGTTTCCCGACAGCGAGGACGAACGCGGCCAGACCGGCGACCCCCGGCGCTCGGTCCTCGCCCGCTACGGCACCGCCGACGGCTATGTCGCGGCGATCCGTCAGGCGGCGGAGGCACTCGTCGCCGACGGGCTGATGCTGCGCGAGGACGTCTCCCGCGCGGTCGCCGATGCCGGCGAATGGGGCCGACCGCGCCACCTCGTGCGTCTCTGACCTTTCCGATCCCCGACAGGAGCGACAGCATGCAGTCTCAGGCGATGGTCGTCTGTCCGCAGCCCGAAGCGGCCGAATCCGGCATCGAGATGCTGGAGAAGGGCGGTAATGCCATCGACGCGGCGATCGCCTGCGCGCTGGCCCAGACAGTCGTCGATCCGCTGATGTGCGGCATCGCCGGCTTCGGCAGTCTCGGCCTCTACATGCCGGGGAAGGGGCTGCACGAATATCTCGACTTCCATGCCCCGGCGCCCAAGGCCGCCCGCCCGGACATGTGGGAAGACCGCGTCGAGGGCGAGACGCGCGACGGCTTCGGCTTCGTCCTGAAGGACCGGGTCAACGATCTCGGCTATGGCGCGATCTGCGTTCCGGCGGCCCTGCGCGCCTATGAGGACGTCCACCGGGCCCATGGCCGCCTGTCCTGGGAGACCATCCTGCAGCCGGCGATCGACTGGGCTGAGAACGGCTATTTCGTGCGCCCGGCCATGTACACCTTCTTCATGGAGGGCTCCAAGATGGGCCGCGCGGCGACGGCCGAGCGCCTCGCCTTCAGCGCCACCGGGCGCGAACTCTACTGCCGCCCCGACGGCACGCCGCTGACGGTCGGCGAGCCGATCCGCAATCCCGACTACGCCGCCACCCTGCGGCGGATCGCCGAACACGGCGCCGAGGATTTCTATACCGGCGAGATCGGCGCCCGCATCGCCGCCGACATGGCCGCAAACGGCGCGCTGCTGTCGGGTGACGATCTCGCCGACTATGCCCCGCAGCGCAACGCACCGCTGACCGCCAGCTATCGCGGCCGCCGCATCACCACCAATCAGCCGCCGGGCGGCGGCGTGATGCTGGTCGAGATGCTGAACATCCTGGAGAATTTCGACCTCGCCGGGCTCGGGCACAATTCACCGGACTACATCCGCACCGTCTGCGAGGCAATGAAGCGCGCCACCATCGACAAGGACCGCCATGTCGGCGATCCGCGCTTCCTCGACGTGCCGCTGGCGCATCTGACGGACAAGGCCTATGCGCGCGAACTGGCGGGCGAGATCCGCGGCGGCGTGCGTGCCGAGGTGCCGCGCCTTCAGGCGCCGAACGCGGTGCCGGTCAACACGACCCATCTGTCGGTGGTCGACGGCGACGGCAATTGCGTCTCCATGACCCATTCTCTGGGCATGCCGTCGGGCGTCATCACCGACGGGCTGGGCTTTCTCTACAATGGCTGCATGGGCGTCTTCGACCCGCGCCCCCGCCGCGCCGGCAGCATCGCGCCCGGCAAGTCGCGCTTCAGTGCCATGTGCCCGACCATCGTCTTCGATGGGGACCGGCCCGAACTGGTGCTCGGGGCGCCGGGCGGTACGCAGATCGTCATGGGCGTCCTGCAGACCATCCTCAACGTCGTCGATTTCGGCATGGCCGTCGGCGAAGCGGTGGCCGCGCCGCGCTTTTCCTCGACCGGCAATCCCATCGACGTCTCCAATCGCATCCGGCGCTCCGTCGCCCGCGAGTTGGAGAGCCAGGGTTACGAGGTGATCCGCAATCCGTACGGACATACGATCGGCTGGGTCCATGCCGTCGGCATTCGCCCCGACGGCACGCTGGAGGGCGCCGCCGATCCGGGCCGCGACGGAGTGGCCTACGGCCTTCGCTGAAGCCTTCGCCCCTCAGTGCCAGAACCGGGGCCGGCTGCGGCCGGATGCCGCAGCGGCACGTGACATGACCAAACGGAGCATTTCTTCGGAACCGGCCGGCATGTGCCGCGTTGGCACACGAGTAACAAACGAAAGATCGTGACATGCTGGCATCCGAGATCGTGAGCGCTTTGGAGCGCGGCCACATCACCGAAGCAGAAGCGATCGAGCAGTCGCTCGTCGAGAGCATCGACAGTCTCTACGCCAAGGCCGGGCTCGAACACGAGGACGCCCGCTGGGGCTGCGATCGCGTCGATTGGCCCAGGCAGATGGCCCAGGGCCGCTAGGCGGCCTCTCCCCACCCAACATTCCTGACCGCTGACGCCGCAAACCGCGCGGCGGCGTGCGGGCTTCGGCCGGGCGGCTTCGCCAGCCCTCGCCATGGACGCGCCGCAACGGTATGTCTGCCTTGGAATTTTGATCCGGGGAGGGCAGAGCGTGCAGCATCAGGACAAGGTCGCGTTGATCACGGGCGCGGGACGCGGCATCGGGCTGGCGACCGCCAGGCGGTTTCTGGGCGAAGGCTGGCAGGTCGCACTGCTCGACGTCGACGGCGAGACGCTCAAGGCCGCGGCCGCGGAACTCGACCAGCCGGACCGCACGCTCGCCGTGACCTGTGATGTCGCCGACCCCGATGAGGTCGCCGCCGCGCTCGACGCGGTGATCCAGCGCTTCGGCCGGCTCGACTCTCTCGTCAACAATGCCGGCATCGCCGTCTTCAAGCCGATGCTCGAGACCTCCTTCGAGGACTGGCAGCGCTCGCTGGCGGTCAATCTCGGCGGGCCGTTCCTGTGCTCCCAGAAGGCCGCGCCGATCATGGCGGAGACCGGCGGCGGCAGCGTCGTCAACATCACCTCGATCTCTGGCATGCGCGCCTCGACGTTGCGCGTCGCCTACGGCACCAGCAAGGCTGGGCTGGCCCATCTGACCAAGCAGCAGGCGGTGGAACTGGCGGGGCTCGGCATCCGCGTCAATGCAGTGGCGCCGGGGCCGGTCGACACGGCCATGGCCAAGGCGGTGCACAGCCCCGCCATCCGCGCCGACTACCACGACACGGTCCCGCTCAACCGTTACGGCCTCGAAGAGGAGATCGCCGAGGCGATCTTCTTCCTTTGCAGCGAACGGGCGAGCTACATCACCGGCCAGATCCTCGGCGTCGATGGCGGCTTCGGGGCGACGGGCATCGGCCTGCCGACCCTGCGCGGCAACGCCCGCAACAGCTGAGGGACGGGTGATGGACGCCACCGAGCGGCACCTGTCCGCCGCCGATCTCGGCGTGCTGCAGGATCTGCGCCACGCGCTGCACCGGGAACCGGAGGTCTCCGGCGAGGAGGCCGAGACCGCGCGCCGGGTGGCCGCGTTCCTCAGCGAAACGGGGCCCGACAGGCTGGTCACGGAACTGGGAGGCAATGGCGTTGCCGCGGTCTATGACAGTGGCGAGCCGGGCCCCACGCTGATGGTGCGTGCCGAACTGGACGCCCTGCCGATTGAGCAGATGTCGGACCGTGCCTGGCGCTCGACGCGGCCGGGAATCTCGCATCTCTGCGGCCATGACGGCCATATGGCGACGCTGGCCGGCGTTGCGCTGGCGCTCGGTCGGCAACGTCCTGGCCGAGGACGCGCGGTCTTGCTGTTCCAGCCGGCCGAGGAAGACGGCAGCGGCGCGGCGGCGGTGCTGGCCGACCCGGCCTTCGACGCCATCGCGCCGGATATCGCCATCGCCCTGCACAACATGCCGGGCATCGCTCGCGGCCGGGCGGCGCTGATCGAGGGGCCGGCGAACTGTGCCTCGCGCAGCCTGCAAATCACGCTGTCGGGCACCACGGCCCATGCCTCCTCGCCCGATCAGGGGCGCTCGCCGATGACCGCGCTTTGCGAGCTCATGCCCGGACTGACGGCGCTCGGCCGTGGCGGCGACCTCGACGCGGATTTCTCGCTGGTGACGATCACCCATGCGTCGATGGGCGAGCGGGAAGCCGGCATCGCGCCGGGTTCGGCCGAGCTCTGGGCGACGCTGCGGACCCTCACCGACGCCCGCATGGACGATCTGGTCGCCCGCGCCGAAGCGCTGGTGCGGGGCGCTGCGGAGAGGGCCGGCCTCGGCGTCGCGATCCGCTACGACGACATCTTCGCCCCTTGCGTCAACGACAGGGAGGCGACCGCCATCCTGCGCCGGGCGCTGGAGGAGGAGGGCGTTCCCCACGACACCAGTCTTCTGCCCATGCGCGCCTCGGAGGATTTCGGGCGGTTCGGCGCGACGGCCCGTTCGGCGATGTTCCTGCTCGGATCGGGCGAAGACCATCCCGGCCTGCATACGCCGCAATACGACTTCCCGGACGAACTGATCGGGCTCGGCGCCCGCATCTTCCTGCGCGCCATCCGCAACGTTCTCGACTGAAGACGCGGCGACCGGCCGGAACGAACCGATCGCCGCGACGAATTCAGCGGTCGCCGACGATGGCTTCGACCTCTTCGGCCACGTCGAGCACATGCCAGTCGCGGCCGCCGGGTGCGAAGATCATCAGGCCGGTCGGCAACTCGCCGGAGCGGTGCATCGGCACCGTCGCGGCACAGCCGTCGAGGAAGTTGATCGTCGACGGGTTGCGCAGGACCAGCGCATTCAGCCGGTCGAAATCGTCCTCGACCTCTTCGATCAGCGGCGGCACGATGGGCACGGTCGGCGCGATGATCGCGTCGAAGCCGTCGGCGAGATCGGCAAAGGCGACGATCGCCTCGGCGCGGGTCTGCCGGGCAGCGTCCGCTTCGCCGGAGCCGAAGCTCTCGGCGGCCCGGATGCGCTTGAGGACGCGGGGATCGCCGGCCGTCTCCAGCGCGTCGAGATAGCTGCGATGGATCGCGTGGGCTTCGCTGGCGACGAGGATGCGGTTCACCGAGCCTGCCTGGGCGATCTCGGCCAGTTCCACATCGACCAGTTCGATGCCTTCGTCACGCAGCGCCTTGAGCGCAGCCTCGAAATCGGCCTTGACCTGCTTGTCCATGTCGTCGGTCAGGAGCGTGCGCATCAAGCCGAGCCGAAGCGGCTTGTCGCCTGTCGTCGGTGCCGGCCGGTCTTCGCCGGACAGCACGGCATGGACCGCCGCGCAGGTGGCGATGTCGAGCGCCAGCGGGCCGACGCTGTCATAGGTGCCCGACAGCGGCGAGGCGCCGTCGAGCGGGACGGCCGCCTGGGTCGGCTTGAAACCGGCCAGCGCGTTGAAGGCGGCGGGGATGCGCACCGAACCGCCGGTGTCGGAACCCAGCGCGAAATCGGCGATGCCGAAGGCCACCGCGATCGCGCCGCCCGAGGTCGAACCGCCGGGAATGCGCTCGGCATCGTGGCTGTTGCCCGGCGTGCCGTAATGCGGGTTGAGGCCAACGCCGGAATAGGCGAATTCCGACATGTTGGTGCGGCCGCAGCCGATGGCACCGGCCGCCCGCAGCCGCGCCACGGCGACGGCGTCGCGCGTTGCCGCAGCGTTGCCGGCGAAGTGGACGGAGCCGGCAGTCGTGACCTCGCCTTCCTCGTCGAAGAGATCCTTGATCGCCACGAGAAGACCGGCCAGCGGCCCGGCGAGGCGCGCCGGGTCCTGGTCCAGCGCCTCGGCCTCGGCGACGATGCGCCCGGCGTCGAAGCGGGTGAAGATCCGTCCGGCGACATCCTCGTCGAGATCGAGGACCCGGCCGATGGCCTGGGACGCGCGATCGGCGGCACGGAAGGTCAGGCGCCCGGAGGCGCGGCGCAGGGGCGAAAACTGGTTCACGGGCATTTCCTCGTCTGTCGGCCGAAGGCCGTTCCATGGCACCGGAGACTGCCTGTCGCCGACAGGGGCGCGGGGCGTTCCGGCAGATAGGGCGGCGGGCGACAGGGTGTCGCCGCGCCGGTTGCGTCGATGGCTATTCGGCCGCCGCGAGCAGGCTGGCATTGCCGCCGGCCGCCGTCGTGTCGATGCACAGATGCCGTTCGACGACATAGCGGCTCGGACCGATGATCGCGGTCTCCAGCGGAATGATCGCCCCGGTGCGGGCGGCCAGCGCGTTGCGCAGTGCCCGGGTCCAGTCCGAGCGTCCCGCGGCGGCGACCACGCCGATGCCGTCGAGATGTTCGAGGTCCCCCGGCGCCAGCGTCCCGTCGAACACGGCGAGCGGGGCACCCGCGGCGATCACCGGCCCGGCGAGTGCCGCGGCGCCGGGCGCCACGATGATCGCCGCGCAGCCGGCGGACAGCGCCTGGACGGCCTGCGCCAGGGCGATCTCCGCCGTCGGGCCGAGACAGAGGACGGTGCCCCTCGGATAGAGGCTCAGCCGGTTGCTCTCGCCCGTCGGCCCCGGCAAGGTGAAGGGCCCCGGATCGAAGGCCCCGACCGCCGAACAGGCGCGGCGGATGATGCCGCCCTTGCCGGACAGCGCCCGGCGCAGCACCGACACGCGGTCGCCGCGGGCCGCCCAGTTGCGGGCATCGAGCTTGGCGATGGCCTCGGCGACCGTCGCGGCGGGAATCTCAGGCGCTGCGGGTGCCTGCAGGTCCTCGGCGGGCTCGGTGCGGCGGAAGCGGGCGACGTAGAACGGTCCGCCCGCCTTCGGCCCGGTGCCCGACAGGCCTTCGCCGCCGAAGGGCTGCGAGCCGACGATGGCACCGATCTGGTTGCGGTTCACATAGGTGTTGCCGACCTGGATGCGCTCGACGATTTGCTGCACCCGGTCGTCGATCCGGGTGTGCAGGCCGAAGGTCAGGCCGTAGCCGCGCGCATTGATGGCGTCGACGACCCCGTCGATCTCCCGGGCCTTGAAGGTCGCAACATGCAGCACCGGACCGAACACCTCGCGTTCGAGGTCGTCGATGCCGCCGACGCTGACCACCGAGGGCGCGGCATAGAGGCCGTCCTGCGGCACCGGCAGGGTCTTCAGCACCTGGCCGGCGGCCTTGCGGCTTGCGATATAGCCGGTGATGTCGTCGCGGGCGTCGGCATCGATCACCGGCGACACGTCGGTGTCGATCTGCCAGGGATCGCCCACGACGAGGGCGTCCATCGCCCCCTCCAGCATGTGCAGCAGCCGGTCGCGCGCGTCCTCCTGCACATAGAGCATGCGCAGCGCCGAGCAGCGCTGGCCGGCGCTCTGGAACGAGGCGATCAGGATGTCGCGCACCGCCTGTTCGGTGAGGGCCGTGGAATCCACGATCATGGCGTTCAGGCCGCCGGTCTCGGCGATCAGCACCGCATCGGGGCCGGCATTGGCGGCCAGCGCCTTGTGGATGATCTGCGCCACTTCGGTGGAGCCGGTGAAGCAGACGCCGGCGATCCGCCTGTCGGAGGTCAGCGGGCCACCGACATTCGGGCCGTCGCCGGGCAGCAATTGCAGCGCCGCGGCGGGAAGGCCGGCCTCGCGCATCAGCTCGACGGCGCGGGTGGCGATCAGCGGCGTCTGTTCGGCCGGCTTGGCGAGGACGGCGTTGCCGGCGGCCAGCGCCGCGGCGATCTGGCCGGTGAAGATCGCCAGCGGGAAGTTCCACGGGCTGATGCAGACGAAGATGCCGCGCGGCGTGCCGGGCTCCTCGACCTCCAGACGCTCGGCCTCGTCGGCGTAGTAGCGCAGAAAGTCCACAGCCTCGCGGATCTCGGCGATGCCGTCGGACAGCGTCTTCCCGGCCTCGCGGGTGGCGATCACGGTCAGCTCGGCGATGTTGGCTTCGTAGAGATCGGCGATGGCGCGCAGGGTCGCCGCGCGCTCGGCCACGGGAACGGCCGACCAGGCGGCAAAGCCAGCCTCGGCGGCGGCGAGCGCCCGGTGGACGTCCTTGATACTGGCCTCATGCACCGTGCCGACAATACGGCTCGGATCGGCCGGCGAGGTGGCCGCGCGGCCTTCGCCGGAGACCGGAAGATCGTCGGCCAGCATCGGCCGGGCGGTCCAGACCGCGTCGGCAAAGGCCTGCCGGGCCTCGATCAGCGGGGTGATCGAGGCGGGTTCGTTGACCCGGAAGCCCTTCGAGTTCCGCCGTTCGGGTGCGAAGAGTTCGGCCGGGGTGCGGATGGTCGGATTGGCGATGGCCTCGCCCAGCGCCTCGACCTCGGACAGCGGGTCGCGGGCGATGTCTTCCGGCGCGATGGCCTCGTTGACGATCTGGTTGACGAAGGAGCTGTTGGCGCCGTTCTCCAGGAGGCGGCGCACCAGATAGGCGAGGAGATCGCGATGCGCCCCGACCGGGGCGTAGATGCGGCAGCGCGTGTCGTTCTGGCGGTGGACGATGTCGTGCAGCGATTCGCCCATGCCGTGCAGGCGCTGGAATTCGAAGCTGTCGCGATCATTGCCGGCCATCTTCAGGATGGCGGCGCAGGTATGGGCGTTGTGGGTGGCAAATTGCGGGTAGATGCGGTCGCGCCGGTCGAGCAGCATCTGGGCGCAGGCCATGTAGCTGAGATCGGTGTTCACCTTGCGGGTGAAGACCGGGAAGGTGTGCGTGCCCATTTCCTGGGCGAGCTTGATCTCGGTGTCCCAGTAGGCGCCCTTGACCAGCCGCACCATGATCCGCCGGTCGAGCCGGCGCGCCAGCGTGTCGAGATATTCGATGACCGGCACGGCGCGGCGGCCATAGGCCTGGACGACGACGCCGAAGCCGTCCCAGCCCTTCAGGCTCTCGTCCGACAGCACCGCCTCGATGATGTCGAGCGACAGATCCAGCCGGTCCTGCTCCTCCGCGTCGATGTTGAAGCCGATATTGGCCTTCGCCGCCTGCCGGGCGAGTTCCAGCGCCCGCGGCACCAGCGTCGCCATCACCGTGTCGCGATGGGTGGTCTCGTAGCGCGGATGCAGCGCCGACAGCTTGACCGAGATGCCGGGATTGGAGCGCACGTCGCCCTTGGCGGCCTTCGCGATGGAGGCGATCGCGTCGGAATAGGATTTCAGATAGCGCAGGGCGTCGGCCTCGGTCCGGGCGGCCTCGCCGAGCATGTCGTAGGAATAGGTATAGCCCTGGCGCTCGCGCTCGCGGGCGTTGCGCATGCCTTCCTCGATGGTCTGGCCGAGCACGAACTGCCGTCCCAGAAGCCGCATGGACTGGGCGACGGCGCGGCGCACGACCGGCTCGCCGACCCGGCGCACGAGACCGCGTAGGGCCGCGGCCGGGCGGCTCGGATCGTCGTCGAGGATCCGTCCGGTCAGCATCAGTGCCCAGGTCGAGGCATTGACCAGCGAGGAGGACGAATGGCCGAGATGCGCGCCCCAGTCGGAGGGCTCGATCTTGTCCTGGATCAGTTCGTCGACGGTCTCGGCATCGGGCACGCGCAGGAGCGCCTCGGCGAGGCACATCAGGCCGACGCCTTCCTCGGTGGACAAGCCGTATTCGGCGAGGAAGCTCTCCATCATGCTGGGCGACGTCTCGCGGCGCACCCGCCGGACGATGTCGGCGCCGGCGGCGCTGATGGCGGCACGGTCGGCCTCGCTCAGGCTGATCCGGGCGGCCAGATCCTTCACGACGGTGGCCTCGTCCTCGCCGTAGCGCTGCCGCACGGCCTGACGGTCACCGGTGCCACGAAGGGCGGCGGTCGTTTCTGGAGTCATGCGTCACCTGGCTTGGCTGACAGACGCGCGCGCAACGAATGCTGGGCAGCGGCGTGAATGGGGTTTGGACGAGACTGCACGACCGCCATAGCGGAAACAAGGGAGGGGCGCACCGCCTGTTGTGCAGTGCAAGATGCGGAGCCCCTCGCGGTTCACGGGTTTGCCCGACCCGGCAAAGACGGTAATCTCGTCGCAGGCGGCGGCCGCCGCGACATGACAACGACGTGCCATATCCGATGATCTCCCTCCACACCCCGACGCCGGCGCGCGCCAGCGCTTGCATGTCCGCCGGCCAGCCGACAGGCCGTTGCGATCCGGCAGGCCTGCGCGCAGCCTTCCGCGGCCACGGCGCATGACGGTTCAGGGGCCGGGCGGATCGCTGGCGGATGTCGAGACCGTCACGGCATGGCTGCTGGATGGCGTCGAGGCTGTCGCACCCGTCGACATGGCGCTGGCCGACGCTTCCGGCCTGATCGCGGCCAACGCGGTCCAGGCCCCGCACGCCGTCCCGGACCGCGACGAGGCGGCACTGGATGGCTGGGCGCTGGCCTCCGCCGATCTCGTCGGGGCGTCGTCCTATGCGCCGGCCATGCTGGCCGTGCCGCCGAGCCGGATCGCGGTCGGCGCGCCGATGCCGGAGGGCTGCGACTGTGTCGTGGACGCCGAATGGGTGGAGGCGGACGGCCCCTTCGCGCAGGTGACCTGCGAGGCCATTCCCGGCGAGGGCGTGCAGCGCGCCGGCGACGATATCGCCGCGGGTGCCGGCCTGTTGCAGCCGGGGCAGCGCATTTCGGCGTTCGATATCGCCTGCGCGCGGGCCCTCGGCCTTGCGACCCTGCCTGTCCGCCGGCCGCGCCTGCGGCTCGTCGACCTCTCATCCGACGGCGTCCGACTAACGGCCGATCTGATTGCCGCACGGGCGGTGGCGGCAGGGGCCGAGACGATGCGGGTGACGAGCGAGCGCGACGCGGAGTCCATCGCCGCCGCCATGACGGGAGCGGCGGATCTGGTGATCGTCATCGGCGGCACCGGCGCCGGCCACGACGACGCAACGCCCGTGGCGCTCGCCCAAGCTGGCGCGCTTCACGCCCACGGTCTCGGGCTTCGCCCCGGGCGGACCGCAGCCATTGGCCGGATTGGCCGGGTGCCGGTCGTGGCGCTGCCGGGACAGCCGGATCAGGCCATGGCCGTGTGGCTTGCGCTCGGGGAGACGCTGCTGGCGCGCCTTGCCGGTGCCCGTCCGCGGCCGACGGTTGCGCGCCGGCTGACCCACAAGATATCCTCGGCCATCGGCATGGTGGAACTCGCTCTCCTGAAACGCTCGGACGATGACTGGACGCCGCTCGCCTGCGGCGCCCTGCCGCTCGCCGAGATGGCCGCCGCCGATGCCTGGTGCCTCGTGCCGGCCTCCAGCGAAGGCCATGCCGCCGGCACCATGCTGTCCGGCTCACTCCTCCACGAGGCGCCATGACCACCGATCCCCGCAACGCGGCCGCCGAGACGGCGACGACGGGCCTCGACCAGCAGCAATTCCTGTCGATCCTGTCGCGGGAAGAGGCGTTGCAGCGCTTCGAGGCGGCGCTGTTTCCGCGGCCGCTGCCGCGCGAGACCGTCGCGCTGGGAGACGCGCTGGGGCGCGTCTCGGCGACCGACATCCTGTCGCCCATCGACGTGCCGCCCTTCGACCGAGCGAATGTCGACGGCTTTGCCCTGCGCGCCGCGGATGTCGCGGCGAGCGGGCAGGGCCGGCCGGTGCGGCTGTCCCTGAATGCCGAAACACTGGCCTGCGGCGTCGCGCCGACCCTGCCGGTCGCGCCCGGCACGGCGACACCGATCGCCACCGGCGGCGTCGTGCCGCGCGGCGCCGACGCGGTTGTGATGGTCGAGCATACCGAACTGGCCGGCGACGGCGGCGTGGAGATCCGGCGTCCGGCGGCGCCGGGCCAGTTCGTCTCCCATGCCGGCTCGGACATGGCCGCCGGCGAATTGCTGCTGCGCGCCGGCACCGTGATGGGCTCGCGCGAGATCGGCATGCTGGCCGCCTGCGGCATCGCCGAGATCCCGGTGACTCGCCGGGTTCGCGTGGCAGTGCTGTCGACCGGCGACGAACTGGTCCAGCCGGGCGAACCGCTTAAGCCGGCCTCTGTCTACGACACCAATGGTGCGATCGTCGCGGCGGCGATCCGCGAAAATGGCGGCGACGTGGCGCGTCTCGGCGCCTTTCCCGATGACGAGGCGGGGCTCGAGGCCGTGCTGCGGGCAGCGCTGGCGGACAATGATATGGTGGTCCTGTCGGGCGGCACCTCCAAGGGGGCCGGCGATGTCAGCCACCGCATCATCGACCGGCTCGGCGCGCCGGGCATCGTCGCCCACGGCGTGGCGCTGAAGCCGGGCAAACCCCTGTGCCTCGCCGTCTGCGACGGCAAGCCGGTGGTCATCCTGCCGGGTTTTCCGACCTCCGCGATGTTCACCTTCCACGACATGGTCGCGCCGGTCCTGCGCCGCATGGGCGGCCTGCCGCCGCGGACGGAGACGCAGGTGACGGCGCGCGTCCCGCTGCGCATAGCCTCCGAACTCGGCCGCACCGAATTCGCCATGGTCTCGCTGGTCCAGGGCGAGGGCGAGCTGATCGCCTATCCGACCGGCAAGGGCTCGGGCGCGATCACCTCCTTCACCCAGGCCGACGGTTTCCTGCGCATCGAGGCGCTGGCCGATCATCTGCCGGCCGGGACCGAAGCGTCCGTCACCCTGTTCACGCCGTCGCTGCGCATCCCCGATCTCGTCATCATCGGCAGCCATTGCACCGGGCTCGACCGGGTGCTGGCGCCGCTGGCAGACGAGGGGCGGGCGGTGCGTACGCTCGCGGTGGGCAGTCTGGGCGGGCTCGCCGCGGCCAAGCGCGGCGAATGCGACCTGGCGCCGATCCATCTCTTCGACCCGCGCACCGACAGCTACAACGCGCCCTTCCTCACCGAGGGGCTGGAACTCGTGCCCGGCTGGCGGCGCATGCAGGGCATCGTCTTCCGGGACGGCGATCCACGTTTTGCCGGCCGCTCGGCGGAGGATGCTGTTGGGGCGGGGCTGACCGATCCGGATTGCCTGATGGTCAACCGCAATCAGGGCGCCGGCACGCGCATCCTGATCGACCGGCTGCTGGGCACAGCCCGGCCGGACGGGTACTGGAACCAGCCGAAATCCCACAATGCGGTCGCCGCGGCCGTCGTGCAGGGCCGGGCGGACTGGGGCGTGACCATCGCGCCGGTGGCGAAGGCGGCCGGTCTCGGCTTCCTGCCGCTGGCCGAGGAATCCTACGATTTCGCGCTGGTGACGGCGCGGCGGGACCGGCCCGCGGTGCAGGCGTTTCTTGCCGCGCTCGCCTCGCCGGCGGTGCGGGACGCGCTGGAGGAAGCCGGCTTCCGGCCGGCCTGAGCTCAGTCGGCGGTCTGCTGCGCCAGCGCCTCGGCGTCGGCGAGATCTTCGACCGTATTGGCATTGAAGAACGGATCGACCGGTTCGGCCGACCACGACACCGTCGCCAGCCTGTAGCGCGCGGTCCAGCGGTCGATCTTGCGCAGTTCCTCGCCGACCAGCGCCTCGCGAAGGGCGCCGCGCAGGGCAACCTTCCACAGGCCGATGGGCGGATGGCTGCGCTCGCCCGACGCGGCGACGGCAAGGTCGGCGGCCTCGGCATCGCGCGCTGCACCCAGCCGCACCACCAGATCGCGCGGCAGGAACGGGCAGTCGCCGGCGACGCTGACGACCCACTTCGCATCGGGCCGGTGTTCCGCCGTCCAGTCGAGCGCCGCAAGGATGCCGGCGAGGGGACCGGGATGGCCCTCGACATTGTCCGGCACCACCGGCAGGCTGAAGCCGGAGAACCGCTCCGGATCGCCATTGGCGTTGAGCATCACCCCGGCGCATTGCGGCGCGAAGCGGTCGATCACATGGGCGAGGATCGGCCGGCCGGCGATGGTTCGCATGGGCTTGTCGCCGCCGCCCATGCGCCGGGCGAGACCGCCAGCGAGGATCACGCCGACCGGCGCGGCATTGTCAGTTGTCATGGTCTGCGCCCTTGCGTCTGCTGCGCTTCGGTTCGTCGTCCACCGTCGCGAGATCCTGGTCGAAGACGATGCGCTCGGCGCCCGACAGCGCCACGAAGCGCTTGCCCTTGGCCCGGCCGATCAGGGTCAGCCCGACCTGCCGCGCCAGCGCCACGCCCCAGGCGGTGAAGCCCGACCGCGACACCAGGATGGGTATGCCCATCCGCACGGTCTTGATGGTCATTTCCGAGGTCAGGCGGCCGGTCGTGTAGAGGATCTTGTCGGCCGGATCGACCCCGTGGCGGAACATCCAGCCGGCGATCTTGTCGACCGCGTTGTGACGGCCGACATCCTCCATGTAGCAGAGCGGCCGGCCCTTCACGCAAAGGACGCAGCCATGGATGGCGCCAGCCTCCAGATAGAGCGACGGGGTGGTGTTGATGGTCTTCGCCAGTTCGTAGAGCCACGACGTGTGCAGGCTGGCAGCCGGCAGTTCGATCTCGTCCAGCGCTTCCATCAGGTCGCCGAAGGCCGTGCCCTGCGCGCAGCCGGAGGTCAGCGTGCGCTTCTTGAGCTTCTCCTCGTAATTGGTGCCGCGCTCGGTGCGTACCACCACGACCTCGAGATCGTCGTCATAATCGACGCCGGTGACGACATCGTCGGGCTTCAGCATGTTCTGGTTGAGGAGATAGCCGAGCGCCAGATATTCCGGATAGTCGTTGATCGTCATCATCGTGACGATCTCCTGGGCGTTGAGATAGAGGGTCAGCGCCCGCTCGACCGGCACCGAGACGGCCACCTGCGCTCCGGTCTGGTCGAGGCCGGTGACGCGCTCGGTCAGGCGCGGATTGCCGGGCTCCGGCATGATGGTCGTGACGGTCGGCCGATCGTCGGTGTCTGACATGGGGGTCCTGTCGATAGGCTGGTGCATGGGCGGCGCATCCGATGGTGTGCGGGCGTCCGGCGTGTCGTGCAAGGGTAGAATGTGATCCGGCGCTCATATAGGGACCGGACCGGTCGCGCGGTCACCGCGGCGAACAATGCGATGAACGGGTGCGGGGATGGCGCAACTTTCGGACGATTGCTTCGCATTCGGCGGGCCGATGATGACCGTCGACGAGACCGTGGCGCTGATCGCCGCCCGGTTGCAGCCGCTGGCCGGCATCGAGGCCGTGCCGCTCGCCGAGGCCGATGGCCGCATCCTTGCCGCCGATCTCGTCGCACCGATGCCGCTGCCGCCCTTCGCCAACTCCGCCGTCGACGGCTACGCCATCCGCAGCGCCGATCTGCCGCAGGAGAGCGAGCGCCGCTTCGCCATTGGCGGCCGCGTCCAGGCGGGCACGCGGTCCGCCGAGGCCGTCCAGCCGGGCGAAGCCGCGCGCATCTTTACCGGCGCGCCGATGCCCGGCGGCGCCGATACCGTCTTCATGCAGGAGGATGTGCGCGTCGAGCCCGACGGGGCGGTGCTGCTGCCTGCCGGCCTGAAGCCGGGGGCCAACATGCGGCCGGCGGGCGAGGATGTGGCGACGGGCGCCATCGTGCTGCGCTCGGGGCGCCGGTTGCGTCCGCAGGACATCGCCATGGCCGCGGCGCTGGGGCAGGTGGAGCTGACGGTTCGCCGTCCCGTGCGGGTGGCGATCTTCTCCACCGGCAACGAGATCGTCGCGCCGGGCTCCGAACGCGCATCGTCGCAGCTCTTCGATTCCAACCGCTTCATGCTGATGGCGATGCTGCGACGCCTCGGCTGCGCGGTCTCGGACCTCAACATCCTGCCGGACGACCGCGAGGCGATCGCGGCGACCTTGCGCGCTGCGGCGAGGGACCACGACCTGGTCCTCACCTCCGGCGGCGTCTCGACGGGCGAGGCCGATTTCGTCAAGGACGCGGTCGAGGGCACGGGCCGGATGGTGTTCTGGCGCATCGCCATCAAGCCGGGCCGTCCGGTGGCGATGGGGGTGATCGACGGCACGCCGCTGATCGGCCTGCCGGGCAATCCGGTGGCGAGCTTCGTGACCTTTGCCCATGTCGCCCGCCCGGCGATCCTGGCGCTGGCCGGGGCCGAGCCCGAAGCGACGGTGGCGACGCCGGTGCGGGCGGCCTTCGCCTACAGGAAGAAGCTCGGCCGGCGCGAATATGTCCGCGCGAGCCTCCGCCGCGCCGCCGACGGCACGCTGGAGGTGCAGAAGTTCCCGCGCGAGGGGGCCGGTCTCCTGTCGTCGTTGGTCGACACCGACGGCCTGGTCGAGCTGGGCGAGGATGTCGTCGCCGTCGCGCCGGGCGAGACGGTCGGCTTCATCCCCTATGCCAGCCTGTTCTGAGCCGGCAGAGATCGGGCAGTCGGCGGCGGCCCGGAGGAGATCACCGGGCCGCCGTTTGCTGAACCGGTCGCCTATTCGAAGACGATCGACGGCGCGCTGACCATCCGGCGTTCCTCGCCGACCCGTTCCCAGGCGGTGCGGGCGATCTCCCGATAGGTCTTGGCGTGCACGCTGTCCGGCTCGGACATGACGATGGGCGTGCCGCCGTCCGAGGTCGAGCGGATCTGCATGTCCAGCGGCACTTCGCCGAGGAAGGGCACGCCGATGCGCTCGGCTTCCTTGCGGGCGCCGCCATGGCCGAAGATGTCGTGCCGCCCGCCGCAATCGGGGCAGACGAAATAGCTCATGTTCTCGACGATGCCGAGGATCGGCACGTCCACCTTGCGGAACATGGCGAGGCCCTTGCGGGCGTCGATCAGCGCCAGGTCCTGCGGCGTCGAGACGATGACGGCGCCGGCCAAGGGTACGTTCTGCGCCATGGTGAGTTGCGCGTCGCCGGTGCCCGGCGGCATATCGACCACGAGCACGTCGAGTTCGCCCCATTCGACCTCGCGCAGCATCTGCGTCAGCGCCGAGATGACCATCGGCCCGCGCCAGATCATCGGGGTCTCCTCGTCGACGAGGAAGCCCATCGACATGACCTTCAGGCCGTAGCCTTCCATCGGCCGGATGATCCGGCCCGAGACGTTCTGCGGACGGCCGGAGATGTGCAGGAGCCGCGGCATGGACGGGCCGTAGATGTCGGCGTCCATGATGCCGACCTTCAGGCCGTTCGCCTGCAGGCCGAGGGCGAGATTGACCGAGGTGGTCGACTTGCCGACGCCGCCCTTGCCCGAGGCGACCGCGATGATCGCGCCGATGCCCGGCACGCCGGCCTTCTCGGGCGCCTTGGGAGGCTGCGGTGCGCGCGCAGCCATCGGCGGCGGCACGGCGGCGGCCTGGGCCGGGCTCGGTGCGGGCCGTACCGGACGGGCCGAGGATTTGGTCGCTTCGGCGGTGAGCGCGACGGTCGCCTTCTCGACGCCCGGAACGCCGGACGCGGCCTTCTCGGCGGCGGCGCGCAGCGGCTCCAGCTCTTCCGCCCGGTCGGCCGGAATGGTCAGGGAGAAGAACACCTTGCCGTCGGCGACGAAGATGTCGGAGACCAGCCCGAGATCGACGATGTTGCCGGTGAGATCCGGTCCCTTCACCCGCTTGAGCTGCTCCAGGATGTCTGCCTTGTCGATTGCCAAAGGGTCTCTCGCTGCTATGAATTGGGTCCCGCGTCTCTTACGGCAAATGCCGCTCCTGGCCAATCGCGATCCCGGGGCGGGTCGGCGCGGACCTCACAGCGCGAACGGAGGCCCGAAGACTTGGAATCCCAGGGAAACCGCAAGCAGCGGCGCGCCGCAGGCACGCCGCCGACGCTCGATCCGGACGCCTTCCTGAAGCTGGCGGACCGCTTCATCGACGTGGCCAACCGCGCCAACCAGAAGGTTCTGGCGACCGACATCCATATGGCGTTTCTCTACGCAGCCGCCCGCTACAACGCCTTCGTCGGCAACAACGTGCGGGAAGTGGAGGATCACGAGGTCTACATCGAAGAGATGGCGGCCACCTACAAGGAGATGCTCCGCAATCACCTGGCCGATCCGAATCTCTGATTCGCCGCCGGTCTAACCCTGCAGGCGCTGGCGGATCGACACGCGCCGCGCTGGAGGCTGTTGCGGTGCCGGGCTCTCGATCCGCTCGACCGGCTCGGGCTCCGGTACGGTCGAAGGTGCTGCGGCGATCGGCACGCCCGTCTCTTCCGTGATCAGGCGTTCGTCGTCGCCGGCAGTCTGCGACTCCGCTTCGGCGACGGCGGTCGGCGGCGCGGCCGCCAAGTCTTCGGCCACGGGGGCGTCTTCAGGCGCATCTACCGCACTGTCCGCGCCCGCTTCGCCCTGATCCTCGGCCGCCACGGCATCCGTTTCCGGCTCGGGCCGTGTCAGGCGGCCGGTCGCCTGCTGGGTGCTCTGCTCCTCGGTGCTCAGGAAGCCGCGTCCGAGCTGCCACAGCGAGGTGTAGCGATTGTGGGCGGGATTGCGGAAATCCTCGTCGTAATCGTTCAGCCCGTCGAGATTGGCGAAGACCGGATTGGAGCGCCACAGCTTGCGCAGCGCCTTGCGGCGCAGAAGCTCCGGCACGCCGCGCTTCATGAACAGGCCGAAATCGTCGCCGGCCTTCATGGAATCGATGTCGACCGCTTCCGCCGCCAGCCGGTTCTGTTCGAGCTCCTCGGCCTCGCGAGCAACGGCCTCGGGATCGACGACGTCGGGCGTCTGCGCCTCCGCCGCCTCGGCGGCTTCGGCCGCCTCGACCTCGCGCTTGCGGCGCGACCAGCGCGACAGGAAGCTGTCGTTTTCGCCCGTGCCATCAGCCATCGAGATTGCCTCCGGCCGGCTTCTCGCGCTGCAGGAAGATCGGGTCCTTGCCGAATTTGTGGTCCTCGAGATCCAGCTTGTCGCGCCGGCGCTTCTTGAATTCCTCCTCCTGGTGATAGCGGTTCACGAAGTCCTTGAGCGTCTCGGTGATGTCCGGCGGCATCGGGACACGCTCGACGATGTCCTCGCCGCTGTCGTCGTAATCCTGCGCGAGATAAGGCGAGGCGGTGACGCTGTGGACGAACCACGGCAGCGGGTGGCCATCCTCTGACGGGGAGCGGCGCAGCACGATGAACAGCGCCGGCACCTGGCTGTTGAAATTGTGCACATACGCCTCGGTATCGGCCGCATGGCAGGTGAGCGCATGCACGCCCATGAAATAGCGCGTCCGCTCGTCGTCGCTGAGCATCACGTCGCCGGTGGTCAGGCCTCCGGATGCCGGCGCGATTCCCACCGGGATCCAGTACTCCTTCGCCCAGCGCGAGACGGATCGGCGCCGCTCGGCCAGAACACCCAGCATGATCGTCAGTTCACGGGCCAAATTGGCGCACCTTTCGCAGTCTGCGAGCTCGTTTTTCACCCGCCATAAACAGCGTAACGTGTTATTCCTCATCGACAAAGGGAGAAGTCATGAGCGCGACGAGCCAACGGATTCTGGTCTGCAACTGCGAGAAGACCATGCAGGTGGATGGCAGGGCGATCGGCCGTGCCCTCGGTGGCGTGGACCTGCCGGTTCACACGCATCTGTGTCGCAGCCAGATCGGCACCTTCGAAGGCGCCATGGAGGGCGACGCGCCCGTGGTCGTCGCCTGTACCCAGGAAAGCCCGCTTTTCGCCGAGATCGCCGAGGAGAAGGGCCGCGAGGTCTCCGCCTTCGTCAATATCCGCGAAATGGCCGGATGGACCGCCGACAAGGCGTCGATCGCGCCGAAGATGGCGGCGCTGATCGGCGCGGCCTCGCTGCCGGTGGCGCCGGCCCGGCTGCGCGCCATCGAAAGCGACGGGCTGTGCCTGGTGACCGGCCGGGGGCAGGCGGCACTGGACACCGCGGCGCTGCTCAACCGTACGCTGTCGGTCACGCTGCTCTTGACCGATGCCGACGACATCCTGCTGCCCGAGGTGCTCGACTTCCCGGTCTTCCGCGGCCGGGTGGTCTCGGCCACCGGCACGCTCGGCGGTTTCGACATCGTCGTCGACGACTACGCCGCCATGCTGCCCTCGTCGCGCGGCGAGCCGCAATTCGCCCTGCCGCGCAACGGCGCCAAATCGTCCTGCAGCGTCCTCTTCGACATGAGCGGCAACGCGCCGCTCTTCGCCCGCCCGACCGGTCGCGACGGCTATTTCCGCGCCGATCCCGCCGATCCCGCGGCGGTCATGCGAGGTGTCTTCGACGCCAGCGGCTACGAGGGCGAGTTCGAAAAGCCGATCTATGTCAGCTACGACGCGTCGATCTGCGCCCATGAGCGGTCGAAGAAGACCGGCTGCACCAAGTGCATCGACAATTGTCCGCCCGGCGCAATTTCGCCCGACGGCGACAACATCCTGATCGACACGGCGATCTGCGGCGGCTGCGGCAATTGCGCCGCCCATTGCCCGACCGGCGCGGTCTCCTACGACTATCCGGCCCGTGCCCAGTCGATCGAACGGGTGCAGACGCTGGCCCGCACCTATCTGGCCGCGGGCGGCGAGGCGCCCGTGCTGATGGTGCACGAGCGCGAGCATGGCGCATCGCTGATCAACGCCATGTCGCGCTTCGGCCGCGGCCTGCCGGCCAATGTCATTCCGCTGGAAATGCATTCGACGACGGCGCTCGGCCACGACCTGATCGTCGCGGCGCTGGCCGCCGGCTTCCGCTCGCTGGTGGTCCTGGTCGATCCGCGCAAATCGGGCGAGCTGCACGCGCTGCACGAGGAAATCGCGCTGACCGAGGCGTTGCTCGCCGGGCTCGGCCATGCGCCCGACCGGGTGCGGATCGTCGCCGAGCGCGACCCGGAAATCGTCGAGGCGCTGCTCTACGACCGGCAAGAAGCTGCCGAGATCGCCCGCACGGCGTTCGCGCCGGTCGGCGGCAAGCGCGAAGTGGCACGCGCCGGCATCGCCATCGCCGCAGCCGCCGGTTCAGGCCCGGCCGACGATCTGATCCGCCTGCCGGCCTCGGCGCCCTATGGCAACATTCTCGTCGACAAGGAACGCTGCACGCTCTGCATGGCCTGCGTGTCGGCCTGTCCGGCCGACGCCCTGCGCGACACGCCGGGCAAGCCGGAACTGCGCTTCGTGGAGGCGGCCTGCGTCCAGTGCGGCATCTGTGCCGCGACCTGTCCGGAAACCGCGATCACGCTCGATCCGCGCTACAATCTGGCGCCGACGGTGATGCAGCCGGTGACGCTGAACGAGGACGAGCCGGCCGAATGCACCTGCTGCGGCAAGCCCTTCGCCGCGCGCGGCATGCTCGACCGGGTCAGGGAAACGCTCGGCGGCAAGCACTGGATGTTCCAGACCGACGAGCGGGTGGCGCTTTTGAGCATGTGCGAGAGCTGCCGGCTGGAAGCCTTGGCGGCGGACGGCGGCGACCCCTTCGCCATCGCCCAGCGGCCCAAGGTCCGCACCACCGACGATTATCTGGAAGCCGGTCGGCGCGGCCTGACGGTCGACGACTTCCTCACCACCGACTGAGGATCAGTTGCGCTGGTAGCAGAGGGAGCGCGCATCGGCGCGCGACTTCTCGGCGGCCTCGGCGGTGATCAGATCCTGCTGGACCATGACGTCGATGTCGGCGAAGCGCTTGTCCACGCAGGCCGCGACGTCGGGATCGACCCGCAGCGTGCCGAGCTCCTCGCCCCGCTCCTCGACACCGGCCACCCATTCTTCGGTCTGGGCATAGACGAGGAAGGCGAGGGCGGCGAGGGCGATCGCGAAGACCAGCGCCACGAGGCGCATCCAGGGCGAGTTCGCGACGCTGTGTGATGAAGTCGTCATGTCGATTCCTTGATCATTGGACGCCGGAGGTGAGGGGCAGATTGGTCAGAAGGTTCTGGGGCTTGAGCCGGATGAGACCGGTCGGGTTCACCGCCACGCCGAGATAGGCCGGCTTGCCCCGCATGGTCGGCAGGATCCGGTCGTCGTCCTTGAATTCCATACGGAACAGCGCGGCGATCCGGCCGATGCGGTCCTCGTCGACCGCTTCGCCCTCGTAGAGCCCGTTCAGGATCTGCGTTGCCTCGGCGTCGAGCCCGACATGCCAGGACCAGTGCTGGTCGGTGATCGACTGCATGGCCTGGACCCGCACCGCTAGGTGCAGGAAATGCGCAACCCAGCGCTCGATCACCCGCGCCAGCGCATCCTGCCCCGGCTGGGTGAAGCGGAAATCGAGGGCGAAATTGAACTGGTCGGCCCGGCCCCAATAGGTCTCACAATTCTCCTCGCTGAGCACGTCGAGCGAGACTTCGCGCATCGGCGTGCCGGCTTCGGCGAGCAGCGAGCCCAGTCCGCCAAGGCCGCCGGATTCGGAATACATCTCGACCACTTCGGCGTCGGCAAGCGTCAGCTGGCCGTCGCCCGTTGTCGCCATCTGGTCGCGGAAGAACAGCTCGGCAGCGCGCAGGACGAAGGGGTCGGTTTCCTCGGCCAGAAGCCCGCCGAGGATCAGATGGACCAGCTGCTCGATGAAGACCGGCGGCACGCGCGGAGCATCCGGGCGAAACAGGGCGAGATAGCCGGCCTCGATGGAGCCGTGCCGCAGGAGATGGTCGCGATAGGCCAGCAGCATGCGGTAATTGTCCGCCGTGTCGGCATCGGCGAGCGCCGCCAGATCGGCCTCGGTGACCGTCGCGTCGGGCGTCTCCATCAGCCGCTCGAACAGCCGATGCTCGTTGTCGCAGCTTTCCTCGATCGGGTGGATTTCCGGTCGGGTGTAGTAGGCGCGCAGGAAATCCGGCGTGACCGCGAGCCAGCCATTGTCCAGCTTGTGGGTCAGGTGCAGGCCGGCGGATTTCCAGACGACACGGCCCTGTGGCGCGAGGGGTTTCGCGGGCATCTGCATCAGGAATCGGCTCCGCTTGCGGCATCGGTCAGGGGCAGCAGCACCGTGCGCCCATCGGTCTTCAACAGGGCCCCGCCGGCGTCGTCGAGGCCGATCATGGTGCCGGAATGCCGGACGCCGCCGAGGACGATGTCCACGGTCTCGCCCATCGCATCGGCGCGAGACGTCCAGCTCTGATGCGCGGCGCGGAACCCGTCATGGGTCCATCCGTCGATCCACGACAGGAAATGCCGCGCCACCGCCTCGACGATGAGGGTGCGGTCGAGTTCGCCGCAGCCTTCTTCCATCAGCGCGGTCGCGGCCAGATCGTGGCCCGGCTCGGCGGGACCGTTCCGCGACGCCTCGATGGTCAGCGCGTAGCCGACGACCATATGGTCGGGGACCCCGTCCGGATCGCGCGGATCGGGAACATACAGGCGCGCGGCGCCAACGGTCGCACCATTGGCCAGGATCGTGCCGGGCCAGCGGAAGGTCAGCGCCAGATTGGGCGGTCCGATGCCGCCCAGCGCGTCGCCGATCGCCACCATCAGGAGCGGCAGCATCTGCGCGGCCTCGGCGAGCGCGACATCCGGTTCCAGGATCAGCGCGGCAGCGGCGCAGTCCGTGTCGCGGCTCCAGAACAGATCGCCCGCGCCATGGGATTGTGCGCGCGCGGCCTCGATCGCCGCCGCGAAGGGGGCGACGCCCGCAGCCACCGGGTGTCCGGTGAAGGCGGGCGGAAATTCAGGGTCCGCCAGGGGCGCGATGTCGATCTGGCTGAGCGTCACGGCAGCTGGATTTCACCCTCGACGACATGGTCCAGTGGCTCACCCTCGGCGGTGAGATGCATGCGCACCTTCAAGGGGCCCGAGCCGGCCTTGCCGGAGCGCACCAGTTCCTCGATCTCGCGCTGCGAGGTCACGCCGACCTGCTTGAGAAACTTGCGCAGTGACATGTTGAAGGCTTCTTCGCTCATCGGTCCTGTTCCTTGCTGTCGCGGTGCCGCCGGTGGCGCTCCGCGTGATGATCCGTCCCGCACCGGGCGTGTGAAGGCGCCGTGCCGCCGCATCCCGCGACCTGTGCGTGCGCGGTCGATCGGGCCTATTGCAGCCGGACGTTCTCGGTCGAATAGGCTTCGCTGGCCGATTGTTCCAGCTCGGTGTTGAGCAGGAGGCCGACGCCCAGCCCGATGAGCAGCACGATGGCCACGCTTAGCAGGAATGCCTTCATTGTGGTGTGGTCTCCCCCGGTTCTGGTGCCGGTCGCCCGCTCGGCGGCGGCGTTTTGGCGTCGGTTGCGGTCGCCCGCTTCAGATAGGCGATCAGCGCATCGCGCCGTTCGACGCTCTTCAGGCGTTGCACCGGCATCTTCGTGCCCGGCGTGACGACGTCGGGTCCATGGTCGAACAGCTGTGATACCGTGTCCTCGGTCCAGACGATATCCGATTCCGTCAGCGCCTCCGAATAGGCATAGCCTGGAACGGTGCCGGCCTTGCGCCCGAACAGGCCGAACAGCGTCGGCCCGGCGCGGTTGCCGTCATCCGGCGTCAGCGTATGGCAGACCGAGCATTTGCGCAGGAACTCGCTTTCGCCGGGATCGTCGGTGCCATGCGCCTGGAACCGCCGCGGGTAGACCGACTGGATCGCCTCCATGCGCTGGCGTGGCGAGACCTGCCAGCGAATGGCGAAATCGTCGAGCCCGACCCGGTACAGCTCCTTGCCGTCCGGCGTGAAGGACAGGCCCCAGACCGGGCCGTAAACGTCGCCATATTCCTCGACCAGCGTGCCGGTGTCGATGTCGAAGACCCGGATGCGCCCGTCGGCGCTGCCGGTGGCAAACCATCCGGCCCGCGGTGACGCGGCGATCGACAGCACCGGGTTCTCTTTCGCGGCCAGTTCCACGGTTTCCAGCGTCGGGAGGTCGACGAGACCGGTCACGCCGTTCTGGCTGCCGAAGGCGAGCAGGGTGCCGCCGGGCAGGGGGGTGATGACGTTGACGCCCCAGCCATGGGTGTAGAGCACCCGCGACGAACCGGCGATGCGGCCGTCGTCGAGCGGCCATGCGCGGATCGCGCCGTCATAGCCGGCTGTGAACAATTGCCGTCCGTCCAGCGAGAAGGCGACCGCGTTGACATTGCCCTGATGGCCTTCGGCGCGCGCGATCTCGCGGCCCTCCGCAATGTCGAAGATCCGCGCCGTGCCATCCCAGCGCGCGGTGGCGGCGAAGCGGCCGTCCGGGCTGACGGCGACGTCGAGCACCTTGACCGGCGTATCGGTGATCCGCTGTTCGAGGTCGCCGGTCGCAAGATCCCAGACGGCGAAGGAGCCGTCGTCTGAGACCGAGACAGCCTTGTCCGTGCCGGGGACGAAGGCGACGTCGTTGACCGCCGCGTCGTGGCCGGCGAGCCGGGCGGTGACGGTGCCGTCCGGGCCGGTCATGTCCCAGAGGATGATCGAATAGTCGAAGGAGGCGGTCAGCGCGTGCTTGCCGTCATCGGACAGCGCGACCGCCTTCACCGGGCCGCCGTGCCCGACCAGCCGCTCCGGCAGCGCGTCGGCGCCGGCCGGGTTCGACAGCATCGCGAGGATGGCCGCGGCGGCGAGCGCCGCCAGTCTCAAAGCGGGGCGCATGATCGCGTCACGCCGGCCGCTATTCCGCAGGTGCGGGATGCGCCCCGGCCTCGGGGCGACCGTCCTTCTTCAGGACCTCGTCCACCCAGAGCGCATGATGCTCGCGCGCCCAGTTCAGGTCGACGTCGCCGCTGCCCATGGCATCGAAGGCGCCTTCCATGCCGATCGTGCCGATATAGATGTGGCCGAAGATCACGCAGACCATGAACACCGCCATGACGGCGTGCCAGATGGTGTTGAACTGCTGCTCCTGGATCACCGAATAGGGCGGCTGCGGCAGGCCGAGCCAGGCCGGCACGTCGAGGCCGATGCCGGCAAGGGCGGTGAAGGTGTCGCCGAAGAAGCCGTGCTCGAACGGGAACAGCAGGGCCCAGCCCGAGACGCTGAGGGACAGGCCGCCGATCATCACCAGCCAGAAGATGACCTTCTGTCCGGCGTTGAACTTCCAGGCCGGCGGATGCGCACCCTTGGAGAAGAAGCCGCCGCCCTTCATCAGCCAGACGAAGTCGGCGCGCGAGGGAAGGTTGTGGACGATCCACAGGACGAAGGCGACCACCAGCCCGGCCATGAAGGCGAAGGCCACGTAGTTGTGCGACATCTTCAGGAAGCCGGACATCGGGCCGAAGAGCTCCTTGCCGATCAGCGGCATGATCAGCTCGCGGCCGTAGGAGATGTTCAACCCGCTGATGGCGAGGATGATGAAGGACAGCGCCATCACCCAATGGGCGGTGCGCTCGATCAGGCCGAAGCGCTTGATGGTCACGCCGGCAAGGCCGTGCTGGACGCGGATACGGCCGCGAACGGCGAAGAACACGGCGAGCAGGATCAGCATGCCGATCATCGCCAGTCCGAGATAGTCGAACATTGGGCCGTTGCGCAGAAGGCGCCAGGACTCGCCCTCGGACTGCACCAGCACCGAGGCCTTCTTGTCGGGGATCGAGACGTCGCCGGAAACGCCCTGGCGCACCGACCGCCAGATCTCGGCGTCGGAGGTGGTGCCGAGCGCGTCGCCCGGGACGGCGCCGCCGGTCGGCGAGGTGTTGTCCGGCGGCCGGACCGAGCTCTGGGCCTGGCCGGTGCCGGCTGCGGCGAACAGCATCAGGACGGCGATGGCGAGGACCGGCACGAGAGCGGCAAGACGCCGGAGCGGGGCGGAGCGTGACAAGACAGCGAGAGACGCTCTGAGGCTAGGCATGTCCTCTATCCCCGTTCGGGTGAAAGATGCGGCGGGAATGGGCAACGCGGCGCGCCACCGGTCATCGTCAGGCGGCGGACGGCCCGAGCCGTCCGCCGGAAGTGCATGTACGGCAGGTCAGCCGCCCAGCTTCTGGTCGTAGGCGGTGCCCCAGCCCCAGGCGCCGGCGCCGAAGCCGCGGGCGACGACACGCTCGCGATAGATCGACGAGACAGTGTCACCGTCGCCGGCGAGAAGCGCCTTGGTCGAGCACATCTCGGCGCACAGCGGCAGCTTGCCCTCGGCCAGACGGTTGCGACCGTATTTCTGGAACTCCACCGCCGAATTGTCCTCTTCCGGACCGCCGGCGCAGAAGGTGCACTTATCCATCTTGCCGCGCGAACCGAAATTCGAGGCCTGCGGATATTGCGGCGCGCCGAAGGGGCAGGCGTAGAAGCAATAGCCGCAGCCGATGCACAAATCCTTGGAGTGAAGAACCACGCCGTCGGAGGTCTGGTAGAAGCAGTCTACCGGGCAGACCGCCATGCAGGGTGCGTCGGAGCAGTGCATGCAGGCGACCGAGATCGACCGCTCGCCCGGCTTGCCGTCGTTGATGGTGACGACGCGCCGGCGGTTCACGCCCCACGGGACCTCGTGCTCGTTCTTGCAGGCGGTCACGCAGGCGTTGCATTCGATGCAGCGCTCGGCGTCGCAGAGGAACTTCATTCGTGCCATTGGTCTGATCCTCCCTTACGCCCGTTCGATCCGGCAGAGCGTGGTCTTGGTTTCCTGCATCTGCGTCACCGAATCGTAGCCGTAGGTCTGTGCCGTGTTGCAGGCTTCGCCGAGGACGTAGGGATCGGCGCCATCGGGATATTTCCCGCGCAGATCGTTGCCCTGGAAATAGCCGCCGAAGTGGAAGGGCGTGAACACCACGCCGCGACCGACGCGTTCGGTGACCATCGCCATGATGCGGATCTTGCCGCCTTCCGGGCTGTGCAGCCACACCGTGTCGCGGTCGCGAAGACCGAGATCGTTGGCGTCCGACGGATTGATCTCGACGAACATGTCCTGCTGCAGCTCGGCGAGCCACGGATTGGAGCGGGTTTCGTCGCCGCCGCCCTCGTATTCCACCAGACGCCCCGACGTCATGATCATCGGGAAGTCCTTGGAATAGTCGTTCTTCTGGATCGAGGCGAAGGCCGTCGGCACGCGCCAGAAGGTCTTGTCCTCGTAGGTCGGATAATCCGTCACCAGATCGCGGCGCGGTGTGTAGAGCGGCTCGCGATGGATCGGCACCGGATCGGGGAAGGTCCAGACCACGGCGCGGGCCTTGGCGTTGCCGTAGGGGGCGCAGCCATGGGCGATCGCCACGCGCTGGATGCCGCCCGACAGGTCGGTCTTCCAGTTCACGCCGCCGACCTTCTCGTCGTAGTCGGAATCGATCTCGCCGGTCTGCGACTGCTCGCCGACGTCGTCGCCCTCGCTCGGACGCTGGTCGGCGAAGCCGGCCACATAGTCGATGAAGCGGCGCTCGTAGGGCGTCAGGTCCTTGTCCCAGCCGAGCTCCTTGAGCATGGCGAAGGTGAACTCGGGATAACCGTCCTCGATCTCCGAGCCGACCGGCCACGAGCCTTCGGCCAGGAGGTTGTCGCCGTCACGCTCGACGCCGAAGCGGGCGCGGAAGCCCATGCCGCCCTGCGCCACCGGAATCGAGGTGTCGTAGAGGTTGGCCGAGCCGCTGTGCTTCATCTCGGCGGTGCCCCAGCACGGCCAGGGCATGCCGTAGAACTCGCCGTCATGCGCACCACCGACACCGCGCAGCGTCGTCCTGTCGAACGTGTGCTGGTTCTGCATGTGCGACTTCATCCGCTCCGGCGACTGGCCGGTATAGCCGATGGTCCACATGCCACGGTTGAACTCGCGGGTGATGTCCTCGACGACCGGCTCGCCGTCCTTGACCTCGATGTTGCGGAACATGCGGTCGGCGAAGCCGAACTTCTCGGCGAATTTGTGCATGATCGTGTGGTCGGGCAGGGACTCGAACAGCGGCTCGACCACCTTTTCGCGCCACTGCAGCGACCGGTTCGACGCGGTCACCGAGCCGGAGGTCTCGAACTGCGTGGAGGCCGGCAGCAGATAGACGCCGTCGGTGCGGTCCTGCAGGACGGCGGTCATGGTCGGATACGGGTCGATGACGACCAGCATCTCCAGCATGCCCATCGCCTTCTGCATTTCCGGCAGGCGGGTCTGCGAGTTCGGCGCATGGCCCCAGAACACCATGACCTTGGTGTTGTCCGGCTGCTCCAGGTTTTCCCTGGCCTCGAGAACGCCGTCGATCCAGCGCGAGACCGGGATGCCGGTCTCGTTCATCATCAGGCGGTCCTTGCCCTCGTCGCCGGCGCCCGGCATCACGGCAAAGCGGCCCTTGAGCCAGTCGAGTTCCTCTTCCCAGACCCGGGCCCAGTGCGCCCAGGAGCCGGCGGTCAGGCCGTAATAGCCCGGCAGCGTGTCGGCGAGGACGCCGAGGTCGGTCGCGCCCTGCACGTTGTCATGGCCGCGGAAGATGTTGGTGCCGCCACCGGCCTTGCCCATGTTGCCGAGGGCGAGCTGCAGGATGCAGTAGGCGCGGGTGTTGTTGTTGCCGTTGGTATGCTGGGTGCCGCCCATGCACCAGATCAGCGTCGCCGGACGGCTCTCGGCCATGGTCCGCGCGACGCGCTGCAGCTGCGAGCCCGGCACGCCGGTGACCCGCTCGACCTCCTCGGGTGTCCAGCGCGCGACCTCGGTGCGGATCTGGTCCATGCCCCAGACGCGGCTGTTGATGAATTCCTTGTCTTCCCAGCCATTCTCGAAGATGTGGTAGAGAACGCCCCAGATCAGCGCGACGTCGGTGCCCGGCCGGAACCGGACATACTCGTCGGCGTGGGCCGCGGTGCGCGTGAAGCGCGGATCGCAGACGATCAGCGGCGCGTTGTTCTCTTCCTTGGCCTTCAGCAGGTGCAGCAGCGAGACCGGATGCGCCTCGGCGGGGTTGCCGCCGATCAGGAAGATCGCCCGGGAATTGTGGATGTCGTTGTAGGAGTTGGTCATCGCGCCGTAGCCCCAGGTGTTGGCAACACCTGCGACCGTGGTCGAGTGACAGATCCGGGCCTGATGGTCGATGTTGTTCGTGCCCCAATAGGCGGCGAACTTGCGGATCAGGTAGGACTGCTCGTTGGAATGCTTGGCCGAGCCGAGCCAGTAGACGGAATCGGGACCGGCGGCCTCGCGGACCTCCAGCATCTTGTCGCCGATCTCGTTGATCGCCTCGTCCCAGCTGACGCGCTGCCACTTTCCGCCGACGAGCTTCATCGGGTACTTCAGGCGGCGCTCGCCATGGGCGTGCTCGCGCACCGAGGCGCCCTTGGCGCAGTGTGCACCGAGGTTGAACGGGGAATCGAAGCCCGGCTCCTGGCCGACCCAGACGCCGTTCGACACTTCCGCCAGCACCGTGCAGCCGACCGAGCAATGGGTGCAGACCGACTTGCGGATTTCCATCTCGCCGGTCGCGGTCTCGCCCGCGGCCTCGGCGCGGCGCACCATGCCGCCGGACAGCGTCGCCACGGCGGCGGCGCCACCGATGGTCAGGCCCGAGCGCTTCAGGAAGGTCCGGCGATCAACCGCGGCCGTCCCCAGCTCCGACAGCGCCGACGCCATTCGGTTGCCCCGCGCCGCGCCGTTTGCCTTTTTCCTGAGCATATCTGCCTCCGATCCTTGATGTGCGGCCGCCCGCGATCCGATTGCCTGGCGGGTGGGTTAGAACCGTGCCGACTTGTAGAAGGTCCTGACATGGTCGGTTTCGCGGTAGCCCGCGCCCGTCGTGTCGTCCTCGGTGATCGCCGCTTCGGCGGGCGCGCCGGTGACCAGCGCGGCGCCGCCGGCAACGCCGCCCAGTCCTGCGAACTTCAGGAAAGCCCGGCGATCGGCCTGCGTGCCGCCCTTCGTTTCCGTGCTCTTGTCGCTCATCTCGCTTCTCCGTGGTCGAAGGGCTGTGCCCTGGTCTTATTCCTGCTGCGAGGTGCCGCCGTCCCCGCGGTTTGCGCGGCTACATGTCGAAGCCCGATTCCTCGATGGCCATGAACTGGCGGCCGATCGTTCCGACCGGGCGGTAGAGCCGCGCCAAGCTGTTGGTCTCCAGATCCGCGAAGAAGTGCCCGGCCCAGGAGCCGACATGCTTGCGGAAGAAATCCTTCTGCACGGCAAGCGGCTGGATCTGTCCGAAGCTGCCGTCGATCAGCCCGGCCATCATCTCCATCAGCGCGCCGGCGTGATCCTCCGGATCGCGGCTGTCCTCGGAGCGGGCGATGCCCAGCGGCACCATGTCTGAGCGCAGCCGCGCCAGCGGCTTTTCGTTGAGAAATCCGGTCAGGTAGTAGGAGCCATAGGGCACGAGCTCGCCGCGCCCGACGCCGATGAACAGCTCCTGATATTCCTCGCGGGCAGCGCCGAGCGAAACCGCGCGCGCCTGGCCGGCGAGATCGCCGATGCCGCGACCGAGCGGGCTGTCATCGCCGGACAGGCCCTGCAGCATGGCCAGCAACGCTTCGTCGGCCGGGCGCGCCAGGAGACGTGCGAGCAACCTGTACAGGTTGGCGCGCAAGGCCTCGGCCTCGGCCGGTTCCGTCGTTACAGCGAGATTGTGGTTCTGCAAGGCTGTTCTCCCACTTCAGTAGAGCAACAAATCGTCCGATTCACAACGATTTTCTGAATATGCGGCGTTGTCGCACAGGCGCTTACTTAAACCAGACTCTGAGAGTCCACTTTAACTACTGCGCGTTGCGTTGCGCTCGGTGGGGATCATCTCGCAGATGCGTTCATCAGGGCGCAGTTGCAGTAACTGTTCCTTAATCTGGACTTCTGGGCGTTTCTCACGCATAATTCGTCAGAACGAGCTGCAGATGGGGACAAAAGCGAAGAAAATGCAGGATTTCGCGGACGCATTTTCGCTGGCAGCGGGCCTGATCCTTTCAGGCGATCCCGAATTGTGGGCCATCGTGCTGCTGTCGCTCAGAGTCTCGATGACCGCGGTGATCATCGCGGCAATGGTCGGAATGCCGCTCGGTGCGCTGCTCGCTGTCGGCCGGTTCCCCCTGCGCCGCCTCGCCATCGTGCTCCTGAACGCGCTCATGGGGTTGCCGCCGGTCGTGGTCGGCCTGCTGGTCTATCTGATGCTGTCCAATGCCGGACCGCTCGGCGTGCTGCAGTTGCTCTACACGCCCACCGCAATGATCATCGCGCAGGTTGTCCTGGTGGTCCCGATCATCGCCGCGCTGACCCGCCAGGTGATCGAGGATCTCGACGCCGAATATTCCGAGCAGCTCCGCTCCTTCGGCGTCTCGCGCCTCGCGGCGGTCCCGACGCTTCTCTGGGACGGGCGGCACAGCCTCGTCACCGCGCTGCTGGCCGGCTTCGGCCGGGCCATCGCCGAAGTCGGCGCCGTCATCATCGTCGGCGGCAACATCAACCACGTGACCCGGGTGATGACGACGGCGGTGGCGCTGGAAACCTCGAAGGGCAATCTCTCGCTGGCCCTGGCGCTCGGCGCGATCCTGCTGATCATCGCCATCGCCATCAACGCATCTGTCGGGCTCATCGGCGCCGGCCGCCCGCAGGCCGCCCATGCGTGACGATATCGCCCTTGAGCGGAGCGACGCCGACCCGTCACCGGTCCAAGCGCTCCCGGCTGCCCGCACGAACCCGGCCTCGGTCCTGCCGCTGCAGGCCGAGAACCTTGTGTTCCGGGCCGGCGGGCGGACACTCTTGGACGTTGGCGGGCTGACCATTGCCGCCGGCGGTCCGACCCTGATCCTCGGGCCGAACGGTGCCGGCAAGAGCCTGCTCCTGCGGTTGCTGCACGGGCTGATCACGCCGGCTTCCGGGCAGTTGCGCTACAATGGCCAGGGTCTCGACAAGGCGGTGCGCCGGCGTCAGGCCATGGTGTTCCAGCGGCCGGTGCTGCTGCGCCGCTCCGTCGCCGCCAATGTCGATTACGCGCTGAAGGTCCATGGCATGCCGCGCATCGCGCGCCGCGAACGCGTCGCCGCGCTCCTGGCCATGGGCGATCTGGCGGCCCGCGCAAACCAGCCGGCGCGCACCCTTTCGGGCGGCGAGCAGCAGCGGCTGGCGGTGGTCCGTGCGATCTCGACCGCGCCCGACATCCTGTTCATGGACGAGCCGACCTCGAGCCTCGATCCGGGTGCGACCCAGGCGATCGAGAGCCTGCTGCGCCGCGTCGCGGCGGCCGGCACCAAGATCGTCATGGTCACCCACGACATCGGCCAGGCGCGACGTCTGGCCGCCGAGATCGTGTTCGTTCACGGCGGCCGCATCGTCGAGCAGACGCCGGTCGACCGGTTTTTCGATGAGCCCGTGTCACAGCCGGCGCGGCAGTTTCTCGCCGGCGGACTGGTTCTGTAACGCCGTTCGCGGCGCAGGAGGGGAAAGCATGAAGACGCAACTGATCGGGGCCATCGCCGCCGCCACGCTGGCGCTGGGCGCCATGGTCGCTCCGGCGACGGCCGAGGAGAACTTCATCGTCGTCCAGTCGACGACTTCCACACAGAATTCCGGGCTGCTGGACGCGATCCTGCCGGCCTTCACCGAAGAATCCGGTATCGAGGTTCGGGTCGTCGCGGTCGGCACCGGCCAGGCGATCAAGAACGCCGAGAACGGCGACGGCGACGTGCTGCTCGTTCACGCCAAGCCCGCCGAGGAGAAGTTCGTCGCGGCCGGCGGCGGCGTCGCGCGCTTCGACGTGATGTACAATGATTTCGTCGTCGTCGGCCCCGCCGCCGATCCCGCCGGTGTCGCGGGCATGACGGACGCCGAGGCCGCGCTCGGGAAGATCGCCGCCGCCAAGGCGCCCTTCGCTTCGCGCGGCGACGACAGCGGCACCCACAAGGCCGAATTGCGCCTCTGGAAGGACGCCGGGATCGACCTCGCCGCCGCCTCCGGCGGCTGGTACCGCGAAACCGGATCGGGCATGGGCGCCACGCTCAACACCGGAATCGGCATGGGCGCCTACGTCCTGACCGACCGGGCGACCTGGATCTCCTTCGGCAACAAGGGCGATCACACGGTCGTCGTCGAGGGCGATCCGGAATTGTTCAACCAGTATGGCGTGATCCTGGTGAACCCGGACAGGCATCCGGCGGTGAAGGCCGAAGCAGGGCAGGCCTTCATCGACTGGCTGACCGGAGACGAGGGGCAGGACGCCATCGCGAACTACAGGGTCGATGGCCAGCAGCTGTTCTTTCCGAATGCCGACATGACCGGCGATCGAAGCTGACACCGGCGCGCCGGCCATCAGCGGCCGGCGCGCTTTCACCGATGCCGGTCAGGGGCCGGGCGCGTTGTAATGCACGGTGCCTGCGGCGGCGACATCGTAGCCGCTCATCTCGGCCGCCCTGTCGTGGAATTCGGGCGTGTGCAGGAACCGCATCAGCGCCTGCAGCGGCGGCTCGAAGAAGGCCTGCCGCCAGACCAGCAGATCGGTGCGGTCCTCGGCCAGCGGCACGAAGCCGAGCCGGTACTGGGCCGCCATCGCCGCCAGCCCGAAGCCCGCATCCGCCTTGCCGTCCAGCACCAGCCGGGCGACGTCGTCCTCGGTCTTGGCGACGCCCGGCGGGCCGGCGAGGGCCGCCGGGTCCAGCCCGGCTTCCGTCGCCAGCGCCTCGAACAGCTTCTGTCCGCCGGCGCCGGGCTGCCGCCGGGCAAAGCGCAGCGGTGCGAGATCGGTGACTGCGTCGATCGCATGCGGATTGCCGGGGGCGACGATCAGGCCGCATTGGCGGCGGGCGAATTCGATCAGCACCACCGGGGCGTCGCCGAGCACGTCGCGCACCGTGGCGACATTCCAGTCGCCACCGGCTTCGCGAATATGGGTGGCGCAGGCCGCCGCCTCGCGCCGCGCCACCCGGCCGATGCCATCGGAGCTGCCGTCGAAGAAGGCGGCCAGTCCGCTGCCCGACTGGCGCAGGGCCCATTCCAGCAGCGGATCGTGACTGCCGGCGAGGATCATCGGCAGTCGGTTCTCGGTCGCCACCGGGCCGGAGCGCGCGGCGGCCATCCAGGCGGCGACCTCCTCGCGCGGAAACAGCAGCTTGCCGACCACGCGGATGCAGGGCACCTCGCCGCTGGCCGCCAGATCGTAGACCTTGCGCTCCTTGATGCGCATGAGATCGGCGAGTTCGCGGGTGGTCAGATAGGTGGGCGCGGTATCAGACATCGCTCCATCTATCGCCAAGCGTCCAGCGGCGGCAACGTCTCTTCGCCGTCGCACTTGCTGCGAACCGGCAGGACGCATGGCATCTCGACCGGGCTTTCCTTCCTCGCATAGAAGGGCAGGGACCCCGCCGGGCGGGACAGATGCAGCGAAGGGACAGGTGCCAGGTGGAACAGCGCATATACGGCATCACCGGCTGGAAGAACTCCGGCAAGACGACCCTGACCGAGCGGCTGGTGACCGAGGTCACCGCGCGCGGCTACCGGGTCGCGACGGTCAAGCACGCCCACCATGCCTTCGAGATCGACCGGGAGGGCACCGATTCCTTCCGCCACCGCAGCGCCGGCGCCGGTGAGGTGGCGATCGTCTCGGGCATGCGCTGGGCGCTGATGCACGAATTGCGCGGCGCGCCCGAGCCGAGCCTTGCCGACATCGTCGCGCGGCTGTCGCCCTGTGACCTGGTTCTCGTGGAGGGCTACAAGCGCGAGCCGCATCCCAAGATCGAGTGCCGGCGACAGGAGGCGCGCGATCGCCGGCCGATGCAGGACCACGCACCAGGCATTGCGGCGATCGCGGCCGATCATCCGGTCACGGATAGCGCGCTGCCGGTCTTCGGCCTCGATGACATCGCGGCCATGGCGGATTTCGTCCTGGCCGAGACCGGTCTCGCCGGAGCGTCGGGGCCCGACTGACGCCGGACGGGGGAAAGGCTACCAGCGCTTGCGGCGTTCCTCGAAGCGCTCGCGCCGTTCGCGAAAGCGGCTGTCGCCGCGCTGGCCGTCGCGGGTCCGGTCATTGTCGAAGCCGCGGCCATAGTCCCAGTCGCCGTCCGAGCCCCAATCCCGCCGATCCTCGTCCCCGTCGCGATGGTCGGCGCGATGCCGGTCGTCGCGATCGCGATGATCGCGATCATGCCTGTCGCGGTCGTGATGCCGGTCGCCATCCCGGCGCCTGTCGTCGCGCCGGCCATCGCGTCCGCGGCCGTCATGGCGTGCGCGCTCCTCGGCGCGCCAGCGCGGCGCGTCGCGGAAATCGTAGAGATACCGGTCGGCGTCGAGACTGCCGCGGTCGATCCCGTCACGGCCGCGCCGGTCGCCGCCGCGCCGGTGGTGACGCCCGTCGCCGGGATGCTGCACGAGGCGGAGCGCGTCGGCCGGTTCGTCCGTCGGGGCGACGCCGGCGGGGGCGACGCTGGCCGCGATGTGGGACGCGAGCGGAACCGGTCCGGGCGCGACAACCGGCTGGGCGAGCCCGAAGCTCAGGAGGACGAGGGTCGTTGCGAGCATGTGTCGATGCCTCCGGGGCGAGGAACGATGAGGTCCGCGATCATGGCGCGGGCGGGATGAGGTGCCGATCCGCGCAGCGCCGGATCAGCTGGAACGCGGATCGTCCGGCTGCCGAACGGCCGGGCCAATGCATCCATCTGGTGTCCGTGCGTCAGCGGGCGATGCGCAGGCTGGAAATCTGTTCGGTGATCGACTGGAAGGCGGCGGCCAGCTCTTCCTGGCTCTGGGCGTCGTAATAGAGCTTCTCGCTGGCATCGATCAGGCCGTTCGAGGCGCAATCCTCCATCAGCTTCTTCACCGGTTCGCCGTCGCGCAGGTCGAAGGCGATGGTGAAGATCAGGATGCCGTCCGTACCGCCCGGCTTGCGGCCATCAGCCTTCACGTTCTCGCAGACCTTGGCGACGTTCTGGTCCATGGCGGCGACATAGCTGTCGACGCTGTAGTCCTTCGCATTGCCGGTGGTGCCGTCGTAGATGCGGCCCGGCTTGCGGGTGCTGCTGCCATGGGAATAGGCCGCGCCATAGCCGTAGGAGCCGTAGGTGGAGCGGTTGTAGTCGCGGATTTCCAGCGGCCGCCCACCGGAGTTCAGATTGTAGGTGTTGTTGCCGTCGGTCATCAGCACCAGCACCTTCAGATTGTCGGGCTCGTCGTGGCTGCGGCCCTCGGTGAAGGGCGGCCGCGCCGTCAGCAGCCGCCAGCCCCATGCCAGGCCGTGCGGAATGTTGGTGGCGCCCTGGGCGTCCATCACGTCGATGGCGTCCGTCACCGTCTTGAGCGTCTTGGTCAGCGGCGTGATCGGCGTCGTCGCGCAGGTGGAATTCGGGCCCCAGTCGCTGCGATTGCTGCTCGGCGTCGTGATGGAGTAGCCGCTGTCGAAATACTTGGCGACCTTGGCCTGCTCGGCCATCGCCTCCTTGGCGGAGTCGGGCGATCCGCTGCCGCTGTCGAGATAGTCGTTCCAGCCATAGGCGGAATCGTCGTATTCGTCCGGCGCGAAGGTCGGCACGAACAGCGTCTCCGGCCTGGAACTGACCGGCTCGGTGTCGGTGGCGGCCAGCCCGTTTGGCCGCGCCTCGACGCAGCCCCGCCAGGTGCCGAACTGGCTCTTGTAGCGCGCATTGTCGTAGACATAGAACCGGGTCAGCGGCTCGCCGGTGGTGATCCGCGTCCAGTAGGACCCGTTGTACCGCGCCAGGGGCGTGCCACTGGAGGGCGAGGTGTAGACCCAGCCCCTGTCCCGTATCCACTCCCAGCCGCCGCTGGTCGCGCCGGACAGCCAGCCGCCCCAGTCGAGATTCTCGTGATGGATCGGCGAGCGGCCCTGCGTGTCCATCCAGTCGGCATTCTTGTATTGCGGGCCGACATTCACCGAACTGGAGAACGGGACCACCGCGAACTGGACGGGAAACTCTTCGGTCGAGCCCTTGTCGGCCGACAGGAACTGCTCGGCGAGGTCCTCGGCGGCGTCCTTGATGATGTCGATCTTGCTCTTGCTGCCGCCCGAGCGTGGCCGGTCCTGCATCGAGCCGGAATTGTCGAGCACCAGCGCCAGCTCGATCGAGCGGTTCTGCACGACGATCTCGCTCTTGGCGTAGAGCGGGAACTGCCGCCAGTCGAGCGTGCCGCCGGTGACCCACATCAGCGCATCGCCGAAGAAGGTCGGCAATTGCCGCCGGGCGGTGACCTTGAGGATCGTCAGGCCGTCCTCGCGAAACACGCCGTCATAGCTGAACTGGGTGGTGCCGCGCGTCTCCTCGCCGGCATTGTGGAAGAAGAAGGCTTCCGAGACGCTCTTGAGATAGTCCGCGTCCTGGGTTCGGCCGTACTCCCGGCCCGCGGCGAGGGCGGCGACGTCGGCGGCCTGCTGCAGGCTGCGATTGGCGCCGTAGATTCCCGACAGGTCCACGGCGGTTGCAAAGCAGAGCGCGAGGACCGGCAGCGTCAGTCCGAAGACGACGGCGACATTGCCGGTCTCCTCGCGACGAAACCGGATGATCCTCGTAAATATCTGCACCGGCTCTCCCATGCGTCGCCACGACGAAAACACCCAGCGTAGGGACATACAGTTGCGATAAGGTTGCCGGTATCGTTCGCATATGCAGCGTCCGGGATTGCCGTGCTGCGATGGGGTTTCGCCGCGTGCCGGCGCCGTGCCTTCGCGGCGCGCGGGACGGCTGGCATCGGGCCGCGGGCGGTGTCATGGTGCGGCCGGCGCGGGGCACCGGACGATCCTGCGAGGAGGAGACGACCATGGACATCAGGCGCGGGGGATCGGTCCCGACACGGCGCGGGCCGGCCAGCTATTTCACCGGCACGGTCTGGCAGGACCCCATCATCGAGGCGCCGGAGCCGGCACGCGTGCGCTCCAACCTCGTAACCTTCGAGCCGGGCGCCCGCACCGCCTGGCACACCCATCCGCTGGGTCAGACGCTCTATGTGACGGCGGGGGCCGGGCGGTTCCAGACCGAGGGCGGGCCGATCGAGACGATCCGCGCCGGCGACGTGATCTGGATCCCGCCGGGCGAGAAGCACTGGCACGGCGCCGGTCCCGACACGATGATGACCCATGTCTCGATCCAGGAGGCGCTCGACGGCGTCGCCATCGACTGGCTGGAGCATGTCAGCGACCTGGACTATGCCGCCGCGTGAGGGCGGCGCCGGTGCCGCGCGCCGGCCCTGGAACGCAAAACGGCGCCCCAGATGTGGCGCCGTCTGCGATGATCGGGTCTGGCCGGCTCAGGCGGCGACGGCGGACGGGGCTTCTTCCATCGCCCGCATGTAGAGGTCGAGCAGCGTCTCGTGCTCGTCCCGCTCGTCCTTGTCCTGCTTGCGCAGCTTGATGATCTCGCGGATCACCTTGACGTCGAAACCCTCGCCCTTGGCCTCGGCGAAGACTTCCTTCTTGCCGTCGTTGAGATCCTGGATCTCGCTCTCGATCTGCTCGATGCGCTCGACGAACGAACGGATCTGTCCGCCCGCAATCATGGCCGTGTCACTCATGGTTTCTCCTTCGCGAATCCGGAGCCGCAATATCGACGGGGTCGGTAACCGGATCCTTAACTCTGGCGATCCCGCGCGACTGAGCTGTGGACGACGGGCGAAGCGCTGTGTTGGCAAGGGCCGGCGGGTCGGATGCGCCGCCCCCACGGTTCATGTTTTGCAAGGCGGTGCGCGATGACTCTGCACCTCACCGACCATGACCGCGCACTGCTGAATGGCGAGGCGGGCGTCGCCGCGGCTTTCGCCATGCAGATCTTGACCGGCTTCGCCCGGTCGGTGGGCGCCGAGGTATTGCTCGACATCGCCGGCGCCCATGTCGATGGCTGCCTCTATCACGGCGCCGTCAGCCTCGATTTCGTCGAGCGGCTGCTGGCCGGGGGCGGCCGCGTGAGAGTTCCGACCACCCTCAATGTCGGCTCGCTCGACCTCATCCATCCCGATCTCGTGCGCCTCGACGCCGGCGAGCGGCAGCCCCGGCGCCGGCTCATGCAGGCCCACGAGGCGCTCGGCTGCCAGGCCTCCTTCACCTGCGCGCCCTACCAGACGTTGTTCCGGCCGCGCTTCGGCGAGCAGGTGGCCTGGGGTGAATCCAACGCCATCGTCTTCGCCAATTCGGTGATCGGCGCGCGCACCAACCGCTATGGCGACTTCATCGATCTGTGCTGCGCGATCACCGGCCGGGCCCCGGCCTATGGCCTGCATCTGGACGAGCACCGCCGCGGACGGGTGCTGTTTCGCCTGGAGGGATTCGCGCCGTCGCTCACGCCCGACGATGCCCTCTATGTGGCGGTCGGGCTGATCATCGGCGCAGCCTCCGGCGAGCAGGTGCCGGTGGTCGAGGGCCTGCCGCCGCCGCGTGACGAGGATCAGCTGAAGGCTCTTGGTGCCGCCGCCGCCTCCGCCGGTGCGGTCGGCCTGTTCCACGCGGTCGGCATCACGCCGGAAGCCCCGACGCTGTCGGACGCCTTCGGTGGCCACGAGCCGGACCGCATCGTTGCGATCACGCCGGCCTCCGTCGATGCCGTTCTCGCCCGCCTCTCCACCGTGCCGGAGGGCGCGCCGATCGACGCGGTCTGTCTCGGCACGCCGCATTTCTCGCGCGGCGAATGGAACCGGCTGCTGCCGCTCTTGCGCGAAATCCGGCCGGACCGCGGCCTGCCGATCTACGTCAATACCAGCCGCGCGACCCTGGACGGGCTGCGCCGCGACGCGGCGCTGGCGGGACTAGAGGGCTCCGGCCTCGTTCCGGTCGTCGACACCTGCACCTATGTCACCGCGATCCTGCGCGACATGGACGGGGCGGTGATGACCAATTCCGGCAAATGGGCGCATTACGCACCCGGCAATATAGGCGTCTCGGTCGGCTTCGGCTCGCTGGAGGACTGCATCCTCTCCGCCGCCAGTGGCAAGGTCGTGAGGACGCGGACATGACGCGCACGGGGACGATCGTCGTCGCCGGCCGCGCGGAAGGGACGGCACTGGTTCTCGCCGAACCGCTGAGCTTCTGGGGCGGGATCGACGTGGAGACCGGCACCATCATCGATCATTCGCACCCTTCGCTCGGTGCCAGCGTCACCGGGCGCATCCTGGTCATGCCGAGCGGTCGCGGCTCGTCGTCCTCCGCTTCCGTCTTCGCCGAATCCATCCGGCGCGGCACCGGGCCGCTTGGCGTGCTTCTGGCGCGCGCCGATCCGATCCTCACCGTCGGCGCGATGGTCGCCGCTTCGCTCTACGGCCGGGACTGCCCCATCGTGGTCTGCGACATCGCCGGCATTAGCGACGGCGATGAGGTGGCGATCGACGCCAGCGCCGATGCCGGTGACGGCACCGTCGCGATCCGCTCGGCGTGACACGCTTCGCAACAGGCGCATGCCTTGACCGCGGCCGTCCATCCCGACGAAGAAGAGCCGGGGATTTGCGAGGGGAATCGCAAAGGGGGAACCTGCCGGCATGAAGATCACCGCCATCGAGACGCTGCGGACCGAGGAATTCGCCAATGTCCTCTGGGTGCGCGTCCACACCGATGCGGGGATCATCGGGCTCGGCGAGACCTTCTACGGCGCCGGTGCCGTCGCGGCCCATATCCACGACACGCTGGCCGGGCGCCTGATCGGCCGCAATCCGCTGCATATCGAGGCGCTGTCGAAGGAGATGGTCAATCTGCCGATGGCGCAATCCTCGACCGGCGTCGAGTACCGCGCCGCCTCGGCGATCGACATCGCGCTGTGGGACATCTTCGGTAAGCTCTGCGACCAGCCGGTCCACCAGATGCTGGGCGGCCTGTGCCGCGACCGTCTGCGCATCTACAACACCTGCGCCGGCACCCGCTATGTCAGCTCGAGCAACATCCGACCCGTGTCGAACTGGAATCTCGGCGAGACCTCCGGTCCCTACGAGGACCTCGACGCCTTCATGACCGATGCCGGCGCGCTGGCCGAGGACCTCCTCGACAACGGCATCGACGCCATGAAGATCTGGCCCTTCGACCCGATCGCCAACGAGACCGGCGGCCTTTACCTCACCGCCGAGCAGATGCGGCGCGGCCTCGAACCCTTCGAGAAGATCCGCAAGGCCGTCGGCGACAGGATCGACATCATGGTCGAGTTCCACTCGCTGTGGAACCTGCCGGCCGCCAAGATGATCGCCAAGGAACTCGAGCCCTACAAGCCGATGTGGTACGAGGACCCGATCCGCATGAACTCGCCGCAGGCGCTCGCCGAATATGCCCGCTCGACCGACGTCTGGGTCTGCGCCTCCGAGACCCTCGGCTCGCGCTGGCCCTACAAGGACATGCTCGACCGCGATGCCCTCTCGGTGGCGATGGTCGATCTGTGCTGGTCCGGCGGCCTCACCGAGGGCCGCAAGATCGCGGCGCTCGCCGAGACCTGGCACCGGCCTTTCGCGCCGCATGACTGCATCGGGCCGGTCGGCTTCGCCGCCGCCGTCCACATGTCATTCAGCCAGCCCAACACGCTGATCCAGGAATCCGTTAGGGCCTTCTATCGCGGCTGGTATACGCAACTCGTGACCGCGGTGCCGAGAATCGAGGGTGGCTACGTCTACCCGATGGAGGGGCCGGGCCTCGGCGTCGAGCTGAAATCCGACGTGTTCGAGCGCACCGATCTCATGCGCCGCATCAGTGAAATCTAGAGGGGAAGACACCATGACCGAAACCGCATCCTTCGACCTGACCGGCCGCACGGCGCTGATCACCGGCTCCTCGCGGGGCCTCGGCAAGGCGATGGCGCAGGGGCTGGCCGAGGCCGGCGCGGTCGTGATCCTCAACGGGCGCAATGCTGAGACGGTTGCTGCCGCCGCCAAGGAACTGCGCGACGCCGGCCACACCGTCCACGAGGCGATCTTCGACGTCACCGGCGAAGCCGCCGTGGTCGCCGCCTTCGAGAAGTTCGACGCCGAGGGCCTGGAGATCGACATCGTCATCAACAATGCCGGCATCCAGCATCGCCAGCCGATGCTCGAACTGGCCCTGGCCGACTGGCAGCGGGTGATCGACACCAATCTCACCAGCGCCTTCCTGATCGGCCGCGAGGCCGCCCGTCGCATGGTCCCGCGCGGCCGCGGCAAGATCATCAATATCGGCTCGCTGACCAGCGCGCTCGCCCGCGCGACGGTGATCCCGTATACGGTCGCCAAGGGCGGCATCAAGCTCCTGACCCAGGGCATGGCCGCCGAATGGGCCGCGTCCGGCATCCAGGCCAATGCCATCGGACCCGGCTACATGCTGACCGACATGAACGAGGCGCTGGTCGCCAACAAGGATTTCGACAACTGGGTGAAGAGCCGCACGCCGGCCGGGCGCTGGGGCCAGCCGGAGGAACTCGTCGGCACGGCGATCTTCCTGGCGTCCTCGGCCTCCGACTACGTCAACGGCCAGATCATCTATGTCGACGGCGGCATGCTGTCGGTCCTCTAAGACCGCGAAAGCTGGAGACACCATGAAAGCGATCGTTGCACACGGCCCCCACGACCTCCGCATCGAGGAGCGCCCCGATCCGGGCGCGCCGGGGGCGGGCGAGGTGCGGCTGCGCGTCCAGTCGGGCGGCATCTGCGGTTCCGACCTGCATTACTACCACCACGGCGGCTTCGGCACGATCCGCATCAAGGAGCCGATGATCCTCGGGCACGAAGCCTCGGGCATCGTTGAGGAACTGGGCGCCGGCGTCTCCGGCCTCGCCATCGGCGACCGGGTCGCGATCAATCCGTCGCGGCCCTGCGAGAACTGCGAATACTGCCGCCGGGACATGCGCAATCACTGTCTCGACATGGTGTTCAGCGGCAGCGCCATGCGCTTCCCGCATGTCGAGGGCATGTTCCGCGAAGTGCTGGTGGTGCCGGCGGCACAGGCCGTGCCGGTGGGCGCGGCGACCGATACGGGGCTGGCCGCGCTGGCCGAGCCCTTCGCCGTCTGCCTGCACGCCGCGCGTCAGGCCGGTCCGCTGCTCGGCGCCAGCGTGCTGGTCTCCGGCTGCGGCCCGATCGGCTGCCTCGCGGTGGCCGCGGCGCGCCGCGCCGGGGCGGCGCACATCACCGCATGCGACGTCGTCGGCGAACCGCTGGAGACCGCCCGCAAGCTCGGCGCCGACACGGTGATCGATCTCGGCGGCGACCGCGGCGGGCTCGACGCGCTGAAGGCGGACAAGGGCCGCATCGACGTGGTCTTCGAATGTTCGGGCAACCCGGCCGCCGTCACGACCGCCGTCGAATGCGTCCGGCCGCGCGGCCGGCTGGTCGCGGTCGGCAATGGCGGCCCGGTCGAGTTCCCGCTCGCCTCGCTGGTGGCCAAGGAGATCGAGATGGTCGGCTCCTTCCGTTTCGACACGGAATTCGCGCTGGCCGCGGATCTCGTCTCGCGCCAGCTCGTCGATCTGGCGCCCCTGATCAGCCACCGGATGCCGGCGGGCCGGGCGGTGGAGGCTTTCGATCTGGCCAGCGACCGCAGCCGGGCGATGAAGGTGCAGCTCGACCTGACGGACTGGACCGCCGCGACCTGAGCGTCGACAATACCGGAAAGGCACGCCGGCCTTTCCGGCGTCTGACGATGACAGGAACGGACCGCCGCGCATGCTGCAGAATCCGCCGGCCGAGCCGGGCATGGCCGAGGAGGAGGTCGACACCCCGGCGCTCCTCGTCGACCTCGACGCGCTGGAACACAATCTCGACCGCATGGCGGCCTTCGCTGCCAGGGCCGGCATCCGCCTGCGGCCCCACGCCAAGACCCATAAATCACCGGTCATCGCGCATTGGCAGGCCCAGCGCGGCGCCGTCGGGCAATGCGTGCAGAAGGTCGGCGAGGCCGAGATCCTCGCCTGGGCGGGCGTTCCCGACATTCTCATCACCAACGAGATCGTCGCGCCGCGCAAGCTGGCGCGCGTCGCGGCGCTGTCGAAGATGACGAACATCGCGCTCTGCGCCGACGATGCGGGCGTGGTGGACCTCATCGAGGCCGCCGCCGAAGCGGCGAGTTGCCGGCTGACCGTTCTGGTCGAGATCCATGTCGGCGCCAACCGCGCCGGGGTCGGCTCGCCGGCCGCCGCCATCGCCCTGGCCGAGCGTATCGCAGGCAGTCACGCACTGATCTTCGGCGGGTTGCAGGCCTATCACGGCGGCGCCCAGCATCTGCGCGACCTCGATGCGCGCCGCGCCGCCATCGCTTCGGTGGCCGATACCGCCCGGGCGGTCGTCGACGGTCTTGCCGCGAAGGGGATCGCCTGCCCGGCGGTGACCGGGGCTGGCACCGGCACCTTCGAGCTGGAGGCGGCAAGCGGCGTCTTCACCGAATTGCAGGCCGGCTCCTACGCCTTCATGGATGCTGATTACGGCCGCAACCGCCCGGCGCCGGACTTTCGCCAGTCGCTGTTCGTCGCGGCGACCGTGATGAGCGCGGCGCGCGACGGTGTCGCGGTGGTGGATTGCGGCCACAAGGGCATCGCCATCGAAAGCGGGCTGCCGCTGGTCCACGAACGGCCCGGCGTGACCTATGCCGGCGCGTCGGACGAGCATGGCCAACTGGCCTGTGCGGCGGGCACGAAACTGTCGGTGGGCGAGCGCCTGCGGCTGGTGCCGGGGCATTGCGACCCGACGGTCGATCGCTACGACTGGTATGTCGGGGTGCGGGACGGCTGGGTGGAGGCCGTCTGGCCGGTCGCCGCGCGTGGCATGATGGCCTGAGCGGCGACGATCCGGAGACCGCCGCCGCTCAGGAAACTCGGGCTCAGACGTGGTGGATCACGTCCGAGCGGGGCGGCGGGCCCTGCAGGGTGTTGATCAGGAACTGCAGGCCGAGCGCGCCGAAGCCGATCGGCAGCATGCCGTAGGGCAGCCACATCGGCGTGCCGAAGCCGCTCGAGACGCGTTCGCCATAGGCCCAGGCGTCGTAGGCCATGAGGCCGCCGCGCCAGGTGATGATCGCGCAGAACACGCAACCGACGATGCCGACGATGGCGGACAGCACGCGCCGCCCGTTGTCGCCCATACTGTCAGGCAGGAGCGTGATGCCGATATGCTCGCCGCGCCGCTGCACGTCCGCCGCCGTCATGACCGCCAGATAGACGACCAGGAAGGCGTTGATCTCCAGGCTCCAGGAGGTCGGCGCCGCGAAGATGTAGCGCATCGTTGCGTCATAGGTGATCGTCAGCGCCATGAAGGCGAGCACGACCTGGCCCAGGACCTGCAGAAGCCTGGCGAAATGTTCGAACAGCCTGACCGGAACGGCGAGCATGATGGTTCCCCTTACGCGTCTTCGCCGTGGGCGAGCGCAATGGCGCGGCGGCCGACCTCTTCACCGACCTCGGAGACCCAGCTCTCGCGGACATTGGCGCTGATCTCGTTGAAGCGCTCCACGGCTGCCTCGTCGGGCTCGATTTCCTCGATGCCGAGCTCGCGGAAGGCCGGCCAGTACTTCTGCTCGAAATAGTCGGTGTTGGCGACCTTGGCACTGTGGGTGTCGAACCATTCGACGCCGTCCATGAAGGCGTCGCGCACCGCCTGGTCCATCGCTTCCCAGCGATCGGTCTGGACGAACACGCCGATGGCGAAGCCGGTGAGCGGCATGCGGTAGACGTGGCCGACCTGCTCCTGGATGCTGCGGCCGTTGATCGTCGAGATGTTGGCGACAGCCGCGTCGACCGTGCCGCGCTGCAGGGCGAGATAGAGCTCGGAGGAGGGGATGCGCACCGAAGCGCCGCCCAGATCCTCGATCGCCTTGGTCGCCTCGAAGGAGACGACGCGGATCTTCTTGCCTTCGATGTCGTCGAGATTGCGGATCGGCGCGTCCTTGGTGCTCCAGATGTATTCCGGCTCCATGATGCCGCCGCCGAGGCTGAGGACGGTGAGGCCGTTCTTCTTCAGCTCGTCCTGGATGAGCTGGAACAGCGGCGAGCCGCGCTTCAGCCGGTCGGGATTGCGGGCGAGATCGCCGACGACGCCCGGCAGCCCGGTGATGCCGAGGATCGGCAGCGAACGGGTGACGTAGGACGTGGTGTGGAACATGAAGTCGATGGTGCCCGACCGCAGCGCCGGCAGCTGCTCGTCGGCCGACAGCAGGCGGCCGGAATCGTAGAAGTCGATGGCGACGGTCTCGCCGGCCTTCTCGTTGATCCGGTCGACCAGGCCCTGCGAGCCATAGGCGAGATCCGCGTAGGACGGCGGCAGGTAGGTGACGCCCGTCAGCTTCTGGGCCGCGGCGGCCTGCCTTGTGGTGCCAAGGCCCAGTGCCGAAGCCAGCGCGACGGCGCCCGTGGTGGTGATGAGCCTGCGTCTGTCAATGGTCATGTCTTTTCCTCCCTTGATGAAACTCAACGCATGAGATTGGGCAGCCAGAGGCTGATGGCGGGGAACAGCACGAAGATGATGAGCATCACGAACTGCACCATGACGAAGGGCACCACGCTGCGGACGATCTCCTCGATCTTCAGCATCGGGGCCACCGCCTTGAGCGTGTAGAGGTTGAGGCCGACCGGCGGCGTGACGACCGCGATCTCCAAATTCATCACCAGGATGATGCCGAACCACAGCGGGTCGTAGCCGAGGGTGGTGATCAGTGGCAGCAGGATAGGCGTGGTGACGACGATCAGCGATACCGCATCGACCAGCATGCCGAGGCCGACAAGGGCCAGCATGATCAGGACGAGGATGACCTCCGGCGGCAGCTCGGTGCCGATCAGAAGACCGGTGATCGCGTCGGGCACCCGCACGAGATTGAGATAGTCGCCGAAGATCCGGGCGCAGCCCATGATCAGCAGGATCGCGCCGGAGATGCGGGCGCTGGAGCCCAGCACCCTCATCGTGCCGCGGACATCGACACTGCGGAAGATGACGGCGGCGATCAGGAAGGCGCCGACGGCACCGAAGGCCGCGGCCTCCGAGGGAGTGGCGACACCCGTGTAGATCGTGCCGAGGACGACGGCGATCAGCAGGATGGCGTGCCAGATGCCGCCGATGGCGCGCAGGCGGTCGCCCCAGCTGTATTCGACATGGGCCTGGCGCGGCGCTTCCGCCGGATTGAGCAGCACCCGGAAGTAGAGATAGACCGACAACGCCAGGGCGAGGGCCACGCCTGGCACGATGCCGCCGATGAACAGGTCGGCCACCGAGACGCCTGAGACCGCGCCGTAGATGATCAGCGGCACGCTGGGCGGGATCAGCATGGCCAGCGCCCCGGCGCTGACGACGCTGCCGGCGGCGATCGAGCGGCTGTAGCCGCGCGCCAGCATTTCCGGCACGGCGATGGAGCCGACCGCCGCGACGCCGGCGATGGAGACGCCGGAGACCGCACCGAAGACCGCCGAGGCGCCGACGGTGGCAATCGCCAGTCCGCCGCGCAGCCATTGCAGCCAGACCACGGCGGCGTGGAAGAGGTTCTTGCCGACGGGCGTCGCCGCAAGGAAATTGCCCATCAGCACGAAGAGCGGCAGCGCCAGCAATTCGAAGCTGTTGAGCTGGCCGAACAGCGAGGTCGGGCCGAAGAAGAAGGCCATCGACCCGCGCGCCATGTAGAGGCCAGTGAGGCCGGCAGCGCCCAGCGCGAGAAAGATCGGCGCCCCGATGGCGATCATCGCCAGAAGGATGACGACGACGATGATGGGCTCGATCATCGCGGCGCCACCATGCCATGCGCGGCGTGCCGCCGCGTGCGCTCTGCACCAGGGGCCGACCGGCGGCCGGCATCAGCCTTCGTCGCGCGCATCCGCATTTCGAGTGGCAATGACATTCCTCCCACTGGCCGGTTCGCGCGACGCCCGGCTCCCTGCCGCGTCGCGCGTCCGGTCGCGTTCCCTAGATGATTTCGGCAGCTTCCAGCGCATCGATCCGCGCGTCGTCGTAGTCCAGCCATTCGCGCAGCACGGGCCGGGTATGTTCGCCGAGCTTCGGCCCGGTCCGCTCGACGGCGCCGGGCGAGGCGGAAAGGCGCGGGAAGACGTTCTGCATGGCGGTCGCCCCCAGCGTCTCGTCCTCGACCCGCACGATCGATTCCCGCGCGATGAAGTGCGGGTCCTCCAGCATGTCGTGGGCGCGATAGGTCAGACCGGCCGGGACGCCGGCCTCGGCGAGCAGCTCGACCAGCGGATGCGCTTCCTGCGTCTGCGTCCATTCGCCGATGATCGCGTCGATCTCCGCCTGGTTGCGGCCGCGCGCCTGGTGATTGGCGAAACGCGCGTCGTCGGCGAGCTCCGGCTGGCCCATCAGGGCCGTCAGCCGCCGGAACAGGCTGTCCTGATTGGCGCCGATGATGATCGTGTCGCCGTCCTTGGTGGGATAGGCGTTGGACGGCGCGATGCCCGGCAGGAAGCTGCCGGAGCGCTCGCGCACATGGCCGCCGCGGTCGTATTCGGTGACGACGCTTTCCATCACCGACAGGACGGCCTCGTAGATCGAGGCGTCGACCATCTGGCCTTCACCGGTGACATGGCGGTGCTGCAGCGCCAGGAGCGCGCCCTGGAAGCCGCTCTGGCCGGCCAGCGTGTCACCGATCGACAGGCCGATGCGCACCGGCGGGCGGTCGGGATAGCCGCCGATGTAGCGCATGCCGCCCATCGCCTCGCAGACCGCGGCAAAGCCCGCGCGGTTGCTGTAGGGGCCGGTCTGGCCGAAGCCGGTGATGCGGACCATGATCAGGCGCGGATTGATCGCCTTCAGCGTCTCGTAGTCGAGGCCCCAGGCCTCCATGCGTCCGGCGCGGAAATTCTCGACGATGATGTCGGTCGACGCGACGAGCTCGCGGACCAGCTCCTGCGCTTCCGGCTTGCGCAGGTCCAGCGTCAACGACTTCTTGTTGCGTGCGATCACCGGCCACCACAGCGGATGGCCCTCGGCATCGGTGCGGCCCCACTGGCGCATGGCGTCGCCGACGCGCGGCGGCTCGATCTTCACGACCTCGGCGCCGAAATCCGCCAGCAGCTGCCCGCAGAAGGGACCGGCGATGAGCTGGCCCATTTCGAGCACACGGATTCCGTCTAGCGCTTTCATCGATCCTCCCGTGCATGTCCTCCACGGCCGCGTCCCACCGCGACCGTCGCCAGCCCGAACCGAGCTTGCGCCGGCACGCTATCGCTATTGTATCCAATGCGTCAATCTTGCACTGCACCCAGGACGCGGCCGGCGCGGCCCTACGAGCCGGAAAGCGGCGCGTTCGGCCGGGGACCGGCTAGCGCGCCGGTGGCGATGTTTCGGGGGCTCCCATGGCCGTATCGCGTGCTGTCGTCAGGGCCGTGCGGGTTGCCAGCATGTGCGAGCGCATCACCGCGGTGGCCCAGTCGCTGTCGCCGGCGGTCAGCGCGTCGATGAGGACGCGGTGCTCGGCGAGGGAACGCCGGATGTCCGGGCTGCGGAAACTGCCATAGGTGTGGATCAGGAGGCCGATCCCCATCAGGCGGAGGGCCGCTTCCTCCAGCGTGCTGTTACCGCTTGCCGCGGCGATCACCTGGTGGAACTCCTGGTTGAGCCGGGAAAGCCGCTCGATCTGGCCGCGATCGGCGACGATTCGCTCCATTTCCTCGGCCAGATGCGTCAGCCGGACAAGGTCGGCTTCGCTGCGCCGGGTCGCTGCAAGGCCTGCGGCCGTGCCTTCGAGCAGGGCGCGGACGCCGTAGATCTCGGCGAGTTCGGCCTGCGAGCGGGTTTTGATCAGCGCCCCGATCCGCGGGATCATGTCGACGAAGCCGTCGCTGGCGAGCTTGTGCAGGGCGGCGCGGACCGGGGTGCGGCTCACCTCGTAGCGCTCGGCCAGCATTTCCTCGGTCAGCCGCGATCCGGGCGGATGCTGGCCGCGGATGATGTCAGCCCGCACGTCCTCATAGACACGGTCGACGGTCCGCTGCTTGGCATTGCGATGGCGACTTCCGGTCATGGCCGGTCCCGAGGCTCCATGGGCGTGATTGGATACAATCGAAACGGGTTGCGGAAAGCAACTGCCGATCGCACGCGGCCCCGACGGGCGTCGGAACCGTGCCGGTTCAGCGGTTCTCGCGCCACCAGATGTACAGGCCGCTGGCGACCAGGATCACGGTGCCGAGGATCATCGGCGGTTGCAACGGGTCGCCGAACAGAACCACGCTGAGGATGCTGGCGACCAGCACCTGCGAATAGAGGAAGGGCGACAGCAGCGAGGCCGGGGCGTGGGAGAAGGCCGTGACCAGGGTGAAATGGCCGATCGAACCGGCAACACCGCTGAGGACGAGGAGGGCCAGCGTAGCCGGGGCGGGCGTCTCCCAGAACGGAATGATGACGAGGGTCAGGATGACCGCGCCGGCCGCCGTCGTGTTGAACTGGGTCGAGGCGGCATCTTCGGTACCGGCGAGCCGCCGCGTCATCATGAGATAGCAGGCGTTGAAGCCTGATGCCGCCAGGGCGAAACCCAGCGCCGGCTCGATGCCCGCAAAGCCCGGACGCAGGATCAGCAGCATGCCGCAGAAGCCGGCGATGATCGCGCCGATCCGGTGGATGCCGATCGTTTCCTTCAAGACGATGACCGACAGGATGGTGACGACGATCGGCGTGAAGAAAAGGACGGCCGTCGCGTCGGCCAGCGGCACACGGGCGAGGGCGTTGTACATGCAGATCGTGGCCGCCAGGAGCAGCATGCCGCGCACCAGTTGCAGGTAGGGGTGGCGGGTCTTCAAGAAGCGGGTGCCGGTGGTGGCGCCGAGATAGCTGCCGAGGATCAACGTCTGGAAGAAGTAGCGCCCCCAGATCACCTGCAGCACCGGCACCAGCGTCGTCAGATGCTTGCCGAGCGAATCCATGCTGGCGAACACGCTGCCGGCAAGGACCGTCAACAGGATGCCGGTCAGGAGGGAACTGAAGGATTTCACGGGATCGACGCCTTTGCTAAGTGTTGCTTACTGGAAAGCCACGGCGCTGAAAAGCCGGCGTGCCCGGCTCGGGCGTCGTCATCCGGGATAATCGGCTCGGTCCGTCGAGACCTTCCTGGCCGCGATGTTGCTGAGGTACGACAAGCGGCCACGGCATTGCTGGACTTCCCTGTCGCACCCTTCTAGGCCACCGGCATCAGGCGGTGATGTCATGCAGACGAATGTTTCAGAACGGTCCGGCGCGGAAATGCTGCCGCTGCCCGGCGCGGGGGCCCGTGGACCGGTGCAGTCGTGGCTGCACCACGCCGTCGCGACCCTCGTCCTGTCGGTGCCGCTGATCGGCGCGCAGCTGGCGCAGATGACCATGAACGTCACCGACACGGTGATGATCGGCTGGCTCGGCGCCACCGAACTGGCGGCCGGCGTCCTGGCCACCCAGACCTTCTTCATCGTCTTCATCTTCGGGGCCGGCTTTGCCCAGGCCGTGCTGCCGCTGGCGGCCGGCGCCGAGGGCCGCGGCGACGTGCGCGACGTGCGCCGCTCGATCCGCATGGGCCTGTGGGTGCTGATGCTCTACAGCGCGCTCGTCATGCTGCCGCTCTGGTACACCGAGGCGATCCTGGTGGCGCTCGGCCAGGACCCGGAAATCTCGGCCCTCGCCGGGGCCTATATGCGCGTCGCTCAATGGTCGATGTTCCCGGCGCTGCTGGTCCTGGGACTGCGCTCCTACCTGACCGTCGTCAACCGCGCCTATCTCGTCCTGGCGGTGATCCTGGTCGGCGCCGTGGTCAATGCCGGGCTGAACTATCTCCTGATCTTCGGCCATTTCGGCGCGCCGGCGCTCGGCATCGTCGGGGCGGCGGTGGCGACGCTCGGCAGCAATCTCCTGATGACCGGCCTGCTGGTCGCCTATACGGCGCTGGCGCCGAGCCTGCGCCGCTACGAGCTCTACGCCCGCTTCTGGCGGGCGGACTGGCCGGACTTTTTCGAGGTGCTGCGGCTCGGCTGGCCGATCGGCGCGACGATCATCGCCGAGGTCGGGCTGTTCGTCGCCTCCTCGATCATGATGGGCTGGCTCGGCACCATTCCGCTGGCCGCCCATGGCATCGCGCTGCAGATCGCCTCCATCGCCTTCATGGTGCCCCTCGGCCTGTCGAGCGCCGCAACGGTGCGGGTCGGGCTCGCCTTCGGGCGCGGCGACCGCCGCGATCTCGACCGGGCATCGGCAGTGGCGCTGGGCATCGGCACGCTGATCTCGATCGGCGGCGCATGCCTGTTCTGGTTCTGGCCGCAGGAACTGATCGGGCTCTATCTCGATCGGGGCAACGCCAATGCCGAGGCGGTGCTGGCCTATGGCGTGCCGCTGCTGGTGGTCGCCGCGCTCTTCCAGATCGCCGATGCGCTGCAGGTCGTGGCCGCCGGCATCCTGCGCGGCGTGAAGGATACCCGCACGCCGATGCTGATCGCGCTGTTCAGCTATTGGCTGGTCGGCATGCCGGTCGCCTATGTCCTCGCCTTCATGGTGGGGTGGGGCGGCGTCGGCCTGTGGTGGGGGCTGGCCTTCGGCCTGTCCACCGCGGCGCTGCTGCTCAATGCCCGCTTCCTGCTGCGCGAGCGCTACGGCCTGCTCGACGCCTGACCGGACGCGCCAACGGCGGCTCAGTCGCCGTTCTGCCGCCGCAGCAAGGTGGAGGAGACGGTCGAGCGCGGCCCGTGCAGGAACACCCAGGCGGGCGGCCGGCGCAGGGGCAGGGCCCTGGCCGCCGTCTCCGGCAGGCGGAAGCGCGCCAGCACCTGCGGCGTGACAGCGGAGAGGACGGAGAGGGTCGAGCCGGGCCGGTCGACCACGGCGATCGGCAGGCTGGCCGCGATCTCCTGCCAGTCCTGCCAGCGATGGAAGCTGGCGAGGCTGTCGGCGCCCATGATCCAGACGAAATGCACGCCCGGGTGGCGCCGCCGCAGCAAGGCGACCGTATCGGCCGAATAGCGGATGCGATGGCGCGCCTCGAAGGCGGTGGGCACCGAATGCGGGCCCGGCGCCAGCGCCCGGACTGCGGCGAGGCGTTCGCCGATCGGCCGCAGCTTGCCGTGATCCTTCAGCGGATTGCCCGGCGTCACCATCCACCAGACCTTATCGAGGCCAAGCCGCCGGCGGGCCGTCTCGGCGACCAGCAGATGGCCTTCATGCGGCGGGTTGAACGAGCCGCCGAACAGGCCGATCCGCATGCCGGGCTGCGCCGGTGGCATGGCCAGCGCCGCCGCATCGACGCCCTTGAGGGCGGCGGCGGCGGTATCGCCCAGCCTCACGGGCGCGTCTGGCCGTTGCCGCGGACGCGATAGTTGAAGCTGGTCAACTGCTCGACGCCGACCGGACCGCGCGCATGCATCTTGCCGGTGGCGATGCCGATCTCCGCGCCCATGCCGAATTCGCCGCCGTCGGCGAACTGGGTCGAGGCGTTGTGGAGGAGGATCGCCGAATCGATGCCGGCGAAGAAGGTCTCCGCCGTGGCCGCGTCGTCGGTCACGATCGCTTCGGTGTGGTGCGAGGAATGGCTCTCGATATGGTCGATCGCGCCAGCGACGCCGTCGACCAGTGCGACGGAGATGATCGCGTCGAGATATTCGGTGACGAAGTCCGCGTCGCTGGCCGGCTCTGCGGTCGGGTAGCGCTGGCGCACCTCGTCGGTCGCGCGGATCTCGCAGCCGGCCTCGCGCAGCGCTTCCATCAGCGGCAGCAGATGCGTGTCGGCGGCGGCGCGGTCGATCAGCAGCGTCTCGGCAGACCCGCAGATACCGGTGCGGCGCATCTTGGAATTGACGACGATGTCCCGCGCCATGTCGAGATTGGCCGCCCGGTCGACATAGACGTGGCAGAGCCCTTCGAGATGCGCGAAGACGGGCACCCGCGCCTCGTCCTGCACGCGGGCGACCAGCGAACGGCCGCCGCGCGGCACGATGACGTCGATCGCCCCGTCGAGGCCGCGCAGCATGGCGCCGACGGCGGCGCGGTCGGTCGACGGCACGATCTGGATCGCGTCCTCGGGCAGGCCGGCCGCGGTGAGCCCGGCGACCATCGCGGCGTGGATCGCGGCCGAGGATCGGACCGAATCCGAGCCACCGCGCAGGATCACCGCATTGCCGGATTTCAGGCAGAGCGCCCCGGCATCGGCGGTCACGTTCGGCCGGCTCTCATAGATGACGCCGATGACGCCGAGCGGCGTGCGCACGCGCTCGATCGCCAGACCGTTCGGCCGGTCCCAGGCAGCGACCGTCGCGCCGACCGGGTCGGGGAGGGCAGCGATGGCGCGCAGGCCCTCGGCCATCGCAGCGATGCGGTCGGGCGTCAGCGTCAGCCGGTCGACGAAGGAGGCGGCCATGCCGGCCACTGCCGCGCGGTCGAGATCGGCGGCATTCTCGGCGAGGATGGTGTCGGTGGAGGCGACCAGCGCATCGGCCATCGCCAGAAGCGCTGCGTTCTTCGTCTCCGTCGGCGCCAGGGCGAGGCGGCGCGCCGCTGCGCGGGCCCGCTTGCCGATGGCGTCCATCAGCGTGTCGATCGATCCGGTCTCGGTGCTGTCACGCATGGGTGTGGTCTCCGAAATCTGTACTGCGTCGCGGCAACGGGCAGGCCCTCTCGCCGTGCCTTCACGCCGTCTGTCTCAGGCCGAGGTGAGCTGCTGGCCCGGCGTCTCCGCCGCACCTGGATCGACGGCGAGGTCGTCGCGATGGATCATCGCCGCGCGGCCTTCATAGCCCAGCGCCGCGCCGATCTCGGAGGAGCGCAGGCCGGCGACCAGCCGCGCCTCGTCGGAATCATAGGCGATCAGGCCACGGGCAATCTCGCGGCGGGCATTGTCGTACACCGCCACCGTGTCGCCCCTGCGAAACTCGCCCTCGACCTTGCTGACGCCAGCCGGCAGCAGGCTGCGGCCGGCGACCAGCGCCTTGACGGCGCCAGCATCGACGAACAGGCGACCGGTGGCATGGAGCTGCCCGGCGATCCAGCGCTTGCGGGCGCCGACCGGCGTATCGACGGGGCGAAACAGCGTGGCGCGCTCGCCGGTCTCGATGGCCGACAGGGGATAGAGCCGGTTGCCCGCCGTGATGATCATGGCGGTGCCGGAGCCGGTCGCGATCCGCGCGGCGTCGATCTTGGTCTTCATGCCGCCGCGCGACAGTTCCGAACCGGCGGAGCCCGCCATCGCCTCGATCTGCGGCGTGATCTGATCGACCAGCGGAATGTGCTCGGCGTTCGGGTCGAGATGCGGCGGCGCCGTGTAGAGCCCGTCGACATCCGAGAGGAGAACCAGCATGTCGGCGTCGATCATCGTGGCGACCCGGGCGGCCAGCCGGTCATTGTCGCCGTAGCGGATCTCGGAGGTGGCGACGGTGTCGTTCTCGTTGATGACCGGCACGGCCTTGAGGGCCAGCAGCGTCGCGATGGTGGCGCGGGCATTCAGATAGCGCCGGCGCTCTTCGGTGTCCCCGAGGGTGAGCAGGATCTGCCCGGTCTCGATGCCGTGGCGGCCGAGGATCTCCAGATAGGTGCGCGACAGGGCGATCTGGCCCACCGAGGCGGCCGCCTGGCTCTCCTCCAGCCGCAGCGGACCGCGCGGCATCTTCAGGATCTTGCGGCCGAGCGCGATGGCGCCCGACGACACGACGAGAATCTCCCGGCCCTCGCCGACGAGACGCGCAATGTCCTCGCCCAGCGATTCCAGCCAGGTCCGCTTCAGTCCGCGTTCGCGGTCCACGAGCAGCGACGAACCGATCTTGATGACGATCCGCCGGTAGCCGTGGAGGGGATTGCTCATCACTCCGCGTCCTTCCCGGCCTCGGCCTCTTCCGCCTCGGCGCGTTCGGCCGCGGCCACGGCGAAGCGGTCGGGCTCTTCCTCTTCCGTGGGGGCGAGGCGGCTGATGCGGCTCTTCAGCTCGCGCAATGCCTCGGTCATGCCCTCGCGGCTCACCGCCGACAGGGCGAGCGGCGCGTAGCCGACGGCCTCCTGCAGCTCCGCCAGCTTCTCCTCGCGGGCCTCCGGCGTCAGCGTGTCGACCTTCGACAGGGCGACGAGCTCGGGCTTGTCCGCGAGGCCGTGCTCATAGGCTTCGAGCTCGCGCCGCACGGTGCGGTAGGCGCCGGCGACGTCGTCCTCGCTGGACGAGACCAGATGCAGGAGCACGCTGGTGCGCTCGACATGGCCGAGGAAGCGATCGCCGATGCCGACGCCCTCATGGGCGCCCTCGATCAGGCCCGGAATGTCGGCGATGACGAATTCCGCCTCGTCGACCTTGGCGACGCCGAGACCGGGATGCAGCGTGGTGAAGGGGTAGTCGGCGATCTTCGGCCGGGCGCGCGTCACCGAAGCAAGGAAGGTCGACTTGCCGGCATTGGGCAGGCCGACGAGGCCGACATCGGCGATCAGCTTCAGCCGCAGCCAGATCGTCAGCTCCTCGCCCTCCTGGCCCGGATTGGCGCGCCGCGGCGCCTGGTTCACCGAGGTCTTGAAATAGGCGTTGCCGAAGCCGCCATTGCCGCCGGCGGCGATGCAGTGACGCTCGCCGATATCGGTCAGGTCGAACAGCAGCGTCTCGTTGTCCTCGGCGAAGATCTGGGTGCCGGCCGGCACCTTCAGCGTGATGTCCGAGCCCTTGCCGCCATTACGGTTGCGGCCCATGCCGTGGCCGCCGGTCTTGGCCTTGAAATGCTGCTGGTAGCGATAGTCGATCAGCGTGTTGAGGCCGGCAACCGCCTCCACCCACACATCGCCGCCGCGGCCGCCGTCGCCGCCGTCCGGCCCGCCGAACTCGATGTATTTCTCGCGGCGGAACGACACCGAGCCGGCACCACCGTCACCGGATCGGACATAGACCTTGGCCTGGTCGAGGAATTTCATCTCTGTGCTCTCCTGAGCATGCGGTCGGTATGGCGGACGGCCCCTTCTAGCGGGCCGGTCGGGACTTGTGAACGGATCGCCGGCCAAGAGGCGGGCGATCCAGAGGATCATATGCGCGGACCCGGTCGGCCCGCGGCGTCAGTAGGCGTCGAGCGCAGCCTTGTCCTTGGCGAAGACCACGTCGGACGTGGCCAGCGGCACGCCGAATTTCGACACGCTGACATGGTTGGCGACCGTCCCGTCCGACTGTCGCGTCATGCGGTGGCGAAAGTGCAGCAGCGTGTCGCCGCCGCCCGGCGCGTAGCCGTCATAGTCGAGAACGACACCGTTCGGCGACAGCCTGCCGGCAACGGCCACCGGCGGTGACAATGCGCCGTCGCCGCCTTCGGTCCGCACCGTGCCGGTGTAGAGGCCGGGGCCGGTCATGCCGAGGTCCCAGCGCTGCAGCCGGTCGCCGTCGGGAAAGCTGAACTGCTCGTCGAGCAGTAGCCGCCCATCCCGGCGCGTGCCGGAAAAGCGCGCGGTGAAGTCCTCGGTAAAGAACAGCGCCGTGGTGACCGACCCCTTCGAATAGGACGGCCCCGCGAAGAACTCCTCCAGCGCCAGGCCGTCGGCGACGGAGGCGGGCGGTACGTCGGCAGGATCGTCGCCGCAGGCCGCAAGTCCGGCCAGCAGCAGCGCCCCGGCGAGGGCGCCGCCGCTCCTGCGCGCGACGATCTTCCGGCAACTCATGCCCGACCCCATGCCTTGAGCGACGTCCAGCACCGCCGGTCCATGACGAAATGCTCGCTGGCCACGCGCCCGGAACTGATCGTGTCGATGAGGCCGCTGCCGGTGAAGTGGAAGCCGCATTTGCGGATCACCCGGCGCGACGCCTCGTTGACGACGCGGCAATCGACGGCGATGGCGTCGGCCTTCAGCGCGACGAATCCGAAATCGATCACGGCCTGCGCTGCCTCGGTGGCAAGACCCTTGCCCCAGAAACGGCGGCCGACCCAGTAGCCGATGTCGAACCGGCCCGGCACGCTTTCCGGCTTCAGGCTGCAGCAGCCGACGAGGTCGCCGCCGTCCTTCAGGCAGAGCGCGAAGACCGTTTCCGGTGCATGGTCGCTGATGAAGGCGCGGGCGTCGGCCAGACCGTAGGGATGCGGCACACGGGCCAGCATCCGGGCGATCTCGCGGTCGTTGATCAGCTTCGCCAGCGCGCCGGCATCGTCCATCGTCAGCGGCCGCAACAGCAGCCTGCGGGTCTCGATCGTCTCGCCGTCCCGTTCGACGGTCGTGTCCTCAAGCATCGCATCGTTCCTTCCAGACGCGAAAAGGGGAGATGGCGGTCCATCTCCCCTGTCGTGCTCTGAAGGTCCGATCGTTCGGAGGGTTCAGAGTGCCGGGTCGGTGGAACGCCGGCGCTCTGAAGCTCCGGTCACTCGGCGGCTTCGGCTTTCGGCATGACGGCCACGTAGGTGCGACCGTTCGCCTTGTGCTGGAACGCCACGTTGCCTTCGGCCTTCGCGAAGAGGGTATGGTCCTTGCCCATGCCGACATTGGCACCCGGATGCCAGCGCGTGCCGCGCTGACGGATCAGGATGTTGCCCGGAATGACGGACTCGCCACCGAACTTCTTCACGCCAAGGCGCTTGGACTCCGAATCGCGACCGTTGCGCGAAGAGCCGCCTGCTTTTTTATGTGCCATCGTAGGTCTCCTTGCCTGTCAGGGCTCGCGGGGGATATGGCCCCGGAATTACTGCTTCGCCAGTTCGCCGGCCTGGGCGCGCCAGTCTTCGATCTGCGCGGCGCTGAACGGCATGTTCGCGTCGATACGGGCAACGTCCTCGTCGGACAGCGCCGCGATCTGGGCATAGGTGGTGATGCCCTGCTCGTTGAGCTGCTTCTCGGCGACCGGGCCGATGCCCTTGATCTTGGTCAGCTTGTCCTGCTCGCCGCCGGTCGGGGCGGTGAACATCGGCACGTCCGGCGTGGCGTCGGTCGTCTCGGCGGACGGCTTGGGCGCAGCGACCTTGGCCGGCTTCGGCGCGGCGGCGGTCTGCGACGGGGCCTTGCCGTCGGTCAGGATCTCGGCGATGCGGATCATCGTCAGGTCCTGACGGTGGCCACGGGTACGCTTGGAGTTCTGGCGACGACGCTTCTTGAAGGAGATCACCTTCTTGCCGCGGGTCTGCTCGACGATCTCGGCCGTGACGGCAGCGCCCTGAACGAACGGCGCACCGATGGTCGAACCGACCATCAGGACCTCGTTGAAGGTCACGAGATCACCGGCGGCGCCCGGGAGACGCTCGATGGTGAACTTGTCGTTGGGGACAACGCGGTACTGCTTGCCACCGGTCTTAATGACTGCGAACATTTTAGCTCCGTTCGTTCGATCGGTTCTCGTGTCCCGCAGGACCCGGACCGTCTTCTTGTCAGTCGGTTACTGAATGGGCGAAAACAAACAGGCGCGGCAGTGCCACGCCCAGAATTGCGATTTGTGACTAGCGGCAAGGCCGCGCAAGGTCAAGCCTTCCGGCCGTCAAACCGGGTCCCGGGCCCTGAAGGTTTCCCCAGCGTCGAGTGCAAGCGCTGCGGGGCGGGCCCCGGCGGGCTAGAGCTTGCCGGCCTGCCGGCGCAGCAGTTCCAGCGCCTGCCGGTCGGTGCGGTCGCGGTGCAGCTGGTGCAGGCGCCCGGCTTCCTCGCTGTCGCGGTCGAGAATCGCCTGGACGATCTGCCGGTGTTCCTGGTCGGACTGGACCGGCTTGATGCGCAGCGGAATGATCGCCATGCGGGCCCGGTACTGCTGCTCCCAATATTGCCGCAGGGTCGCCTGCAGGCGGGAATTGCCGCACAGCGAGACGATGTCCGAATGGAAGGCGTCGTCGAACTGCGACCAGCGCTCGATGTCGTCGCTGCGCGTCGCCTTCTCCATCTGGTCCATCAGCGATTTCAGCCGTTCGCTCTCGCTCGGCTCCAGCCCGCGCACGGCGGCAAGGCGCGCGGCCTGCACCTCCAGCGCCGAAAAGACTTCATAGATTTCCGCCAGATCGTCGAGCGACTGCGCACGCACGGTGACCCCGTGCCGGGGCTTCACCTCGACCAGCCCTTCCTCCTCCAGGCGGATCAGTGCCTCGCGGATCGGCGTGCGGCTGAGCGACAGGAGATTGGCGACCTCCGTCTCCAGGAGTGTCGTGCCGGGCGGCAGGCGACCCTCCAGAATCCGGTACTTCAGCTCGTGATAGGCCCGCTCGCGTGCCGCCATCTTGGCGACGCCCTGCATGCTCGGTCGGGGCCGCGAGCCGCTGGCGGGAGGACGGCGATGGGGTGCATTCGTCGCATCCTGTTTCGTCAGTGCCGGCCTCCCTTGTTCATCTGCCGGGGATCCTTCTCCCGGTCGTCTTCGTCAGCTCTTCGAGCCGTCGGGCGTTGCGACCCCGTTCAGCTCGAAGACGATGTCGGACAGCATCGGCAGATAGTCGCTGCCGCGTCCGATCGCCTCGGCCGTGGCGAGGCCGTTCTTTACCGACGCCGAAACATGGGTGGCAATACCGCTTTGGTCGGCCATCGACACCACGTAGCGCATGTCCTTGTGGGCGTTGCGGATCGTGAACTTGTGGGCGTCGCGGTCGCGGTCGACCACGTATTTCATGAAGGTCTGGTAGAAGCCCGAATCCATGCGGCCGCCGCTGATCACGCCGTGGAAGGTCTTGGCGTCGATGCCGTTCTTGGCGCCGATCGCCAGCGCTTCGGAATAGAGCGCCGCATAGCCGAGCGAGACGAAGTTGTTGAGGAGCTTCATCGTGTGCCCGGCGCCGATGTCGCCGACCCGCACGATCTTGCCGGCCCAGGTCTCCAGAAGCGGCTTCACCCGCTCGAAATCCGCCTCGGACGCGCCGACCATGGTGTCGAGCGTGCCCTCCCAGGCTTCCTTCGGCGTGCGCGACAGCGGCGCGTCGATGAGCGTCACGCCGGCCTTGCTGCAGCGTTCGGCCAGCGCCCGCGTCGAGACCGGATTGGCGGTCGAGCAATCGATGATCGTCCTGCAGGCGCCGTTCGCGGCGAGGATCTCGCCGACGACGGCTTCCACCTGCGGGCTGCCCGGCAGGCAGAGGAAGACGATCTCGGCTGCCTTCGCGACGCCGACGACGCTGTCGGCCTCACTGGCGCCGCGGGACTTCAGATCCTCGATCGGCTCGCGGTTGCGATGGGCGAGGACGGTCAGCGTGTAGCCGGCCTCGACGATGTTCTTGGCCATGCCGTGGCCCATCAGGCCGACGCCGATGAAGCCAATGCTGGGACGGTTCGTCATGTACACTCCTGGTCGAATGCCGGGGACGCTGCGCGGCGGTCAGGCCGCGGCGTTGCGTGCCGCTTCGTCGGCGATATGGGCGCGGATGATGTCCGCGAAATTGTCGTCGGCGACGAAGCCGACCTCGGATGCCCGCGAGGCGTCGAAATCACGCGGCCAGCCGGCGACGATCTTCTCGATGGTGGCGTCCGGCTCGCGGCGGATCAGGGCGACGGCCTCGTCGCCGGCGACCTCGCGCAGCGCCTCGATCATCTCGCCGATGGTGATCGACAGGCCCGGCATGGTCAGGCAGCGGCGGGCACCCAGCGTCTCGGTGTCCATCGTCGCGGCATGAAGCAGGAAGCCGACCGCGGCGGCGGGGCTGGCGACCCAGTGGCGCACGCTGTCGTCGACCGGCAGGATCGCCTCGTGGCCGGCCAGCGGCTCGCGGATGATGCCCGAGAAGAAGCCCGACGCGGCCTTGTTCGGCTTGCCCGGGCGCACGACGATGGTCGGCAGGCGAATGCCGACGCCGTCGACGAAGCCCTTGCGGCTGTAATCCGACAGCAGCAGCTCGCCGATTGCCTTCTGGGCGCCGTAGCTGGTCAGCGGCGCCGACAGGAAGGTGTCGGTGATCGGGTCCTCGAACGGCGCGCCGAAGACGGCGATGGAGGAGGTGAAGACGAGGCGCGGCCGGTAGACGCCGTCCTGCTGGCGGATTGCTTCCAGCAGATAGCGCGTGCCGTCGAGATTGATGGCGTAGCCCTTCTCGAACTCGGCCTCGGCCTCGCCGGAAACGATCGCGGCGAGATGGAAGATCATGTCCGGCCGCTTGTCGACCAGGGCGCGCACCGTCGCCTCGTCGGCGATGTTGCCGGCGCTGCACTCGATGGTGATGCCGCCGGCCTGGCTGTCGAAGGCCGGCTTGACGACGTCGAAGGCGTCGATCTCCGTGACCTTGTCGCCGAGGCGCGTGTCGTCGGCGATGATTGCCTCGATCAGCTGCCGGCCAACCATGCCGGCGGCGCCCAGTACCAGAATCCGCATCGTGTCCTCTTCCCTGTTGTCGTTCGGTGGCGTCGCGTGTGCTGCGCTCCTAGAGCGTCCAGCCGCCGTCGATCACCTGCATTGTTCCTGTCGTGAAGGCGCTCTCGTCCGAGGCGAGATAAACCGCCAGCATGGCGATCTCCGACGGCTTGCCGAGGCGGCCCATGGGCTGGCGCTCGATGAACATCGCCTTGGCCTTGTCGGTGCCGCCGATCGTCTTGCCGAGATCGGCGATCCGCTCCTCCAGCGAGGGGGATTCGATCGTGCCGGGGCAGATGGCGTTGCAGCGGATGCCCTTACCGACGAAATCGACCGCGACCGATCGCGTGAGGCCCGCCACCGCGGCCTTGGTCGCCATGTAGACATAGCGGTTCTGGGCGGCTTTGACCGGACCGGCAGCCGAGCAGATGTTGACGATCGAGCCGCCGCCCGCCTCGAGCATGCGCGGCAGCAGGCCGGCGATCATCCGGTGCATCGAGCGCACATTGAGGTCGAAGGAGAAGTCCCAGGCCGCGTCGTCGCAGTCGAGGATGGTGCCGTGGTGAACGTAGCCGGCGCAGTTGAACAGGATGTCCGGGGTCGGCACGCCGGCAAGATACGCCTTCACTGCCTCGCCGTCGGTCACGTCCAGCGCGGCAGTATGGACCGGGCCGAAGGCGTCGAGGCCTTCCAGCTTCTCCGCGTCGCGATCGCTTGCATAGACGGTGGCGCCTTCCTTCAGGAAGGTCTCGACCACCTGGCGGCCGATCCCCTGGCCGGCCGCGGTGCAGACGGCGGTCTTGCCGTCCAGGCGTTTCGTCATGGCTCTGTCCCGTTCCTCTCGGTGCGCGAAGCGATGCGCGGCGATGGTGTGAAAAGGGCGGGCCGCGTCATGCGCGGTCCGCCCCGTCAGATCAGTGGTTGTCGCGCGGCACCGGGGCGGACTTGCCGTCGATGCCGCCCTGGGCGAGGCGCTGATACGAGATCGCCGGCTCCAGCACCGCACCGGTGGAGAGCTGCGAGACGATGCCGCGCTGGATCTCCTGCCAGGGCGTCTGGTGCGCCGGATAGGCGTAACCGCCGGCTTCCTCGAGCGCCTTGTGACGCGCGGCGAGCTCCTCGTCGGAGATCAGGATGTTGGCCGTGCCGCGGCCCAGATCGATGCGCACCATGTCGCCGGTCTTCAGGATGGCGAGACCGCCGCCGGCTGCCGCCTCGGGCGAGGCGTTGAGGATCGATGGGCTGCCCGACGTGCCCGACTGCCGGCCGTCGCCGATGCAGGGCAGGGAGTGGATACCGCGCTTCAGGAGATAGTCGGGAGCCCGCATGTTCACGACTTCCGCCGCGCCCGGATAGCCGATCGGGCCGGCGCCGCGCATGAACAGGACCGAGCGCTCGTCGACCGCCGTCGCCGGATCGTCGATCCGGTGGTGGTAGTCCTCCGGGCCGTCGAAGACGATCGCCTTGCCCTCGAAGGCCATCGGGTCGTCGGCATTGGAGAGGTAGCGGTCGCGGAACTCCTTGGAGATCACCGACAGCTTCATGATGGCGGAATCGAAGAGATTGCCCTTCAGGACGCGGAAGCCGGCATGGTCGATCAGCGGCCGGTCGATCGGCCGGATGACGTTCTCGTCCTCGATGATCGCGCCGCGGCAATTGTCGCCGATGGTCTTGCCGTTGGCGGTCGGGGCGTCCTCGTGGATCAGGTCCCTTTCCATCAGCTGGTTTACCACCGCCGGCACGCCGCCGGCATGGTAATAGTCTTCCGCGAGATACTCGCCGGCCGGCTGCAGATTGACCAGCAGCGGCACTTCCTCGCCATAGGTCTGCCAGTCGTCGATGGTCAGCTCGACGCCGAGGTGACGGGCAAGGCCGTTGAGATGGATCGGCGCGTTGGTCGAGCCGCCGATGGCCGAATTGACGCGGATCGCGTTGATGAACGCGTCCTTGGTCATGATGTCGGTCGGCTTCAGGTCTTCGTGGACCATCTCGACGATGCGCTTGCCGGTCAGATAGGCGACCTCCTGGCGATCGCGGTAAGGCGCGGGGATTGCCGCCGAGCCCGGCAGCTGCATGCCCAGCGCCTCGGCCAGCGAGTTCATCGTCGAGGCCGTGCCCATGGTGTTGCAATAGCCCGTCGACGGCGCCGAGGAGGCGACCAGCTTGACGAAGCCGGCATAGTCGATCTCGCCGGCGGCCATCATCTCGCGGGCCTTCCAGACGATGGTGCCCGAACCGGTGCGCTCGCCGCGGAACCAGCCGTTCAGCATCGGGCCGACCGACAGCGCGATCGACGGCAGGTTGACGGTGGCCGCGCCCATCAGCATGGCGGGGGTGGTCTTGTCGCAGCCGATGGTCAGCACGACGCCGTCGAGCGGGTAGCCGTAGAGCACCTCGACGAGGCCGAGATAGGCAAGGTTGCGGTCGAGGCCCGCGGTCGGGCGCTTGCCGGTCTCCTGGATCGGATGGACCGGGAACTCCAGCGCGATGCCGCCAGCCTCGCGAATGCCCTCGCGGACCCGCTTGGCGAGTTCGAGATGATGGCGGTTGCAGGGGCTGAGATCGGAGCCGGTCTGGGCGATGCCGATGATCGGCTTGCCCGACTGCAGCTCTTCCTGGCTGAGGCCGAAATTCAGATAGCGCTCGAGATACAGCGCGGTCATGTCCGGATTGGAAGGATTGTCGAACCACGCGCGCGAGCGCAGCGGGCCGGCTTTGATGTCGTTGGTCATGGGGTCTCCGGAACGTCGATCTCTGGTTGCATCCGCAGCGCGGGCAGCCTCTGACGCAATGTATACATTAACTCGGCGCCGGTTCCAACCCGTGACGCGGTGTCACGCGGTGTATGAATCGGCAGCCGGGTGATTTGGTGCTGGGTGTCAGCTGCGCGCGTGCGACTTGTAGGCGCTCATCCAGCCGAGGCCCGCGTCGGTCGTCGTGCGCGGGCGGTATTCCGCGCCGACATGGCCGTCCCAGCCGAGGTCGGCCATGGCCGGCAGCAGGCGATCATAGGCAATTTCGCCCTCGTCGGGCTCACCGCGCGAGGGAACGGCGGCGATCTGCAGATGGCCGATCATCGGCAGATGCTGCTCGAAGCGCTTGAGGAGATCACCCTCCATGATTTGCGCGTGATAGCAGTCGAACATGATCTTCAGATTGGGCTTGCCGACCCGCGCGACGATGTCGGCGGCCTGCGCCTGATAGGACAGGAAATAGCCCGGCGCATCGCGCTGGTTGATCGGCTCGATGAGGATCGTCATGTCGCCGGCGGCCTCGCAGGCATAGGCGAGATTGGCCTCGAACGTCGCCTGCGCGCCGTCCACGCCTTGCGACTTGCCGGCCATGACATGCACCGCGCCGGCGCCGATCGCCCTGGCATAGTCAACGGCTTGGTCGATGGCAGCGCGGGCTTCCTCGACCCGGTCGGGCAGGGCGGCGAGGCCGAAATCACCCTCGCGGTCGCCACGGCTGGTGTTGAGGCCGAGCATCTTCAGGCCGGTCTCGTCGAGCGCGGCCTTCACCGCGGCCGGATCGACCGCATAGGGGAAGTGGCATTCGACCGCGTCGAAGCCGGCGTCCCTGGCGCGCCGGATGGCGTCGGGCAGGGCAAGCTCCTGCCACAGGAATCCGAGATTGGCGGAAAAGCGGATCGTCGGCACGGCTGATCTCCAGAAGGCGCTGCGCATCCCCTGTGGATACGCAAGGCCCCGCTATGGCCCATGCGCGATCCGTACGCAAAGGGGCCGTCGCGGAAAAGGCGCGCCATTGTGAGGCGAGCGAGGCTGGGATCAGTAGCGGTCGGCGCGGATCAGATCGTCGATGCTGATCGGCTCCAGCGCGGCGCTGGTGGAACCCGCCGACCGGGACGCGGCCATGGTCGCCATGGCGGACGGCTGGGCAGCGGGGCGCCGGGGATCGTAGGGCTCGGGATTGCGGAACGGCGGGTCGCTCAGCCGGCGGGCATTCTTGCGTTTCTCGTAGAAGACGTTGCCGCCCGCTTCGACGAGGTAATGCATGTTGGTATAGGGGAAGGTCATGCCGGCGGTGTGGAAGAACATCGCCTTCTCGACATTGCGGTGGCGGGCGCCGTTCAGCACCTTTGTGGCCGTCCGCGAGGCGAGATCCTTGCCCTTTTCCATCGAGCGGGTGAGGACGCCCGGCGCGAACTGGTTCTTCTGGCCGACGACGCCGCAGACGGTCTTGGGGTAGCGGCCGCTCTCCAGCCGGTTCATCACCACGGTGCCGACCGCGATCATGCCCTCTTCGCTGCTGCGGTTGGATTCGAAATACATCACCCGCGTCATGCATTCATGTGCCGTCATCGGCCGCAGGCGCGGCCCGCCGGCGCAGGCGCCCAGCACCGTGACCAGGGCAAGGAGCGCCAGTGTCGCCCGGGCGCGCGTGATGGTGGGTCGAAATGCCATGCGGCAAGCCTCGGCAGGGTGTCGGGGCACGGCCAGCATCGCCGGCGCCCAAACCCGACAAATCGCCGAAATTTCTTAACCGGGCGTTCAGATGACGCGGCGCCCGGCGGCCTATCGGCCGGCATCGTTAAAATTGTCTGAAATTCCGGCGGGTTTGACGGGGCGGTGCGGGTTGCAGCGGTCTTGCCGGCTCCGCGAGCGACAGTGCGGCGCCATGCTGGACGACCGCCCGGTCTGGAGATTCGCCTCCGGAGCGGCTATGCCGAAGGCGCGGTTCACTGGCAACCAACGTCGGCTTTTCGGTGCCTGACGTCGGCCGCCGTGCCGCCGTGATGTCCAGCGAGGCGGATTGCCCGCCGGCCTGTCCCGTTCCGCGCCCATCGGAGGCTTCGATCCTGACCTGCAGCCTTCCTCGCCCCGGCCTGTCGCTTCTTGTCTGCCTGCTTCTCGCCGTTGCGGGCTGTGCGGGGCGGCCCCTGGGCACGATGGTGCCGATCGCCGGAACCGTCGCCGGCGCCAGCACGGTCGACATGCTGGTCGCCACAACGCGCGCGCCGTCGCCGGTCGCCGGCGTCGTCTATACCGGCAATCGCGGCAACACCCTGTCGGTGGACAACATCGTCGTCTCGGTCCCGCCCTCCGCCAATCGCAATGCCGGTGAACTGACCTATCCCACTGCCAACGCGGCCAATCCGCAGACCGAATTCGCGGTGCTGAAGCTGGCGCCGATGGACGATGCGGCGGCGCAGCGCTGGTTCGACCGGGTGGCCGGCACCAAGCAGGGCGACGTCCTGATCTTCGTCCACGGCTTCAACACGACCTACGAGGAATCGGTCTTCCGCTTCGCCCAGATCGCCCATGACACGGCGGCCTCGGCGGCGCCGATCCTGTTTTCCTGGCCGTCGCACGGCAGCGTCTTCGACTATCTCTACGATCGCGAGAGCGCCAATTTCTCGCGCAACGCGCTGGAAGAGATCATCGAGAAGGCCGCCGACGATCCGCGCGTGCGCAATGTCACGGTGATGGCCCATTCGATGGGAAGCTGGCTGACCATGGAGGCGCTGCGCCAGCTGTCGATCCGCCGCGGCAAGCTGCCGGCCAAGGTCCGCAACGTGATCCTCGCCTCGCCGGATCTCGACGTCGATGTCTTCTCCCACCAGCTCGACGAGATCGACACGCAGCGCACGCGGCTGACCATCTTCGCCTCGACCGACGACCGCGCCCTGCAGGTGTCGCGGCGGCTGGCCGGCGGCGTCCAGCGCCTCGGCGCCATCGACGTGTCGCAGGAACCGTATCGCAGCGGCATCGAGGCCAAGGGCGTCGACGTGATCGACCTGTCGGCGCTGCAGTCGGGCTCGGCCCTCAATCATTCGAAATTCGCCGAGAGCCCGCAGATCGTGCGGCTGATCGGCCAGCGGCTGATTGCCGGGCAGGCGATCGGCGAAGAGGGCATCTCCCTTGGCGAGACCCTGGGCGCAGCGGCCCTCGGCACGGCCCAGACCGTCGGCTCGGCGGCCGGTGCTGTCGTCACCGCCCCCGGCGCGCTCATCAGCCAGCGCGGCCGCGAGGAGTTCGGCCGACAGGTCGGCAATATGGGCCGCAATCTCGGCGGCACCCTGCAGACGGCCACCGGCCAGTAGGCCGGGCTTCAATCCTCTTCTGCATCTAACGGCGCACGGCCCGCGCGCGTCGGGACCGGCGTCGCGTTCGGCACGCGCCCGTCGGATCGCGGTCATCGCCCAGGCAGTGGCGGCAATAATCGCTGTTGTACGAGAGGCAATCGGGTCAATTTTTGACCAGACGATAAAAAATTTGACCTTTTGAAAAACTGGCATCATTCTAATCTTCCACGAGCCGTCGAAGGCCGGAAGATCGCCGTCGCCGGCTCCCTGGAAGGTTTCGAGGGGGATGCGACGCATGAACGAAACCCGACCGTTCCGGCCCGATATCGGCGCAGGGCGCCTCGCTTCCGACAAGCTGGCGGGCAATTTCTCTGATATCCATCCGCCGCTCGAACAGCACGAGGCGCTGGTCGAGGCCGATCGTTGCTATTTCTGCTACGACGCGCCGTGCATGACGGCCTGTCCGACCTCGATCGACATCCCGCTGTTCATCCGCGAGATCCAGGCCGGCAACCCGACCGGTGCGGCCAAGACCATCCTCTCGTCGAACATACTCGGTGGTATGTGCGCCCGGGTCTGCCCGACCGAGACCCTGTGCGAGGAGGTCTGCGTCCGCGAGGTGGGCGAGGGCAAGCCGGTGAAGATCGGCCTCCTGCAGCGTTATGCGACCGACCATCTGATGGAGACGGGCGAGCATCCCTTCACCCGCGCCGAACCGACCGGCAAGACGATCGCCGTCGTCGGCGCCGGCCCCGCGGGCCTCTCCTGCGCCCATCGGCTCGCCCTGCACGGGCACGACGTCACGCTCTATGACGCACTGCCCAAGCCCGGTGGCCTCAACGAATATGGCATCGCCGCCTACAAGGCGACGGAACAGTTCGCCCAGCGCGAGGTGGACTTCATCTTGTCCATCGGCGGCATCACGCTGGAAACCGGCAAGGCGCTCGGCCGCGACATCCATCTCGCCGATCTGCGCCGCGACTATGATGCGGTCTTCCTCGGGCTCGGGCTGGCCGGCGTCAACGCCCTCGGCGCCGAGGGCGAGACGAGCAGCGGTTCGGCCGACGCCGTCGCCTGGATCGCCGATCTCCGCCAGACCACCGATCTCGCCAATTTGCCGGTCGGCCGCCGCGTCGTCGTCATCGGCGGCGGCATGACCGCCGTCGACGCGGCGGTGCAGGCCAAGGCGCTCGGCGCGGAGGAGGTGACCATTGCCTATCGCCGGGGCCAGGACGCCATGAACGCCTCGGCCTACGAGCAGGAAATCGCCCAGACCCGCGGCGTGCAGATCCGCTGCCATCTGCAGCCAAAGCGCATTCTCGCCGAGGGCGGCCATGTCCGCGGCATCGAACTGGAGCGAACGACCATCGAGGACGGGCGGCTGACGGGCACCGGCGAGACGGTGACCATCGAGGCGGACCAGATCTTCAAGGCGATCGGCCAGAGCTTCCTGCCCGACGGTCTCGACGACGAGAGCGACGGCATCGCGCTGGAGCGCGGCCGCATCCACGCCGATGCCGAGCGGCGCACCTCGCTGAAGGGCGTCTGGGCCGGCGGCGACTGCATCTTCGAGGGCGAGGACCTTACCGTCGTGGCCGTTGAGGACGGCAAGGTTGCAGCCGAAAGCATCCATGCGGAGCTGGCGGCTGAGAAGGGGCTCGGCGCCCGGATCGCTGGTGTCATGTCCGATGCGGTCGAAGCACTGACCCCCGGTCGGATCTAGGGAGAACGAGCCATGGCCAATCTCGCGACGAATTTCCTCGGCATCTCCTCGCCGAACCCGTTCTGGCTCGCCTCGGCGCCGCCGACCGACAAGGAATACAACGTCCAGCGCGCCTTCGAGCAGGGCTGGGGCGGGGTCGTCTGGAAGACCCTTGGCGAGGACCCGCCGGTGGTCAACGTCAACGGCCCGCGCTACGGCGCGATCTATGGTCCCGACCGGCGGCTGCTGGGTCTGAACAATATCGAGCTGATCACCGACCGGGCGCTCGACACGAACCTCGAGGAAATCGCGCGGGTCAAGCGCAACTGGCCCGACCGGGCGATGATCGTGTCGCTGATGGTGCCCTGCGAGGAGGCGCCTTGGCAGAAGATCCTCGCCCTCGTCGAGGAGACCGGCGCCGACGGCGTGGAGCTGAATTTCGGCTGCCCACACGGCATGAGCGAGCGCGGCATGGGCGCGGCGGTCGGTCAGGTGCCTGAATATATCGAGATGGTCGCGCGCTGGTGCAAGCAGCACTCGAAGCTGCCGGTCATCGTCAAGCTGACCCCGAACATCACCGACATCCGCTTTCCGGCCCGGGCGGCCCGGAAGGGCGGCGCCGACGCGGTGTCGCTGATCAACACCATCTCGTCGATCGTCTCCATCGACCTCGACAATTTCGCCCCGACCCCGACCATCGACGGCAAGGGCAGCCATGGCGGCTATTGCGGGCCGGCGGTCAAGCCGATCGCGCTCAACATGGTGGCGGAGATCGCCCGCGATCCCGAAACGGCCGGAATGCCGATGTCCGGCATTGGCGGCATCACCACCTGGCGCGACGCGGCGGAGTTCATCGCGCTCGGCTGCGGCACGGTGCAGGTCTGCACGGCGGCGATGACCTACGGCTTCAAGGTGGTGAAGGAGATGAGCTCCGGCCTGTCCGACTGGATGGACGAGAAGGGCTATGCCTCGATCGAGGATTTCCGCGGCCGCGCCGCACCCAACGTCACCGACTGGCAGTATCTCAACCTCAACTACGTCACCAAGGCGCGGATCGACCAGGACAAGTGCATCTCCTGCGGGCGCTGCCACATCGCCTGCGAGGACACCTCGCACCAGGCGATCACCAGCATGGTCGATGGCATTCGCAAGTTCGAGGTGATCGACGAGGAATGCGTCGGCTGCAATCTGTGCGTCGATGTCTGCCCGGTCGAGGACTGCATCACCATGGAGCGGATCACCGGCTTCGATCCGCGCACCAAGCGGCCGATCCCCGACACCTACGGCAACTGGACCAGCCATCCGAACAATCCGATGGCGAAGGAGCGCCAGCAGCACGCCGCCGAGCCGGTGGTGCTGCCCGACGCCGCCGAGTGACGCAACCCGGCGTCGCGTGGAGGCGACGGCCGTAGGCATGTCCGGGCTGGCGGAGGGCGGCATCGGGACAAGCATCGGGGGGAGGGGACCGATTTGAGCGAACGCACCGATGCGGTCGTCGTGGGTGCCGGTCTGGCCGGACTGGTGGCGGCGAGCGAACTGGCCGACGCCGGACGCCGTGTCGTCATCGTCGATCAGGAGAGCGCCGATCATCTTGGCGGGCAGGCCTTCTGGTCGCTCGGTGGCCTGTTCATGGTGGACACCCCCGAACAGCGCCGCCTCGGAATTCGCGACAGCCGCGAACTGGCGCTGCAGGACTGGCTGGGCTCGGCCGGTTTCGACCGCGAGGAGGACCACTGGCCGCGCATCGTGGCCGAGGCCTATGTGGAGTTCGCCGCCGGCGAGATGCGGCCCTGGCTGCATGCGATGGGCCTGCGCTGGTTTCCGGTCGTCGGCTGGGCCGAGCGCGGCGGCAGCCTGGCCACCGGCCACGGCAATTCCGTGCCGCGCTTTCACATCACCTGGGGCACCGGTCCCGGCGTGCTTGCGCCCTTCGAGCGGCGCGTGCGCGCGCACATGGCCGCCGGGCGCATCATCCTGAAGGGCCGCCACCGGGTCAGCGAATTGCGGATCGTCGACGGCACGGCGACGGGCGTGGCGGGCGAGATTCTCGCCCCGGCGACGACGGCCCGCGGAGAGACCTCGTCGCGCGTGGTGATCGGCGATTTCGAGATCGAGGCCGGTGCGATCCTGCTGACGGCCGGCGGGGTCGGCGGCAATCACAAGCTGGTACGGCGCAACTGGCCGGTCGCGCGGCTCGGACCTGCGCCGCAGAAGATGATCTCGGGCGTGCCGGCCCATGTCGACGGACGCATGCTGGAGATCGCCGAGGCGGCCGGCGGCCGCGTCATCAACCGCGACCGCATGTGGCACTATACCGAGGGTGTCACCAATCACGATCCGATCTGGCCGATGCACGGCATCCGCATCCTGCCCGGCCCGTCGTCCCTGTGGTTCGATGCGCTCGGCAATCGCATGGAGCCGCCGGCGCTGCCGGGCTTCGACACGCTGGCGACCCTCAAGCGGATCCTGTCGACCGGCCATTGCCATTCCTGGTTCGTGCTGACCCAGTCGATCATCAAGAAGGAATTCGCGCTGTCCGGGTCCGAACAGAACCCGGACATGACCGGCAAGGACTGGCGCGCGGTGCTGCGCAACCGGCGCGGCCGCAACGCACCGCCGCCGGTCGAGGCGTTCAAGCGGCATGGCGAGGATTTCGTCGTTGCCGACACATTGGGCGAACTGGTCGACGGCATGAACGCGATTGCCGGCGAGCCTAAGCTCGACCGGGCACATCTGGAAGCCCAGATCGTCGCGCGCGATCGCGAGATCGCCAACCCCTTCTCCAAGGACGCGCAGATCATCGCGCTGCGCGGGGCCCGCCGGTATCTCGGTGACCGGCTGATCCGGACGGCCAGGCCCCATGCGATCCTCGATCCCGCCCATGGACCGCTGATTGCTGTCCGCCTGAACGTCCTGACGCGCAAGACGCTCGGCGGTCTTCATACGGATCTGGATGGCCGGGTGCTCGCGGCGGACGATCGCCCCATCCCGGGATTGTATGCTGCCGGCGAGATCGCCGGCTTCGGCGGCGGCGGAGTTCACGGATACAATGCACTGGAGGGCGGCTTTCTTGGCGGCTGCCTGTTCTCCGGACGCCGGGCCGGCCGGTATGCAGCCAAAGCCACAGGTTGAAAAACCGGCGAAAATAATTCGCGCGACCCGTCGTCACGTAACCGTGAAGTAACCTAGCCGAAGCATTCTTCTGTCAGAACTGCTGCGTGCGCGTCGAGAATGCGGTTGCCTGAACTGGCAGTCGATTGGGAAATGAGCTGTATGTCGATCCATTTGCGTCTCATTATCGGCAGTTCGATCTTCGCGGTGCTGGCGCTCCTGTTCGCGGCCTTTTCCTATCATTCCCAGTCCGTGTCCCTCGGTTTCGCGCAAAATTTCTACGACGGCGGGATCGATCCGCTGGGGCGGCTCCAGGTCGCCAAGGGCAAGACGGTCGCATTGGCCGAGAGCCTTGGCGCCCAGGAGACAGTCAGCGGCGACGACGCACAGGTCCGGCTGGAGCCGGCGATGCGCACCATCTCGTCGATCAAGGCCGACGTGCAGACAGCCCTCGCCCAGTCCGGCTCCGCCGAGGTTCAGGCCATCCTGTCCGAGCTCCTGTATCCGTTGAGCCGGCTGGAAGCCTCCGGCGGCAACATGTCAGCCCGCATGGCGGCTCGCGAGATCGCCAGCACTGCACTGGTTCTCGACCGCGCGGTCACGGCGATGAACGCCGACCTGGTGCAGACCAAGGCCGAAGCGGTCGGCGCCATCGAGAGCGCGCGGTTGCGCAATTTCGCCGGCCTGGCCGCGATCCTCATCGGCATGGCGGGCTTTGCCGTCTTCCTGTCGCGCTCCGTCGGCGCCTCGCTGCGCCGGGTGTCGGGTCTTGCCCGCAACCTGGCCAGCGGTATCGAGTGCGACACGATCGAGGCCCGCGGCCCGAGCGAGGTGCGCGACGTTCTGAATGCCCTGCGCCAGATGCAGGAGCATTGCGAGAAGCTCGAGACGATGATGCTCGACAAGGTCGACCTGATGGCCGGCCGGCTCAACACCCAGCAGGACCAGCTGACCGCGGCCCTGAACAACATGACCCAGGCGCTCTGCATGCTGGACGGCCAGAAGCGCATGATCCTGTGCAACGAGACCTTCACCGAACTCTTCGGCGATCATCCGGCGGGCACCAACGCCCGCGACTTCTTCACCGATGCGCGGCTGACCGGCCGTGTCGCCCCGAACGACACGGCGTCGCATGTCCAGGAAGTCGGCGAGGGTCAGATCATGGAAGTGAAGCGTCGCGGCATGTCCGGCGACGGCCTTCTGATCACCTTCGAGGACATCACCGAGCGCGAGGCGATCGCCCGGCGCCTGCAGCACCTGTCCGGCCACGACGCCCTAACCGAACTGCCCAATCGCGGCGTCTTCGCCGAAATCCTCGACGAGGCGCTCGGCAAGGGCCGCAAGGCGCTGACCATCGCGGTCATCGACATTCGCGGCTTCAAGACCATCAACGACACCTATGGTCATCCCGTCGGCGACGCCATCCTGCGCCAGTGCGGTGCGCGGCTGATCGAGAAGGCCGGCGCGAAGGCGACGGTCGCGCGCCTCGGCGGCAACGAATTCGCCGTCATCCTCCTCGGCGGCCGCTCCGCCGCCGATGCCGAGGATCTGGCCCGTTCGATGGTCGCCAGCTTCGATGAGCCCTTCGAGGTCGAGGGTCGCCACATCAGCGCCTCCGGCAGTGTCGGTGCCCTGTATGTTGCAGGCGGCAAGCGTCCACTGGATCTCGACGCCGCGATCGCGCTGCAGAATTGCGACCTCGCGCTCTACCAGGCCAAGCAGTCGGCCGGCAGCAGCTACCGGATGTTCCAGCCGAGCATGCGCCAGAAGCTGCAGCAGCGCCGCGAACTGGAGATCGACCTGCAGAAGGCGATCGAAGAGGGCCAGTTCGAACTGTTCTACCAACCCTTCGTCGATACCGGGCGTCGCGCGATCAGCGGCTTCGAGGCCCTGCTGCGCTGGAACCACCCGGAACGCGGCCGCGTCAGCCCCTCCACCTTCATTCCGCTGGCCGAAGAAACCGGGCTGATCACCCAGATCGGCCTGTGGGCGCTGGAAACCGCCTGCGAGCAGGCGTCGAGCTGGGTCAGCGATCTCGCCATCTCGGTCAACCTCTCGGCGGTGCAGTTCAAGAGCCCGACCCTCGTCGCCGATGTGCGGCGCGTTCTGGCCAAGTCCGGGCTGCAGCCGTCGCGACTGCAGATCGAGGTCACCGAATCCCTGTTCCTCGACGAGGGCGACAAGGTGCTCTCGATCCTGACCGAGTTCCGCCGGATGGGCCTGACCATCTCGATGGACGATTTCGGCACCGGCTATTCCTCGCTCGGCTATCTGAACCGCTTCCCATTCGACAAGATCAAGATCGACCAGTCCTTCGTGCGCGACATGTCGCGGCCGGAGAACATCGCCATCGTGCGTTCGGTCATCGGCCTGTCCAACGCCCTCGACATGCGGGTCATCGCCGAGGGTATCGAGACGCCGGAGCAGATGCGCATTCTCTACGCCGAGGGATGCCGCGAGATGCAGGGCTATTATTTCTCGCGGCCGCGCCCGGCTTCGGACCTGCCGAAGATGCTGGTCGAGATCGCCGACCGCTGGCCGCATGAATTCGAGGCGCTGACCCAGGACGCGCTCGACCCGCGCGGCGCTGCCGCCACTGCCGCCTGAGCGGCGGGCGAGCGCAGACCGTCCAACAAGCGAATGAGCGTCAGTCCCGTGGCCGGATGCCGTTGAGGACGACCGACAGCACGGCCTGAGCGGTCTGCTCGCGGAAGCCGGGCGCGTCGACCTGACGACCGACGATCGCGCGGATCTGCACGTCGAAATCGGCATAGTGCTGGGTCGTCGCCCAGATCATGAAGATCAGATGGTACGGATCGACCGGTGCGAGCTGGCCGCGATCGACCCAGTCGCGGATGACCCGCGCCTTCACGTCGACGAGCTGCTTGAGCCGGGTGGCGAGAAAGTCGCCGACCACCGGGGCGCCGGCCAGGACCTCGTTGGCGAACAGGCGCGAGGCGGCCGGATTGTCTTCCGACATTGCCAGCTTGGCGGTGATGTAGCGGCGCAGCTCCTCGATCGGGTCGCCGTCGGCGTTCATCGCTTCCAGCGGCGCCAGCCAGTCGTCCAGCGTGTGCTCCAGCACCGCCCGGTAGATGTCCTGCTTGCGGCGGAAATAATAGAGGAGATTCGGCTTCGACATCTTCGCCCGCACGGCGATCTGGTCGACGGTCGATCCCCGGAAGCCGTTGACCGAAAACACTTCGAGCGCAGCGTCCAGGATGATCTCGCGGTTGATCGCCTGGATGCGGGTCGGCTGGCGGTCGCCATGCGGCGACTCCGTGCCGGAATGCTCGACTGTCTGGTCCACGCGTTCCGCCCTCTCCAAACCGGAGTCTGCCCGCCTATTTTGCACTGCGATATTCTGCGCAGTTCTTCAGCAGGACGCTTGACCGGTTCCTGACGACCTTCTAGCCTCGCTTTTGACCATTTAGTCAAGATTTCGGACGATCCGGGCTTCGGAACCGTCCCATTGAGGCGGCAGCCGATGAACGAGAACGCACCGATCGCGCCCAACAATCTCGAAGCCTTCTGGATGCCGTTCACCGCGAACCGGCAGTTCAAGCAGACGCCGCGCATGTTCGTTGCGGCCAAGGACATGCACTACACCACGTCCGACGGGCGCCAGGTACTGGACGGCACCGCCGGCCTGTGGTGCGTAAATGCCGGCCATTGCCGGCCACGGATCGTCGAGGCGATCCAGAAGCAGGCGGCCGAGCTCGACTATGCGCCGGCCTTCCAGATGGGGCATCCGAAGGCCTTCGAACTGGCCTCGCGCCTTGCCGCGATCGCGCCGTCCGGCCTCGACCACGTGTTCTTCACCAATTCCGGCTCCGAGTCGGTCGAGACCGCGCTGAAGATCGCGCTCGCCTATCACCGGGCCAAGGGCGATGGCGCGCGCTTCCGCCTGATCGGGCGCGAGCGCGGCTATCACGGCGTCAATTTCGGCGGCATCTCGGTCGGTGGCATCGTCGGCAACCGCAAGATGTTCGGTACGCTCCTGACCGGCGTCGACCATATGCGCCACACCCACGATCCGGTCCGCAACGGCTATTCCAGCGGCGAGACGGAGCATGGCGCCGAACTGGCCGACGACCTCCTGCGCATCGCCACCCTGCACGATCCCTCGACCATCGCCGCGGTGATCGTCGAGCCGGTGGCCGGTTCGACCGGCGTCCTGCCGCCGCCCAAGGGCTATCTGAAGCGGCTGCGCGAGATCTGCGACCAGCACGGTATCCTCCTCATCTTCGACGAGGTGATCACCGGCTACGGGCGCATGGGCACGGCCTTCGCCGCCGATTATTTCGGCGTGACACCGGACATCATGGTCACCGCCAAGGGCCTGACCAACGGCGTCATCCCGATGGGCGCGGTCTATGTGAAGGACGAGATCTACGACGCCTTCATGGGCGGTGCCGAGCATCTGATCGAATTCGCTCACGGCTATACCTATTCCGGCAATCCCATCGCCGCGGCGGCGGGCCTGGCGACGCTGGAGACCTACAAGGAAGACGGGCTGTTCGAACGGGCGAAGGCGCTGGAGCCGGTCTGGGCCGAGGCGATCCATTCGCTGAAGGGCGAGCCCCATGTGATCGATATCCGCACCATTGGAATGATCGGCGCGATCGAACTGGAGCCGATCGCCGGCGCGCCGACCAAGCGCGCCTTCTCGGCCTTCCTGGAAGCCTACGAAAAGGGGCTGCTGATCCGCACGACCGGCGATATCATCGCCCTGTCGCCGCCGCTGATGATCTCCGAGGACCAGATCGGCGAGATCGTAGAGACGCTGCGCGGCATTCTGAAGACCCTCGCCTGACGGCACCGCAACAGATCGAAAGAGTGACCCCATGAGCCCAGCCACCAATCTCCAGATCGACGGCGACCGCCTCTGGGATTCGCTGATGGAGATGGCGAAGATCGGCCCGGGCGTCGCCGGCGGCAACAACCGCCAGACCCTGACCGACGAGGACGCCGAGGGGCGGTCGCTCTTCAAGTCGTGGTGCGAGGCGGCCGGCCTGACCATGGGCCTCGACACGATGGGCAACATGTTCGCTCGCCGCGAAGGCACCGATCCCGATGCGCTGCCGGTTTATGTCGGCAGCCATCTCGATACCCAGCCGACCGGCGGCAAGTATGACGGCGTCCTCGGCGTCTTGGCCGGGCTCGAACTGGTGCGCACCCTCAACGACCTCAATATCCGCACCCGGCATCCGATCGTCGTCACCAATTGGACGAACGAGGAGGGCACCCGCTTTGCCCCGGCCATGCTGGCTTCGGGCGTCTTCGCCGGCGTTCTGGAAGAGAGCTGGGCCAAGGACCGCGAGGACGCCGCCGGCAAGAGCTTCGGCGCCGAACTCCAGCGGATCGGCTGGCAGGGCGACGAACCGGTCGGCAGTCGCAAGATGAAGGCGTTCTTCGAGCTGCATATCGAGCAGGGGCCGATCCTGGAGGACGAGGGGATCGACATCGGCGTCGTCACCCACGGGCAGGGGCTCTACTGGCTCGAGGTCACCCTGACCGGCAAGGAGAGCCACACCGGTTCGACCCCGATGTACAAGCGGCGCAATGCCGGCCTCGGCATGGCGCGGGTGATCGAGCTCGTCCACGAGGTGGCGATGGATTACCAGCCGAACGCCGTCGGCACGATCGGCCAGATCGACGTTCATCCGAACTCGCGCAACATCATTCCCGGTCGCTGCGTCTTCACCGTCGACATCCGCTCGCCGTCCAAGGACACCCTCGACACGATGCGCGAGCGCATCGAGGACGGCATCGACCTGATCGCCGACGCGCTCGACATCGACGTGTCCGTCGACGAGGTCGGCCATTTCGATCCGGTGACCTTCGACGAGACCTGCGTGACGGCGATCCGCGACGCCTCCGAGGCACTCGGCTATTCCCACCGCAACATCGTCTCGGGCGCCGGCCACGACGCCTGCTGGATCAACCGCGTCGCGCCGACCGCCATGGTCATGTGCCCCTGCGTCGACGGCCTGTCCCACAACGAGGCGGAAGAGATTTCCAGGGAATGGGCGACGGCCGGCGCCAACGTCCTGATGCGCGCAGTCGTGGAGACCGCGGGGATCGTGGAGTAGGCTGGACCGGGATCGCGCAACGCCAGGAGGTCGTCATGGGCAGGCCGAAGGAACTGACCGAAGCGGAACGGGCCGATCTTCTGGCTCGCGGATATCGTCCCGTGGAGGTCTGGGTGCCGAACTGGAACGATCCGGCCTTTCAGGCGCAGTTGGACAAGGACTGCCGGGCGATCAACGCGGCGGATCGCCGATCGGGAGAGATCGATCGCCTGTCGGACGAGGTCGCCGATCTGTGGGACGATCTTCCTCAATGAGAAGAGGGGATGTCGTGCTCGTCTCGGGAAAGGGAGACTACGGCAAGGCCAGGCCGGCTGTTGTCGTGCAGGCCGACCATTTCGCCGAACATCTTGGCAGTGTCACGGTCGTTCCCTTCACCACCGATCTTGGCAAGGATATCTCCATCCGCATTCCCGTCGAGCCGGGGCCGTCGAACGGATTGCGGGAACGCTCGCAGTTGATGGTCGACAAGCTCCAGACCTATCCGCGCGAAAAGGTCTATGCGCCGATCGGCAGTGTCGACCCGGACCGCATGCTTGAGGTCGACCGCGCCCTGATGATCTTCCTGCAACTGGCAGGCGTCGTCGGCGCTGCGCCTTCCATTCTTCCATCGTCCAGCCAGGAGTCACCATGACCATCGTCATCAAGGGCGGCACGATCGTTACCGCCGATCTCACCTACAAGGCCGACATCCTGATCGACGGCGATACCATCGCGGCGATCGGTCAAGACCTGTCCGGCGACGAGGTGATCGACGCCTCCGGCACCTACGTCATGCCCGGCGGCATCGACCCGCACACCCATATGGAAATGCCCTTCATGGGCACCCATTCGGCCGACGATTTCGATTCCGGCTCGGCGGCGGCGCTGGCCGGCGGCACCACCATGACCGTCGATTTCTGCCTGCCGGCCCCCGGCCAGGGCCCGCTGGACGCGCTGCAGACCTGGTTCCAGAAGGCCGGCCCGGCCCGCACCGACTATTCCTTCCACATGGGCGTGACCTGGTGGGGCCAGAAATATTTTGACGAGATGCCCAAGGTGGTCGAGGCCGGCATCAACACCTTCAAGCACTTCATGGCCTACAAGGGCGCGCTGATGGTGAATGACGACGAGATGTTCGCGTCCTTCACCCGCTGCGCCGAGCTCGGCGCCATGCCGCTGGTCCATGCCGAGAACGGCGACGTCGTCGCCTTCCTGCAGCAGAAGCTGCTGGCCGAGGGCAACAATGGGCCGGAGGGCCATGCCTATTCCCGCCCGCCCGAGGTCGAGGGCGAGGCGGTCAACCGCGCCATCATGATCGCCGATCAGGCGGGCGTGCCGCTCTACGTGGTCCACACCTCCTGCGAACAGGCCCACGAGGCGATCCGCCGGGCCCGCCAGAAGGGGATGCGGGTCTATGGCGAGCCGCTGATCCAGCATCTGGTGCTGGACGAGAGCGAGTACTTCCATCCCGACTGGCAGCACGCCGCCCGCCGGGTGATGTCGCCGCCCTTCCGCGACAAGAAGAACCAGGATTCGCTTTGGGCGGGGCTTGCCGCCGGCTCGCTGCAGGTCGTTGCGACCGACCATTGCGCCTTCACCGACGAGCAGAAGCGCATGGGGCTCGGCGATTTCACCAAGATCCCCAACGGCACCGGCGGTCTCGAAGACCGGCTGGCGGTCCTGTGGACCAAGGGCGTCGGCACCGGCCGGCTGACGATGAACGAATTCGTCGCCGTCACCTCCACCAACATCGCCAAGATCCTGAACATCTATCCGAAGAAGGGCGCGATCCTCGTCGGGGCCGACGCCGATCTGGTGATCTTCGACCCGGCCGCGACCAAGACCATCTCGGCCAAGACCCAGAAATCGGTGATCGAGTACAACGTCTTCGAGGGCATCGAACTGACCGGCCTGCCGGTGATGACGTTCTCGCGCGGCCGCCTCGCCTACAAGGGGGGCGACGTGCGGGCCGAAAAGGGCAATGGCCGCTTCGTCGAACGTCCCGCGAGCGCGCCCGCCGCCAAGGCGCTGTCGACCTGGAAGGAACTCACCGCGCCGCGCAAGATCGAGCGCACCGGCATTCCGGCGAGCGGGGTCTGACTATGGCGAGCAGCCCACGTTGCATATGTGGTTGTGAGGAAACGACGAGCGGTGGCCGTTTCCGGCCCGGACATGACCAGCGATTGCGCGCCGCCATCGAACACGCTGTCGGTGGCATTGAAGCACTGCGGTCTTTAGCCGAAGCGAAAGTGGGCCACCCAATCGAGGTGGCGGTGAGTAAAGGCGCAACGTGAACGTCATCGAAGCCCGCAATCTCGACCTCGTCTTTGAGACCGCCGACACGCCGGTCCATGCGCTGAAGGGCATCGACCTCACCGTGAACAGCGGCGAGTTCGTCTCCTTCATCGGGCCGTCCGGCTGCGGCAAGACCACGCTCTTGCGCGTCATCGCCGATCTGGAGCAGCCGACCGGCGGATCGATCTCGGTCAACGGCATGACGCCCGATCAGGCGCGTCAGGCGCGGGCCTATGGCTATGTCTTCCAGGCCGCGGCGCTCTATCCGTGGCGCACCATCGAGAAGAACGTCGCGCTGCCACTGGAGATCATGGGCTTCGACCGGGCCGAGCGGAAACGCCGGATCGACGCCAATCTCGAACTGGTCGGCCTTGCCGGCTTCGGCCGCAAATATCCCTGGCAATTGTCCGGCGGCATGCAGCAGCGGGCATCGATCGCCCGCGCCCTGTGCTTCGACCCGGACCTCCTCCTGATGGACGAACCCTTCGGCGCGCTCGACGAAATCGTCCGCGACCATCTCAACGAGGAACTGCTGAAGCTCTGGGCCAAGACGCAGAAGACCGTCGTCTTCGTCACCCATTCGATCCCCGAAGCGGTGTTCCTGTCGACACGGATCGTGGTGATGAGCCCGCGCCCCGGCCGTATTCATGAGATCATCGACTGCGATCTCGGGCCGGACCGTCCCCTCGACATTCGCGACACGCCGGAATTCCTCGCCATCGCCCACAGGGTGCGCGAGGGACTGCGGGCAGGGCACGGCTATGACTGAGCGGTACCGATGACGCCGCCGTCGACACCCATCGCCGAGCCGGGCGCCGCTATCGGCTATGCCGGTCCGCTGCGACGGCTCGGGCGGCGCATGCGTGACGGACGGACCGTGCCGGTTCTGACCGTCGTGCTGGCGATCCTCGCCATCTGGTATCTCGCCGCGATCGGCATGAACTGGGCGACCGAGACGGTGAAGCTGGAGCGCGCCGGCGAGGCCTATGGCGCCCTCGACACAGTCGCCGCCACCTGGTCGGCGGAGCGGCCGGTGCTGCCGGCGCCGCATCAGATCGTCGTGGAAATCTGGAACTCCACGGTCGGGGTGAAACCCTCCTCACCGCGTTCGCTGCTCTACCACGCCTGGGTGACGCTCTCCTCGACGCTGCTCGGCTTCCTCATCGGCACCGCCCTGGGCGTGCTCTTGGCCGTCGGCATCCTCAATTCGCGCACGCTCGACAAGAGCCTGATGCCCTGGATCATCGCCTCGCAGACCATCCCGATCCTCGCCATCGCGCCGATGGTGATCGTTGTCCTCAATTCCGTCGGCGTGACCGGCCTTCTGCCCAAGGCGATCATCTCCACCTATCTGTCCTTCTTCCCGGTCGCGGTCGGCATGGTGAAGGGGCTGCGCTCGCCCGACGCGATGTTGATCGACCTGATGCACACCTATTCGGCAACCCGGCGCCAGACCCTGGTCAAGCTGCGCTGGCCGGCCTCCATGCCGTTCCTGTTCACCTCTATGAAAGTCGCCGTGGCGGCGGCTCTCGTCGGCGCCATCGTCGGCGAATTGCCGACCGGCGCGGTCGCCGGTCTCGGCGCGCGGCTTCTGGCCGGCTCCTATTATGGCCAGACCATCCAGATCTGGTCGGCGCTCGTCGCCGCCGCGATCATGGCGGGCGTCCTCGTCTGGCTGATCGGGCTCGGGGAGAAGGCCTCGCTCAAGCGCATGGGGGCCCGGCCATGAGCGCCGCGCGGAACGGCGCCGGCCCCGGTCCCGGCGCGATCGCCCTGACCGGTGGCCTTGCGGCGATGGCGGCGATCGCCGCTCTGGCGCTGCTCGGCGTGGACCAGCGCGGCCCGCTTCTGATCCTGGCGATCCTTGCCTTCTGGGCCGCCTCCTGGCGGCTGACCGTCAGTCTCGCCGCGATCGAACCGCGGGGGCGGGCAGGGCACGTCGCGCTCCAGGTACTCATCCCGGTCGTCTTCGGCGTCTCGCTGCTGTTCCTCTGGGAGTTCGTGGTGCGGGCGCTGCAGGTGCCGATCGTGCTCCTGCCTGCCCCGTCCGACATCGGTGTCAGGATCGCCAACTCGCTGCCGATCTTGTGGGTCGACTTCGTTCAGACCTTCCTGAAGGCGGTGGTGGCGGGTTACGTCATCGGCTGTGCCAGCGGCTTCGCCGTCGCGGTGCTGGTCGATCGCTCGTCCTTCCTCAAGCGCGGCCTCCTGCCGGTCGGCAACCTCGTCTCGGCGCTGCCCATCGTCGGCGTCGCGCCGATCATGGTGATGTGGTTCGGCTTCGACTGGCCCTCCAAGGCCGCCGTGGTCGTGGTGATGACCTTCTTCCCCATGCTGGTGAACACCGTCGCCGGCCTCTCTGCGGCCGGGGCGATGGAACGCGACCTGATGCGCACCTATGCCGCCGGACCCTGGCAGAGCCTTCTGAAGCTGCGGCTGCCGGCGGCCATGCCCTTCGTCTTCAACGCGCTGAAGATCAACTCGACCCTCGCCCTGATCGGTGCAATCGTGGCGGAGTTCTTCGGCACGCCGATCGTCGGCATGGGCTTTCGCATCTCGGCCGAGATCGGCCGGATGAACACCGACATGGTCTGGGCCGAGATCGCGGTCGCCGCGCTCGCCGGCTCGCTGACCTATGGCATTCTGTCCGTCATCGAGCGGATCACGACCTTCTGGCATCCGTCCTACCGCAAGGGCTAGGCGGCGACGCAACGCAGCAGCAAAGGAGAATGCGCATGAGGAAGCTACTGGCAGGCGCCACGGTGGCGTTGGCAGGTCTTGGTCTGGCGATGCCCGCAATGGCGCAGGATGCGCTGACGCTGCAGCTCAAATGGGTCACCCAGGCGCAGTTCGCCGGCTATTACGTCGCCAAGGAGAAGGGTTTCTACGAGGAGGCCGATCTCGACGTCACCATCAAGCCGGGCGGGCCCGATATCGCTCCGGTCCAGGTGCTGGCCGGTGGCGGTGCCGACATCGTCGTCGACTGGATGCCGTCGGCGCTGGCCGCCCGCGAAAAGGGTGTCGCGCTGGTCAACATCGCGCAGCCCTTCGAGCGCTCGGGCATGATGCTGACCTGTCGCAAGGAGACCGGCATCGAGAAGCCTGCCGACTTCAAGGGCAAGACCCTCGGCGTCTGGTTCTCGGGCAACGAATATCCCTTCCTGTCCTGGATGTCGCAGCTCGGCCTGTCGACCGAAGGCGGCGACGAGGGCGTCACCGTCATCAAGCAGGGCTTCAATGTCGACCCGCTGATCCAGAAGCAGGCCGACTGCATCTCCACCATGACCTACAACGAATACGGCCAGGTTCTGGACGCCGGCATTCCGGCCGAGGAACTGGTTGTGTTCAACTACACCGACCAGGGCGTCGCGACGCTCGAGGATGGCCTCTATGTCCTCGAGGAGGACCTGCAGAAGCCGGAGATGGTGGATGCCTATGCCCGCTTCGTGAAGGCGTCGATGAAGGGGTGGTCCTATGCGGCCGAAAACCCGGAAGAGGCGGCCGAGATTGTTCTCGACAACGACATGACCGGCGCCCAGACCATGGCGCACCAGACCTTCATGATGGGCGAGATCGCCAAGCTCCTCGGTGACGACGGCGCGCTCGAGACGGCGGCGGCCGACAACACCGTCGGTGTCCTGATGTCGGGCGGCTCCGACCCGGTGATCACCAAGGAGCCCGAGGGCGCCTGGACCAGCGTCGTCACCGACAAGGCTGCCGAGATGGAGTGACCGCCTGCCGGTCAGTGCAGACAAGCGAAAGGCCGGGGCATGTCCCCGGCCTTTCTGCATGTTGAAGCCGCGGCGACGCCACGGGTTGCGGCGGCGTCAGGCGGGGGCGGGCGCGGCGCTTGCCGGCGCCGGCGCGTGCTTGGCCAGCGGATCGCCGATGAGCGGGCTCGGCACGTCCTCGCCACGCTTGCGCTTGAACCAGGCGACCAGGCATTCGCCCAGCATCAGCATGGCCGGGGTCAGCACCAGCGTCAGCACCGTCGCGAAGGTCAGGCCGCCGGCGATGGCGCTCGACAGCTCCGTCCACCACTGGGTCGAGGGCGCTCCGAACGCCATGGTGCGGTGGATGAAGTCGATATTGACGCCGATCACCATCGGCATCAGCCCGAGAACGGTGGTGATCGAGGTCAGGAACACCGGCCGCAGACGCTGGGCGCCGGTGCGCAGCAGCGCTTCCAGCGGCGGCTGGCCTGAGCGCCGCAGGTCGTTGTAGGTGTCGATCAGGACGATGTTGTTGTTGACCACGATGCCGGCCAGCGCGATCACGCCGATGCCGCCCATCACCACGCCGAACGGGCGTCCGGTGAGGAGCAGGCCGTAGAACACCCCGGCCGTCGAGAAGACGATGGCGCTCATCACAAGGATGGCCTGGTAGATCGAGTTGAACTGGGTCACCAGCACCAGGAACATCAGGAAGATCGCCGCACCGAAGGCGCCGGCGAGGAAGCTCATCGCTTCCGCCTGGTCCTCCGCCTCGCCGCCGAAGCGGAAATCGACGCCGGGCGGCAGGCTGGCCTGTTCCAGCGCCTGCCGCAGGGCGACGATCTGGTCGTTGACCAGCAGACCCTCGGCGACATCCGCCTCCACCGCCATGACCCGGCGCTGGTCGATGCGGATGATCGTGCCGACCTTGGGCGCCGGCTTGAAGGAGACGAAGTTGCGGATCGGCACGAGCCCCTGCGCGGTGGGGATCCTCAGATCCTGCAACCGCTCCAGCGTCCGGTCGCCGGCCGGGAAGCGAACGCGGATCGGCACCTCGCCGTCGCCGCCGGCATCCTCGGGCCGATAGTTGGAGACCTCGATCCCGGCGGTCAGCAGCCGGACGGCCTGGCCGAGCAGCGAGACGTCGGCGCCGTAGCGCGCGGCCTCCTCGCGGTTGACCTGCAGCTGCCACTCGACGCCGGGCAGGGGGCGCGTGTCGGTGACGTTGGTGAAGCCGCCGATCTCCTCCATCAGCCCGCGGGCCGTGGCGATGCCGTCGGCCAGCGTGTCCAGCGATGGGCCGAGCAGCTTGAGATTGACCGGCTTGCCGCTGGCCGGGCCGTTCTGTTCCTGCTGCACCTGGACGGTGATGCCGGGAATGTCGGCGACCCGGGCGCGGATGTCGTCGAAGATTGCGGTCGCCTTGCGCCGCTGATCCCATTCGTCGAGCTCGAGCTGGACGGTGCCGATGACGTCGGCGCCGACCTGCCGGGCGCCGCCCTCGCTCAGCGTGCGGGCATAGACGGTCTGCACCTCCTCCATGCCGAGCAGCCGGTTCTCGACCCGGCGCACCAGCGCGTCGCGCTCGAAGATCGAGAAATTGTCGCGGGCACGGATCTGTACCTGGGCAAATTCCGGCTCGATCGACGGGAAGAACTCGACGCCCTTGCCGTGCTGCGAATAGCCGTAGAAGGCGCCGACGAGCAGGACGGTGGCGATGACGAGCGTGGCGAAGGGCGCCTTCACGGCGCTGCGCAGGACGCGCAGATAGGTGCCGGTCCAGCCGCCGATCTGCGACATGTCTCCGGTCTCGGCGGCCTCGATGGCCGCGCGCTGGCGCGCCGGCATCGGCTGGGCCTTGCCGATCATGCCGCCGAGGACGGGGATGAAGACCAGCGCCATGAACAGCGACGCGGTGAGGGTGATCATCACCGTAATCGGCAGGAATTTCATGAACTCGCCGACGATCCCGCTCCAGAACAGCAGCGGCAGGAACACAGCGAGCGTCGTGACCGTCGAGGCGATGATCGGCCAGGCCATGCGCTTGGCCGCCTGGCGATAGGCGTCGCGCGGGGAGGCGCCTTCCAGAAGCCGCCGGTCGGCGAGCTCGGTGGTGACGATGGCGCCGTCGACCAGCATGCCGACCACGAGGATCAGCGAGAACAGGACGATGATGTTCATCGTGTAGCCGGCGAGCCAGAGTATCGCGATGCCGGCCAGGAAGGAGCCCGGGATCGACAGGCCGACCAGCACCGAGGTGCGGAAGCCGAGCGCCGCGACGATGACGATCATCACCAGGACGATGGCCGAGATGACGTTGTTCTCCAGGTCGCCGAGCATGGTCTTCACCTGCTCGGACTCGTCCTGCAGGTAGCGCACGCTGACGGTCTCGGGCCAGGCTTCCTTCTGGCGCGCGACCACCTCGCGGACGGCGTCCACGGTCTCGATGATGTTGGCGCCCGAGCGCTTCTTCACTTCCAGCGCCAGCGACGGTTCGCCGTCGATGCGGGCAAAGCCCTCCGGGTCCTCGAAGGTGCGCCGTGCAATGGCGACGTCCTTGAAGGTCAGCACCGTCGAGCCGTCGACCTTGATCGGCAGGTCGAGCACGTCCTGCGCATCCTCGATCAGGCCGGGCACCTTGAGGACGATGCGTCCGGCCCCGGTGTCGAGCGCGCCGGCTGCGATCAGCCGGTTGTTGCGGCTGATCTGGCTGACCAGTTCGTCGAAGGACAGGTTGTAGGTCTCGAAGACCGTGGGGTCGATCAGGACCTCCATCAGCTCTTCGCGCTCGCCGCCGATGTCGATCTCCAGAACACCCGACAGGGCTTCCAGATCGTCCTTGAGGTCGCTGGCGATGTTGACCAGCGAGCGTTCGGGGATCGGCCCGGACAGGACGACGGTCAGGATGGGGAACAGCGAGGTGTTCACCTCGGTGACCACCGGCTCGTCGACCTCGGCCGGCATGTTCGGCTTGGCGCGGTCGACGGCGTCCTTGACGTCAGTCAGCGCCTCGTCGGCGTCGAAGCCCGCCTCGAATTTCAGCTGCACCGAGGCGAAGCCCTCGGAAGCGTGCGCCTCCATCTCGTCGAGCCCGGAGAGGGACGACAGTTCGGTCTCCAGCGGCCGCACCAGCAGACGCTCGCTGTCCTCCGGCGAGATGCCTTCCAGCACCGCGCTCACATACATCACCGGGATCGGGATGTCGGGCGAGGATTCCTTCGGGATCGCCTGATAGCCGGCGACGCCGGCGATCAGCACCAGGATGAGGAACAGAAGGACCGTGCGCGACCGGTCGAAGGCGGCGTCGATGAGGGCTCTCACTGGCCCGTCTCCGCGGCGTCGTCGAGAAGCAGCGCGCCCGCCAGCGCCGGCGTTACTTCGCCGGTGACCTCCATGCCGTTGTCGCGCTGATAGGCGCGGATCGCCGCACGGGTCGATGCGCCGAGAACGCCGTCGACGGTGCCGGGCGAATAGCCGAGCGTCTCCAGCCGCTGCTGTAGCGCCCGCACTGGCAGGGCCTCCAGCGACGCTTCGATCTCGGCGGCGGTCTGCGGGGCGATCGAAGCGGTCTCCGTGCTCTCTTCGGTGGTCGCGGCCTCCGGCATGTCGGCGTCGATATCGCCCTGCGCCACGATCCCGCCGTCGCCCTGTTCCTGTTCGCTGGCCGTCTCGCCGACGATGTCGGGGGCCGGCTCGGGAAGCTCGACCTGCGGATCCGTTGCCGTCTCCGGCTCGCCCGGCTTACCCGGTTCGGGCGCAACCACGCGCACGGTCTCGCCGGCCGCGACGAAGCCCTGGCCCACCGAAATGATGCGCAGCTCTTCGGGCAGTCCGCTCACCCAGATGCCGTCGGTCTCGGCGCGCACCAGTTCGATCGGGTGGAAGCTGACGACGTCGTCTTCGCCGACGGCCTTCACGCCAAGCGTGCCGTCCGGGCCGAGCGCCAGAAGGGCCGCCGAGATGAAATGCGCCGGCGTCTCGCCGGTGGGGATGCGGACCTGCGCCGAAATGCCGGCCGGGATGTCGCGGTCGGGATTTTTGACCACGACCTCCACCGGGAAGGTCCGGGTGGCGGTATCGGCATTGGCCGCGATGTAGCGCACGGTGCCTTCGCGCGCCTCGCCGGTGATGAAGGTGACGGCGGCCGGCTGGCCGACCCGGACCTTGCCGACATTCTGCTGGGCGATCTGTACGTCGACGGTCAGGGGATCGATGTCAATCTGCTGGCCGATCTCGGCGCTGGCGGCGACGAATTCGCCGAGATCGAGGTCGAAGGCGTCGAGAACGCCGGTGATCGGCGCGCGGATCTCGGTGTCGCCGGTGGTCTGCCGGATCGCCGCCAGTGCCGCCTTGGCGCTGGCGAGTTCGGCTTGGGCGGCCTCGACTTCGGCGGCGGTCGAATAGCCGCGATCGGCCAGGCCCGAAACCCGGTCGTACTCGCCCTGGCGGCGCGACAGCTCGGCCTCGGCCTGCGCGACCTGGGCGCTGCGGTCGTCGAGCGCGATCCGTGCGATCAGCGTGCCTTCCTCGAGGAAATCGCCCTTGGCGACGAGCACCTCTTCCACCGTGCCGCCGACCTTGGCTCGCACCGGAGTGATGCGGTCGGGCGAGACCTGACCCTCGGCGGCGACGAACTGGGTCACCGCCTTGGCGGTCGAGGCGAAGGCCTCGACGGTGAAGGGCTGCTGCTGGCGCGCCTGCGGGGCCGGGGCGGTGTCTTCGGCAGGGTAGAGATAGCCCGAGCCCATCCACGCCACGAGGGCGAGAACGAAGAGGGTCGCCAGCCAGCCGGCATAGGACCTTGGTTCCCTGGCGGGGGGCGCGGTGTCGGCGGCCGGTGTCTGCGTCCGGTTTTCGTCGGTGCTGGTCATCGGTCGTCCGGGGTTTGCGCGGGCACAGGCTGATCGGCGAGGCGCGCGGCGATGTCGGCAAAGGCGGAGACCGACGTTTCGAAGAACTGGCGTGCCTCGTCGAGCCGGGCGCGCTCGACGGCAGCGTCGCCGGGCAGGGCATCGGCGGTCTCGGCAAGGGTGGCGAGCATGTCCTGCATCCGCGCGATGATGCCGCGCATCATGTTCGCATAAGGGCGCTCGGCGAGGCGGAAGAAGTCCTGGCGCTCACCCGGAACGGCCATCCGCTCGATCAGCCCCTTGCTTTCGAGGAGCCGGGCATTGGTCGAGATCGAACCGCGGCTGACGCCGAGCGTCTCGGCCAGCGCGCCGAAGCTCACCGGTTCGGGCGCGAGGATCAGATAGCCAAACAGACGGCCCGCAATCCGCGGCAGCCCTTCCACTTCAAGATGGTGGCCCATGCGGTCGACGAAATGCGCGCGCACGGCGCTGCCGTCGCCGGCCGGGACGGACTGGTGATCGAGGACGATGTTCATCCGGCGCAGATACGTGCGCCGGGTCGTTCAATCAAGACTGAACGAAGACAAATCGTTCAGCTATGGCTGAATGTCACACAAAGGGGCCGATCAGCCGGCGGCGGGCTTGCCCGGCCCTGCGGGCACGACCGGAGCGGGCGGCTGGAAGCTCTTCTTCAGCCGCGCGCTCAGATCCTCGAAGGGCTGCTTGCAGGGCCCTTCCTCCGGATGCTGGACGAGATGCTCGTAGACATGCGGCACCAGATCGACGGCCTGGTCGAGCGTCTGGTCGCTGCCCCGCTGATAGCCGCCGAGAAGACGCAGATCCCGCGTGTCCTCGTAGCGCGAGATCATGCTGCGCAGGCGGCTGACGAGCTCGCGCTCCTGCGGGTTCCAGGCCCGGTCGGCGAGGCGCGAGATCGATTTCAGGACGTCCACCGCCGGGAAACGGCCCTGTTCGGCAATCGCGCGGTCCAGCACGATATGGCCGTCCAGAGTACCGCGGATGGCGTCGGCGATGGGATCGTTGTGATCGTCGCCGTCGACCAGCACCGAGAAGATGCCGGTGATCGAGCCGGAGCCTTCGAGCCCCGGTCCGGCGCGCTCCAGGAGCTGCGGCAGTTCGGAGAAGACGCTCGGCGGATAGCCGCGCGCAACCGGCGGCTCGCCGGCGGCAAGGGCGACGTCGCGGGCGGCATGGGCGAGGCGGGTGACGCTGTCGACGATCAAGAGGACGCTGTCGCCCCGGTCGCGGAAATACTCGGCGACGCTGGTGGCGGTGCGCGGCGCCAGGCGCCGCATCATCGGGCTCTCGTCGCCGGTGGCGACGATGGTGACGACCTTGGACAGATTGCCGGCCATGGTCTCTTCGAGGAATTCGCGCACTTCGCGGCCACGCTCGCCGACCAGGGCGACCACCACCGTGTCGAAGCCCTTGGCGCGCGCCAGCATGCTCATCAGCGTCGACTTGCCGACGCCGGAACCGGCGAAGATGCCGATGCGCTGGCCGCGGACGAGCGGCGTGAAGATGTCGAGGGCGCGCACGCCGGTGGCGACGGGCTTGCCGGTGCGGCCACGCTGCATGGCGGGAAGCGGCGGCGCGTCGGCGCGGCGCGGATCGTCGCCTTCGGTTACCGGTCCCTTGCCGTCGGTCGGTCGGCCGAAGGCGTCGAGAACGCGGCCTTTCCAGCTGCGCGAGGGGGAGACCATGAAGGGCCCGATCTGACGGGCCGGCGCCTTGACGCCGCGCACGAAGCGGTTGGCGAAGGGTTTGACGGTCAGGCTGCCCTGCTCGATGCGCACCACTTCGCCGATGGCGTCGCCATCATCGCCCGGACAGGCAATGCGGTCGCCCAGCCGCACGAAGGGCGAGAGGCCCGCGACGCGAAACGCCTGTGGCGAGACATCGATGATATGGCCGGTGATCGACAGGCAATGATCGTCGAGCCGGGTCTGGCCGGAACCGGAGGTCGGCGCAGCCGTCACGAGTTCGTCCCGAGCGTCTTGACCGCGTCATCCAGCGTGCGCTCCGAGCTCTGCACGAGGTTGGACGCGTTCTCGAAGGCGCGCTGCAGGGAGATCAGCCGGCTGATCTCGAGCATCGGATTGACGTTCGAGCCTTCCTGGAAGCCCTGAATCACGCCGACATCGGCGAATTCGACGATCGGCACGGCGGCGCGATCCGGGATCAGGCCGGAATTCTCGAAGCGCGTCAGCTTGGCGCCGGCCGGCAGCTGGAACAGGCCGACGGCGCCAGCCTGGGCGCCGTTCTGGGTGATCATGCCGTCGCGGGTGATGGTCACCGGGCCGGCATTCGGATCGACCTGCAGCGGCGCGCCGCCGACATCGACGAGCGGATAGCCGCTGATCGTCTCGACCATGCCCTGGGCATTGATCCGCATGCGGCCGTCGCGGGTGTAGACCGGCCCGTTCGGCCCCTGGAAGGCGAAGAAGGCGTCGCCGTCCACGGCCATGTCCAGCGGGTTGCCCGTCTGGGTCATCTCGCCGGAGCGGGTGGAGAAATAGGTGGTGCCCTCGGAGGCGAAGGAGACCGGCTCGGGCGCGCTGAGCGAGATCAGCTCCTCGAACTTGATCTCCTCGGCGCGAAAGCCCGTCGTGCGCGAATTGGCGACGTTGTGGGCAATGGTGTCGAGGCGCTTCGACATGGCGAGCTGCGCCGACAGGGCGACTGGAAGAGCAGTTTCCATCGTCAGATATCCCGACTGTCTTGGAGGAGACCGGAAGTGGCGGCCGAACCGGCGGACAGGGCCGACCGGTCAAGAACGCGCTCGATGCGGGCCCGTCCGGCCATGCGGACGATGGCACCGGCCATATCGCGGCGCTTGAGGGTCGATCGGTTGGTTGCGGCCGACATACGGGCCTCCGGTAGAAGAATGTATGCCGTGAAAATCCGGGCTCACCCTTGCGCCAGCCTGTCGCCACGCGCCGCTCAAGCCCGATCCGGCCGCCAGCGCCGCCGGATTGCTGCGGGGGCAAGGCTCGCACAAGCGGTACTTCCTACCGGTGGTCTGCAACATTCGCATTCGGGGGCCGCATGGGCATTGTAGTCGGACTGATCGTCACCTTGAGCTGCCTTCTCGGCGGCTTCGTCGCCATGGGTGGCCATCTCGGCGTTCTCGTGCAGCCGTTCGAGTACGTCATCATTCTCGGGTCTTCGATCGGAACCTTCCTGGTCGCCAACCCCACCAAGGTGGTCAAGGACACCGGCAAGGCGGTCAAGGAAGCCTTCGCCAACAAGGTGCCCACGCAGAACGACTATCTGAAGGTGCTGGCACTCCTGCATCAGCTGATGCGCGAGATGCGCTCCAAGTCGCGCGGCGAGGTCGAGGCGCATATCGACGAGCCGAAGGAGTCGCCGATCTTCCAGGCCTATCCGGAGCTGATGAAGGACGAGTCGCTCGTCCACTTCATCTGCGACTATTGCCGCCTCATCATCATCGGCAACGCTCGTCCGCACGAGATCGAGGCGCTGATGGAAGAAGAGATCCAGACGATCTCCTCGGACCGGCTCAAGCCCAAGCACGCGCTCCAGGACATGGCCGACGGCCTGCCGGCACTGGGCATCGTCGCCGCCGTTCTCGGCGTCATCAAGGCCATGGGCGCGCTCGACCAGTCGCCGGAAGTGCTCGGTCACCTGATCGGCGCGGCCCTCGTCGGCACCTTCGCCGGCATCTTCTTCTCCTATGGCGTGGTCGGCCCGGTCGCCACCAAGGTGAAGTCGGTGCGCGAGAAGAACATCCGCGTCTTCGTCATCGTGCGCTCCACGCTGATCGCCTACATGAACGGCGCCATCCCGCAGGTCGCCCTCGAATACGGCCGCAAGACCATCTCTGCCTACGACCGCCCGTCCATCGACCAGGTCGAGACCGAGACCATCGGCGGTGGAGCCTGATCCGATGAGCCAGACCGAACAGATCAGCGGTGCGGATGTCGGCGAACGCCTTCGCAATGCCGCCGAATTCGAACCCCGGCGCCTGCAGCGCCTCAAGCACATGGCCGAGACCTGGGCCGCCTCGGCCGCGACCAAGATCTCCGCGATCGCCGGCGCGAGCCTCGACCTGACGCTTCGCGAGGTGGAGTCGGATTTCGGTCCCGAGCTCGACGAGGCCGAAGACGACGGCACCATGTACGCGCCATTGTCTTCGCCGCGTTTTCGCAGCCCCGGCTATGCGATGCTCGACCACGAGGCGCTCGAGGCCCTGATCTCCGCGCTCTTCGCCGCCGAGCCGTCACCGCCGGGAACCCCGCCGCGCACGCCGACCGATCTCGACCGCAGCATCGTCAAGCTGGGGCTGGCGACCATCGCCGACTCCGCATTGTCGGTGTTCGAGATGATCGGCGAGTTGCGTCTGTCGGTGGGCAACATCATCAACGCGGCCGAACTCGGCGAACAGCTGGCCGGCGAGACCGACCGGTTCATCCTGTTCCGCTTCGATCTGACGGTCGCCTCGCTGTCGACGACCATCACCTTCGCGCTGCCGGGCGCGCTCTTCGCACCGCATCTCCGCTTCCTGCGCGAGCCGCCGAAGATGCCGCCGCCGGATCGCGAGGAGAGCTGGTCGAACGCCATCAAGGAAAGCTTCGCCAAGAGCGATCTTCGTCTCAGTGCCATCGTCACCAAGAAGAAGATCGACCTGGGAACGATCGCCGGCTTCGCCGTTGGCGACACCATTCCGCTGGATGTCAGCGCGAACAGCCTGATCGCCATCGAATGCGAGGACCAGCCGCTGTTCCGCGCCCATATGGGCCGGTCGCGCGATTCCTACGTCGTCCGCATCGAAGAGCGCATCGACCCCGCCGAGGAGTTTATTGATGATATCCTATCTGCTTGATTTCGCTCTCGTCGTGGCGCTGGTCGTGACGGCGTTCCGCTGCACCCGCATGCAGCGCGAGCTGCGGACGCTGCGCTCCTCGGAAAGCGTGCTCTCCACCTCGCTGGCACAGGCCGATGCCTCGATCACCCGCGCCGCCGAAGTGGTGGTCGGGCTCAAGCACGAGGGCGTCGAGACGCTGCGCCGCCTGGAATTCCGGATTGCCGAAGCCGACGACGCCGCCGACCGGCTCGACCGGCTGGTCGCCGAGGCGGACGCCCTGCCGCGCCGTGCGGAGGCCGGCCGCGTCCATCGCGTCCTGCCGCCGGCAGGCGAATGGACCGATCGCAGGCTTCACGCCAGTCTGGCCGGCTAAATCGGATTGATCACTCCCGTGTGACACGGCCCCCGCATGATGCGGACGGCTGAAGACCCAAGGACGAAAACGCCATGACCGACGACAACTTCGCCACCAGCAGCGCTGACCTGGGCACCGGCCGGATGGATCTGGACCTGGTGAAGGATCTGCAGGTCACGATGCACATCGTGCTCGGCTCGACCAGCATGACCGTCGCCGAAGTGCTCGACCTGGGTCGTGGCGCGGTGGTCAAGCTGGAGAGCAAGGTCGGCGATCCGGTCGACGTGATCATCAACGGTCGTGTCATCGCCCGCGGCGAGATCGTCGTCCTCGACAACGACGAGCAGCGCTTCGGCGTCACCCTCACCGAGGTCGCCAAGCCGGGCGCGCGCATTGCCGCCAAGAACCAGCGGGCAGCCTGACGATCATGTCGATGATCGCCGCTTTTCAGGATAACGTTCCGGAACTGCCGGCAAGCGGCAAGGCCCGCGTGGCTGTTCTGCTCCTTACCCTCGGAGCACCCGGCACGTCCCGGTTGCTCAAGCATTTCTCCGCGAGCGAGATCAAGCTTCTGAAGGAAAGCGCGGCCGGTCTGCAATCGGTCACGCCCGAACAGATCGCCGAGCTGGTCGACGAGTTCCAGGACGCCTTCAAGAAGGCGCCGGGGCTGGACGCGCCGTCCCAGCAGATGACCAATCTGCTCAAGGAATCGCTGTCGGAAGAAGAATTCGAGACGATCTTCTCGGTGTCGCCCGGCGAAGGCGACGACGGTGCCAAGGCGGCCGAGCGCGATTCCCGCAATGTCTGGGATTCGGTCGCCGAGCTGCAGGGCGAGATCCTCGCGCCGCGGCTGTCGCGCGAGCACCCGCATGTCGTGGCCGTGCTCCTGTCGAAGATCCGGCCCGATACGGCGGCGACCGTCGCCCGCGAATTCGATCCGGCCTTCCGCCATGACGTCATGCGCCGGGTGCTGACGCTGAAGTCGCTGACGCGGCCGGTGCAGCGCCTGCTCGAAGTCCATCTGCGGCAGGCCTATCTGGCGTCGCCGGACAGGGGCGAGCAGCAGAGCAGCCACACGATCCTCGCCGACATCGTCAACCGCATGTCGAAGAGCCATGCCGACGACCTGATCGTGATGCTCGACCAGACCTCGCCGAAGGATGCCGAGAAGCTCCGCAACCTGCTCTTCGCCTTCGACGACATCGTGGCGCTCGACAAGCGCGCCCGCATGGTGCTGTTCGATGCGATCGACACGGAGGTGATCATCACCGCCTTCGTCAGCGCGAGCGAAGAACTGAAGGAGGCCGCACTGTCCTCGCTCAGCGCCCGTTCGCGGCGCATGGTCGAGGCCGAGTTCAAGCGCGGCGACGAAAAGCCGGCGGCCGACATCGATCGCGCCCGCCGCCAGGTGGCCAGCACGGCGCTCGAGCTGTGGAGCCAGGGCAAGCTGGATCTGCACGGCGAATCCGAAGCATAGCGGCGCGAAAGCGCCGCGTGTCCTCCACGGCTTTCCCGTCATCGGCCGGGAAAGCCGTTCTCTTCACTGAACGTCAACACCTGCGGAGCTTAATCGCCAGTGTCGGATAGCGAGGACAAATCCTCAAAAACAGAGTTCCCGACCGAGAAGAAGATCAGCGACGCGGTCGAGAAGGGCAACCTTCCGGTTTCGCGGGAAGCGCCTATTCTGGCCTCGCTTCTGGCCATCATGGCGTTCATCGCGCTGCAGGCCCGTGAGGGCGTCCAGCGCCTCCTGCTGTCGCTGCAGACGACGTTCGAGAACCCGCTCCAGTGGGATTTGGATACGAGTGCCGATGCTCTACACGTCCTGCACATGCTGGCCCGCGAGGCCGTCTGGTTCATCCTGCCGGCCGCAGGGCTCTTCGTCGCCGGCGGCGTCATCTCTTCCGTCCTGCAGAATCCGCCCCAGATCAATATCGAGCGCATTCGTCCGAAATGGTCGAACGTGTCGCCGGCATCCGGCTTCACGCGCATTTTCGGCCTGCGCGGGCTGACGGAGTTCGGCAAGGCGGTGTTCAAGTTCATCACCATCGGCGTCGTCGTCAGCATGTTGCTCGTATCGAGCTTCCCGACGATGATGCAGGCCATGTTCGCGGACCCCGTGCTGGTGCCCGAGCTGATCCTGCAGATGGCGATGAAGCTCTTGTCGGGCATCTCGATCGCCACCATCGTCCTCGTCGCCGCCGACCTGGCCATGACCCGGTTCCACTGGCGCCGCGACCTGATGATGTCGAAGCAGGAAATCAAGGACGAGAACAAGCAGGCCGAGGGCGATCCGCAGATCAAGGCGCGCCAGCGCCAGATCGGTCGCGACCGGGTGCGCCGCCGCATGATGGCCGACGTGCCGCTGGCCACCCTGGTGATCGCCAACCCGACCCATTACGCGATCGCGCTGCGCTACAATCGCGAAGAGGGCGGCGCTCCGATGGTCGTTGCCAAGGGCGCCGATCTGGTCGCGCTGAAGATTCGTGAAATCGCCGAAGCCAACGACGTTCCGGTGATCGAAGACAAGCTCTTGGCAAGGTCGATGTACGATCATGTCGAAATCGATCAGATGATTCCGCCCCAGTTCTTCAAGGCGATCGCTGAGATCATCTATTTCCTCCACTCCCGCACGGGATCCAAGGTAGGAGTTGCTACAGCGTAGCCATGCTGGATATTCGCAAGCACAGGACCTTGTCCCGGGAGCGCGCGCTCGCCGAAGGCATCAAGGAAGTCGCCGCCGAGCTGCGGCTGGTCGAAGTGGTCGATTACATCGCCTTCCTGCGACTGGAGCGCTACGGCAATCTGTCCGACATCGTGACCTCCTCGGCGGAGCTGTTTCTCAAGCCGGGTGCCCTGCGCTTCGCCAATTCCGGCCATGTCCGGGTGTCGTGGGGCACGGTGCCGATCGTCTGCCTGGCGCTGGAATTCGTCTATGACGGCGTGACCGCGCATTTCCAGCTCGAGCTGGGCGCCGCCACCGCGGCCGTCGACATCACCTACATCTCCTTCGACAGCCCGGCCTGCCCCGACGAGGGCGTCGAGCGTCTGGAAAACGCCATCCACGACGCGCATCTGAAGCCGCGCGCGTCCTGATCCGGGCGGTCCGGCGGACCGCTCCGATCCCTCTCCGCAAGTCCCGCACCAGCCCCGCTCCGCGCGCCATGCCGCGGATGCGGGATTATGGCCTCCTGCGGGCAATACTTTCCCCCTGACGTTTCATTTCAAGTCGTTCCTGCCGATCCATCAAGCTTCGGACAAGCGCCTCGTCCTAAGGCTGGACCCGTCGCAAGTTTTCAGCGCGGATCGTCATGGATAGTCTCTACATCTTCGGGCTCGCATCGCAGCGCACCGCCTATCTGGCCCAGCGCCAGACGGTGGTCGCCGAGAACGTCGCCAATGTCGACACGCCCGGCTACACCTCCAAGGATCTCTCGTCCTTCACCGAGGCGCTCGACGCCACGGCGCTGCGCATGTCGCGGTCGCAGTCCATGCATCTGGCCTCGATGGACAGTGCGGGCGGCGGTTCCGATGTCGTCAACGAGATGCCCTGGAGCGTCAAGCATTCGGGCAACTCCGTCAGCCTGCCGCAGGAAATGCTGAAGGCCGGCGAAGTATCGCGCGAATACGCCCTCGGCACGTCGGTGGTGAAGTCGTTCCACCGCATGCTCATCATGTCCGCGAAGGGATAATCCGATGGCCGATCCACTGCTCTCGTCTCTGAAGATCGCCGCCAGCGGCCTGCAGGCGCAGTCGACGCGCATGCGCATCGTCTCCGAGAACATCGCCAATGCGCAGACCACCGGCACGACGCCCGGCAGCGACCCGTATCAGCGCAAGATGGTCAGCTTCCAGAGCGAGCTCGACCGGGTCTCGGGCGCCCAGATGGTCTCGGTCGACAAGGTCGGCCGCGACGACACGCCTTTCATCCTGGAAAGCGATCCCGGCAATCCGGCCGCCAATGCCGACGGCTACGTGAAGATGCCGAATGTGCGGATGCTGGTCGAGATGGCCGACATGCGCGAAGCCAACCGCTCCTACGAAGCCAACATCCAGGTGGTGAAGCAGGCGCGTGAAATCATCAACATGACCATCGACCTGCTGAGGAGCTGACCATGATTCCTGCTATCGGAGCGAGCCTGCCCCGCATCCAGACCGGCAGCGTGGATGCCGGCCTCGCCACCACCGGCGCAACCGCGGCCCCGCAGGGCGCCGGCGCCGATTTCAGCGCCGTCCTGTCGCAGATCGCCAAGGACGCCGTCACCACCGTCCAGTCCGCCGAGGCCACCTCGATCCGTGGGATCAACGGCCAGGCGACGACCCAGGCCGTCGTCGAGGCTGTCATGGAAGCCGAGCGCACGCTGCAGACCGCGGTCTCGATCCGCGACAAGGCGGTCAGCGCCTACATGGAACTGTCGCGGATGGCGATCTGATCCGGCGGTCTCCGCCACCTGAAACTTTCCACGGCGCCCCGTATCGACGGGGACCGGGTACACCGTCCTAAAGGAAGCATCCGATGCGAGCCCTTGCGATCGCCGCGACCGGCATGAATGCGCAGCAGACCAATGTCGAGGTCATTGCCAACAACATCGCGAACATCAACACGACCGGCTTCAAGCGGGCCCGTGCCGAGTTCACCGATCTGCTCTACCAGGTCGAGCGCGCCCAGGGCGTCGCGGCCCGCGGCGGTCAGGGCGTGGTGCCCGAGGGTGCCCAGCTCGGCCTCGGTACGCGGCTCGCGGCCATCCGCAACCTTCATATCCAGGGCACGCTCAACCAGACCGGCAACAAGCTTGATCTCGCCCTGAACGGTGAAGGCTGGTTCCAGGTCCAGGGTCCGGGCGGCGAGATCCTCTACACCCGCGACGGTGCCTTCAACACCAATGGCGACGGCCAGCTCGTGACCCTCGACGGCCTGCTGGTCGATCCGGCGATCACCGTGCCGGCCAACACCAGCGAGGTCATCGTCAACGAGAGCGGCCAGGTCTTCGCCCGCGTCGGCGGTGCCGCCGATCTGGAAGAGCTCGGCCAGCTGACCCTCGCCACCTTCGCCAACAATGCCGGCCTTGCCGCGCAGGGCGGCAATCTGTTCCGCGAGACCATCGCTTCGGGTGCCCCGACGGCCGGAGTGCCGGGCGACGAGGGCTACGCCACCATCCAGCAGGGCTATCTGGAAGATTCCAACGTCGATCCGGTGAAGGAAATCTCCGAGCTGATCTCGGCCCAGCGCGCCTATGAGATGAACTCCAAGGTGATCTCGGCAGCCGACGAGATGGCGAGCGTCGTCTCGAAGGGGATTCGCTGAATCATGGGCGGCGGTACGCGCGATCCCGGCCGGGTCATGGCCGTACTCTACGCCGTGGCGCTGGCGCTCGCGGCCCTCGTCATCCTGTCGGTTCCGGTTCGGGCCCTGGCGGCCGAACTCGAACTGCCGGTGCCGACGACGGTCATCTATCCCGGCCAGAGCGTCACCGCGCCGGGGCTCAACCACAAGGCCTTCTACGTCAAGGACGACAAGATCGGGCTCTATGCCGTCGATGACAGCGCGCTGATCGGCCGGGTCGCCCGCCGCACCCTTCTGCCGGGCAAGGCGATCCGCCTGTCCGACCTGAAGGAGCCGGACCTGGTGCGCGCCGGAGCCGCCGTCACCCTCGTCTACAGCGAGGCGGGCCTCGTCATCACCGGCCAGGGCACCGCGCTGCGCTCCGCCGGCGCCGGCGAGACCATACGCGTCCGCAATACCGACAGCGGCATCATCGTCTCCGGCATCGTGTCGGCGGACGGAAGCATCAGGATATCGGGATGATCCGCAAGCGTCTGATCCTCGTTGCCGGCCTGGTTGCCGCATTGGTGAACAGCAGCCTGGCGGCCGATTATCCGGGCTCGGGCGGCGGTGTGCCGTCGCTGCCGGCGCCGGTCATCGGCGATGCGGCGAGCGCCCGCGGCAGCGTGCGCATCAAGGACATCGTCGACATCCGCGGCGTGCGCCCCAACCAGCTCGTCGGCTACGGTCTCGTCATCGGCCTGCAGGGCACCGGCGACTCCATGCGCAACTCGCCCTTCACCGAACAGTCGATGCAGTCGATGCTCGACCGCATGGGCGTCAACATCCGCTCGCAGAACTCGCGCAGCAAGAACGTCGCCGCCGTCACCGTGACCAGCGAGCTGCCGGCGTTTATCGGCACCGGCTCGCGCATCGACGTGACCGTGTCCTCGCTCGGCGACGCCACCTCGCTGATGGGCGGCACGCTGGTGATGACCCCGCTCTACGGCGCCGACGGCGAGATTTATGCCGTCGCACAGGGCTCGCTCGCTGTCAGCGGCTTCGCTTCGGAAGGCGACAGCGAGAAGCTGACCCAGGGCGTGCCGACCACCGGCCGCGTGCCCAATGGCGCGCTGGTCGAACGTGAGGTGCCCGGTGGCTTCAACGACGACGGCAAGCTGGCGATCGAGCTGCGCAATCCCGATTTTCGCACCTCGATCCGCGTCGTCGACGTGATCAACGATTATGCCCGCAGCCGCTGGGGCCAGCCGGTGGCCCGCGAGGAGGATTTCCGCACGGTGCATCTCAAGCGCCCGTCCGAGGTCTCCAGCACGCGCTTCATCGCAGAGATCGGCGAATTGCGGATCGCACCGGACCAGCCGGCACGCGTGGTGATCGACGAGCGCACCGGCACCGTCATCATCGGCAAGGACGTGCAGATCTCCCTCGTCGCCGTCACCCACGGCAATCTGACGGTGCGGATCAGCGAGATGCCGTCGGTGTCGCAGCCGGCCCCGCTCTCGGACGGCCAGACGGTCGTCACGTCGGAGACCATCATCGACGCTCGCGAGGATGGGGGCAATTTCGCCTTCGTCGGCGGCGCCGATCTCGAAACAGTTGTCCGCGGCCTCAACCGCATCGGACTCAAGCCGACCGGGATCATCGCGATCCTCCAGGCGATCAAGACGGCCGGCGCCCTTCAGGCCGAACTCGTGGTACAATGATGATCCAGGCTTTCCATCCCCGCTGGCGGTGCCTCGCCCTGTTCCTGACCGTCTCCCTTGCCGCGGGTACCGCCCATGCGGTCGAAGCCAAGAAGCCGGTGCAGCCGGACGAACTGCCGCCGCAGGAAGTGCGGGTCGTCGGGCCGAAGGGGGAGGTGATCACGCCGCCCAAGCCTTCGACGGAAGTCGAGGCTTATTGCCTGAGCATCGCCGACAAGGCCCAGGACGCGCGCTATGCCCTCGAGCAGAAGCAGCTGACCGAACTGGAAGCGGCGGTCTCCGAGCAGATCGACGAATTGCAGGCGAAGCGTGAGGACTACAACGCCTGGCTCGCCGAGCGTCAGCGCTTCCTCGACGACGCCTCCAAGATCGTCGTCGACATCTACACCAACATGGATTCCGTCGCCGCCGCGTCGCAGCTTGCGATCGTCTCGCGCAGCGATGCCGCGTCGGTGCTGGTGCGCCTGAAATCGCGCCTGGCGAGCGACATCCTCAGCGAGATGGAGCCGAAGGTGGCCGCAGAGATCGCCTCGCTCATCGTCGCCAAGACGTCGGCCGGCAGCACGCAGGGCGCCGAGCAGGTTGCGGAGAAGCGCACGTGAAGCCCTTGATCCTTCTCGCCCTCGCGGCACTGGCCGGCTGTTCGACAGCCGGCAACGACGCGCTGCGCGAGCCGTCGCTCTCGCCGGTCGGCGCAGGGCTCTACGAATATCCGCCGATCATCGCCCAGCCGGCGTCGTTCCCGGCCAGCAAGCCGCATACGTCGCACTCGCTGTGGTCCGATGCCCGGGCCGATTTCTACCAGGACCCGCGGGCCCTGAGCGAGGGTGACATCGTCACCGTCAAGATCCGCATCCGCGACCAGGCCTCGATCGACAACAATTCCGAACGCTCGCGCAAGTCCGGCATCGCCGCCGGCCTCGATCTGGCCGGCAATCTCGGCCAGTACACGCTGCCGACGGTGGGCGCCCAGCTCGGCTCGGACAACAGCTCCGACATGACCGGCAAGGGCAAGATCAAGCGCTCCGAGGACATCGACCTGTCGGTCGCCGCGGTCGTCGGCCAGAAGCTGCCGAACGGCAATCTGTTCATCTCGGGTCAGCAGGAAGTGCGGGTCAATTTCGAGGTGCGCGTGTTGTCGATCGCCGGCATCATCCGGCCGCGCGACATCCTGCCGGACAACACGATCAACTACGACAAGATCGCCGAGGCGCGGATTTCCTATGGCGGCCGCGGCCGGATCACCGACGTCCAGCAGCCCGGCTGGGGACAGCAGATCTACGACGCCGTCGCCATCCAGTAGGGGACGCTGCCGTCAAGGCAAGTCTCGCGTCAGGCTGAACCGTTAACGCTCGATCGTCGGGCAGGGCTGGACCATGAGGGTCCGTCCATCGACGAAACAGCGGAAGGGTTCGGCGCATGGCCAGCATTGGCGCATCGGACGAAGAGACCGAAAAGGCAGGGGGTCTGATCCCCACGGCGATCGCAGTGGCGATACTGACGCTCGTGGGCGGCGGCGGCGGCGCGGTGCTGGGCATGATGCTCGCTTCGCCGGAGCCCGCAGCGGCCACGACGGCGCCGGCCGAGGCGCCCGGCGCCGAGATCGTCGACATCGAGGCCGGCGATCTGGCCGAGAGCGCGGACAAGCTGCCGCTCAAGCTGATGCCGCTCAAGCCGGTCCTCACCAACATCTATTCGCCGCCCCAGACCTGGCTTCGCGTCGAGGCGGCCCTGGTCTATCGCGACGACGGCTCGGCCGATCCCGAGGTGCTGGCCGCCCAGATCGAGGCTGACACGCTGGCCTTCCTGCGCTCGGTGCAATTGTCCCAGGTCGAGGGCACCCGCGGCCTGATGCACCTGCGCGAGGATCTGCGCCAGCGCGCCAAGCTGCGCTCGCCCGCCGTTGTCGACTACCTCATCCAGACGATGATCGCCGAATGAGAACGCTCCTCTTTCTGGCGGCGCTGCTGTTTGCCGGACCGGCGCTCGCACAGACCGCCCAGACCTCGGGACTGCCCGATCTCGCCAGCCTCCTGCCGGCCGGCGACTCGACCGCCTCCGGCCGCATCGTCCAGCTCTTCGGCATCGTCACCATCCTGTCGATCGCGCCGGGCCTCCTGGTCATGGTCACGTCCTTCACGCGCATCGTCATCGCGCTGTCGATCCTGCGCACCGGTCTCGGCCTGCAGACGACGCCGGCCAACCTGATCCTGATCTCGCTGTCCTTGTTCATGACCTTCTTCGTCATGGCGCCCACCTTCGACCGGGCCTGGAACGATGGCCTGCAGCCGCTGCTGAACAACGAGATCACCGAGGAGGAGGCGTTCTACCGGATCAGCGAGCCGTTCAAGGACTTCATGCTGACGCAGGTGCGGCCGGAAGACCTGACCTTGTTCGGTGACATCGCGGCGGCCACCAGCCGCGAGCGGGTCGAGCCGGAAGAGCAGGGCGCCGCCGACGAGCGCGACGTCGATCTGCGGGAGCTGATCCCGGCCTTCATGATCTCCGAGCTGCGCCGCGGCTTCGAGATCGGCTTCCTCATCGTGCTGCCGTTCCTGGTGATCGACATGATCGTCGCCACGCTGACCATGTCGATGGGCATGATGATGCTGCCGCCGACGATCATCTCGCTGCCGTTCAAGATCCTGTTCTTCATCCTGATCGACGGCTGGAACATGCTGGTCGGCTCACTGGTCCGATCCTTCTTCTGACGACGCGATTTTACGGGCGCGTTCCGCCTGCCGCGTCGTCAGCCTTAACTCCCCATTAAGGTTAACAAACTACCTTCACGACCAATGGGGGCGAGCGCAGGCGGGCCTCCGTGCGTCGCCTTAGCGGAATGCGGGCGAAGTTAGCACCGAGGGTAGAGTGTCATGACCAGCATCAATACCAATATCGCGGCCATGGCGGCCTTGCAGACGCTGCAGGCGACCAACCGGTCGATGGATGCGACCCAGAACCGCATCTCGACGGGCTACCGTGTCGCCGAAGCCAAGGACAATGCCGCCTATTGGTCGATCGCCACGACCATGCGCTCGGACAACAAGGCCCTGTCGGCAGTCGAGGATTCGCTGGGTCTCGGCGCTGCCAAGGTCGACATCGCCTATACCGCGCTGGAAAGCGCCATCGACGTGGTCGACGAGATCAAGGCCAAGCTGGTCGCGGCCAGCGAGCCGGGTGTCGACAAGACCAAGATCCAGTCGGAAATCAGCGAGCTGAAGAAGCAGCTGCAGAGCATCGCGTCCTCCGCCTCGTTCTCCGGCGAGAACTGGCTGCAGAACGACGCCGCGGCGGCCGCCGGCTCCAAGGACATCGTCGCCTCCTTCAACCGCGACTCCACCGGCTCGGTCTCGATCGGCACGATCACCGTCGACGTGTCGGCGATGACCCTGATCGGAACGGATAACGAGACCACCGGCGTTCTGACCAAGACCTATGATTCCGACGCGCTGCTCGCCACGCCAACCGGCACTCCCGTGAACTACCGGCTGATCGACGTGCCGGGCGAGACCACGGCCGCGGCCGGTACGGTGATCGAACTCGATAGCGCGACGACCCCGGCCGAAGTGAACGCCATGGTTCGCGTCGTGGACAAGATTCTGACCGACATGACCAATGTCGCCGCCAATCTCGGCGCGGCCAAGTCACGCATCGAGCTGCAGCAGAACTTCGTCTCCAGCCTGACCGACTCCATATCGTCGGGCATCGGCGCGCTGGTGGATGCGGACATGACCGAGGAATCGACCCGGCTGAAGGCGCTGCAGACGCAGCAGCAGCTCGGCGTCCAGGCGCTGTCGATCGCCAATTCCTCGAGCCAGGCGATCCTGCAGCTCTTCCAGAACTGATCGACGCGAGACGCCAGCGGCGCCCCTCGCGGGACGCCGGCATGACGAACGAAAGCCGCCCCCCGGGGCGGCTTTTTGCGTTCTGGAGGACCGTGCATCCGGGCGGCGAGGGGAGGCGGCCTGAAAGCATCCGTTAACCATGAAAGACAACGGGGCGTTACCGTTAACGCCTCGGAAGGAGCCTGCCGCGATAGTCGTCCCCATAGCGATGCGTTCCACCTTGCAGGTCGGGAACGTAGGGCATGATGCCGTCTCGCTATGCCGGCCAACCCGGACTGTCCCCCCATTCAGTTTTCCGCGTTACGGGACATCATCATGACCTCGATCAACACCAATGTGTCGGCAATGACGGCTCTCCAGAGCCTGTCGATGATCAACAGCAACCTCAACGAGACGCAGAGCCGCATCTCGACCGGCTACCGCGTCAACGCGGCGTCCGACAACGCCGCCTACTGGTCGATCGCCACCACGATGCGCTCGGACAACAAGGCGCTCGGCGCCGTCGAGGACGCGCTCGGCCTCGGCCAGGCCAAGCTGGACACCGCCTATACCGGCATGAAGGCCGCCATCGACGTGGTCGACGAGATCAAGGCGAAGCTGGTCGCGGCCCGCGAGCCGGGCGTCGACAAGACCAAGATCCAGGCGGAAATCACCGAGTTGCAGGGCCAGCTCACCTCGATCGCGACCTCGGCCTCCTTCTCGGGCGAGAACTGGCTGTCGATCGGCACCGGCATCGTGGCCGGCACCAAGACGATCGTCTCCTCGTTCAACCGCGCGGCCGACGCCTCGGTTTCGGTCAGCACCATTGGCGTCGACACCACCAAGACCAAGCTGTTCGATACTGACAACACCGATGGCATTCTGGACGTGGGACGCACCAACGGCACCGTCGTCTCCACCTTCACGATCACCGCTGCGACGACGGATGCTCAGGTGTCCGACATGATTTCGGACGTGGACGAGGCGCTGCAGGCCATGACGACGGCCGCCTCGAACCTCGGCGCCGCCAAGAACCGCGTCGACATCCAGTCGGAATTCGTCTCGACCCTGCGCGACTCCATCGAGAAGGGCGTCGGCACGCTGGTCGATGCGGACATGACCGAGGAGTCGACCCGCCTGAAGGCGCTGCAGACGCAGCAGCAGCTCGGCGTCCAGGCCCTGTCCATCGCCAATTCCTCCTCGGAATCGCTGCTGGCGCTCTTCCGCTAAGACATCACCCACCACTACTGAGACAGACGGGTCCGGCCGCAAGGCCGGGCCCGTTTTACATTGGCGAGGGAGCGTCCTTCGGGCAGGCAGGGAAGCTGCCGTCTCTCGATGCGACGCGGCCCAGCCAGGCGTGCAGTCGGATTTCGCAGGAAACAGAAAGCGTTAACCACCTTCCTTAGCGGCTTGGTAGCGTGCGGCTGGCATGGTGACGGAATAGCGAGGTGGCCATTTGTTCTTGGTCACGGGCATGATGCCGTTTCGTTATGCCGGCCGATCCGGACTGTCCCCCTGTTCATTTTTCCGCGTTACGGGACACCATCATGACCTCGATCAACACCAATACGTCGGCGATGACGGCTCTCCAGAGCCTCTCGATGATCAACAGCAATCTCGACGAGACCCAGAACCGCATCTCGACCGGCTTCCGGGTCGGTGCCGCCTCCGACAACGCCGCCTATTGGTCGATCGCCACCACGATGCGCTCGGACAACAAGGCGCTCGGCGCCGTCGAGGACGCCCTCGGCCTTGGCCAGGCGAAGGTCGACACCGCTTACACCGGCATGAAGGCCGCCATCGACGTCGTCGATGAGATGAAGGCGAAGCTGGTCGCGGCCCGCGAGCCGGGCGTCGACAAGGCGAAGATCCAGGCTGAAATCAAGGAACTGCAGGGACAGCTGACCTCGATCTCGACCTCGGCCTCCTTCTCGGGCGAGAACTGGCTGTCGGTCGATTCCACGGCACCGGCCAACGCCACCAAGTCGGTCGTCGCGTCCTTCAACCGTGACAGCGCGGGCGCCGTCTCGGTCGGCACGATCGAGATCGACACCTCGAAGACCAAGCTGTTCGACGCCGCGACGGATGCTGCTACCGCGGGTACGGGCATCCTCGATGGCGTGTACTCGTCGGCGACCGGTGTCTACCAAGCCGATCAGACGACAGCCGGCGGCTTCAAGGTCTCGACCCTTGACATCTCGGCCCTGACGGACGCTGCCGCCGACGTGACGACGCTGAACTCCTACATCAGCGGTGTCGACGATGCCCTGCAGCGGATGACGACGGCCGCTTCGAACCTTGGTGCCGCCAAGAGCCGCATGGATATCCAGTCGGAGTTCGTCTCCAACCTGCGCGATTCCATCGAGAAGGGCGTCGGCACGTTGGTCGATGCGGACATGACCGAAGAGTCGACCCGCCTGAAGGCGCTGCAGACGCAGCAGCAGCTGGGCGTCCAGGCGCTGTCGATCGCCAACTCCTCCTCGCAGTCGCTGCTGTCGCTCTTCCGCTAAGACACGACACTTCGACACTGAGACCGACGGGTCCGGCCGCAAGGCCGGGCCCGTTTTTGCATGCGCAGATGGGCGGCCGGCGGGGCCGGTCGGGATGACAGCTATCGGCGGAAGGATGGTTGCAACCCGCTACGATTTCAAATTCGTTTTGAAAAAGAATATGTTAACCACCTTTTTTAGGCGCTTGGTAGCCAGCCGCTGGCATGTTGCGGGCATAGCGAGGTGGCCGATTGGGCCACGGGCATGAAGCCGTTTCGCTATCCCGGCCAGCCCGGACTGTCCCCCCTGTTCATTTTCCGCGTTACGGGACACCAACATGACCTCGATCAATACCAACGTGTCGGCAATGACGGCTCTCCAGAGCCTGTCGATGATCAACAGCAATCTCGACGAGACCCAGAACCGCATCTCGACCGGCTTCCGCGTTGGTGCGGCGTCGGACAATGCCGCCTACTGGTCGATCGCCACCACGATGCGTTCGGACAACAAGGCGCTCGGCGCCGTCGAGGACGCCCTCGGCCTCGGCCAGGCGAAGGTCGACACCGCCTACACCGGCATGAAGGCCGCCATCGACGTCGTCGATGAGATGAAGTCGAAGCTCGTCGCAGCCCGCGAGCCGGGCGTCGACAAGTCGAAGATCCAGGCGGAACTCAAGGAACTGCAGGGTCAGTTGAGCTCGATCGCCACCTCGGCCTCCTTCTCCGGCGAGAACTGGCTGTCCTTCGACGGTGCCGCAGGTACCTCGAAGAGCGTCGTGGCGTCCTTCAACCGCAGCGCGGCCGGTGCCGTGTCCGTCGGCACGATCGACATCGTCATCGGCGGTACGAAGCTGTTCGGTGACGACACGGTCGGCGCCGGCGGTGCCAACAACGGCATCCTGAACACCGCCTTCACCACCACGGGCGCCGGCGCTGTCACCGTATCGGTGAGCACGCTCGACATCACCGCGGCGAACATCGACGACACCGACATCAGCGAGATGATCTCGGCCGTCGACGGTGCCATCCAGTCGATGACCACCGGTGCCTCGAACCTCGGTGCCGCCAAGAGCCGCATGGACATCCAGTCGGAGTTCGTCTCCAACCTGCGTGACTCCATCGAGAAGGGCGTCGGTACGCTGGTGGATGCGGACATGACCGAAGAGTCGACCCGCCTGAAGGCGCTGCAGACGCAGCAGCAGCTGGGCGTCCAGGCGCTGTCCATCGCCAACTCCTCCTCGCAGTCGCTGCTGTCGCTCTTCCGCTAAGAGCAGCCACTTCGACACTGAGACAGACGGGTCCGGCCGCAAGGCCGGGCCCGTTTTTGCGTTCGGGAAGACGCCTGCGTGACGTTGTCCATCTCCCCATGCGGTAGCAGGAAGCTCCCCGAAGTAAAGCGTTAACCATTCTACTTAAGCGAAACGTAGCGATAAGCTGACAGCCTGAGCGTATAGCGAAGTGGTCTGCCAGAGTTCCGGCCACAGGCATGATGCCGTTTCGTTATGCCGGCCAACCCGGACTGTCCCCCTGTTCATTTTTCCGCGTTACGGGACACATCATGACCTCGATCAATACCAACGTGTCGGCAATGACGGCTCTCCAGAGCCTGTCGATGATCAACAGCAATCTCGACGAGACGCAGAACCGCATCTCGACCGGCTTCCGCGTTGGTGCGGCGTCGGACAATGCCGCCTACTGGTCGATCGCCACCACGATGCGTTCGGACAACAAGGCGCTCGGCGCCGTCGAAGACGCGCTCGGCCTCGGCCAGGCGAAGGTCGACACGGCCTATACCGGCATGAAGGCCGCCATCGACGTTGTCGACGAGATCAAGACCAAGCTGGTTGCCGCGCGCGAGCCGGGTGTCGATCGCAACAAGATCCAGTCCGAGATCGCCGAACTGAAGAACCAGCTGACGTCGATCTCCGAATCGGCCTCGTTCTCCGGTGAGAACTGGCTGAATTTCGACGGTGCGGCAGTCACCAAGAACGTCGTCGCCTCGTTCAACCGCAGCAGTGCCGGCGCCGTCTCGGTCGGGACGATCGCCATCGACGCATCGGCGGTGAAGCTCATCGGTACCGACGGTGCCGGCACCCCGGCCGATGACGGCATCCTCAACAAGGACGCGCTGATCGGTGACGATGCCACGCAGATCGCCGGCAACGTCATGGACATCGACATCAGCACTGCGGTGCTCGATCAGGCCGCGGTCGATGGCGCCTACACGACCGCCGAGACCGTCGAGACCGTCATCGACGCGATGATCTCGAATGTCGACACGGCGCTGAAGAGCATGACCACCGCCGCGTCCAATCTCGGTGCCGCCCAGAGCCGCATGGATATCCAGTCGGAGTTCGTGTCCAACCTGCGCGATTCCATCGAGAAGGGTGTCGGCACGCTGGTCGATGCGGACATGACCGAGGAATCGACCCGCCTGAAGGCTCTGCAGACCCAGCAGCAGCTCGGCGTCCAGGCCCTGTCGATCGCCAACTCGTCCTCGCAGTCGCTGATGTCCCTGTTCCGCTAATCCGGAACGCAGCCATTCTGAAGCGAACGGGTCCGGCCGCAAGGCCGGGCCCGTTTTTGCGTTCGGGGCAGGGCGGTTGGTCCACCTCTTAGCATTTGATTCAGGATGAACTTTGAAGCGAAGTTCGGAGCATGTCGTTAACTATCAAATTTAAGTAGTGGGTAGGTGGCGGCGGCGCAAAGTAGCGTCATAGCGAGGTGACGGGCGTAGGGAACGCCGGTCACGGGCATGATGCCGCTTCGTTATACCGGCCGGCCCGGACTGTCCCCTGTTTGAAATTCCGCGTTACGGGACAACACAATGACCTCGATCAATACCAATACTTCGGCAATGACGGCTCTGCAGAGCCTGTCGGCGATCAACAACAGCCTCGACGAGACCCAGAACCGCATCTCAACCGGTTACCGCGTCGGTGCGGCGTCGGACAACGCCGCCTACTGGTCGATCGCCACGACCATGCGCTCCGACAACAAGGCGCTCGGCGCCGTCGAAGACGCCCTCGGTCTCGGCCAGGCCAAGGTCGACACGGCCTATACCGGCATGACCGCCGCCATCGACGTCGTCGACGAGATCAAGACCAAGCTGGTTGCCGCGCGCGAGCCGGGTGTCGACAAGACCAAGATCCAGTCCGAAATCAAGGAACTGCAGGGTCAGCTAACCTCGATCGCGTCCTCGGCCTCCTTCTCGGGCGAGAACTGGCTGTCGATCGGCACGGGCATCACCGCCGGCACCAAGAATGTCGTCGCCTCGTTCAACCGCGCGGCTGACGGCACGGTGTCGGTCGGTACCATCGGCGTCGACACCACCAAGACGAAGCTGTTCGACACCGACAATGCCGACGGCATCCTGGACGGCGCACGCACCGGCACCACCGTCGTGTCGACGCTGGCGCTGACCGGCGCGACCAGCGACGCGGACATCTCGACGATGATCTCGGACGTCGACGAAGCGATTGGCCTGATGACGACGGCTGCCTCGAACCTCGGTGCCGCCAAGAGCCGCATGGACATCCAGTCGGAGTTCGTCTCCAACCTGCGCGATTCCATCGAGAAGGGCGTCGGCACGCTGGTGGATGCGGACATGACCGAAGAGTCGACCCGCCTGAAGGCGCTGCAGACGCAGCAGCAGCTGGGCGTGCAGGCGCTGTCGATCGCCAACTCTTCCTCGCAGTCGCTGCTGTCGCTCTTCCGTTAAGACACGACAACTCGACATTGAGACAGACGGGTTCGGCCGCAAGGCCGGGCCCGTTTTCGCGTGAGGGAGGGCATATGGCGCCCCTTTAGGAATTCATTCAGTATGGCGCACGAAGCGGTCTCTGCTGAAGTCGTTAACCAACAACTTTAAGTAGCCGGTAGCTGATGCCGGACGATGGTGCCCTCATAACGAGGTGACCGGCGAGCAGATCATCGGTCACGGGCATGATGCCGCTTCGTTATACCGGCCGATCCGGACTGTCCCCTGTTTGAAATTCCGCGTTACGGGACACCAACATGACCTCCATCAACACCAATACGTCGGCGATGACGGCGCTGCAGAGCCTCTCGGCGATCAACAGCAGCCTCGACCAGACCCAGAACCGCATCTCCACCGGCTATCGCGTCGGCGCAGCGTCGGACAACGCCGCCTACTGGTCGATCGCGACCACGATGCGCTCGGACAACAAGGCCCTCGGCGCCGTCGAAGACGCGCTTGGCCTCGGCCAGGCGAAGGTCGACACGGCCTATACCGGCATGAAGGCCGCGATCGACGTCGTCGACGAAATGAAGGCCAAGCTCGTCGCCGCCAAGGAACCCGGCGTCGACAAGGCGAAGATCCAGTCCGAGCTCAAGGAGCTTCAGGGCCAGCTCGGCTCGATCGCCACCTCGGCCTCCTTCTCCGGTGAGAACTGGCTGAAGTTCGATGGCGGCACCGGCTCGAAGAGCGTCGTCGCGTCCTTCAACCGCTCGGCCGCCGGCACGGTGTCCGTCGGCACGATCGACATCGACGTCTCGTCGGTGAAGCTGTTCCGCGACGTCGCGGCAGTCGGAACGGGCGATGGAATCCTCGACAAGGAGACCACCACGGCCAACGGCGCTGGAACGCCGGTGAACGTCACCTACACGGTGTCCACCCTCGACATCACCCTGGCCGATGTCGACGACACGGTCCTCACCGGAATGATCTCGGCCGTCGATACGGCCCTGAAGTCGATGACCACGGCCGGTTCGAACCTCGGTGCTTCCAAGAGCCGCATGGATATCCAGTCGGAGTTCGTCTCCAACCTGCGCGATTCCATCGAGAAGGGTGTCGGCACCCTGGTCGATGCGGACATGACCGAAGAGTCGACCCGCCTGAAGGCCCTGCAGACGCAGCAGCAGCTGGGCGTGCAGGCGCTGTCGATCGCCAACTCCTCCTCGCAGTCGCTGCTGTCGCTCTTCCGCTAAGACACGACACTTCGACACTGAGACCGACGGGTCCGGCCGCAAGGCCGGGCCCGTTTTTGCGTTGATCCGGGCGCGTATTGCAGAAAATCCGCAAGGATTCATTAGAGCTTGATTCAGGATGCCGCAGCAAAGCCGGGCCCGGACCTGACGTTAACTATCCGGCTTAAGTAGCCGGTAGCCGATGCCGGCCGATGGTGCCCCCATAACGAGGTGACCGGTGGAGAGTTCATCGGTCACGGGCATGATGCCGCTTCGTTATGCCGGCCGATCCGGACTGTCCCCTGTTTGAAATTCCGCGTTACGGGACAACACAATGACCTCGATCAACACCAATACGTCGGCAATGACCGCTCTGCAGAGCCTGTCGGCGATCAACAGCAGCCTCGACCAGACCCAGAACCGCATCTCCACCGGCTACCGCGTCGGTGCGGCGTCGGACAACGCCGCCTACTGGTCGATCGCGACCACGATGCGGTCCGACAACAAGGCCCTCGGTGCCGTTCAGGACGCCCTCGGCCTCGGCCAGGCGAAGGTCGATACGGCCTATACCGGCATGACCGCCGCCATCGACGTCGTCGATGAGATCAAGTCGAAGCTGGTTGCCGCCCGCGAGCCGGGTGTCGACAAGACCAAGATCAACTCGGAAATCAAGGAACTGCAGGGTCAGCTGACCTCGATCGCCTCGTCGGCGTCGTTCTCGGGTGAGAACTGGCTGTCGGTCAACAGCGGTGCCGCGGGCTACACGGCGACGAAGTCCGTTGTCGCGTCGTTCAACCGCGATTCCGGCGGCAACGTCTCGGTCGGCACCATCGGCGTCGACACGTCGAAGACGAAGCTGTTCGATTCGAACGGCGCGGCCGGCATTCTCGACACGGGCCGCACGGGTGGCACGGTTGTCTCCACCTTCACGCTGACCGGTGCCACCACCGACGCGAACATCTCGACGATGATCTCGGATGTGGACGAGGCCCTTGGTGCGATGACCACCGCCGCCTCGAACCTCGGCGCTGCCAAGAGCCGCATGGATATCCAGTCGGAGTTCGTCTCCAACCTGCGTGACTCCATCGAGAAGGGTGTCGGCACGCTGGTCGACGCGGACATGACGGAAGAGTCGACCCGCCTGAAGGCGCTGCAGACGCAGCAGCAGCTGGGCGTGCAGGCGCTGTCGATTGCCAACTCCTCCTCGCAGTCGCTGCTGTCGCTCTTCCGCTAAGACACGACACCTCGACATTGAGACAGACGGGTCCGGCCGCAAGGCCGGGCCCGTTTTCGCGTCTGCCCATGGAAGCCTGCCGACCTATTTCTCGTCTTTGAACGGTCTTGTTAATCCTTCGTTGAGGATGACCACGATCCGGGCCGGTCCTGCCCACGCGTTAACCAATGAATTTAAGTAGCCGGTAGTCGATACCGGCCGATGGTGGCCCCATAGCGAGGTGACCGGTGAAGAGTTCATCGGTCACGGGCATGATGCCGCTTCGTTATGCCGGCCGATCCGGACTGTCCCCTGTTTGAAATTCCGCGTTACGGGACAACACAATGACTTCCATCAACACCAATACGTCGGCGATGACGGCTCTGCAGAGCCTGTCGGCAATCAACAGCAGCCTCGACCAGACCCAGAACCGCATCTCGACCGGTTACCGCGTCGGTGCGGCGTCGGACAACGCCGCCTACTGGTCGATCGCGACCACGATGCGGTCCGACAACAAGGCGCTCGGCGCCGTCGAAGACGCCCTCGGCCTCGGCCAGGCGAAGGTCGACGTGGCCTATACGGGCATGGAAGCGGCGATCGACGTCACCTCCGAGATCAAGTCCAAGCTGCTGGCGGCTCTCGAGCCGGGCGTCGACAAGACCAAGATCAACTCGGAACTGACCGAGCTGAAGAACCAGCTCTCCAGCATCGCGTCCTCGGCCAGCTTCTCGGGCGAGAACTGGCTGCAGAACTCGACCGCGGCCGCAGCCGGCACCAAGAACGTCGTCGCGTCGTTCAACCGCGATTCCGGCGGCAACGTCTCGGTCGGCACCATCGGGCTGGACGTCTCCAGCATGACGCTGATCGGCACGGACAACGAAACCCTGGGTCTCCTGACCAAGGACTACGATGCCGACCAGCTGCTGGCCACGCCGACGGCGACGCCGGACAATTACCGGCTGATCGACGTCGTCGGTCAAACGACTGCGGCCACGGGTACGGTGATTGCCCTGGCCAGCACCACAACGGATGCACAGGTGAACGCCATGGTGCGGGTCGTCGACAAGATCCTTTCGGACATGACCACGGCGGCCTCCAATCTCGGTGCCTCCAAGAGCCGCATGGATATCCAGTCGGAGTTCGTCTCCAACCTGCGGAACTCCATCGACAAGGGCGTCGGCACGCTGGTCGATGCGGACATGACCGAGGAATCGACCCGGCTGAAGGCGCTGCAGACGCAGCAGCAGCTCGGCGTCCAGGCACTGTCCATCGCCAACTCGTCCTCGCAGTCGGTGCTGTCGCTCTTCCGTTAATCGGATCGCACAGTCCGAAGGGACTGAACGGGTCCGGCCGCAAGGCCGGGCCCGTTTTGCGTCCGGCGTCCGGCTGGCGGTGAGGGGAGGGGGCGGAACAGATCGGCCTGCGAACTGTACGACAACCTTACCTTGCGCGGGGCAAATACAAGATAATCTTACTGTTTTTATTTTCCGAGAACCAACCTCAGGGCCGGGTCCGCAAGACAAATGAAAGCAATTTGAGACCAAATGGTGCGGCGACTGCAAAGACGATGCAGCGCATCCCTGACGCAAGCTTCGACGGCCCGACGATAAGAATCCGTTAACCATCCCTCCACTAATTTCCCCTCGGCGTCGTTCCGCAAGCCCGGAGCCGTCGCCGCTGCTTTCCAAGGACGTAACCGCTCATGCAAATGGCCAATCTCAAGATATCAACGAAGATCGCAGCAGCCTTCGCGATCCTCGTCGTGATCGCCGCCTGCATGGGGGCGCTGCTGTTCCAGTCGATGGTCAAGATCGAGACGGCCGCCGAGGACAAGAACAACCAGGTCGCGCTGTCGAACGCCGCGATTGACGCGCGCTTCGCGCTGGCCCGCCAGGAAAACTCGCTGCGCGGCTTCATGATCACCCGCGACGCCTATTTCTCGGGCCGGGTGAAGGAGCATTACGCGACCTTCCAGAAGAACGTCGCATATCTCGGCGAGGTCGCCGGTGCCGGCAGCCCGATCGCCGCGCAATTGCCGCAGGTGTCTGCCGCGATGCAGGCATGGCAGACCGAGATCGCCGACCCGGTGATCCGCAATGCCGGCAACGAACTCACCTACCCGCAGGCGCTGGCGCTCTTCAATTCGGGCAAGGCCGACGAGTTCATCGAGCCGATCGAGACCATTCTCGATGGCGTCCGCGAGACGACGACGGCCGGCGTCGCCGCGGCCAGCAACGCCGAAGCCGCTGCCAATGTCGCCGCCGAGACCGCTCTTCTGGCCGGCATGGGCGCGCTGATCCTGGTTGCCGCCGGTCTCGGTTGGGCCCTGTCCCGCGGGATCGCCACTCCGATTGTCCAGATGACCGGCGTGATGCGCAAGCTCGCCGATGGCGACAAGACCATCACGGTCCCTGGCGCGCAGCGCAAGGACGAGGTCGGCGAGATGGCCGGCGCTGTCGAGACCTTCAAGCAGGCCGCGATCGAGCGGGACGAACTTGCCGCAACGGCCGAGGCCGCCCGTATCAGCCAGGACGAGGCCAAGAAGCGTCAAGCGGCGCTCGACAATGCCAAGGCCGAGGATTTGCGGGCCTTTGTCGGCGTCGTCGAGGTGGGCTTCGAGCGCCTGTCGGCCGGTGACCTGACCGTGCGCATGCAGGACAAGGTGGCCGAGGAATTCGAGCCGATCCGCGCCAAGTTCAACGCCAGTGTCGCCTCGCTGGAAGAGGCCATCGGCCATGTCGTGACGTCCATCGCCTCGATCCGTACCGGTCTCGGCGAGATCAACACCGCGTCGAACGATCTCGCCCATCGCACCGAGCAGCAGGCGGCGAGCCTCGAGGAAACCGTCGCCGCGCTCGGCGAAGTGACCCAGGCCGTCAACGAGACCGCCGAGGGCGCCGGCAAGGCGCAGCAGGTCGCATCCGGTGCCCGCGAAAAGGCGCAGAAGGGCGGCGAGGTCGTCGGCAAGGCGGTCGCGGCCATGGGCCAGATCGAGCAGTCCTCGGAGAAGATCAACTCGATCATTTCCGTCATCGACGAGATTGCCTTCCAGACCAACCTCCTCGCCCTGAATGCCGGTGTCGAGGCGGCACGGGCCGGCGAGGCGGGCAAGGGCTTTGCGGTCGTCGCCCAGGAAGTGCGGGGCCTCGCCCAGCGCTCGGCGGAAGCCGCCAAGGAGATCAAGACGCTGATCGCGACGTCCCGCGAGCAGGTCGGCACCGGCGTCGAGCTGGTCACGGCGTCCGGCAAGTCGCTGGAGGAGATCGTGACCGAAGTCAGCGCCATGGCGGAAGTCATCTCGACCATCGCGTCGAGCGCTCGCGAACAGGCGACCAGCCTGCGCGAGGTCTCGGGCGCGGCCGACCAGATGGACAAGGTCACCCAGCAGAACGCCGCCATGGTCGAGGAAGCCACCGCGGCCAGCCAGACGCTGGCCAACGAGACCGACGAACTGGCCCATGCCATGGCCAAGTTCAGCACCAGTGCCGGCAATGCCGGTGCGCGCCGCAGCGAAGGCCGCGCGCAGCCGCAGCGCCATGCCCCGTCCCGCGGCGTGACGCAGATGCGCACGACCGGTTCGGGCGGTGCTGCCCGCGCGCCGCAGATTCAAGAAGATAGCTGGGAGGAGTTCTGATGGCCCGGAAGCCCGCAACCCGCAAGGCGACATCCGTCGGCCTGCCGGAAGTTCTCGACATCAAGGCAGCCGCACCACTGGCGGAACAGCTCCTGGCCCTGCGCGGCGGACCGGTCAAGGTCGACGCCTCCAAGGTCACCCGGCTCGGCGGCCAGTGCGTTCAGGTCCTGCTCTCGGCAGCCGCGACCTGGAAGGTCGATGACACGCCGTTCGACCTCGATACACCTTCGGACGCCTTTTTGAGCGGCCTCGAACTTCTCGGGCTTTCGCCCGAGCACATCAGCGACAAGGGAAGCCTCGCATGAGCAGGACAGTTCTGACGATCGACGACTCGCGCACCATGCGCGAGATGCTGCGGGCGACATTGTCGTCGCAGGGCTTCATCGTGGTGCAGGCCGAGGACGGTGCCCACGGGATCGAGGTCCTGGAAGGCATGGAAGTCGAGCCGGATGTCATCATCACGGACATCAACATGCCCCGCAAGGACGGCTTCCAGTTCATTGAGGAAGTGCGGGTCGATCCCCGGCGTCGCGCCATCCCGATCCTGGTGCTGACCACGGAAAGCGACGCCGAGAAGAAGCAGCGGGCCCGCACCGCGGGGGCGACCGGCTGGATCGTCAAGCCGTTCGACCCGGTCAAGCTGGTCGACGCGATCAACCGCGTCGCCGCCTAGGCAGAGCGCCCTGTCGGCGGTCGCGCGGCCCGAGCGGGCCGGAGTGACCGCGACGCAGACAGCAGTCCGAGCAGGAACAAGAAGGTAGCGACATGGACGCGATGGCCGAAATCCGGCAGACATTCTTCGAGGAATGTGCCGAGCAGCTTGCAGAGCTGGAAGCCGGGCTGCTGGCGATCGAGAATGGCGAGGCCGATTCCGATACGGTCAACGCGGTCTTCCGGGCTGTCCATTCGATCAAGGGCGGCGCCGGCGCCTTCAGCCTCGACGATCTGGTGCGCTTCGCCCATATCTTCGAGACAACGCTCGACGAGCTGCGCTCCAACCGGCTGGAAGCGACGGACACGGTCATCAAGGTGATGCTGCGTTCCGGCGACGCCCTGGCCGACCTCGTCACCGTCGCCCGCGACGGCGGTGTGGCCGACGCGGCCCGCAATGACGGCCTGGCCGCCGAACTCAAGGCACTGGTCGGCGGCGGCGCGGTCGAGACCGAGGATGCGGCCGGCGAGGACGACAACCAGGGCATGGGCGATCTCGACTTCGTCCCGATCGCCGTGGATCTCGACGATCTTCTCGGCGGCGGCGACGACGCGGACGATGACGGCGAGACGGTTTTCCAGATCTCCTTCAAGCCGCATGAAGGTCTCTATTCCAAGGCCAACGAGGCGGCGGTCGTCCTGCGCGATCTCTGCAAGCTCGGCGAGGCCGAGGTAACCTGCGACACCAGCGAGCTGCCGCAGCTGCAGGATCTCGACCCCGAGAGCGCCTATCTCACCTGGAACATCGAGCTGCGCACCTCCGCGACCGAAGAGGCCGTGCGCGAAATCTTCGAATTCGTCGAGTGGGATTGCGACTTGACGATCGAGGCCGACAAGCCGGAAGGCGACGCCGGCGGCTTCGATTCCGATCTGGCCGAGATCCTGGCCCGCATCCGCGGCGACGTGCCGGCGGAGGCTCCCGAGGAGACCGTCGACGCGCCGGAAGCAGCCGCGCCCGACGCCGAACCCGTCGCCGAGGACGAGACGCCCGCCGCTCCCGCAGCGACCGCCGCGCCCGAGCCGGCGAGCGTTCCCGCAGCAGCACCGGCTCCGACCGCCAACGCCGTGCCGAAGGCGATGCCCTCCGAGGCCAAGGCGGCTCCCGAATCCGACGGCAAGCCGGCCGCGGCGACGACTGCGGCCGCCCAGACCATCCGTGTCGATCTGGAGCGCGTCGACCGGCTGATCGACCTCGTCGGTGAGCTGGTCATCCATCAGGTCATGCTGTCCCAGCGCGCCTATCAGGCGGGTCTCGCCCGCACCTCGGAGCTGGCGGTCGGTCTCGACGAGCTCGAGCAGCTCACCCGCGGCATCCAGGACAGCGTCATGGCGATCCGCGCCCAGCCGGTGAAGTCGGTCTTCCAGCGGCTGCCGCGGCTTGCCCGCGAAGTCGCCGAGATTTCCGGCAAGACGGTGCGCCTCGTCACGGAAGGCGAGTGGACCGAAGTCGACAAGACGGTCATCGAGCGCCTCGCCGATCCGCTGACCCACATGCTGCGCAATGCCATCGACCACGGGCTGGAGAAGCCCGAGGTGCGACTGGCGGCCGGCAAGCCCGCCGAAGGCGTGGTGAAGGTCGCGGCGATGCACCGTTCGGGCCGCATCGTCATCGAGATCACCGATGACGGCGCCGGCATCAACCGTCCGAAGGTCCAGGAGATCGCCGTCAGCAAGGGCCTCGTCCCGGCCGATGCGAACCTGACCAACGAGGAGATCGACAATCTGATCTTCGCGCCGGGCTTCTCGACCGCCTCCTCGGTGTCGGAGCTTTCGGGCCGCGGCGTCGGCATGGATGTCGTCAAGCGTTCGATCCAGGCCCTCGGCGGCCGCGTGTCGATCACCTCCGAACCCGGCAAGGGCTCGATCTTCACGATGAGCCTGCCGCTGACGCTGGCCGTCCTCGACGGCATGATCGTCTCGGTCGGCGACCAGACCGTGGTTGTACCGCTGACCGCGATCATCGAGACGCTGCAGCCCAAGCCCGAAGAGGTGAAGAGCTTCGGCGGCGACGCCCGGCTGGTGAAGGTGCGCGACAGCTTCCTGCCGCTGGTCGATGTCGGGCGGGAGCTCGGCTTCACCGATCAGCCGACGGACGCCACCGGCGGCGTCGCGATCCTGGTCGAGGCGGAGAAGGGCCTGCGTTCGGCGCTTCTCGTCGATGCCATCCAGGGGCAGCGCCAGGTCGTGATCAAGAGCCTCGAGACCAATTACGGCAACGTGCCCGGCATCGCCGCGGCCACCATTCTCGGCGACGGTCGTGTCGCCCTCATTCTCGACGTCGATACCGTCGTCGCGACATCGCGGGGCGATATCGCCTTCGCCAGCAACGCCATGCAACAGGCCGCGGAGTAGGATAGATGACGACTTCTCACAACCAGATCGGCAAGCCCGCCCAGAACGACAATCGCGGTGAAGGCAATGGCCGCGAGCTCGTCGCCTTCCGCATCGGCGAGCAGGAATTCTGCGTCGACATCATGTCGGTGCGGGAAATCCGTGGCTGGACCCCGGCGACCCCGATCCCGCACGCCCCGTCCTACGTCAACGGCGTCATCAACCTGCGCGGCGCGGTTCTGCCGATCGTCGACCTGGCGGCCCGTCTGGGCTTCCCGAAGACGCAGCCGACGGCGCGCAGCGTCATCATCGTGGCCCGTTCGCAGCAGCAGCTCTTCGGCCTGCTGGTGGACGCGGTCTCCGATATACTGACGGTGACCGACGACGCCCTGCAGCCGCCGCCGGACATGGCGACGGAGTTCGCCAAGCAGTTCGTGCGCGGCGTCATGGCGCTGGAAGGCCGCATGGTCTCCCTGATCGCCACCGACAACGTGCTGCCGCAGCTGCGCGACGCGGCCTGAGCTGGGCGCACGACACAGCACGCAACAGCAGACAAGATGACAGAAATGGTGCGATGGAGCCGGGCATGGGATGCCCGGTTCCCGTGCCCGAAGTGGAGTGGGGCGTTTGGCGGCCGGACATCAGCAGGAAAAGCCGGTAGGCAGGCGGCGGGCCGATTCCGCGTCGATCGGGGCGGGCGAGTTCCCGATGACCGAGGCGGATTTCACCAACATCGCGCGCATTCTCTACGATGACGCGGGCATCCATCTGTCGCCCTCCAAGGCGACACTGGTCTATTCGCGGCTGTCCAAGCGGCTGCGCAGTCTCGGCATGGAGAGCTTCCGCGACTATTGCGAGCATGTCGCCGGTGCGGGTGGCGCCGACGAGCGGATGAAGATGCTCGCCTCGCTGACCACCAACGTCACGCATTTCTTCCGCGAGCAGCATCATTTCGACCATCTGCGCAACAGCCTGCTGCCGCCGCTCCTGGCGAGCGCCAAGCGGGGCGGGCGGGTGCGCATCTGGTCGGCAGGCTGCTCCAACGGCCATGAACCCTATTCGATCGCCATGACCGTCCTGTCGATGATGCCGGATGCGGCCGATCACGACGTGCGCATCCTGGCCTCCGACATCGACCCGAACGTCGTCGCGACGGGCCGCGCCGGTATTTATTTGTCGAGCGACCTGCAGAACGTGCCGGCCGATCTGCGCCGGCGGTGGTTCCGCCCGGTGCACGGCGCTGCCGGCGGCAAGCGCGGGGCGACCGACGAGATGGCCTTCGAGGTCGCCGACACGATGCGCGATCTCGTCGCCTTCCGCGAACTGAACCTGATCGGCCAGTGGCCGATGAAGGGCATGTTCGACGCGATCTTCTGCCGGAACGTGACCATCTATTTCGACCAGACGACCCGCGAAAAGGTGTGGAACCGCTTCGCCGAGCGCATCCTGCCGGACGGCTTCCTCTATGTCGGCCATTCCGAGCGGGTCACCGGACCGGCGTCCAACACGCTCAGCTACGAATCCAACACCTCCTATCGCAAGGCTGGTGGCTGATCGTGATGGACCGCATCGACCCGAACCAGATTGCGGATTCGTCCACTGGATCCGACCCGCGTGATTCCGGACGGAGCAGAGCACCGATGACGGCACCCGCAACCGTTCTCATCGTCGACGATTCGATGACCATGCGGGCCCTGATCCGCAACGTGCTGCGCAACGATCCCGGCATCGAGGTGGTCGGCGAGGCCGCCAATCCCTTCGAGGCGCGCGAGAAGATGAAGGCGCTTGATCCCGACGTCGTCACGCTCGACGTCGAGATGCCCAACATGAACGGCATCGACTTCTTGCAGAAGATCATGCAGCTGCGGCCGACGCCGGTGATCATGGTGTCGAACCTCACCGCGCCCGGCGCGTCGGCGACCCTCGAAGCGCTGGAGATCGGCGCCTTCGACTGCATCGCCAAGCCCGGCGCCGGCGCCAATACCTTCGAGACCCTGCCGGGCCTGATCAAGGAGGCCGCGCAGGCCAAGGGCCGTCTGGTCAAGCGCCGGGGCAGGGTGGCGGCGCCGGCGACCCGCACCGCACCGTCGGCGCGCGCGCCGCACGAGATCACCTGCTCGCCGACCGGACCCGAGCTGATCGGCATCGGGTCGTCGACCGGCGGCGTCGAGGCGCTGACCCAGGTCCTGGCCGAGTTCCCGGCCGACTGCCCGCCGACGCTGATCGTGCAGCATCTGCCCGCCGCCTTCACCGGTTCCTTCGCCGCCCGGCTCGACCGCCTGTGCCCGGCCCACGTGAGCGAGGCCAAGGATGGCGACGTTTTGCGGCCCGGCCATATTTATCTGGCTCCCGGTGGCGGCCGGCACATGGTCCTGCGCAAGTCGATGCAGCCTTACATTTCGCTGGTCGCCGACGATCCGGTTTCCGGGCACCGACCTTCGGTGGACGTCCTGTTCGCGTCCATCGCCAAGAACTTCAAGGGCCGCTCCAGCGGCGTGATCCTGACCGGCATGGGCCGCGACGGTGCGCAGGGGCTCCTGGAGATGCGCAAGGGTGGCTCGCGCACCCTGGCGCAGGATGAGGCGAGTTCGCTCGTCTACGGCATGCCGCGCGTGGCCTACGAGATCGGCGCCGCGGAGAAGAGAGTCCCTCTTGCCAGAGTGACACGGCAAATATTTGCCTGACTGACTGATGTTCATCCGACATTGTTTCAAGTCAGCGCAAAATTCGATCCGGATGAGAGAATCTCTTCATAAAATTCCCCTTTAATAGGGATCCGACAAGGATAGACCCCATGAGCATCGCAGACCGGATCAGAGTTCTCATCGTCGACGATCATCGTACCAGCCGGATGCTGATACGAGATGCGTTGGAACAACTTGGAATCAAGCAGATCATCTTTGCCGTCGATGGTGAAGAGGCGCTGCAGACGATGATGACGGCGCCGTGCCACATCATCATCTCGGATTTCAACATGCCCAAGCTGGACGGTATCCAGCTTCTGAAGGCCGTACGGTCCTATGCGCCGACGAAGAAGACGCCCTTCATCATCCTGACGGGGCAGGGCGACCGCGAGCTGGTGCAGCGCGCCGCGCAGTTCGGCGTCAACAACTTTCTCGCCAAGCCGATCACGGTCCCCGTCCTCAAGAAGACCATGGAAGCGGTGGTCGGTCGTCTTCAGTGATGCTGAACCGGTCGGGAATGCAGCGCATCCATGTCATGCAAGGTGAAGCCCGGGTGGCGACGGGACCGGATACGGTCCTGACGACCCTGCTGGGTTCCTGCGTTGCGGCCTGCATCCACGATCGGGTGGCGGGGGTCGGCGGCATGAACCACTTCCTGTTGCCGGGCGCCGGCGATTCGGAAAGCGGCCGGACGGAGAGCTTCGGCCTCTATCTGATGGAACTGCTGATCAACGGGCTGCTGCAGCAGGGCGCGCGCCGCGAGAATCTTGAGGCGAAGCTGTTCGGCGGCGCCCAGACCGTCGATCGCCTGTCGAATGTCGGCTCCAAGAATGCCGTCTTCGCCGAGCGCTTCCTGCGCACGGAGAAGATCACCTATCTGGGCGGCAGCCTGGGCGGGGAATCGGGACGCCGCATCGAGTACTGGCCGCATTCCGGCCGAGCCCGGCAAATCCTGTTCGCGCCGACGGCGATGCCGCAGATTCCGGTGGCCCGTCCCGTCCGCAAGCCCGATGCCATCGGCGACGTGGAACTTTTCTGAAAGGATCGCGACGTACTCTGGCGAGCCGTCTCGAACCACTGTCTCGTTCAATTCTAGCGATCGAAGCGAAGCGCCATGTCGATGAGTTCCCTGTCCGACCTTTTCAGGACCCTCTCCCTCGAGCTGCGGGAACTCGCCAAGGATGCCGAGGCGATGCATGATCTCGTCTGCCCGGATCATGCCAAGCAGGACGCTGCCTATGTGCGCGCCGTGCAGCGCATCGACCGCACCCAGCAGACGCTCTGCAATCTCTCCACCTTCCTCGAAGCGGCCCGGGACGAACTGCCGGAGAGCTACGAAGTCGCGCTGAAATCGGCGCTCGAGACCGTGCGCCTGAACGATCTCAAGCTGCGTCTCGTCCCCTCCGCGCACAGCATGGCCGCGGCAATGTCGGACGAGTCCGACGGCGAGATGGAACTGTTCTCCCAGGCGTCCTGACCGGCCCCGACATCTCCGGCGTTCCGTTCCACGGCGCCGGACACGCGTCCAGATTGCATTTACCGACAGGTTTCTCGCGTTAACCCTTCATTAACCGTGGTCTCGCGCAAGCTTCGACCGGCATGGTCCGCTCGTACTTCGCAGTTACAGTTAAGGCAGGGTAGAGAGATCCATGGCGCTTGCCGTTGGCGGAAAAGCTCAGCAGCTTTTGACGAATCTGACCGCGCTCGGTCCACGCAGGCTCGGAGCACTGGGCCTGGTCGGACTGCTCGTCGTCGCCCTGGTGGGACTGGGCAGCTACTACCTGTCGCGTCCCGACATGGAGACGCTCTATTCGGGGCTCGACCGAACCGACGTGACGCGCATCGGCGCGGCCCTGACCGAAGCGGGCATCCCCTTCGACGTCGATTCCAAGGGCGACGCCATCCTGACGCCCTTCTCGCAGACGGCCCCGGCGCGCATGCTGCTCGCCGAAAAGGGCCTGCCGCGTTCCGAGAACGCCGGCTACGAACTCTTCGACAATCTCGGCTCGATCGGCCTGACCTCCTTCATGCAGGAGATCACCCGGGTTCGCGCGCTGGAAGGTGAGATCGCCCGCACCATCCAGACCCTGCGCAACGTGCGCGCCGCCCGCGTCCACATCGTCCTGCCCGACAAGGGCTCGTTCCGCCGCGAACAGCAGAAGCCCTCGGCCAGCGTCGTCGTGCGCACCGAGAACGGCAATGATTTCGGATCGGCCCAGGCGATCCGCTCGCTGGTCGCCTCGGCGATCCCGTCCATGACGCCGGAAGAGGTGACCATCCTCAATGCCGACGGCACGCTGCTGGCGTCCGGCGACGAAGGTGTTTCGGCCGCGCCCACCAAGCTCTTCGGCATCGAGAGCGTCGTCTCCAAGGACATCGAGCAGTCGATCCGCCGCACGCTCGCGCCCTATCTCGGCATCGGCAACTTCCAGACCAGCGTCGTTGCCCGGCTCGACACGGACCGCAAGCAGATCAGCGAACGTATCTTCGATCCCGAGAGCCGGGTCGAGCGCTCGACCCGCACCATTCGCGAGAACAACCAGTCGGCCAACCGCGCCAGCGAGACCCCGGTGGGCGTCGAGCAGGATGTCCGCGAAATCGACGCGCCCCCGGCGGGCGGCGGTGCCGGTGAGCAGTCGTCGGAAGAGACCGAGCGCCGCGAGGAACTCACCAACTACGAGATCAACGAGAAGACGATCTCCACGACCAGCGACGGCTACCAGGTCGAGCGCCTGTCGGTGGCCGTGGTCGTCGACCGCAAGCGCGTGCTCGAAGCCATCGGCGAGAACCCGACCGACGCCCAGATCGACGCGCGGATCGGCGAGATCAAGGCTCTGGTCGCTTCGGCGTCGGGCTTCTCGGCCGATCGGGGCGACCAGATCGAGGTGACCGCGGTCGACTTCATCGCCTCCGACGACGCCCTCGAGCCGATCCCGGCCCCGAGCCTCGGCGAGATGTTCATGCGCCAGTCCGGCACGCTCATCAACGCTCTCACCATCCTCGCCGTGGCGATCATGCTGATCTGGTTCGGTCTGAAGCCGGCCGTCCGCGCCATCGCCGCCATGCCGGCTGCCGAAGGGACCACCCTGGCCGCGCTGGACGACGACGAGATGCCGGAGCTGGACGACGATGCCCGCGCCCTGTCGGAAAGCCTCCTGGAGAACCTGAACTACGATTCCGATCCGGCCGGCGGCTCGGGCAACGAGATCGGCTTCCTCGACGACCTCAACTTCAATGTGGGCAATTCGCCGAGGGCCCGCCTCGAGCGGCTCCTGGACCACAACGAAGAGCATGCCGCCACCGTCATGAAGCAGTGGCTCAACCAGAAAGAGGCGGCCTAAGCCATGATCTCTCTCGCTCAGTACCTGCCCGAGCTGGACGCCGATACCGACATGCCGGACCGCCCCGGGGCGTCGGCCCGCGAGGCGACAGTCTTCGAACCGCTGGCGCTCGTGGCCGCCAACCAGGCGCGCCCCGCGGCCCAGACCAAATCGTCGCCGATCCCCGAGATGGAGATCGAGGAAGAGGACGAGGCCGAGACCGGCGCAGCCGATATCGACTTTGCCGCGCAGTTCGCCGCCGAGGACGATGGCGAGACCCCGGCACCGGCCGGCATGCTGCCGGACTTCTCCGCGCTTGACCTCGATGACGACGATGCCGACGGCGCCGCCGGAGGTTTGCCGGATCTCGGCGGCTTCGATGCACCGGACTTCGATCCCGATGCGGCGATGAATGGCTTCGGCGACGAGGCCGAGGCCGGTCTGCCGGACCTCGCCGCGGCACCTTTGGGCGAACTCGATCCGCTGGAGGCCGCCCGTGAGGCGGGCATCCAGCAGGGCAGGGCGGAAGCCGAGGCCGAGGCCGCGGCAGCGCTGAACGAGGCGCGCGAAACGGCGGAAGCAGCGAAGGCTGCGGCCGTCGAGGCGGCCCGCGGCGAATGGGCCGGCGAGGAGGGCGAGCAGATGGGCGCGCTCCTGACCGATCGGCTCGACCGGATCGAGACCATCGTGCGGGCCTCGCTGTCGAGCGTCCTCAAGCCGATCGCGCTCGATGCGCGCCGGCGCCAGACCGTTCTGGAACTGGCCGACGCGGTCCACATGCTGATCGGCGACGGCAAGGCTCTGAACATTCGCGTCACCGGCCCGGCCGATCTGCTCGAAGCGCTGGAACAGGCGCTCGGCAAGCGCAAGGCCTTCATCGTTTGTGAACCCGACCCGGACATGGTCGAGGTGAAAATTGAATGCGACCAGACCGTCGTCGAGACGAGACTGATGGGTTGGCGCACGGCACTGGAAGAGGCGCTCGCGTGACCGATCAGTCCGGGGCGGGGCATCTGGACCGTCAGGAAATCATTATCGTGCGCCGCCGCGGCGGCAACGGCGAGGAAGCCCATCACGGCGGCGTCTGGAAGATCGCCTTCGCCGACTTCATGACGGCAATGATGGCCTTCTTCCTGGTGATGTGGCTGACCCAGGCCTCCGACATGGCGACGCGCAAGCAGGTCGCCCAGTATTTCAATCCGATCCGTCTGAACGACGCGTCGCCGGCGACGCGCGGCGTCGAGCAGTCCGACGACGGCGCCTCGCGCGACGAGAACGAGAACGGCATCAGCAAGGCCGACACCAACGGCGATCCCCACGGCAAGCCGCTGGCCGGCGACCAGGAAGGCGGCGAGGAAGAGGCGCTGTTCCGCGATCCCTATGCGGTGCTCGCCGAGATCGCCGCCGAGGGCGCGTCCGAGACCACGGGCGAATTGCAGGGCAAGCCGGATGGCACAGGCCTGCCGGGCCTGAATGGCGGCGACGCCTATCGCGATCCGTTCGATCCCGCCTCCTGGCAGCTCGCCCCGAACGCCACCGAAAGCGCGGCCGTCATCGACGAGGCCCCGCCGAGCGAGTTCAAGACCGCGGTGCTGCCGAACGACATGTCGGACGAGCCGGTGCCGGTGGATGCGGAGACGCAGGCCGAGGCGGTTGCCGAGGCCAAGGCTGAAGCAGAAGCCGAGACCGACGATGCCGGAGAGGCCGAACTGGCCGAGGCCGATGCGGACGCCGAGCCGGCGGATGGCGAAGCCGTTGCGCAGGCCGACCGGGCCGACGAGCTCAAGGCCGAGATCGCCGCCGAATTTGCCCGCCAGGGCGAGCCCCTGCCGACCAATTTCGAGGTCGTGCCAGGCGAAGGCGGCGTGACCATCTCGATCGCCGACGACATGATGTCGGGCATGTTCGAGGTCGGATCGGCCCGGCCGACGCCGCAGGTCGTCGCCATGATGGAGCGCATTGCGTCCGTCCTGTCGAAGCAGCCCGGCAACGTCTCCATCCGCGGCCATACCGACTCCCGGCCGTTCCGCAACGCCCAGTACGACAACTGGCGCCTGTCCACCGCCCGCGCCCACATGGCCTATTACATGCTGGCCCGCGGCGGCCTGGAAGAGGACCGCGTCAAGGCGATCGAGGGTGTCGCCGACCGGGCGCCGAAGATCGCCGACGATCCGGAAGCGGCGGCGAACCGCCGGATCGAGATCCTGCTGACCGAGCCGGCGCAATGAGAATGGGTTGCTTGTCCAATGAACGCCGGCTGGGGCTGGGCGTGATCGCCTGCGCCCTGATGCTGACGACCGCCATGCCGATGGCATGGGCGGCCGGAGAGAGCGCGTCGGAGCCGGCCAGTGTCGCCGAGCGGGTGCGCCAGGCCGGCGAGGATGCGATCCGCTCCGAAGGCGGTCCTGCGGGCGAACCCGAGGCCCATGCAGACGAGGCCGCAAGCGAACATGCGGAGGTCGCGACGGATGGCGAGGCCGACGCGCATGAGGACGAGAACGGCGACGGCACCGGGCCCTGGCCGCGCGAACGGGCCCCGATGCCCTACGAGATCGTGCGCTCGATTCAGTTCCTGCAGGACCAGGTGGCCCGCGGCAACGGCGCGGCGATCCGCGTGCAGGCGCAGCTTCTGCGCCGCTACGGCCCGACCTTCCTCGAACAGCCGCCCGAAGTGTGGACCGACCCGCGCAATCTGCGCGCCGCCGCCCTGTTCGTCCTGAGCGGAGGGCCGCCTGCGGTCCTGCGCGGCATCCTGTCGACCGCCACCATCGATGGCGACGAGCGGGCCCTGCTCGACGGCGCCCTGGCCTATGTCGAAAACCGTGCGCGGGACGCCCGCGCGGCCCTGGTGCCGATCGACGTGTCGGAGATGGACACCGCCCTTGCGGCCCAGCTGAACCTGGCGGTCGCCCAGCTCCAGCAGAAGGACGCCCCGGCCGATGCGCTGCACCGGCTGGAGCAGGTCATGCTGGCCGCGCCCGGCACGCTTCTGGAAGAGGCGGCGCTGCGGATGGGCGTGCTGCTGGCCGAGGGCATCGGCTCCCACAAGGCCGCCGATCGCTATGCCCGGCAATATTTCGACCGCTTCGCCGATTCCGCCTATGCCGGCAATTTCCGGGCCCGCTTCTCGGCGGTCTACGCGGCACGGCCGCCGGAGACCAAGGACGAGACGGTCGCCACGATCGACAATGCGACCGCCCGCATCCCGGACGACCAGCGGCTGGCGATCTTCCTCGCCGTGTCACGCCGGGCGCTCGTCGGCGGCAATCTGCCGCTCGCGGCCGCAATGGCGACCGAAGCGCTGGAAAGCGGCAATGCCGCTCCCGCCGACAGCCAGCGCGCGCTGCTCTACAAGACCGCCGCCACGCTGACGACGGGCGATCCCGTCGAAGCGCGCGTCGCGCTGGAAGCGATCGACGTCGCGACGCTTCATCCCGCCGACCGCAAGCTGCACGAGGCCGCCTACGAGGTGCTCAGCGAGATGCGCAAGCCGCTGATGGCCGCCAATATCGACCCCGCCGAGCGCTACGGGCCGCAGCCGCCCGTCGAGCAATCCGCCGTCCTGACCAGGGGAGCCGCGCTCCTCGACGCCGTTCGCGGCGACCTGAAGAGAGCCATGCCGTGACCGCATCCGTCAGCACCTCCGTCGAAATGCGCGCTCCGGCAACCCGCTCGCCGGCCGGTCGTGGCGCGGAAAGCGCCACCGAGACGCGGGATGCCTTCGACAGCTTCGTCAAGGACGCCGAGCAGGCTCCAAAGGCGACGCGTTCCGACAGCGAGAGCCGGGACACCCGCGAGGCCGAGACCGACGAGACGAAAGCCGCGAGCTCCGAAGACGCTGCCGAGACGACGCAGGCGAGCGCTCGCGAGGCCGAGGCCGCACCGGCCGGGCGGCCGCGCGACAATGGCCTCGCCGCAATCCTTGCCGACATGGACCGGCTGCTGCGCTCGGGAACCGCGACCGCCGCGACCATGGCCAACGCGGCCGATGGTGAGGCGGGGACCACCGCCGATGGCAAGGCGGGGGCCGCCGCCGATGCGGCTCTGGCCAGGACGGCCATGGGCAAGGACGGGAAGGTCGCCAATCCGCTCGCGCGCTTTGCCGCAAACGATGCTGACGAGACCGTGTCGCGGATCGCCGCGGCAGCGGGCGAGGCGCTTGGCGCCAACAAGACGGCGAATGCCGCCCCGGCGCAAACGGCCGGTGAACAGGCACGTGCGCGGGTCGACCTGGTTTCGCAGCGCACCGATTTCGAACCGGCGACCACCGCCGCTGGCGCATCCGCCGTTGCCGCAGGCAAGCCGGGCGGCGCCGCCACCACGAACATCCGCCAGTTGCTGGCATCCGTCGACATGCGCGCCGGCAACGGCGCGACGCCGGACGGCGAGGGCGGACCGGCAGTCGACGGCGAGACCGGCGACGTCTTCGCCACCGGCGAGGGCAACGAGACACGTCGCGGCCGCAGCGAGCCGAGGGGCGAGCGCGCCGCCTTCGACCGCAATCCGCGGGCCGATAATGACGGCAACAGGAACGCCGCGGCCGGCGTGAGCCCGAAGGTGGCCGAGACCGCGGCGACCGGCATGGCCGCTGCGGGCGCGACGCCGACCATTGGCCGGCAGGTCGCCGATGCCGTGACCACCTCGCTGACCGGGGCACCGCTGCCGACGGGCGACACCGCCGAAGCCGCCCGGGTGCAGATGCGGGCCGGCGGCGCAGCGCTCAAGACCATCCAGATCCAGCTTCAGCCCGAGCAGCTCGGCAAGCTCGACGTCACCATGCGTCTGATCGACGGCAAGCTGGCGATCCACATCGTGGCCAGCGAGGCCGACACGGCGCTGCGCATCAAGGACGATGCCGAGGGCCTGAACAAGCTCCTGACCAAAGCCGGCTTCTCGGTCGATGAAGCCGCGATCAGCATCGGTGTCCGTGACGCCGGCGCGCCACGCGGCGGCATCGCCAATGCGCAGGGCCAGGCCGATGGCCAGGCGTCGACGGGCCAGTCCCAGAATGGCGCGGCCCGTGACGGCGCCGCAAGCTTCGGCGGCGAGGGTTCCGCGCGTCAGGGGAGTGGGCGACCGGAGCAGGCGATGACGTCATCGCCCGCCGAAGAGACCGGCGCACGCCGCCGCGAACTCGATCCCTCCGTTTATCTCTGACACGTTACAGTCTGACGGGACGCGATCGCGGCGACGCGATGGACCGGCCATGGCGCATTCATGGCGGCGATCGGGCCGTTAAGACTTCGTTAACGAAAAAAATTCGTGAGTCGGATTCGTGACTTAGTCCGAAAATGAACGGCATGGTTAACGGATCACTAAATTTCAGGATAGGCGCAAGTTCGGGGTCAGTTTAACTCTCTGTTCACAGACAAACGGCGGACCGAGGGTGACGGAAATGATCGTTGTAGTGGACAACCGGGAACTCGTGACGGACGGATACGAGTCCATGTTCGGTCGCGAAGGCGTGTCGGCAGCGGGCTTCAAGGCCGACGAATTCCGCGACTGGGTCGAGACCGCGCCGGAGTCCGATCTGTCGGCCGTCGAGGCTTTCCTGCTCGGTGATTTCGATGACCGCACGATCTGCCCGCGGCTGATCCGGGCCCGTTCCAAGGCGCCGATGATCGCGCTGTCGGAAGGCCGCAACCTGGATGGCACGCTCGACCTGTTCGCCGCCGGCGTCGATGACGTCGTCGCCAAGCCGGTCCACGTCAAGGAAATCCTCGCCCGGGTCGGCGCCATCCGCCGCCGCAACGAGACCGAGGACGCCCGCACCGTCGTCGGCGAAATCTCCGTCTACCAGGACGGCCGCGACGCCGAAGTCGCCGGCAAGCCGATGGCCCTGCCGCGCCGCGAGCGCCGTATCCTGGAATATCTGGTTGCCAACCGCGGTCGCCGCGTCTCCAAGCAGCAGCTGTTCAGCGCGATCTACGGCATCTTCGACGAGAACGTCGAGGAGAACGTCATCGAGAGCCACATCTCGAAGCTGCGCAAGAAGCTGAAGATGCGCCTCGGCTACGATCCGGTGTCCTCGAAGCGCTATCTCGGCTACGGCATCGGCGTCGACTGACACAAACTGGTTAACAAGTTATTAAGAATAGAGGCCTCGCGGTTAGTTCGGCGGGGCCTTTTATTTTGTCGGTATACTGCGAAAGCCTGCTCCTGACAGTTCGGCGCAAGCTTCACTCCGTATTGCGGAAGAGAGATCTACGCCACGGAGTACCAGGCAATGAGCATCAACGGTGTCTTCAGGACCAGCGTGTCCGGCATGAATGCACAGGCCAACCGGCTGTCCACCGTGTCGGAGAACATCGCGAACTCCAGCACGAACGGCTACAAGCGCAATTCCACCGAATTCGCCTCCCTCGTCCTCGCCCAGGGCGGCGGCGAGTACAATCCGGGGTCGGTGAAGACCCAGGTTCGCCAGTCGATCAGCCAGCAGGGCAGCATCGCCGCCACCTCGTCGGGTTCGGACCTCGCCATTCAGGGCGACGGGTTCTTCGTCGTGCAGGATACGGCCGGCCGCGAATTCTATACCCGCGCCGGTTCCTTCGTGCAGCGCACCGAGACGATTGGCGGCAAGGAGACCACCTTCCTGGTCAATACCGCCGGCTACCGCCTGACCGGCTCGCCCGTCGGCGGCGGCGCGGCCGCGCCGATCGAGCTGCCCGTCGGCGCGATCGTCGCCCCGCAGGCCACCGACGCAGGCGCCTTCACCATCCAGTTCCCGGAATCGGCCGCGGTTGGCGACACCAAGAAGTCGTCCATGGTCGTCTATGACAGCATCGGCAAGGCGATCGAAGTGCCGGTCGACATGGAAAAGACCGCCGCCAACACCTGGACGGTCAGCTACACGGATTCCGTCGGGCCGCAGACCACGACCATCGTCTTCGATCCCAATACCGGCCGGCCGACGGCCGCTCCGGCCGACATGGTCTACACCCATGTCAATGGCGACACCGCCAACATCGAGTTCGGTTCGTTGACCGAGTATGCCACCGACTTTTCGGCCAAGCTCGTCACCAACGGCAACCCTCCCGGCAGCTTCACCGGCTTTGCCTTTGCCGACGACGGCACGCTGAGCGGCGTCATGAACACCGGCCAGCTGATCCCGCTCTACGAGATGAGCCTCGCGCGCTTCGCCAGCCCGGACCAGCTCCAGGCCTCCGCCGGCAATGTCTACAGCGCCACCGCCTCTTCGGGCGTCGCCGCCCTCGGCGGACCGGGCACCAACGGCTACGGCTCGCTGGTCTCCAGCGGCCTGGAGCAGTCGAATGTCGACCTCGCCTCGGAACTGACCAGCATGATCGAGTCCCAGCGCAGCTACAGCGCGAACTCGAAAGTCTTCCAGACCGGCGCCGAGATCCTCGACGTCCTCGTGAACCTGAAGCGATAGGCGCGAGCCGCTCTTTGCTGCGCACCGGATAAGCCCTCATCATGTCACTTCTGTCAGCCTTCTCCAACGCAACGGCGTCGCTTTCGAGCGTCGCCAGCCAGTCGGCGCTCGTGTCGCGCAACATCGCGAATGCGGACAGTCCCTACGCGACCCGGAAATATGCCGGCCTCACCGTCGGCCAGACCGGCGGCGTGCGGATCATGTCGATCGCCCAGTCGGGCGACCAGGCCCTGTTCCGCTCGCTGATCACCACCAACTCCGCCCTCGGCTCGGCCAGCGTCAGCGCCGAGTCGCTGAACCGCATCCGCGAGGTCATCGGCGACGTCGATTCCCCGACCTCGCCGGCGGCGACCCTGTCGTCGCTGAAGGCCGCCCTGTCGCAGTTCGCGGTCTCCCCGGAGAACGGCCAGACCGCCGAGGCGGCGGTGAACGCGGCCCGTGACATGGCCTTCAGCCTCAACAATGCCACCCGCGCGGTGCAGTCCGCCCGCAAGGACGCGGACGACCAGCTCGATCTCGCCGCCAAGGACATGAACCGCCTGCTCGGCGAGTTCGGTACCCTGAACGCCAAGATCATGGCCGGCAGCGCGAGCGGCTCGGACGTCACCGACGCCGTCGACCGGCGCGACCAGATCGTGCGCACCCTGTCGGGCTATGTCGGCCTGAACGTGCAGGTGCGGGCCGGCAACGACATGGCCCTCTACACCGACTCCGGCATCACGATGTTCGACAAGACCGCGCGGTCGGTCGAGTTCACGCCGCAGCCGGCCTACGACGCCACCGTTGCGGGCAACAGCTTCAAGATCGACGGCGTCGTCGTCGCCGGCGCCTCTTCGCCCATGCCGATCAAGGGCGGCAGCGTCTACGGCCTGATCACCCTGCGCGACGAGACCGCTGCGACCTTCCAGGGCCAGCTCGACGGCATCGCCTATGCGCTGGTCCAGGCCTTCGCCGAGACCGATCAGCGGGCCGCCGGCGATCCCGGTTACCTGCCCGGCAGCTATGCCGGCCTGTTCACCGATGGCGGCAGCAATGCGATCCCGGCCAGCATGGCCGGCGCCAAGGGGCTTGCCGGCACCATCCAGATCGCGGCCGGGGTCGATCCGACCAAGCCCGGCGGCGAACCGGCCCGTCTGCGCGATGGCGGCATCGCCTTCGCCGGCACCGCGAACGAGCAGTATTTCAGCTACAACGCCAACGGCTCGAGCGGCTTCACCGGCCGCCTGAACGACCTGATCGCCGGCTTCTCCACGCCGCGTAGCTTCGATGCGGCCTTCGGCGCCGGCAGTTCGGCGACGCTGACCGAATACACCGCCTCGTCGATCGGCTGGTTCGAGGGCCGCCGCGCCACGGCGAACGACGCCTCGTCCTACCAGACGGTGCTGCTGTCGCGGACCCAGGAGACGCTCTCCGACGCGACCGGCATCAACATCGACGACGAGATGACGCGCCTGCTCGACCTGGAGCGCTCCTACCAGGCGTCCAGCAAGCTGATTTCCACGGTCGGTCAGATGATCGACTCCCTCCTTGCGATCGCCTGAACGGACCATCGATGAGCAACTTCCTCGTCTCCAGCTTCTCGCTCTCGTCGGCGCCGCGCTCCGCCGTCTTCCGCATCCAGGATGAGCTGCGCAACGCGCAGAAGGAGGTCACGACCGGCCGCTTCGCCGATGTCGGCCTCACCCTCGGATCGCGCACCAACCAGACCGTGTCGCTGCGCGTCGAACGCGAGAGCGCCATCCGGATCCAGGAAGCCAACACCCTGATCGGGCAGCGCTTCGACACCATGCAGACGGCCCTGGAATCGATCGCCAAGACCGGCGAGAACCTTCTGGCGTCGCTGATCTCGAACGGCCCTGCCGATGCTGGCATCTCGGCCAGCGTGCAGCAGGCCAAGGCGGGGTTGCAGCAGTTCATGGGCGCGATCAACGCCGCCTCGGGCTCGCGCTTCCTGTTCTCGGGTGCCGCGACCGACCAGCCGGCGCTCGCCTTCACCAAGGTCGGCGGCGGTGTCGCGTCCAGCTACGAGGACAATTCGACCGCCAAGAAGGCCGTCAACGACGCATTGACCGCGGCGGCTCCGGCGAGCGCGGCGGATCTGGAAGCCTTCCTCGACGGCGCGTTCAACGATCTCTTCAAGGTCCCGCAGCCCAGCGACGGCACCGGCTGGGACATGTGGTCGAAGGCGGATCCTTCGCCGGTGGTCAACCGGATCAGCGATAGCGAAACCCTCGATGTGTCCTATCCGGCCAGCGACGAAGCGTTCCGCAACATCGTCAAGGCCTACGTCATGATCAGCGATCTTGGCGCGAAGACCATGGACGAGGAGCAACGTCAGCTTCTCACAAGCCGGGCAGTGGAAACTCTGAGCCTGGGCCTGTCGCAGCTGACCGAAATCCGGGCGGAGATCGGCGGCAAGCAGAGCCGGCTGGAGATCACCAACGAGACGCTGGGAACCCGCAAGAACGTCCTGACCATGTCGATCTCCTCCTTCGAGGATGTCGACGCCTACGAGGCATCCACGCGGGTGACCACACTGACCAATCTGCTTGAGGCTTCCTACGCGCTGACCGCCCGCATCTCGCGGCTCAGCATCATGAACTACCTGTAGTTTCAGCGGGCGCCGGACCCGAAATCCTCCGGCAACCGAGCGATCGGCCGGCGTCGGGGACTGTTGGCCGGGCACATGAAAACGACAGGTCGCAAGGGTCGGTCCGGGGCGCTGCCAAACCGATCTGACGATCACAAGGGGATGGAATGTATCAGTTCTCATACGCCGAAGTGGCGCAGGACATCGAAGTCGATGCCCGTGAGCGCGAGCGGCAGGCGCTCGATCATTCGATCGAGCAGCTGAAGAAAGCCGATGCCGAGGGGCCACGTTCGCGTGCGGCGATCGAAGCGATCTACACCACCCGCAGCCTCTGGGCGCTGGTGATCGAGGACCTGGCAAGCGCCGACAACGGCCTGCCGGAGGCGCTGCGCGCCGAGCTGATCTCGATCGGCCTGTGGATCATGCGCGAGGCCGAAGCCATCCGCCTCGGCAAGTCCGAGAATTTCAAGGGCATCATCGAGATCACGACCCTCATCCGCGAAGGCTTGAAATAACCATGGCAAGTTTGCGCATCACCCTGCGGGCAGGCGAACGGATCTTCGTCAACGGGGCCGTCCTGAAGGTCGACCGCAAGACCACGCTGGAATTCCTCAACGACGTGACCTTCCTCCTCGAAAGCCATGTGATGCAGGCCGAGGATGCCACCACCCCGCTGCGCCAGCTCTACTTCATCGTCCAGATGATGCTGATCGAGCCGGGCAGCGCCGAGGCCGCCCGCGAGCTCTTCGGCACCACCCACGCGGCGATGATCGGCACCTACCGCAATCGCGACATCATCGAGGGCCTCCTCGAGATCAAGGAACTGGTCGGTCGCGAGCGCAATTTCGAGGCGCTGAAGGGACTGCGGACGCTGATCCCGATCGAGGACGGCGTCATCCAGGGGCAGGGCGAGGCGCGCGCGCCGGTCGTCCCCCATACACCCGAACTGCGGCTTGCCGCCGGAGGAATGCGATGAACGTGACCGGTGTCGGCGCTACCAGCGCCACCGCGGCCCAGAACGGCATCAGCGCCGCGACCCAGCAGACCGGGATGGATTACGACGCCTTCCTGAAGCTGCTGGTCGCCGAGATGTCCAACCAGGATCCGCTCAACCCGACGGATTCCACCGAATATGTCGCCCAGTTCGCGTCCTTCTCCAGCGTCGAGCAAGCCATCCAGACCAATAAGAAGCTGGACTCCATGATGACGGTCTCCGCGCTGACCCAGGCGAACTCGCTGATCGGTCAGACGGCGACCTCGGCGGACGGCTCGCTGTCCGGCAAGGTTGCTGCGGTACGCGCGGTCAATGGTGTCGTCGAGGCCATCCTGGAGAGCGGCGACAGCCTGCCGCTGATCTCCGGCACCACCGTGGGGTAGAAGACATGAACGAAGCCGACGCACTCGATATCGTCCAGTCCGCGGTCTGGACCATCGTCGCCGCCTGCGGGCCGGCCGTCGGCGCCGCCATGTTCGTGGGTGTCCTGATCGCACTGTTTCAGGCACTCACCCAGATCCAGGAGGTCACCCTGACCTTCGTCCCGAAGATCCTGGCGATCTTCGTGGTGATCGCGCTGACCGCATCCTTCACCGGTGCGCAGGTCTACGCCTTCACCCAGGAATCCTACTCGCGCATCGAGAACGGCTTCCGCTGAGCGCACTGACGCCGTAACTCACCGTTTCCTGTTCACGCAGCCCGGTCAAACCCTGTAGGTTGACCCAGCGTGACAGGAGCGACGCCCGGCCGGAAGGCCGCGTCGCGGACGGAAAGAGGGCAGGCAGGTGGCGTTCAGGACCAGTCGAAACCAGACATCGTATAAAATGCCGCGCCGTCCCGGCGGCGCCCTTCGCGCCGGCCTGCGTCGCGGCTTCGCCGTGCTGGCAATGCTCGCCGCGCTGATCGCTCTGCCCGCCGCCGCCTTCGAGACCACCGCGCCGACCGCCATCCTGGTTGACTACGGCACCGGCCGCGTCCTTTACGAAAAGGACGCCGATACCGAGATTCCCCCCGCCAGCCTCGCCAAGCTTATGACCATCGCGGTCCTGTTCGACGATCTGAAACAGGGCAGGGCGCAGCGCGACGACCGCTTTGTCGTCTCCGAACACGCCTGGCGCACCGGCGGCGCATCCTCCGGCGGCTCGACCATGTTCCTGCCGCTGAACTCCGAGGTCGCCGTCGAGGATCTGATCCGCGGCATCATCGTGCAGTCGGGCAACGACGCGACGATCGTCGTCGCCGAAGGCCTGTCCGGCTCCGTCGAAGCCTTTGCGGGACGGATGAACGCCGAGGCCGAGAAGATCGGCCTGACCCATTCCCACTTCACCAATCCGCATGGCCTGCCGGACCCCGAGCAGCATGTCAGCGTGCGCGATCTCGCGCGCCTCGCGACCTATCTCATCCGCGAATTTCCCGAGGATTACCCGATCTTCGCCGAGGAGAGCTTCACCTATAACGGCATCAAGCAGCAGAACCGCAATCCGCTCCTGGATCTGGGCGCCGACGGCCTGAAGACCGGCCATACGTCGGCTGCAGGCTACGGCCTGGTCGCCTCCGCCGAACGCGACGGCCGGCGCATCGTGCTGGCCATGAGCGGCATGAGCTCGACTGCCGAGCGGGCGAGCGAAGCCCGCCGGCTGATGAATTTCGGCCTGCAGGATTTCGAGGAAGTCGTGCTGGTGACCGCGGGCGAAACCCTCGGCAACGTGCAGGTGCGGGGCGGCGTCGCCGAGACCGTCGGCATGGCCGCGGCCGAGGACCTGCGGATGCTGGTGCCGCGCGGCAGCCTGGCCGATGTCGAGCGCGAGGTGGTGGAGAATGGCCCCTTCGTGGCGCCCGTCGCCAAGGGCCAGCGGCTCGGCTGGGTGCGGTTCGGCCGGGGCGACGAGAGCCTGCGGCAGGTGCCGCTCGTGGCCGAAACGGCAGTCGAGGAGGCGGGGCTGTTTCAGCGGATCGCCGACACGCTGGCCCGGCACCTGACATGGGGCGGCGCACAAACGCCTTGACGCGGCGCACCTAAACGCCGATATGGAGCCTGCACGCCGTGATCGCGCAGCGCCTGCTTGTTTCCCGACATCTGACGGAATTCTTAGCCAGCGCCATCGGACCGGCCCGCAGCTTCTGAAGCTTGCGGGGTCCCGCGTTCCGACACGGCCCGCCGAACCGTCCGCCAGCGCGAAGACGATCGGCATCTCAAGCGGACCGACAGTGTCCGCCTTCCGCAAGGCATATCTTGACCCATACCGATTTCAAGGCGTTCGGCCTCGCCGACACGCTTCTTTCCGCGCTTGCGCGTCTCGACATCACCCAGCCGACGCCGATCCAGGCCCAGGCGATTCCGGCGGTCATGAAGGGCCGCGACGTTCTGGGTATCGCCCAGACCGGCACCGGCAAGACCGCGGCCTTCTCGCTGCCCGTCATCGACGCGCTGATCGCCAAGGGCGGTCGCCCGGCTCCGAAGACGCCGAAGGTCCTCGTCCTGACCCCGACCCGCGAGCTCGCCTCGCAGATCGCCGGCAACGTCAAGTCCTACACCGCCGGCACCAAGCTGACCCATCACGTCATCTTCGGCGGTGTCTCGATCCGTCCGCAGATCGAGGCGATGCGCCGCGGCGTCGACATCGTCATCGCGACGCCGGGCCGTCTGCTCGACCTGTTGAACCAGCGTGCCCTGACGCTGTCCGAAGTCCACCACGTCGTTCTCGACGAGGCCGACCGGATGCTCGACATGGGCTTCGTCAAGGACGTCATGCGCATCGTCGCGCAGCTGCCGGCCGACCGCCAGTCGCTGCTGTTCTCGGCCACCATGCCGCGTGCGATGGAAGAGCTGGCCGCCAAGATCCTTACCAATCCGGTCCGGGTCGAGGTGACGCCGGAAGTCGTCACCGTCGAGAAGATCAACCAGAGCGTCTATCTGGTGCCCCAGAAGGCCAAGAAGCTCTGGCTCATCGAGCATCTGGCCAAGCCAGACTTCGAGAAGACGGTGATCTTCACCCGCACCAAGCACGGCGCCAACAAGCTCGCCGCCGATCTGGAGAAGGCCGGCATCGACGCCCGCGCGATCCACGGCAACAAGAGCCAGGGCGCCCGCCAGAAGGCGCTGGGCGAGTTCCAGACCGGCACGGTCAGCGTGCTCGTGGCCACCGACATCGTGGCCCGCGGCATCCATGTCGACGACATCTCCCATGTCGTGAACTTCGACCTGCCGGAAGAGCCGGAAAGCTACGTGCACCGCATCGGCCGCACGGCCCGCGCCGGCAAGTCCGGTATCGCGGTCGCGCTGGTCGATCCGTCCGAGCGCTCCAAGCTGCGCCAGATCGAGCGTCTGACCGGTCTTAACTTCGAGCTGCAGCAGACCGACTATTCGGCGCATGTCGACCTGAACGCGCCGGAAGAGAAGCGTCCGCCGCGCGGCGCGCCGAAGCGCTTCGGCAACAAGCCCCAGGGTGCCGGTCGCCGTGGTGGCGGTGGCCAGGGTGCGGGCGGCCAGCGTTCGGGCGAGGGCCGTGGCCAGCGCACCGAGGGTGGCAAGCCCGGTGGTCGCAGCAGCCGTCCGCGGCGCAGCGGCACCTCGAACCGTTCGGCGACCTACGCCTGACACGGCCCGCTGCCCGCTCGAAAGAGCGGGCCGGCACAGCAGCCGACATCGACAGGGGGTGGCCGTAAGGGCCGCCCCTTTTGCGTTTCAGGGCGTCCGGCACGATTTCCGCGAACGGCGCCGGAGCCGGTAGCGGGCGTGACCGTTGTCTGGCGAAGGCGGCGTCGCCATATGAGGCGCAACGAGACGAGGAGCTATTCATGGCCGAGACCATCAAGGTGGACATCCCGCACAAGCTGACCCGCGAGACCGCGCGCCAGCGCATCGACGACGGTTTTGATCGCGTGCGTCAGGACATGCTGGGCGGCATGGTCAAGTTCGAGGACACCTGGACGGGCGACCATCTGGATTTCACCGCCCGGGTCATGGGCCAGCGCGTCACCGGTCGGCTCGACGTTCTCGACGAGTCGGTGCATCTGGAGATCGACCTGCCGAGCTTCCTCGCCGCCATCGCCGAGAAGCTGAAGGGCCGCCTGCGCAAGGAAGGCCAGGTCCTGCTCGAAAAGAAGTAGGAGCGGCTCTCGGGCCGCTTCCTTCCGAAGCCTATTTCAGGACGCCCGTCAGGGTCGCCTTCTCGGTCTTGACCGTGCCGCCGTTGCGGCCCGATTCGATGGCGAGGATGCGGCCGAGGCCGGGCACCTGCGAGCCGACGCGTACGCGCCAGAGTTCGCCCGGCGAGGCCAGATGCGCCTCGGCCTGGAAGACCATGATGATCTGGAAATCCTCGGGCTTCAGCGGCACCGCCCGCACCACGGTCGACACCGGCATGGCGTCGACGCCGGTTGCCTCGCCCTTGTCGGTCGATCCGGTCTCGATCGGGTCGATCGCGTCGTCGCGCATCGCCGACAAGAGCAGCCGGTCGAAGTAGCCCGGGTCCAGCGACGAGATGGCGTTGACGCCGGCGAAGAAGAGGATGGACAGCGCAAAGAGCGTGCCGCCGAGGAACCCGATCCGGTCGGAACTGGATTCGTCTGCAGCTTTCCTGCGACCGGCGTCGGAAGATGGGGAAGCTGACGCGGACAAGGCGACCTCGACGAAGGCTGGATTTCGGGGAGCCAGCCGCCGGAACTGGTCCGGAGCTGGATTGCCCATCCAACATCGCATCGAACGGTTAATGCTTTCTGCGCCGCCGGTGCGGCGGGCTCAGGCAGTGCCTTCAGGATTTGTTCGGCTTGTGCAGGCTATCATCGGGCATGGCCGGACCCCCGAATCCCGACAGTCACGAAAGCCGGATGGCATCGCGCCGCCGCACGCGCCTGCGCCCGGTCAAGCTCGTCACGGTTGCCGGACGTTTCATCGAGGACGGAACGGCCATCGACGTGTCGGAGACTGGCTGCCGCATCCGGCGGTTCGGCACTGGCCGGGTTCCAGCACGCCTGGCGGTCTATGACGAGGCGGACAACAGCTTCCGCCTTGCGCTGGTGATCTGGTCGCGGGGGCCTGAGATCGGCGTGCGCTTCGTCGGCACGCCGCGCGCCGGCACGCGGGCGGACGTCCACCGCCTTACCGGACGCTTCTACGCCGTCACCGGATGACGGCGCGGGGCGCTTACCCCGGCCGTCCGTTGCGGATGTCGTCCTTGGCGATGTAGTCGAACTGGTCGACCAGGATCTCCTTGACGAGTTCCTCGCTGTAGCGGGCGTTCACGGCGTCGCGAATCCCGTCGGTCAGCGAACTGAGGTCGAACCGCGTCGGCTCGTCGAAGTCGAAGCCGTCGGTCGTGTAGAGCCGGCGGAAGGCCTCGTCGAGGATGAACGGGTCCGGCGGCACCTTGAGCTGGGCCACCGTCTTGCCGTCGATCGTGTAGACGAAGCGCGCCAGGATATAGCCCCGGATCGCCGAATCCTTGATCATCGGGATCGTGATGTTCTCGGTCTTGCGGTAGTCGAGCCCTTCGAAATAGTCCGGCTCCGCCACCTCGCTCGGGGCGGAGTTGATTGACGCCATGACGTAGCTCGATCCGAGCGTCACGGCACAAACCCACAGACCGACCGCGAGAAGCTTGATCACCGTGCGGCTGCCCGGCGGCCCATCTGGGCGCTATAGGTGCCGTCGGATTCCGCTTCGGTCATGGAGCGGGAGATCATTTCCGAGACTTCGTGGCTGGCCGTGACGTGCAGCTCCAACGTCCGGCGGTTCTGCTCGAGAAGTCCGGCCAGACGCTTCAGGCGGTCGCCGAATTCCGGCTCGACATCGTCGCGCGCCGGCATGCGGCGGCTGAGGCGGCTGAACTCCAGAAGGCTCTGGTTCTTGCGGGCCGCGATCTCGCCGAGATCGATCGGCGTACCGCTGGCCAGGGCACCGGTTTCGGCGGTGAGGACCGCTTCCAGGCGGTCGACGGCTTTGCTGAGGGCGAGGTCCACGATGTGCAACTCCTATTCTGCGATGTTGTCGCGCATGGCGCCGGCGCGGGCGAGATCCGCCTGCCGCAGCATGCGCTCGAGGCCGCTGGTCGCCGACACGGCGCCGTTGTCCGAGGCGAGGCTGGTGGTTTCGCGGCTGCGGATCGAATCGGCGATGCCGATGCCGCCGTTCTTGGCCAGCTCGTTGCCGATTTCCTCGGCCATCATCGAGCGCCAGACTTCGCCGGCCGTGCCTTCGCCGAAATAGTTCGAGGCTTCGGTCGGCAGCATGGATTCGACGAAGTTGCGCAGGACGAAGCCCTCGAACTGTTCGAGCGGCGAGATCTCCCGGGAGCGGTGCTTGACGAGCGGAACGATGGGGGCGGCGGGGGCGCTGCCACCATCGGGCTTGTTGGTCTTGGCCGCGTCGAGGGCCGCCATGAAGGTCTCGCTGCCGCCATCGGGGCTCTTGCGGGCAGGTGCTGTCCTGGCGCTCGCCGTCTGGGCGGCGGGCAGGAGGGCCTGGAGGCTGGCGGTGCTGGTCATCGGCGGGTTCGCGGTTCAAACACGGGAAGGTTCGAACCGTTTCTACCGGCGCAGGCTTATTCGAAGCTGGGGTGACGGCGGGCCAGATGCCCCTCGACGCTGCTTTCGAGGCTGCGCGTTTCCTCGTCCGCGTCGCGGTTGCGGCGGGCGTCGTCGCGCACCTTCTCGACGCCCTTTTCGGCACGGCGCGTCGTGGTGATGCGCTGTTCCGTGGCGCTCTGGTCGGCCAGATTGGCGCTGCGCTTCACCTCGTTGCGGCGCAGATTGCGGACCTTGGCCTCGATGAACAGGCCGTGCAGTTGCGATTCCGTGCCGAGACTGTCGAGCAGGGCGACGTCGTCCTTGTCGATGGACTCGCGCTCCTGGCGCAGGTTCGACAGGCGCCATTCCTCCAGAAGCCGCTTCTGACCCTGGACCTTGAGGATGCGGTCGAGCCGGCGCACGCGCGATCTGTCGTCGCTCATCCCACCAGCACCCAGCGTTCGAAATCCTGCATGAACAGGATGAGGAAATCGCTGATCGTGTAGCCGAGCAGCACAAGGCCGCCTGCGAGAACGAAGGGCAGCGAGATGAAGTAGATCGGGATGGTCGGCGTCAGCTTGTTGGCGAGGCCGATCGCGAAATTGACGACGACGCCGTAAAGCACGAACGGGCTGGAAATGCGCAGGCAGAGCAGGAAGGCCTCGTCGAGATTGTCGGTGATGTTGACGAGGCTGCCGCGGATCGAGAAGCCGGCGGCGGCCGGCATGGCTGAGTAGGAGGCGACCAGCGCCCGCGCGATCTCGGCATGCAGGTTGAGGACGAAAATCAGCGTCGTTGCGGTCAGCGTGATCAGCGAGGCGACGGCCGGCATCGGATCGCTCTCGTCGATCGGCACGCCCATCTGCATGCCCATGCCGATCGAGTTGGCGATGACGTGGCCGGCGAACTGCAGGGCGATCATGAAGCTGCGGCCGAGCAGGCCGATGAACAGCCCGTTGAGGATCTCCGAGATCATCAGCGCCACCTTGCCATTGTCGTCGGCCGCCGCGACCAACGGCTGCAATGTCGGCAGAAGCGCCGGCGACAGGGCCACCGAGACGGCGAGGGACAGGAACAGGCGCACCTGCAGCGGCACGCGCGACGACGAGAAGCCCGGCATCAAGAGAAGGCAGGAGCCGAAGCGGCAGAAGATCAGGAACAGCGAAAAGACGAGTTCCGACAGTTCCGCGCTCATGAGATCGAACCGAGCGCCCGGATATCGACGCCGCGTGCGATCTCGAGATGCGAGAGCACCGGCAAGGTGACGAAGATGCGCTCGATCATCATGCGCACATACGGGCGGGCGTCGGGCGCCGCGACCAGCACGAACATCTCGCCCTGGTCCATCTTCTCGCGGATCACCTTGGTGGCTTCGGTGGCGAACTGCTCGACGAGGCGCGGGTCGATGTCGAACTCGACGACCTCGCCCTTGGCGTCGCGCTTCAGCGCCTGGTGGAAGGCGAGGTCCCACTGGTTGCCGAGGCGCAGGACGCCGAGCTGGCCGTTGTGCAGGAGATCGCCGCAGATCTGCTGGGCCATGCGCATGCGCACATGCTCGACGATCTGCTCGGACCGGCGCACATGCGGCGCGATCTCGGCGATGGCCTCCAGGATGAGGTTCAGGTTGCGGACCGAGACGCGCTCGGCGAGCAGCAGCTTCAGCACCGCCTGCAGGCCCGAGTAGGACATGTTGGCCGGGATGATCTCGTCGATCAGGCGCTTGTATTCCGGCTCCAGGCGATCGAGCAGGGTGCGCATGTCCTTGTAGGACAGGAGCTGCGCCAGATTGTTGCGGATCGTCTCCGACAGATGGGTGAGGACGATCGACAGCGTGTCGATCGGCTCGAAGCCCTGGCGGCGCACTTCCGTGGCGAAGGTCTCCGAGACCCAGGCGGCGCGCATGCCGAAGGCCGGCTCCTTGGTCAGGTCATGCGGCACGTCGGGCGCGCCGGCGTCGCCCAGGACGATCATCGACTCGCCGAGCCGCAGCGGCTGGGTGGCGATGGTCGTGCCATGGATCTTGATGGCGTAGGATTTCGGATCGAGCGCCAGATCGTCGGACAGCTTGATCTCGGGCACGACGAAGCCGTAGCGCGCGGCGAAGCGGCGGCGCATCTTCTGGACGCGGTGGGCCATCTCGTCGCGCTGCAAGAGGAGATGCGCCGAGGTCTGCTTGCCGAAGACCAGCTCGATCTCGACGATCTTCAGCGATTCCTTGACCGAGTTGCGCTCGGCGTTCTGGGCGACCTGCTTCTCCTCGGCGACGGTCGCCGCAGCCTGGCGCAGTTCCTCGTTGCGGCGCTTGGGAACGAGATAGGCGATCGACGCCATGATCCCGGCCAGCAGCATGAAGGGAATGAAGGGCAGGCCCGGCAGCAGCGCCAGCAGCGCCATCAGGCCGGCGGCGACGGCGAGGGCGCGCGGGTAGAAGCCGAGCTGGCCGAGAACGGCGGTCTGGGCCGCGCCGCGGGTGCCGCCCTTCGACACCAGGAGGCCGGCGGCCAGCGAGACGATCAGCGCCGGGATCTGCGAGACGAGGCCGTCGCCGACCGACAGCTTGGTGAACACCTCGGCAGCGCCGGCGGCATCCATGTCGTGGCGGGTGATGCCGATGATGATGCCGCCGAAGACGTTGACGGCGGTGATGATCAGGCCGGCGATGGCGTCGCCGCGCACGAATTTCGAAGCACCGTCCATGGAGCCGAAAAAGGCGCTTTCCTCTTCCAGCTCCTTGCGGCGGGCCTGGGCCTGCTTCTCGTCGATCAGGCCCGACGACATGTCGGCGTCGATCGCCATCTGCTTGCCGGGGATGGCGTCGAGGGTGAAGCGGGCGCCGACTTCCGCGATACGCGTGGCGCCCTTGGTGATGACCATGAAGTTCACGACGATCAGGATCACGAAGACCACGATGCCGATGAAGAAGTCGCCGCTCATGACGAACTGCGAGAAGCCGCCGATGACGTGACCGGCGGCGTTCACGCCCTGGTGGCCCTCGGACAGGATGACGCGCGTCGTGGCGATGTTCAGCGACAGCCGCAGCATGGTCGCGAGCAGCAGGACGGTCGGGAAGGCGGAGAAATCCAGCGGCTTCTGAATCCACAGGGAGACCATCAGGATCAGCACCGACAGGGCGATGGACAGCGCCAGCCCCATGTCGATGAGAAATGCCGGGATCGGAACGAACAGGACGGTGAGGACGAAGACCACGGCAACGGCAAAGCCGATGTCGCGCCCACCCTTGGATTCGACGGAGGCGATGGGATTCAGCGTGTCGACGGCCATAGGGGGCCCTTCTGCGGCATTGCGTTCCGCCAGACCCCAAAGCTCAGACGGGCTTCATCGCCCATTGCGCCATATCATCCGGCGCTTGTTCGTCGCAGACGAAGGTTGCACCGGGCTGACCCCTTCGGGTCGGAAGGCGCGCCCGTCCTAGTCTTCCGCTTCGGCGCGGACCATTTCCAGTTCCAGCCATTCGTCCTCGGCCTTGGCGAGCGCCGCACGGTCCCTGTCGATCCCGGCGGCCAACTTGGCGAAGCGGTCCGGGTTCTTCGTGAACAGGGCGGGGTCGGCGATCTCGGCTTCGGCCTTGGCGATCGCCGCTTCCAGCTTGGCGATTTCCTTGGGCAGGTTCTCGAGCGCGAATTTCTGCTTGAAGGACAGCTTGGACGATCCGCCCTTGCTGGCGCCGGCGCCGGGGGTACCAGACGTGCCGCCGCCGCTCTTGCCGGCACCGTTCTTCGCGCCGCCCTTGTCGGACGGCTTGCCGGCGGAGGCCGCGGCCTTGGCTGCGTCGCGGCGCTGGGCGACCATGTCGCTGTAGCCGCCGGCATATTCCAGCCAGTGGCCGTTGCCGTCCGGCGAGATGACGCTGGTCACGGTGCGGTCGAGGAAGTCGCGGTCGTGGCTGACGAGGAGCACGGTGCCGGGATAATTGGCGATCAGCTCCTCGAGGAGATCCAGCGTCTCCATGTCGAGGTCGTTGGTCGGCTCGTCGAGGACGAGGAAGTTCGCGGGCGTTGCCAGGGTCTTGGCCAGCAGCAGGCGCGCCCGCTCGCCGCCGGACAGCTTGCCGGCCGGGGTGCGGATCTGCTCGGGCGTGAACAGGAAGTCGCGCAGATAGCCGACCACATGGCGCGGCTCGCCATTGACCATCACCTGATCGCCGCGGCCGTCGGTGATCGCGTCCTGCACCGAGAGGTCGTCGGCGAGCGCCGCGCGCTTCTGGTCGAGGAAGGCGAGGTCGAGATTGGTGCCGAGCTTCACCCGGCCGGAATCCGGCTTCAGCTCGCCGATCAGCATCTTCAGGAGCGTCGTCTTGCCGACGCCGTTCGGGCCGACGAAGCCGACCCGGTCGCCTCTGGCGATGCGGGTTGAGAAATCGTCGACCAGCGTGCGGCCGTCATAGGCCTTCGACACGTTGAAGGCCTCGATGACCAGCTTGCCGCTCTCGCGCGTGGCGCTGGCCTCCATCGACACCTGGCCGATAGCGCGGCGGGTGTCGCGGCGCTGCTGGCGCAGATCGTGGAGGGCGCCGAGCCGGCGCATGTTGCGGGTGCGCCGCGCGCTCACGCCATAGCGCAGCCAGTGCTCTTCGCGCACGATCTTGCGGTCGAGCTTCTGCAGGTCGCGCTCTTCCTCTTCCAGCACCTTGTCGCGCCAGGCCTCGAAGGACCCGAAGCCCTGGTCGAGGCGCTTGGCCGCGCCGCGGTCGATCCAGACGGTGGAGCGGGTGACGCGTTCCAAGAAGCGGCGGTCATGGCTGATGACGACGACGGCGCTCTTCATCTGGCGCACCTCGTCTTCCAGCCACTCGATGGTGGGCAGGTCGAGATGGTTGGTCGGCTCGTCGAGCAGCACGATGTCCGGCTCGGGCGCCAGGGTGCGCGCCAGAGCGGCGCGGCGGGCCTCGCCGCCCGACAGGTGATGCGGCTCCATGTCCTCGGTCAGGCCAAGGGCGTCGAGACACATGGTGACCCGGTAGGGATCGTCGGCAGGGCCGAGGCCCGAGGCGACATAGGCGCCGACCGTCTTAAAGTCGCCGAAATCCGGCTCCTGCGGCAGGTAGCGCAGGGTCGTGCCGGGCTTCAGGAAGACTTCGCCGCCGTCGGGCTCGACCTGTCCGGCGGCGATCTTCATCAGGGTCGACTTGCCCGAGCCGTTGCGGCCGACCAGCGCGATGCGCTCGCCGGGCAGGACGTTCAGCTCGACGCCGGTCAGGAGCGGCGTGCCGCCGAAGGTGAGGCGGACGCCATCGAGGCGCAATAGGGGAGGGGGTGCCATGGCCGCGTTCTAGCGGGGATGGGCGGGTGGGGGAAGTGGCCTTTCGCCTGTTCGGCCTCTGCTTGTGGGCAGCGTCCGCCGGCCTATTCGGCCGGCGCCACCGTTCCCGCATCCCGGTCTCTGCTCCGCTCGCGTTGCGCCGCTTCCGCCTCGGCGATGTCGCGCTGCAGCCGGGCGGACTTTTCGGCGTTCGGCGTCGAGAACCGGCCGAGAATGAGATAGGCAACCGGCGTGACATAGAGCGTCGAGAAGGTGGCAAGGCCCAGCCCGCCGACGATGACATAGCCGAGCGCCACGCGCGCTTCGGCGCCGGCGCCGGAGGCCAGCACCAGCGGCACGCCGCCGACGACGGTGGCGATCATGGTCATCATCACCGGCCGCAGCCGGATCAGCGCCGCCTGCTCCACGGCCTCGCGGACCGACAGGCCTTCCTCGCGCAGTTGATTGGCGAACTCGACGATCAGGATGCCGTTCTTGGCCATGATCCCGACCAGGAGCACGAGGCCGATCTGGCTGTAGAGGTTGAGGCTCATGCCGAAGAAGTCGAGCGCGAAGATCGCGCAGGCGATGCCCAGCGGCACCGTCGCGATGATGATGAAGGCCGAGACGAAGCTCTCGAACTGCGCCGCCAGCACCAGGATGATGATGACGATGGCGAAACCGAAGACGAGGGCGAGGCCGCTATTGGTCTCGTTCAGCGTCGCGGCCTCGGCCAGCGGCACGAGGCGCTGGTCGGCCGGCAGGATCTCTTCGGCGAAGACCTGCAGATCCGTCCAGCCTTCCTGGATCGAGTAGCTGTCGGGAATCTGCGCCGACAGCGAGACGGCCCGCGAGCGGTTTTCACGGGTCAGCGCCGGGGCGATCGGCTTTTCCTCGACGCTTGCAACGGTCGACATGGGTACGATCCGCCCGTCGCTCGCCTTCAGGAAGATGTTGCGCATGTCGTCGGGGTCGTTGACCGGATCGGAGCTGGCGATCAGCCTGATCGGGATCTGCTTGTCCTCGACATAGGTCTGGCCGATCTCGCGGCCGTCGAGCAGCGCCTGCATGGCCGTCGCCAGCCCGTCGATGTCGATGCCGAGGTCGGAGGCCCGGGCGCGGTCGATCACCACCGACAGCTGCGGCTGGGTGGCATCCTCGGACAGTCGCACGTCGCCCCAGCGGCCGTCCGCCTGCATCGCCGCCAGCAGTTCGTCTGCGCTCTCGGCGAGCTCCTCGAAATTCTGGCCGGCAATGGCGAACTGGAGGCCGCGGCCACCGCCGCGAATGCCGAGCGAGTTGGGCTGGATGGCAAAGGCCCGCACGCCGGTGATGCGGCGCAGCTTGCCGTTGATCTCGGCTACGATCTCCTGCTGGCTGCGCGCCCGCACCGCCCAGTCCTTCAGCGACACAACGAGGAAGGCCGAATTGGCGGAGCCGCGGCCGGAGATCGCGAAGACGTTGTCGGCCTCGCCGTTCTCCACATAGGGAATGACCACGTCCTCGACCCGGCGCAGCTGGGCGTTGGTGTATTCGAGGCTGGCGCCCTGCGGCGCGCTGATGCTCATCAGAACGACGCCGCGATCCTCGGTCGGCGTCAGCTCCTGCGGCATCTGCAGGAAGGTGAGATAGGCGGCGAAGGAAAAGATGCCGGCGCCGACGACGATCAGCAGCGGGAAGGCGAGGCTGAAGCGCAGCGAGACGGCGTACATGCCGGCGAGGCGCGCTCCGAACCAGCGCACCGACCGCTGGAACGGGCCGGGACGACGCTCGGCTTCTCTTGCCTTGAGAAAATACGCCGCCAGCATCGGGCAGAGGGTGAGGGCGATGAAGGAGGAGATCACCACCGCCATGGCCAGAACGAAGCCGAATTCGCGGAACAGGCCGCCGGCCTGGCCGGGCAAAAAGGAGATCGGCACGAAGACCGCCGCCAGCGTCGCCGTGGTCGAGATGACGGCGAAGAACACTTCGCGCGTGCCAAGGACGGCAGCCGCCTGCGGACGCGCGCCCATGTCGCGCTGGCGCACGATGTTCTCGAGAACGATGATCGCATCGTCGACGACCATGCCGGTGGCCAGCACCAGCGCCAGGAGCGTCAGGATGTTGATCGAGAAGCCGACGAGATAGATGAAGGCGACGACGCCGATCAGCGCGATGGGCATCGTGACCGCCGGAATGATCGTCGCGCGGACATTCAGCAGGAACAGGAAGATCACGAAGATCACCACGGCGACCGAGATGCCGAGGGCGATCTCGACCTCGTGGATGGCGCCGTTGATGAAGGTCGCGTCGTCGCTGGTGACGCGCACGGTGACGCCGTCGGGCAGGGTCTCGTTGAGATTGGCGACCTCGGCGCGGATACCGTCGGAAATGTCGAGCGTGCTCGACCCGGCCTGGCGCACGACGCCCATGCCGACGCCGGTCTCGCCGTTGCGGCGCAGCTGGGACGCAGCGTCATCCGGTCCGAAGCGCACGCTGGCGACATCGCCCAGCCGGGTGCGGTCGTCGAGGAAGATGGTCTCGAACTCTTCCGGCGAGGTCACGTTGGCGTCGGCCCGCACGATCAGGTCCTGCGAGGGCGAGCCGAGCGAGCCGGCCGGCACGTCGAGTGCCGCGTTCTGCAACGCCGTCGAGACGGTGCCGAGCGTCAGGCCGCGCGTCGCCAGCTTGTCCGGGTCGACGTCGACATAGATGACCTTCTCGCGCTCGCCGTAGATCTGCAGGTCGGCAACGCCCTCGACGGCGGCGAGCTGATCGGCGATCCGGTCCTCGACCAGCGTCGTCAGGTCCTCGATCGACAGGCCGGGGGCGGTGACCGCCAGGCGCATGATCGCCGACGCGTCGGCGTCGGCCTTGACGATGCGCGGCTCCTCCGCGCCTTCCGGCAGGCTGTTGGCGATGCGGCTGACGGCGTTGCGCACGTCGCTGGCGGCGACGTTGAGATCGGTGGTGTCGGTGAATTCGATCGTCACCCGGCTGTCGCCGAATTCCGACTTCGACGACACCGAGGCGATGCCCGAAACGCGCGCCACGGCGCTTTCGATCTCGCTGGTGATCTGCCGGTCGACGGTTTCGGGAGACGCGCCGGGAAAGTCGATGGACACGCTGATGACGGGTCGGTCGACATTCGGCAGTTCGCGCACTTCGATGGCGCCGAAGGCGGCGAGGCCCGCCACCACGATCAGCAGATTGACCACGATGGTCAGCACCGGCCGGCGGATGAACAGGCTGGTGAAGGCGGTGATGCCGTCGGGCTTGGCAGGCGTGCTCATCAGCGGGCAGCTCCCGCGGAAGCCTGACCGCCGACCTGCGGCTGCTCGGCCGCATTGGCCTGCGCAATGCCAACGAGGCCCTGCGCCGTTGCGCGGTCGTCGCCGCCGGACTTCGGCGCGGTGCTGGCGGACGGGACCGGGGTGGCAGGCGCGGCGCCGTCCGGAGCGGGGGCATCATTGATGCTTTCCACGGCGCCGCCTTCGCGGACCGACTGGAGCCCTTCGACGACGACGGAATCGCCGGCGGCGAGATCGTCCGAGGCGACCAGCACACGGTCGATCGTCCGCTCGACGATCCGCACGGATGCCTTCTGTGCCTTGCCGTCCACGATCTTCCAGACGATCGGACCGGTACGCTCCCAGACGACGGAAATCGGATCGACCGACAGGAAGGTCTCGCCTTCCAGCGACAGCGACACGCTGAACGACATGCCCGGACGCAGATCGTCGGAGCCGTTCTCGATGCGGGCCTCGGTGCGCAGGGTCCGGCTCGCCTCGTCGAGACGGCTGTCGATGGCGGTGATCTCGCCCTCATAGACCGTGTCGGGCCGGGCGGTGGACACCGCTTCGACCGGCGTGCCGATGGCCAGCTGCTGCACGAAGCTTTCCGGCGTGTAGAAGATGACCTTCAGATGCTCGCGATCGTCCACGGTGGCGATCACCGTATCGGTGGAGACCAGATCGCCGCGATCGACGGCGATGATGCCGACCCGCCCCGAGATCGGCGCGCGGATGTCGCGCTTGCCGAGCGCAATCTCGGCGGATCGCAGGTCGAGCCTGGCATTGTCGCGCTCGCGGGTCACGTCGGTGACCTCGACGGCGCTGAGGGTGTTGGCCTTCTGAAGACGCTCGAAGCGGGCGACCTTGTCTTCCGCGGCCTCGAGGGCGAGCCGGGCGCGATCGACCGCGAGTTCCTCGCTGGCCCGTTCCAGCCGGACCAGAACCGTGCCTTCCTCCACCATGTCGGCAGACTGGACGACGACTTCCTCGATGATGCCGGCGGTGTTGTCGGGATGGACGACCACCGAACGGGCGGCTTCGCCGGTGCCGATGGACCGCATGCGGGTCCGCGTGGAGCCCGTCGTGACCGGTGCGGAGACGACCATCGTCGCACCACCGCCGCGGCGACGCCCGCCGGAGCGCTGACCCTCGCCGCTGGCGATCTCCGGGGCGGGTTCGCCGGCTTCGGGAGCGATCCACAGAATGGCCGAGCGCAGCGGATCGGGCAGGGGCAGATCCGAGGCGAGCAGGGAACGCCCCGCCGACGGGTCGAACTTGATGTAGGCCGCACCCGCGACGGCCAGCACCAGGATCGTGACGAAGATCTGCTTCAGGAAACCCATGGGATCGCTTGTACTCGTAAGGATTGCGCGAGGTCCGGCCGCCGTGGCCGATGCTGCCAGTATAGGAGAGATTTCGGCGGTTTGCGGCTGGATTTGTTACGAACTGTAATTCAGCCGTAACAACGCGATCACAAGCGTGGCACTTCGGCGCGGGTGGCCATTCCCGCGCCGCACCGCCCAACGAAAAAAGGGCCCGCCTTTCGGCGAGCCCCTTCGATGCGTGCAGTCGGATGTCGCTTAGTTTGCGACGGCCGGTGCCTCCGACGTCGATGCGTCGTTGCCCATCATGCCGCCGTTCTGGATCCGCATGGTCTCGCGGTTGTCGGCATAGGTGTCGGCGTTGTACTCCGGCGCGTTCTCGAGCTGCTCCTCGGTGAACTGCGTGTAGAGATACATCGAGCCGTTCGCATCCTGCATGAACTGCAGGTTGTCCATGGCCACGGCCACCGGCTTCTCGCCAATGCCCAGGAAGCCACCGACATCGACGATCACGGCGTCCACCGAACCTTCGGCGTTGAGGGCGATGTCACCGATGTCGCCAACGGTGGAGTCATCGGGACCGTAGACGGTCGTGCCCATCAGGTTGTCGGCGGTCAGCTGAGCCGAGTCGGTGACCGGGGTCATCTGCGAACGCTCGGACGAACCACCGACCGACGCGGTCGTCTCGTTCTCGGCGGTGGAGTTCGCCGCCATGCCCGTGCCGGCTGCCGTACCGGTCGCCGTCACGACACCGTCCGTCGCGGCCATGTTGTCGGCCGGCTGCTCGGTGGTCTCGGCCGCATCGGCAACGCGCTCGGTCGGCTCATCGGTCGGAGCCTCGGCCGTCGGCGTCATCTCGCCTTCGTTCTCGGCCGTCATCTCGGACGGACGCTCGTCCTCGAAGGAGGAGGCCTGCTCGAGTTCCTCGCGGGTGGCGGAGGCTACGATGCGAACCTCGTCACCGTCGGCGCGGGTCATCTCGAGACGGTCGAACGGAACGGCGACGTCCTTCTCGCCGATGCCGAGGAAGCCACCGACGCCCACGACGCCTGCTTCGACCTGACCGGACGACGAGACGACGAGATCACCTATGTCGCCGAGGCTTTCGGCATCCTCACCCGGGCCGGAATAGACCGACGCGCCGATGAGGTTCTCGCTGAGATACTGGTCGGCACCAACGGTGCTCGGATACTCGCCCTGACCGGCGGCAGCGGTCTCGACCGGCTGGGAAGCCGTCTCCGAGGTCGCGGAACCGGCAGCCATCGTGTTGGTCTCGGCGGCATCATCCGCTGCGACCGGCGCCGCCGGTGCCGCAGCCGTCTCGGTCTGCGGCGTGGAAGCAGTCCCCGTACCCATGGCGTCGCCGCTCATGCCGGCGTCGGTTGCAGCAGCCTGCTGCTCGTCCGGCATGGTGAACTCGGGAGCCTGTGCCAGCTGATCGGCACCGGCGCTCAGGACGGCGCGGACATCGTCCTCATCCGTCATGGACCAGGAGATCTGGTCGAACGGGATGGCGACGCGGCGCGATTCGTCGTTCACGGTCGCATCGACGACCGCTGCGACGACCTTGCCGTCACTGCCGACCAGGAAGTTCTCGATCTCGCCGATCGATTCTGCATCCTCGGCGTCGCTCGCGTAGATGGTCTTGCCGTTCAGCTCCGACGCCAGGTACTGGTCGGCGGAGAGATTGCGGAGATAATTGCCGGACTGAGCGGCCGTGGCGGTCGCGTTGGCATCGGCGGACGCTTCGACCTTGGCCGGGGCCGTGGTCTCTGCGGTCGTGGCGGCGTCCTGCGCATAGGCACCCGTTGCGATAACGGATGCGAGAGCGGTAGTGGCAAGCAACGTGCGGATCATGATAAGACCTCCTGGTCTATTGTTTCCGATAGGCGACTGCCGCGCGGCATGGTGTCGTGGAAAACATGTGTCGCGCGGCATCTGGGAGAGGAAGAACTGAGCGGCCGTAAGGTTCCGGTTCTCTTCCTGTTTTTTGCCATCCAGCGCAGCCGCGCTGCGCCGGATGCATGCTTGTGTCCTGCTTCAGGCAAACACCAGAACGCCGAACAGCAGCATGAGCAGCAGGCCCACCAGCACGATGAAGATCAGGATCTTCGCGATGCCGGCAGAGGCCCCGGCGACGCCGCGAAAGCCGAGAAGGCTGGCGACGGCGGCGACGATGAGCAGAATGACGATCCATTCGATCATGGTAGTCTCCTAGTGAGGGCGCGGGGGAACCGGCGCCTGGCGTTTGTATGGGGGGCGAACGCCCCATCGCTCCGGTGGTTCCGATCGGCAACTATCGATGGATGCGATTGGTCGTGTCTGGCGGACGTGGCGATGCTACAGGGGCGGCCTAGTTAGTCGTCCGCTGCCCAGGCTCCCGCAATACGCGTTCCGGATCACCCCCCCATGAAGATTCTCGCTCTCCTCAACCGCGACGGCGGCAGTCTGAAGACAACCGATCTCGGACAACTCACGACATTGATGCAGGACGAGTTCCGGATGCACGGCCACGAGCTGACCGTGGACGACTGCTCGGGGGACGAGATTGTCGCTGCCATCGGAAAAGCGGCCGAGCGCGAGGATATCGACGTTCTCCTCGTCGGCGGCGGCGACGGCACCGTCTCGGCGGCGGCCACGGCGCTGGCGAACGGGCGCATTGCCCTCGGCATCCTTCCGGCCGGCACGATGAACCTCTTCGCGCGCACGCTGCAGATTCCGCTGCCGCTGGATCAGGCGGTGGCCGCGCTCGCCTCGGGTGTCATCACGCCGGTCGACATCGCCTCGGTCAACGGCACGCCCTTCGTGCACCAATATGCCGTGGGCCTGCATGCCCGCATGGTGCGCATGCGCAAGAAGATCTCCTACGCCTCGCGCCTCGGCAAGATGATGGCGACGACCCGCGCCGTGTTCATGGCGCTGCGGCGCTTCCCCGTGGTCGAGCTGGAACTGGAGATCGACGGCGTCATGCAGCGGATCGCCAGCCCGGCGATCGCCATCTCAAACAATCTCTATGGCGACGGCCATATTCCCTATGCCGACGATCCGAGGGGCGGCGAGCTCGGCATCTATATCTGTATCGACCGCGACCTGCGTTCGGTCCTGAAGGTCGCCGTGGACATCATGCTGGGAACCTGGCGCCAGAACCGGAGCCTGAAGGTGACCTCGGCGCACGAGGTCCGGATTTTCTACCGGGGACGCCACCATCGCAACCGTGCGGTCCGGGACGGCGAACTGGTCGATATCGAGCCGGAAATGACCGTGACGCTGACCCCGAAGGGGCTGAACGTCCTCGCCCCGAGCGACGCGACCTATCTGCGCTGACAACGCAAGAAGGGGCGCAGCCCGGCTGCGCCCCTTCTCAAATCTGCTGTCGTGTCGCCGCGGCTGCGGCGATCCGCGGTGTCAGACCTTGGACGGTCCGGTGTCGTCCGGCGCCTGTGCATCCGAGCGCTCGTCGGGATCGAAGCCTGCGGCATCGAGCGAGCCGTAGCTGTGGCCGCCGCTCGCCAGCATGTTCAGCGCTTCGTTGACCTGCTCGCGCATCGGATCGAATTCGTCGGCGAGATCGATGTTTTCGCGGGTGCCCAGACGCTGGGCGATCGCGTGCAGACGGGCTTCGCGTTCCTCGATCGGCATCTGGGTGTTGTTGAGCAGGTCGCTGATCTCGTCCTGCGAGATCGGCTGGGCGATGCCGGGCTGGTCGGCGTCGCCACCGGGCTCCTGATCGACCGCAATCACTTCGCTCTGCGGATGTTCGTTCGGATCGGGCATGGCACCTCTCCCTGTGTTGTGCGTCCATGACGGACGCCGATATGCGAAATTACTGGGCGCTCTCGGCTTCGGGCGCGGCCGTGTCGGAATCCTGCGGCGTTGCAAGTCCGCTGCCGTCCGTCGTCGGCGCCTCGGCCGGCTTTTCGATGGCCTCGCCTTGGACGGCGACATCCTCGTCGGGCATCGTCCAGGCGTAGATGCCGAGACCGGCAAAGACCACGGCGCACAGGGAGAGGCCGGCGACGAGGATCATCAGCACCGATGTGCCCTTTTCGCCCTGACGGGCGCGATTGGGATCGATATTGGACATATGGGTTCCTCCGGACGACCCCGCCGCGTCTGGGCGGGCGGTGGCGTCGATTGTTGTCAGTCGGCGAGAAGCGTCTCGATCCGGTCGATCGGATGATTGGTCAGCGTCTTGGGCACTTCACCGACGATCCGGTTCTGGACTTCCTTGTGCAGTTCCTGGCGCAGTTCGCCGAGAACCCTCGGGGGAGCAACAAGGACGAGCTTCTCGAAGCGGTTCTTGTGGGCCATGCGATAGAGGATATCGCCGAGGTCCTTGGCGAACCGGTCTTCGGCAAGCTGATGCCAGTCGGTCTCCGCCACCGACGAGCGATGCGCCGATCCCTGGTCACCCATCCGCCCGGGGCGATCGGTACCCTGCTCGCGATCCGGCGGATTGTCCTGTTCCTCGACGCGGCGCACCGCGAAGTTGCGAAGCTCGTCGTCGCCCTCGTTGCAGAGGAACAGTGCCTTCTGCCCGTCGGCGACGAGAATCCACGTGTCGTGGTCGATGGTCGGAGCTGACATGGGAACACCTCGTTTCGTTCGGGACCGCGATGAGGAGGCTCGGCGCGACCGGGCCGCGGGCGCGCCGAACGTCTCAGTGGTAGCGGCCGTCGCGTTTGTAGGCGGCGATCGCCCGCCACACGCCCCAGCCGCCGGCGGCGACCATGGGCAGGATGAGCAGGCTCTTCTTGCGCTTCACCGTGCCGAGGATCAGCGGCAGGTTGGAGACGGCGGCGACACCGGCGATGGACGCGATGTCACGCTGCAGCCGGTCGTCCGCCCGCTTCTTCGGCGGACGCCGGGCGATGATGACCGCGATATAGGTCAGGATCACCAGCACCAGGAACACGCCGGCGAAACCGAGTGCGGCCGGAAGCGGGCCGAAGATCTGGGCGAGGTAGACGAACAGCGCCAGAAGCAGCGACATCGCCATCCCGAGGGCGAAGACGGCCATCACGATATAGAGCGCGACGACCCGCTTCATCCGCGCGAGGAAGACGCCCGCCTCGCCGGTGATCAGCTTCGTAACTAGCTGAGAGAGCATGATCAGCGGCGGAAGATGCGCGCGTAGAGATAGCCGGCGGCCGCGGCGATCAGGACGCTCTTGATCGGCTCGGCGCGGACGCGCTCGCTCAGCTGCTCTTCGAGGTCGGACGCTGCGTCCTGAGCCTGCTGGATGTAGCGCTCGCCGCGTTCACGCACGTCGTCACGCAGGGCGAACACGTTGCGACGGGCATCGTCGGCCTGATTAGAGGCCAGCGACTTCAGCGCATCGGTCACGCCGGCGAGATCCTTGCGGAGATGATCGATCTGGGTTTCCAAATCCGCCTTGTCCTCAGCGGTGGAAGCGCCCCCCGGAGTGCCGCCGGACTGGAAATTGTGGGGGGTGGTATCGGAAACCATGCTGAACCTCATTCGAAATGAAACTGACGATCCGGTTGTCTCCTCCGTTTGGAGGTGAGCGATCCGGTTCTGACTGAAACTGTTTCGAGGGCTTGGGGTTCCCGGTTTCGCGAGGGTTTTCTCGCGATGCAGCGCGGCGCCGCGCTGTTTGCTGACGTGGCCTCAGGCGGCGGGCGCGACGCCGATGATCTGGGAGGAGATCGAGTCCGGCCCGTATTCGCCGTCACCCTCGATGCCGAGAAGTTCGCCGATGCGGGTCCGGGCCCGCGACACGCGGCTCTTGATGGTGCCGACGGCGCATTTGCAGATTTCGGCGGCTTCTTCATAGGAGAAGCCGGACGCGCCAATCAGGATCAGGGCTTCGCGCTGATCGTCGGGCAGCATGTCGAGCGCCTTGCGGAAATCCTGCAGGTCCAGATGGCCGTGCTGCTCGGGATGACCCGCCAGCTGCATGGCGTGGATGCCGTCGACATCCTGAACCTCGCGGCCCTTCTTGCGCATCTGCGTGTAGAACTCGTTGCGCAGGATGGTGAACAGCCAGGCCTTGAGGTTGGTACCAGGCTGGAAGGTGTGCTGCTTGTCCCACGCCTTGACGAGGGTCTCCTGCACGAGGTCGTCGGCGCGGTCGAACGACCCGGCGAGCGACGCCGCGAAAGCACGCAGATTCGGGATGATGGCGATCAGATCGCTACGGAAATCCGTCTGTTCTGTCATGGGAGCCTACTTGCTGCCCGCCTTGGACGACGACTCGGCGGCATCCAGCGCATCCAGCAGCGACAGGAAGCGGTCAGGGACCGGCTCGCTCGCGACATCGTCGTAATAGGCCTTCAGACGCTTGCCGATGGCGGACTGGACGCCGTTATCCGACGAGCGCTCCGTTCGCTGTGCGTGGGAAGTCTGCATGCTCTCGTCCTTGCTCTTCCGGTCGTCCATCACGCGTCTCGAAGCACGGTTACGGCAGTCCCGGAGCGCGGCGCTCTGTTCGAATTCGCGTGTCTGGCGTTCGGCATGGTGTGCATTCGTAGCTCGCATTGCTTCCAGTCGAGGTCGGAATATAGACGCGGACATCGGCGCCTCAAGTCCAAGGCAATTTTTGCCCTGGAATCCAAGCGCCGAGGTTTCCATCCGACTTCAACATCCCATCTGAAAGGGCTGGGAGGCGGATCCGGTTCCCGGTCACGGAACTTTATTTCGACAAGGACGTTTCCGAGCGCATTGTGAACGTGTTTGTCTCGATCGACTCGAGGGGTTTTTATATGTCGATGTCATCCCGCATAGCGCCGCATATTCCGTATCTTCGGCGCTATTCCCGGGCTTTGAGTGGCTCGCAGGCGAGCGGCGACGCTTATGTGGCTGCGGTTCTGGAAGCGCTGATCGCCGATCCGAGCCTGTTCTCGGACGACCAGACGCCGCGCATCTCGCTCTACAAGCTGTTTTCCTCCCTTTGGCAGTCCGTCGAAGTGAACATCCGTGAGGATGCGCCGACCTCGGCCTGGGAAGAGAAGGCGTCGCATAATCTGAAGGCGATCTCGCCGCTGCCGCGGCAGGCGTTCCTGCTTGTTGCCGTCGAAGGCTTCACCTCGGAGGAAGCCGCGACGATCCTGAGCATCGACGAGACGCGTTTTTCCGAGCTGATCGATCAGGCCAGCACAGATATCGGGCGCCAGGTCTCGACCGAGATCATGATCATCGAGGACGAGCCGCTGATCGCGATGGACATCGAGCAGATGGTCGAGAGCCTCGGTCATGCGGTGACGGGCATCGCCCGGACCCACAAGGAAGCGATCGAGCTCTTCGACAAGCAGCGGCCTGGCATGGTGCTGGCCGACATCCAACTTGCCGACGGCAGCTCGGGCATCGACGCGGTCAACGACATCCTGAACAAGGTGTCGGTGCCGGTGATCTTTATCACCGCCTTCCCGGAGCGGCTGCTGACGGGTGAACGCCCGGAGCCGACCTTCCTGGTGACCAAGCCGTTCAATCCCGACATGGTCAAGGCGCTGATCAGCCAGGCGCTGTTCTTCGAGACCGACAAGAAGGCGGCGGCCTGACGGACGTCGCCTGTTGTCCCCGGCGCGGAACGTGTCGACCCGTGATGGGCCGGTCGCGACGCGCCGGGAGCACTTTGCTTGCGATGCCGCGGTGGCATCGCCCGACACCGGGCGCATATCGCCGCGGTCCGGACGGGGCAGGGCGTCGTCGAGGAGGGGCGGTCGTCTCGCAAGGCGAGGCGGCAACCCGAATGGTGGCGGACGCGCTCCGTTGTATTCGTGTCGATTGAGCATACGATGTTGGTGAACAAGGTCTTGCGGGCATTGGCGAATACGGAGGTGTCCGTCTTCGCCCAGGATTGTGATCTGCGCTATGCGTGGGTCTACAATGCCGGCGAGTCCTGGCTTGCTCTGGCGGTCGAGGGCATGGCCGATCGGGACATCCTGCCGGCCGGCGCGGCCGAACGCTCCGAAAAGCTCAAGCAGGACGTCATCGACACCCGCAAGCCGGCCCGGTTCGAGCTGTCGACCATCAAGGGCGCGTCAGTGCGCTGGTTCGACATCCGCATCGACGTCGACGAGAACGAAGCCGGCGAGGTCTGCGGGATCATCGGCACCTCGGTGGAGATCACAGAGCAGAAACGCCGCGAAGACACGCTCAAGACGCTGCTGCGCGAGCTGTCGCACCGCTCCAAGAATCTCTTGGCCATCATCCAGAGCCTGGCGAGCCAGACAGCGCGCCATTCCGTTACCGTCCCCGAATTCCTCGTCCGCTTCCGCGGCCGTATCCAGTCGCTGGCCTCCTCGCAGGACATCGTCACCGACGCCGACTGGCGCGGCGCCGACCTGATGAGCCTCGTGCGGATGCAGGTCGAGCGCTATGCGCCGGACGGAATGGACCAGATCGCGGTGGACGCGCTCGACGTCTATCTGTCACCGACGGCATCGCTCCATGTCGGGCTGGCGCTGCACGAACTGGCGGTGAACGCGGCCTCCTACGGATCGCTGTCGGTCCCCGGCGGCTCTGTCTCGATCCGTGCCAGCTTCGACTGGCGCGGCGAGGATCAGGTGATCGTCTTCGTCTGGCAGGAGCGCAATGGGCCGCGGGTACGGCTGGAGCGCGACCCGCGCTTCGGCACCTCGACGCTCGAGCGCATCGTTCCGAACGCCGTCGGCGGCGAAGCGAGGCTCGAATATCTCCCCGACGGGATCCGTTACACGCTGGTCATCCCGGCGGCGCAATACGAGATCACCTCCAACGGCCGGCGCGATTCCGCCTGACGCCGGTTTTCGTAAGCGCGCCGTAACGTAAGCTTCGGGACACGCCCCCGTGATCATGTAGTTCGGGAAAAATCACGATCCGAACCTACCGCTGTGGAACCTCTCTGCCGAAGGCCCGTTGTAGAGCCAAAGGAGAGGTTCGATGGAACACGTTGCTGCTTTCATGCTGCTGGTCGGATGTTCAGGCGATGCTTCCGTCTGCAAGGAAATTCCGGTTCCCGTCCCCGCATACGAAACCGTTGCCGAATGCCAGCAGGATCTGGGTCTGCAGATCCGCTTGAGCGGTTCGGAACAGCGCAAGGTCTACGGCGCCTGCAAGGCTGTCGACGAAGAGGTCTTCGAGCAGTCCGCGTCCATCGACTGGGCGGTCAGTCGGGACGGTCAGTTGCTGATCACCTTCGACGCCGAGCCGCAGATGGTCGCCTCGCGCTAAGGATCGTTCGACCGGATCGGCCGGGGGATACGATCGTGCACGGGTGATGGAACCAAAACGATAGCGTAGCGTTCCGTGGTGGGACGAATGTGTTTGTGAGAGGTGGAAATATGTTCAAGAAGCTTTCGATCGCGGCTGTCGCCGCACTGACCCTGGCGGCAGCAGGCTGCACGACCGAAGATCGCTACACTGCAGGCGGTGCGGCGCTCGGCGGCCTCGGCGGCGCGGCGATCGGAGCGGGCGTGAGCGGCAATGCCGAAGGCGCGCTGATTGGCGGCGCGATCGGCGCGGCCGGTGGCGCCATCGCGGGTAACGTGATTGGCCGCTCCCAGGAGCGCGAAGGTTACTGCCGCTATTCGGACGGTAACATCTACCGCTGCCCGGACGGCTATTGATTTCATCGGGTCTCGCGACCCGCTGACGAGAATGACGGTCGTCGAGCTTGCGCTCGGCGGCCGTTTTTCGTTTGGGTGCACGGACAGCTATTCGCGGATCAGGGGAATCTGGCTCACATGACGAAGGATTGCCGACAGGCACCGGGAAAGCGGCGCGCGCCGGCTCTCATTGCGCGCGGAGCCGCAATGGCCGGCCTGCTGCTCGTCTCGGGATGTTCGGGCACGGGATTGCCGCCGGTCTTCGGCGCGGTGTTCGGACTGGAGGGCGCGGAGGATGCACCCTACCGCGTCGGGCGCCTTCCGGAGGTCGCCGCGGAGCCAGGCGACCGGGTCATCGGCCAGGCCGCCAATGCCGCCGGCCAGTGCATCTACGTACGTGGCGACAGCAATCTGCGGTTCCGCTCATCCTGCCCGGACGGATACAGGCTCTAGCGCGTTTCCGATCTGCGGCGATCGGGTTCAGTCCGATTGGCCGCGAACGAGCGAAACGAACGCGTCGCGATAGCCGTGCGCGGCCGCATCGAGGCCGAACTCGATCCGCGCCAAGCGATCTCCGCGAATGATCTCGAACCCGAAGCGATCCATGGTCGCGATGCGCCATCCGTCTTCCGAAAGCCCCGCCGACGCGGCCAGCGCGTCGATGGCGTCGCGGTGATCGTCGTTCATGTGGTCGCGGGCGCGCATTGCCGTCGCCGCGAGTTCCGGCGCAGTCGGGTCGACAAGATCGGTCCGTTCGAGGGCAAAGGCGCGGGCAAAGCCGCCATTGAGCGAAGCGGTCTCCGGCTCGAGCCGGATCATCCGGAAATCGGCGAAGTCCGCGTAAAGCGCTGCCTTCGGGTGCCGCGCCAGGAAGCGGTCCCGCAGCCCCGGCCGCTCGGGATCGTCCGCCGCCACGACGCTGGCGGTTGCAAAGACCGTGAGGCGGGGATGGGCGAGGGGATCGCCCTTGCCGGGACGCGACACCAGCAGCGAACAGCGGCTGTCTGCGTAAAGCGCCGCGGAGTGCAGCGCCAGCGCGGAGACAAGCAGGAGCGGGCGGCCCTCGAAGTCCGTTGCGACAAGAACCAGGCTCGCCGCGGGATGTCCGTCGCCGGGTCGCAGCACCGCCAGCATCCCGTCCCGCGCACCGCGCAGCAATGACCGCGCCAATTGCCGGGCCGAATCATCCACGTGCTGCAGGACGGATGGCGCGGAATCACCAACGCGCGGCGCGGGCGTGGCGTTCCCTTCTGCAGGGGCGGCGGGGGTCTCGGATGGTGCGGTGCGATCGGTCATCCCGGCAGACTAGCCCGGCGCGCCGCGATGCGCATCAGGACGGGCGGGGTTGCATAAAGTCCGGCCACGCCGGTTGGATATCGCCGTCGAGGCACGATATCAGCGCAGAAGCATCAAGCACACGAGCACGGGGCCGAGCCGGGGCGAACGCGCCGGCATCGTTCGCAATGCCTGGCAAGGCAGAAGCGGATCGGCGGGCGCGGCCAGACCGAAGGAGCCGAGAATGAGCGAAGCGCAGAAGTCGCGCATCCTGACCATCCTGAAAGCGATGGACGCGCCGGACGGCAAGGGCGACGTCGTTTCGCGCGACATGGTCTCCGACATCTTCATCGCCGACGGCAAGGCGTTCTTCTCGCTGTCGGTTCCCACGGCCGAAGCGGAGCGCTTCGAGCCGTTCTGCCGCAGCATCGAAAGCGCCGTTGCGGGCGTCGACGGAATTACCAGCGCACTGGTCGCGCTGACCGCCGAACGCCCCGCCGGCTCGGCGCCAGAGCGGCCGGCGCCGTCCGCCCGTCCGGGGCAGGCGATCCGGCAGGGCGAGGCGCCATCGTCGCCGGCCCCGCAGCGTCAGCCGTCGCAGAAGCCCGGCATTCCCGGCATTGCCCGCATCGTTGCCGTCGCGTCGGGCAAGGGCGGCGTCGGCAAGTCGACGACCGCGGTCAATCTGGCCCTCGGCTTTGCCGCGGTCGGCATGAAGGTCGGCATTCTCGACGCCGACATCTACGGCCCGTCGATCCCGCGTCTGCTCAATCTGAAAGGCAAGCCGCGCACCTCCGGCGGCCGCACCATGATCCCGCTCGAGGCCTACGGGCTGAAGGCGATGTCGATGGGCTTCCTCGTCGACGAGGAGGTGCCAATGATCTGGCGCGGGCCGATGGTGATGTCGGCGCTGACCCAGATGCTGCGCGAGGTGGAATGGGGCGAGCTAGACATTCTGGTCGTCGACATGCCGCCGGGCACCGGCGACGCCCAGCTCACCATGGCGCAGAACGTCCCGCTGGCCGGCGCCGTCATCGTCTCGACGCCGCAGGATCTGGCCCTGATCGACGCCCGCAAGGGGCTCGCCATGTTCCAGAAGGTCGATGTTCCCGTGCTCGGCATCGTCGAGAACATGAGCTATTTCATCGCACCCGATACCGGCCACCGCTACGATATCTTCGGCCATGGCGGCGCCCGGAACGAGGCCGAGCGGCTCGGTGTGCCGTTTCTCGGCGAAGTGCCGATCGAGATGGCGATCCGCGAGAGCTCCGACAGCGGCCACCCGGTCGTCGCTGGGGATCCGGACGGCCCGCATGCCGCCATCTACAAGGACATCGCCGCGCGCACGCTGGCCCGCCTGGAACTGGGCGCCCATGCCGCGCCGGCTCCCGAGATCGTTTTTGAGTAACTGGTCAAAAATTGCGCTTGCATGATTTTTGCAAAACTTGTGGGATGCCGGCCTCCGCGGACTCTCCGTCCGCATCGCTATTCGGGAGATGTCATACATGAAGTTTGCAACCCGGCTGCTGGCCGCGACCGCGCTGACCATGGCGCTCGGCTCGGCCGCATCGGCCAAGACGCTCGTCTATTGCTCGGAAGGGTCGCCCGAGGGCTTCGATCCGGCGCTCTACACCGCCGGCACCACCTTCGACGCGGCGTCGCGCACGGTCTATAACCGTCTCGTCGAGTTCAAGCACGGCTCCACCGAGATCGAGCCGGGCCTCGCCGAATCCTGGGAAGTCTCCGAGGACGGCAAGGAATATACCTTCAAGCTGCGCGCCGACGCGCAGTTCCAGACCACCGACTTCTTCACGCCGACCCGGCCGCTCAACGCCGACGACGTGATCTACTCCTTCGAGCGTCAGCTGAAGTCCGACAATCCGTGGAACCAGTATGTGACCGGTGCCAGCTGGGAATATGCCAACGGCATGGGCTTCCCAGACCTGATCGAGTCGATCGAGAAGGTCGACGACCTTACGGTGAAGTTCACGCTGACCCGGCCCGAAGCGCCGTTCCTGGCCGATCTGGCGATGGACTTCGCCTCGATCATGTCGAAGGAATATGCCGACAAGCTGGAAGCTGACGGCAACATGGCCATGCTGAACCAGCAGCCGCTGGGCACCGGTCCGTTCCAGTTCGTCGCCTACCAGCCCGACGCCGTGATCCGCTATGGCGCGCATCCGGACTACTGGGCCGGCAAGCAGCCGATCGACGACCTGGTCTTTGCCATCACCACCGACGCTTCGGTCCGCGCCCAGAAGCTGCTGGCCGGCGAATGCCACATCATGCCGTATCCGAACGCCGCCGACGTGGAGTCGATGCAGGCAAACGAGAACCTGACGGTTCTCGAGCAGGAAGGCCTGAACGTCGCCTATCTCGCCTACAACACCACCCAGGCGCCCTTCGACAAGGTCGAGGTCCGCAAGGCGCTGAACAAGGCGGTCAACAAGCAGGCGATCGTCGACGCCGTGTTCCAGGGCGCCGCCACCGTCGCCAAGAACCCGATCCCGCCGACGATGTGGTCCTATGACGACACCATCGAGGACGATACCTACGATCCGGAAGCCGCCAAGAAGATGCTCGAGGAGGCCGGCGTCACCGACCTCTCCATGAAGCTCTGGGCGATGCCGGTCAGCCGTCCCTACATGCTCAACGCGCGCCGCGCGGCCGAGCTGATGCAGGCCGATCTGCAGAAGGTCGGGGTGACTTCGGAGATCGTTTCCTACGAGTGGGGCGAGTATCTGGACAAGTCGAAGGCCGCGGACCGCGACGGTGCGGTGATGCTGGGCTGGACCGGCGACAATGGCGATCCGGACAACTTCCTCGACACACTGCTCGGCTGCGACGCCGTCGGCGGCAACAACCGCGCCCAGTGGTGCAACGAGGAGTTCGATTCGCTGGTCAGCAAGGCCAAGGAAACCTCGGACCAGGCCGAACGCGTCGAGCTCTACAAGCAGGCGCAGAAGGTCTTCAAGGAAGAGGCGCCCTGGATGACCATCGACCATTCGACGGTGTTCATGCCGATGCAGAAGTCGGTCCAGAATTTCGTTCAGGACCCGCTCGGCTATCACCGCTTCGACGGCGTCGATATCGCCGAGTAACTTCGGCGCGACATTGCGAGCATGGAACGGGGCGGCATCGAGCCGCCCCGTTTGCGTTGGGCGCCGGGCATCCGTCGCCGATGCCGTGGCGGAACGCTAAGCGGTTGAAAAGACGCAGAACTCCTGACCTTTGCGGGTTCGCTTTGGTGCCGCGATGGTGTAGGACGCTGCCCCGAGACCGCTACCGGCCTCACCCAAAACATGCGACAAGCCAATATGCAGCGCTTTCTTCTCTCCCGACTACTGGTCCTGATCCCGACCTTCATCGGTGTCTCGATCGTCGCCTTCGCCTTCATCCGGCTTCTGCCGGGCGATCCCGTGGCGCTGATGGCTGGCGAGCGGGTCATGGACCCCGAGCGCCACGCGGCGATCATGCAGCAGCTCGGCTACGACCGACCGCTCTTCGTCCAGTATTTCGACTATCTGTTCGGCCTGTTCCAGGGCGATTTCGGCACCTCGATCGTCACCAAGCGCGGCGTGGCCGGCGAGTTCTTCACGCTGTTCCCGGCGACGCTCGAACTGTCGTTCTGCGCCATCGTGATCGCCATCTGCCTCGGCATTCCGGCCGGCGTGATCGCGGCGGTGAAGCGGGGCTCCTGGTTCGACCAGAGCGTCATGGGCGCGGCGCTCGTCGGCTATTCCATGCCGATCTTCTGGTGGGGCCTGCTGCTGATCATCCTGTTCTCCGGCACCCTGCAGTGGACGCCGGTCTCCGGCCGCATCTCGCTGCTCTACTATTTCCCCGCCGAGACCGGCTTCATGCTGATCGATTCGCTGCTGTCGGGTCAGAAGGGCGCCTTCACCTCGGCGCTGTCGCATCTCGTCCTGCCCTCGATCGTCCTTGCGACGATCCCGCTCGCGGTGATCGCCCGGCAGACTCGGTCGGCCATGCTGGAGGTTCTCGGCGAGGACTATGTCCGCACCGCCCGCGCTAAGGGTCTCGCCCGCAAGCGCGTGGTCGGTGTTCATGCCCTGCGCAACGCCCTGATCCCGGTCGTCACCACCATCGGCCTGCAGGTCGGCGTGCTCATGGCCGGCGCGATCCTCACCGAGACGATCTTTTCGTGGCCGGGCATCGGCAAGTGGATGGTCGACAGCGTCTTCCGGCGCGACTACCCGGTCGTCCAGGGCGGCCTGTTGCTGATCGCGATGATGATCATGCTCGTCAACCTGATCGTCGATCTCCTGTACGGCGTCATCAATCCCCGCGTTCGGGCGAAGTAGGAGGCGAGCGATGAGCCATATCGAAGCCCAGGAAGCCGCCGAAGGCGTTGGCACCGACATTCCGGACCGCAAGCCGGCCAAAAGCGTGCGCCGGCAGATGCTGGCCGAGTTCTGGTTCTATTTCTCCGAGAACAAGGGCGCGGTGGTCGGCCTCGTCGTGTTCCTCACGATCGTCTTCATCGCCCTGGCGGCGCCGCTGCTGGCGCCGCATTCGGCCGTGCTGACGAATTCCAACGCGCAGCTGCTGCCACCGGCGTGGCAGGAAGGCGGCCAGTGGGCCTATTTCCTCGGCACCGACGCCATTGGGCGCGATATCCTCTCACGGCTGATCTACGGCTCGCGCTATTCGCTGTTCATCGGCGTCGTGGTCGTGGTCATCGCGGTGAGTGTCGGCATCGCCGTCGGCCTGATTGCCGGCTATGTCGGCGGCTGGGTCGACACGGTGATCATGCGGGTGATGGACATCATCCTCGCCTTTCCCTCGCTGCTCCTGGCGCTGGTTCTCGTGGCCGTGCTCGGGCCGGGCCTGACCAATGCGATGATCGCCATCTCGCTCGTCCTGCAGCCGCATTTCGTCCGCCTGACGCGCGCCTCGGTCCTCGCCGAGAAGCAGCGCGAATACGTCACTGCCGCCCGCGTCGTCGGCGCCGGACCGCTGCGGCTGATGCTGGTGACGATCCTGCCCAATTGTCTCGGACCCCTGATCGTCCAGGCGACCCTGTCCTTCTCCAACGCCATTCTCGACGCCGCCGCGCTCGGCTTCCTCGGCATGGGCGCGCAGCCGCCGACGCCCGAATGGGGCACCATGCTGGCCGAGGCGCGTGAGTTCATCCTGCGCGCCTGGTGGGTGGTGACCTTCCCAGGCCTCGCCATCCTGATCACGGTGCTCGCGATCAACCTCGTCGGCGACGGCCTGCGCGATGCGCTGGACCCGAAGATGAAGCGAAGCTGACAGTCATGCCCCTGCTTTCCATCCGCAATCTGTCGGTGACCTTCGACACCGCCTCCGGTCCGTTCAAGGCGGTCGACGGCATCGATCTCGTCATCGATTCCGGCGAGGTGCTCGGCATCGTCGGCGAGTCCGGTTCCGGCAAGTCCGTCGCCATGCTCGGCCTGATGGGCCTGCTGCCGCCGTCGGCCACCGTGACCGCCGACGAGATCTCCTTCGAGGGGCGCGACATGCAGGCGATGTCGGCCCGCGAGCGCCGCAAGATCATCGGCCGCGACATCGCGATGATCTTCCAGGAGCCGGTGGCCAGCCTCAATCCGTGCTTCAATGTCGGCTACCAGATCAAGGAAGCGCTGAAGGCGCATACCGATCTCGACCGCAAGGCGCGGCAGGCGCGGGCCGTCGAACTGCTGCAGCTCGTCGGCATTCCCGAACCCGAGCGGCGGCTGACGGCGTTCCCGCACCAGCTCTCGGGCGGCATGAGCCAGCGCGTGATGATCGCCATGGCGACTGCCTGCAATCCCAAGCTGCTGATCGCCGACGAGCCGACCACCGCGCTCGACGTCACCATCCAGGCGCAGATCCTCGATCTGCTGCTCGACCTGCAGAAGCAGCACGGCATGGCGATGATCCTGATCACCCATGACATGGGCGTCATTGCCGAGACCGCCGAGCGGGTGGTGGTGCAATATGCCGGCCAGCAGGTCGAGCGCCAGCCCGTCGCGACGCTCTTCGACGAGCCGCACCATCCCTATACGGCGGCCCTTCTCTCTGCGATTCCCGAGCGGGCGACGGGCGCGCGCCTGCCGACCATTCCGGGCGTCGTGCCGGGGCAGGGCGACCGGCCGGATGGCTGCCTGTTCAATCCGCGCTGCCCCAAGGCCGACGATGTCTGCCGCACGGTCGTGCCGCCGCGCCAGCCGCCGGCGCTGGGCGAGGCGCTCTGCCATTATCCGCTGGGCGCCGATCCGCGTGCGCCGGGCGACGTGCCGGCCGGCTTCGGCCCGGATGGTGGCTTCCAGGAAGGGGCGGGCCGCCCCGCCGATATCGCAACGGATCTGCGGGGAGACGCACGATGACCGCAATCGTCACCGCGACCGATCTCAGCCAGTCCTACGAGGTCCGGCGCGGCATGTTCCAGAAGCCGCTCGACCTGCGGGCGGTGAAGGAGGCCAATTTCGTCGTCGAGGAGGGCGAGACCCTCGCCATCGTCGGCGAATCCGGCTGCGGCAAGTCCACCCTCGCGCGCATGCTGACAATGATCGAGACCCCGTCCGAGGGCGTGCTCGACATCGACGGCGTCCGCGTGTCCGGCAAGGACAAGGGCGACGTCAAGAAGCTCCGCTCCACCGTGCAGATCGTCTTTCAGAACCCCTATGGCGCGCTCAATCCGCGCCAGAAGGTCGGGACGATCATCGAGGAGCCGCTGAAGATCAACACCAATCTCTCGGCGGCCGAGCGGCGCAGGAAGGCCGAGGCGGCCCTTGCCGAGGTGGGGCTGCGGCCGGAGCATTACGCCCGCTATCCGCACATGTTCTCGGGCGGTCAGCGGCAGCGCATCGCGATCGCCCGGGCGATCATCCTAGAGCCGAAGATCCTCGTCCTCGACGAGCCGGTCTCGGCCCTCGACGTGTCGATCCAGGCGCAGATCCTGAACCTCTTGGCCGATCTGCAGGAGCGGCTCGGCCTGACCTACATCTTCATCAGCCACGATCTGTCGGTGGTCCGGCATGTCGCGGACCGGGTGATGGTGATGTATCTCGGCCGCCCGGTCGAGATCGCGCCGGTCAACGCGCTCTACGCCAACCCGCTGCATCCCTATACGCGGGCGCTGCTGTCGGCGACGCCGGCGACGCGACCGAGCGACCGCGGCGAGCGGATCCGCCTGTCGGGCGAATTGCCGTCGCCCTTCGACCCGCCGCCGGGCTGCTCGTTCAATCCGCGTTGTCCCTACGCCAACGAGCGCTGCCGCTCCGAGCTGCCGGTGCTGACCCAGCACGGGGAGACGAAGGTCGCCTGTTTCGCGGTGGACGAAGGCCGGCTTCCGCCGCCCTGATCGGGCGGGGCTGGGAATGCGCGGTCCGTTTCTGTGACGCTGCGCAGGCCGGCAATCAGCCGGCCTGATGCCGCTCCAGCGCGTCGACGATCTCCTGCGGGCCGATCTGGCCGAGGATTTCGCCCTTGCGCGCGACGACCACGGTGCCCTTGCCGTGGCTGACGGCAGACATGACCTTCTGCAGCGGCGTGCCGGGTTCGGCCATCTGCGCGACATTGGCGGGGCTGGCCTCGCCCGTGCGGTCGTAGGGTTTCATCACGTCGGCCGCCGTCAGGACGTTGAGCGGGTTCATGTGGGCGACGAAGTCGGCGACATAGTCGTCTGCCGGGCGCAGCACGATGTCCTGCGCGGTGCCGACCTGGACGATGCGGCCGCCTTCCATGATCGCGATCCGATTGCCGATCTTGAACGCCTCGTCGAGATCGTGGCTGACGAAGATGATGGTCTTCTTCAGCCGCTGCTGGATTTCCAGAAGCTCGTCCTGAAGCCGCGAGCGGATCAGCGGGTCGAGGGCCGAGAACGGCTCGTCCATCAGGAGGATCGGCGCGTTGGTGGCGAAGGCGCGGGCAAGGCCGACGCGTTGCTGCATGCCGCCGGACAGTTCGCCGACGCGGCTGTCGACCCAGTCGCCGAGGCCGACAAGCTCGAGCTGCTCGACGACGCGCTCGCGCCGCTGGCTGCGCGGCACGCCGGAAAACTCCAGGCCGAGGCCGACATTGTCGGCCACGGTGCGCCAGGGCAGCAGGGCGAATTGCTGGAACACCATCGCCACTTCGTGGCGGCGCAGGTCCCGCAGCCGCTTGGCGCCGCAATCCTTCGGATCGACGATGCCCTTGCCCGTATCGATCAGCACCTTGCCGCGGGTGATCGGGGCAAGGCCGTTGACTGCCCGCAGGAGCGTCGACTTGCCGGAGCCCGACAGGCCCATCAGCACCGCGATCTCGCCTTCCTGGATGTCGAGGGAGGCATCGGCGACGCCGAGGGTCACGCCGGTCTCGTCGCGGATCTCGGCCCGGCTCTTGCCGGCATCGACCAGCGGCAGCGCCTGCTCGGGATTGCGACCGAAGACGATCGAGACGTTCTGGAAGGATACGATCGGGCTCATGAACGGCCTTCCTCGTCGATGCGGAAGAAGCGGTCGAGGATGATCGCCAGGAGCACGATCGCCAGCCCGGCCTCGAAGCCCTGGCCGATATTGATCGTGTTCAGGGCGCGCAGCACCGGCACGCCGAGGCCCGGCGCGCCGACGAGGGCGGCGATCACCACCATCGACAGGGACAGCATGATGGTCTGGGTCAGCCCGGCCATGATCTGCGGCAGGGCGTAGGGGATCTCGATGGTCATCAGGCGCTGCATCGGGGTCGCGCCGAAGGCGTCACCCGCTTCGAGAAGCTGGCGCGGCGTCGAGGCGATGCCGAGACGCGTCAGCCTGATCGGCGAGGGCAGGGCGAAGATCACCGTCGCCACAAGACCCGGCACCAGGCCGAGGCCGAACAGGATCAGTGCCGGGATCAGATAGACGAAGGTCGGGATCGTCTGCATCAGGTCGAGGATCGGCCGCAGGATGGCGTAGAGCCATTCGCGCCGGGCCGCCGCCACGCCCACCGGCACGCCGATGAGCATGCAGACGGCGGTCGAGGCCAGCACCAGCGCCAGCGTCTCCGTCGTCTCCTCCCAGAAGCCGAGATTGATGATCAGCAGCAGGCCGGCCACTGTGAAGATGACGATCGGGATCGAGCGCCGTGCGGCATAGGCAATGGCGGCGAAGACCGCGACGACGACCAGCGGATGCGGCCATTGAAGGATGAACAGGATGGCTTCGATGAAGGCGCCCAGCCCGTCGCGGATCGCGTCGAAGAGGAACGTGAAATTGGCCGTCAGCCAATCGACGAAGGCTTCGGCGTAATCGCCGATGGGAAGCGGATGATCTACGAGCCACTGCACGGGCAATCGGGTCCTTCAGGGTCGCGTCACGGCGGCTGAAGCGCCATGACGGCAGGATGTCGGCGCGAGACTGGCCGTTTCGGCCGGGCGCCCGGGAAGAGATGGGGCGCCCCGTGCGGGAGGCAGTCCGGACCACGTGCGGTCCGACCCTGCCAAATCCAACGAAGGCCGGCGCCAGCCGGCCCGCGTCAGGCGTTCTGCGGCTTACGACAGACCGAGATAGGCCTTGACCGCCGGCAGGCCATCTTCGCCGTCCTTGGTCTTCACGCCCTCGAGCCAGGTGGCGATCTGGTCGGGATTGGCCTTCAGCCATTCCTGGGCCGCCGCTTCCGGCTTCTCGCCATCGTCGAGGATCGCGCCCATCACGGCGTTCTCCATCTCCAGCGAGAAGGTGAGGTCGGAGAGCAGCGCGCCGACATTCGGGCACTCTTCGAGATAGCCCTTGCGCACAGTGGTGTGGACCGTGGCGCCGCCGAAGTCGGGGCCGAAGAAATCGTCGCCGCCGGCGAGATACTGCAGGTCGAAGTTCTTGTTCATCGGATGCGGCGCCCAGCCGAGGAAGACGATCGCGTCTTCGGAGCGGGTGGCGCGGGCGACCTGGCTGAGCATGCCCTGCTCGGAGGATTCCACGATGTCGAAATCGCCGAGATCGAAGGCGTCCTTCTCGATCATGTCGAGGATCAGGCGGTTGCCGTCATTGCCCGGCTCGATGCCGTAGATCTTGCCGTCCAGCTGGTCGGAGAACTTGGCGATGTCGGCGAAGCTCTTGAGCCCCTCGTCGAACAGGTACTGCGGCACCGCCAGCGTGTATTTCGCGTCGGTCAGGTTGGTCTTGACGTCCTCGACCGACCCGTCCTCGAGATAGGGCGCGATGTCGGCCTGCATGGAGGGCATCCAGTTGCCGAGGAAGACGTCGATGTCCTCGTTCTTCATCGAGGCGAAGGTGACCGGCACCGACAGGACCTTGGTGTCGGTGTCGTAGCCGAGGCCCTTGAGGATTTCCGTCGTGACGGCGGTCGTCGCCGTGATGTCCGTCCAGCCAACATCGGAGAAGCGAACCGTCGAACAGGACTCCGCTTCCTGGGCGAGCGCCGGGGTGCCGATGAAAGCGGTGCCGAGCATGGCGGCTGCGAACATTCGGGAAAGCTTCATGGGAATCGTCTCCTGGTCGGCAGGCCGGGGACGCTGGGCACGCCCCGCTGCTGCATGAATGTGATGGCGATTGTTATTGCCGCGGTAGCCCGTGAACGCAACAGTTCGCAGGACTTATTGTCGGCCAGGGCGACGCCTCGCGCGGCCCCGAACAGCCGGGAATTCCGGGCTTTCGCGGCTGGATGCGGGGCGGCCGCCTGCACGCCGTTCGGGCATTTTCCGCAATGGCGTGCATGTCTCCTCGCAGCAACAACTGTGCGAATTTGGCACGGTCCGTAGCAAAATAGTGACAGCGTCTTGCGGCGACTTGGGCTACAGTCTGGATATTGCGGTATTGGACGGACGGGGAGCCCGCCTTCATCCTCCCTGTTGACGGGCTCGTTCGACACCACAGCCGCGATACCGATCCGAGTGCGGTGTTTCTCCTCCCAACGCCGCCCATCGTGATCATGGAATGAAGAGCCCGGTGCGCCTGCGCCCGGGCTCTTTCCGTTTCGCCGTTCGGCATCCGCCATGACCAGCCGGCTTCCTGTTCGGCCGCCGCACCCAAGTGCGGCTTATCGCGGGATAGGAAATCCTGACGCGGACAGGCATTGGCATTGGCGCGTCAGGCTGCCTATGGTCGCCTGCGAGGCAGACCAGACAGGGAGAACCGGGCTTGGCCGAGATCAAAAACGACATCGCCATTGCGCGTGCCGCGGCGAAGAAGCCGATCCGCGAGATCGCAGCCAAGCTGGGCATCGCGGAAGAGGACATCGTCCCCTACGGCCACGACAAGGCGAAGATCTCCGCCCCGTTCATCAAGTCGCTGCAGGATCGGCCGGACGGCAAGCTGATCCTCGTCACCGCGATCAATCCGACGCCGGCCGGCGAGGGCAAGACCACCACCACGGTCGGCCTCGGGGACGGCCTCAACCGGATCGGCAAACGCGCCGCGATCTGCATTCGCGAGGCCTCGCTCGGTCCCAATTTCGGCATGAAGGGCGGTGCGGCCGGCGGCGGCTACGCGCAGATCGTGCCGATGGAGGACATGAACCTCCACTTCACCGGCGACTTCCACGCCATCACCACTGCCCACAATCTCCTGTCGGCGATGATCGACAACCACATCTACTGGGGCAACGCCTTGGAGATCGACACCCGCCGCGTGACCTGGCGCCGGGTGATGGACATGAACGACCGGGCGCTGCGCGGCATCGTGGCCTCCCTCGGCGGTGTCGCCAACGGGTACCCGCGCGAGACCGGCTTCGACATCACCGTCGCCTCCGAGGTCATGGCGATCCTGTGCCTGGCCAAGGACCTCGCCGATCTCGAAAAACGCCTGGGCGCGATCATCGTCGGCTACCGCCGCGACAAGAGCGCGGTCTATGCGCGCGACCTGAAGGCGGACGGCGCCATGGCGGTCCTCCTCAAGGACGCCATGCAGCCCAACCTCGTCCAGACGCTGGAGAACAACCCGGCCTTCGTCCATGGCGGCCCCTTCGCCAACATCGCCCATGGCTGCAATTCGGTGGTGGCCACGACGACGGCGCTGAAACTCGCCGACTATGTGGTGACCGAAGCCGGCTTCGGCGCTGATCTCGGTGCCGAGAAGTTCTTCGACATCAAGTGCCGCAAGGCCGGGCTGAAGCCTGCCGCGACCGTCATCGTCGCCACCGTCCGGGCGCTGAAGATGAATGGCGGCGTCGCCAAGGACGCGCTCGGGACCGAGGATGTCGAAGCGGTGACGCGCGGCTGCGCCAATCTCGGTCGGCATATCGAGAACATCCGTCAGTTCGGCGTGCCCGCCACCGTGGCCATCAATCATTTCGTCACCGACACGGATGCCGAGATCGAGGCCATCAAGGCCTATGTCGCGGAGCTCGGCGAGGAGGCCATCGTCTGCCGCCACTGGGCCGACGGCTCGGCCGGTATCGAGGATCTGGCGCATCGGGTCGTCGCGCTGGCCGACAGCGGTGCGTCGCAATTCGCGCCGCTCTATCCCGACAAGATGAGCCTGTTCGACAAGATCGAGACCGTGGTCAAGCGCATCTATCGCGGCGCCGAGGCGACCGCCGACAAGAGCGTGCGCGACCAACTCACCGCCTGGGAGGAGGCCGGCTATGGCGACTTGCCGGTCTGCATGGCCAAGACGCAATATTCCTTCTCCACCGACCCGACCCTGCGCGGCGCCCCGGACGGCCACACCGTCCACATCCGCGAAGTGCGCCTGTCCGCCGGGGCCGGCTTCGTCGTCGCCATCTGCGGGGAGATCATGACCATGCCCGGCCTGCCCTCGAAACCGGCTGCCGAGACCATCCGCCTGAATGCCGACGGCGAGGTCGAGGGGCTGTTCTGATCACCGAGCGGGGCAGGCCGGTTTCGTAACCGGCCGTCACGACAGCGTTGCCGTCCTTCGCATAGGACGGTAGCTCCGGGGGCCGATGAGCCGGCGGCTCGCCCTTTGCGTCCGCCCGCACTATTCTCCGGCCGTCCGCAGTCCAGCCATGAGCCTTGCATGTCCGCCATCTCGCTCGCCGCCGTCACCAAACGCTTCGGCGAGACCGCGGCCGTCGACGACGTCTCCCTCGAGATCCAGGCGGGCGAGTTCGTTGCGCTGCTCGGCGCGTCGGGCTGCGGCAAGACGACCCTGCTTCGCCTGATCGCCGGCTTCGACACGCTGTCCGGCGGTGCGATCCGCTTCGACGGCGCGCTGGTGGCGGGCGACGGCCGGCATGTGCCGCCGGAGGACCGCAATGTCGGCATCGTCTTCCAGTCCTATGCGCTGTGGCCGCATATGAGCGTGGCCGAGAATGTCGGCTATCCGCTGCGGGTGCGCGGCCTGAAGGGCGCGGCGCGGGCCGGCAAGGTCGCCGAGGCTCTGGCGGCCGTTGATCTAACCGGTTTCGAGGCGCGGCGTCCGGCCGATCTGTCCGGCGGCCAGCGCCAGCGTGTGGCGCTGGCGCGGTGCCTCGCCATGGATCCGGCAGTGGTGCTGCTCGACGAGCCGCTGGCCAATCTCGACGTCAATCTGCGCGCCTCGATGGAAGACACTTTCCGCGAATTCCACCAGCGCACTGGCGCGACCATGGTCTATGTCACCCACGACCAGGCCGAGGCGATGGCCATGGCCGACCGGGTGGCGGTGATGGAGGCGGGCCGGATCCTGCAGGTCGCCGACCCGGTGACGCTGTATGCCGAGCCGGGCTCGCAGCAGGTGGCCCGGTTCGTCGGCAACGGCCAGATCGTCGACGGCCGGATCCTGCGCGGCTTGGGGCCGGATCGCATCGCCGTCCAGCTCTTCGGCAGCGAGGTGGCGGTGCGTTGCCATCCGGACGCCGTGCCGGCGGCCGGCACCACCGCACGTCTGTGCCTGCGGCCCGAGCATCTGGAGCCGACCGAGGGCGCCGGCTTTGCCGCGACCGTCCGCAAGGCGACCTTCAAGGGCTCGCATGTGATCCTCGATGTGTCGCCGGAGGCGGCGCCCGAGACCGTGCTGCCGGTCTGGGCTCCGCATCTGGCGGCCATCGGCAGCACCATCCGGGTCCGGGCGAAGGATGGCTGGCTGCTGCCGTCCGGTCACGCCGCTGCGGTGAAGCCGGCACGCGCGGCCTGAACCGGCGGTCGGCCGGTCAGTCGGTCCAGGGCAGGACGCCGCGCGGCAGGCGCCGCGCAAGCAGGGCCGTCACGCCCATGATCGCGACGATGGCCACCACCGTGACCGCCGCGACCGCCGAAGCCAGCACCGTCGCGCCGGAATCGTCGAGATTGAAGACCACAACGCCGAGCGTCTCGTTGCCGGCCGACCACAACAGCGCCGAGACGGTCAGTTCGTTGAAGCTGGTCATGAAGGTGAGGATCGCGCCCGCCGCAGCGGCCGGCGCGAGCAGCGGGAAGACCACCGTGCGCAGCCGGAACAGATAGCGCGCGCCGGTCATGCGCGCAGCTTCCTCCAGTGCCCGGTCCACCTGCTGCACCGCCCCCACGACCGGGCGCAGCGACAGGGTCAGGAAGCGCGCCAGATAGGCGAAGAAGATGATCCAGATCGTGTTGTAGAGGCTGATGCCGAGCACCGGCAGCGGCATGATGAAGATCAGGATCGCGGCGATGCCGAGCACGATGCCGGGCAGGGCGTAGGGCAGTTCCGCCATCATCGCCAGGGCATCCAGAAGCCGGCTCTTGCGCCACACCACGAAGGCCGCAAAGGGCACGCAGACCGCAACGAGGAACAGCGATGTGCCGGCCGCAAGAAGGAACGAGTTGCGGAAGGCGCGCACCGTGGAATCCTGCCGGAACAGCACCTCGGCGTAGTTGGACAGAGTTACCGTCTGGCCGGTGAGGGGCACGCCATAGGCCGTGACCAGCGAGGTGGCGAGGAGCGCGATCAGCGGCACCACCAGAATGGCGACGATGATCGCCCAGGCGAGCGCCTCGATCGGTCCGCGCCAGCGGCCGAGGGCGTAGCGCAGGGCCTGTGCGGGCGTGCCGACGGTGCGATAGTCGCGCTTGCCGATGACCAGCGCCTGCACCGCGAAGCCGACGAAGGCGAGGGCGCCGACGACGATCGACAGCACCGCGACCTCCGAGATGATCGACGGGCCGAAGCTCGCCAGCCGCTGATAGATCAGGGTCGGCAGAACGGTGTAGCCCGCCGGAATGCCGAGCAGGGCCGGAATGCCGAAATTGCCGACCGCCGAGACGAAGGCCAAGGCGCCGCCGGCGACCAGCGGCGGGGTCATCATCGGCAGGACGATGGTCGCCATCACCCGCAGCCGGCCGGCGCCGCAGGCGCGCGCCGCCTCGATCATCTCGCGCGGCAGGCCGCGCAGGCCGGCGCGCACGGCGAGAAACACCAGCGGCGCATGCTGGATTCCGAGCAGCAGGACGATGCCGCCCGGGCTGTAGATCGGGTTCGGCGAGCCGAGCGGCGGGGCGAGGCCGAGCGTGATCAGGAGCGGGCTCGCCGGGCCGAACAATTGCGCCCAGGACAGCGCCGTCACCTGCGGCGGGATCATCAACGGCAGCAGGAAGCAGAACACCAGCGCCGCCTTGGCGCGGATATCGGTGAGGGCGACGATCAGCGCGAAGAGCGTGCCGAGAACGAGCGAAATCGCGGTGCCGAGCGTCGCCGTGACCAGCGAGTGCCAGGCCGCCGTCCAGGTGGAGCCCGCGGTGAGCACGGTGCGGATATTGGCAAGGTCGGGCGTGCCGCCGGGCGCGAAGGCCTCGACGACGAGCCGCGTGACCGGCAGGACGCTGACGAGGCCGACGAAAACGACGAGAACGGCGAGAGTGATGCTCTCGCCGTTCCAGCGTCTGGCAATGGAAGTGATGGCGGGCAGAGGTCAGCCGCCGAAGAGTTCGGCGAAGCGCTTCTTGTTCGCCTCCTCGTCGGCGAGCGCCTTGGCCGCATCGAAGGGCATCAGCTTGATCGCGTCGCGGGCCGGAAAGCCCGCTGGCGCTTCGATGCCGTCGCGGGCCGGCAGGTAGCCCTGGCTCGCCGCCAGCTTCTGACCGTCCTCGCTGAGGACGAAATCGACGAAAGCCTTGGCGGCCTCCGGGTTCTGCGCGGTCTTCAGGATCGCGACCGGCTCGGTGACGGCGGAAACGCCTTCCTCGGGGAAGACGAAATTGACAGGCGAACCGTTCGCAGCTTCGCGGATCGGCAGGAAGTCGACGATCACGCCATAGGGCTTCTCGCCGCCGGCCACCGCCTTCAGGACGCCGCCATTGCCGCCGGACGCCGTGGCGCCGTTTTCGGCGAGCGCTGCGATATAGTCCCAGCCGAGATCGGGGTTCTGGGTGAGCGTGGCCAGATGCACCAGCGCAGCGCCCGAGGTCAGCGGGCTCGGCATGGTCGTCTGACCGCGGAGCGCCGGGTCCGCCAGGTCCTTCCACGAGGACGGGCTGGTCTCGGCGCGGGTGTTGTTGACGATGCCGGTGGTGATCAGCTTGGTCGAGAAATAGGTCTTGTCGGTGTCGAACAGGCCGTCCGCGAAGCCGGTCGTGTCGGCGTCGGCATGGGGCATCAGCCGGTCGTCGCGCTTCAGGCCTTCCATGGTCACGCTGTCGGCGATGAGCAGCACGTCCGGCTGCGGGTTGCCGGCGGCGAACTCGGCCTGCAGCTTGGCCATGACCTTGGTCGTGCCGTCGCGGACCCATTCGACGTCCACATCGGGATGCTTCGCCTTGAAGGCGTCGACGGTCGCCTGGGCGTCCTCGTTCGGCTGGCTCGTATAGAGCACCAGCTTGCCGGACTGGGCGAAGGCCGTGCCGGAGAGGAGAATGGCGGCGAAAGTGGCGGCGGCGAAGCCGAGGCTGCGGATCATGGCGGTCTCCTCAGATCGTGTTCGGGGTTCGCGGAAAGGTCGGCGCCCCACGGGCAGGGCGACTACAGCGCCACCCGTGACAGGAAGATGACGGGCGGTCCAGCGGACGGCGTTGCGGCAATCAGCTGCGGGAATCCTCGACGATCATCCGGGCGGCCTTTTCGGCGATCATGATCGTCGGCGAGTTGGTGTTGCCGGAGGTGATGGTCGGCATCACCGAGGCGTCCGCGACGCGCAGCCCTTCGATGCCACGCACCCGAAGCCGTTCGTCGACCACGGCGCCGGCATCGCCGTCCGGACCCATCTTCGCCGTCCCCACCGGGTGGAAGATAGTCGTGCCGAGGTCGCCTGCGGCCACCAGCATGTCGTCGTCCGACACGACATGGGCGCCCGGCTTGTATTCTTCCGGCTTGTAGGGCGCGAGCGGCGACTGGGCGACGATCCGGCGGGCCCATTTCAGGCTGTCCACCGCGACCTGCCTGTCCTCGTCCGTGGAGAGATAGTTGGGCGAGATGTCCGGCGTGTCCTCGACCAGAGAGCCGGTCAGGTGGACGCTGCCGCGGCTCGTCGGGCGCAGATTGCAGACGCTGGCGGTGAACGCCGAGAACGGGTGCAGGCCCTTGCCCCAGTCGTCGAGGGAAAGCGGCTGGAAGTGGAATTCCAGATCGGCGGTGGCCCGGTCCGGGCGTGACTTGACGAAGGCCCCGACCTGGCTGGGCGCCATGGTCATCGGCCCGCGGCGGCGCAGCGCGTAGTCCGCGCCCATCATCGCCCGGCGGAAGAGGTTCCTGTATTCGCTGTTCAGCGTCTTGATGCCGTCGACCTTGTAGATCGGCCGGATCTGCAGATGGTCCTGCAGATTCTCGCCGACGCCGGGCAGATGCCGGACCGGGGCGATGCCGTGCGGCCGCAGGCGGTCGGTGTCGCCGATGCCGGACCGCTCGAGGATCAGCGGCGTGCCGACCGCGCCGGCCGACAGCACGATCTCGCCGGCCGCCTTCGCCTCGAAGGTCTGGCCGTCGCGGCGATATTGCAGCGAAACGGCGCGCCCATCCTTGACCGTGACCCGGTCGATCATCACGCCGGTCACGATCTTCAGATTGGGTCGCTTCAGGACCGGCTTGAGGAAGCCGCGTGCTGCGCTCCAGCGTCGTCCGCCCTTCTGGTTGACCTGGAAATAGGCCGAGCCCTCGTTGTCGCCGGTGTTGAAGTCGTCGATCTTGGGCACGCCTGCCGCATGCGCCGCGTCCCGGACCCGGTCGAGGATCTCCCAGCGGATGCGTGGATGCTCGACCCGCCATTCGCCGCCGGCGCCGTGAAACTCGCTCGGACCGTCGGCATGGTCCTCGATCGCCTTGAACAGCGGCAGGACGTCGTCCCAGCCCCATCCCTGGAGACCGAGCTGGCGCCAATGGTCGTAGTCCGCCGCCTGGCCGCGCATGTAGATCATGGCGTTGATCGCGGACGATCCGCCGAGGGTCTTGCCGCGCGGATAGGAGAGGGCTCGCCCGTTCAGCCCGGCCTGGGCCGACGTCTTGAACATCCAGTCCGAGCGCGGATTGCCGATGGCGAAGAGATAGCCGACCGGGATGTGGAACCAGATCCAGTTGTCCTTGCCGCCCCCCTCCAGAAGCAGCACGCGATTGCGCGGATTGGCGGAAAGCCGGTTGGCGAGCACGCATCCGGCCGAACCGGCCCCGGCGACGATATAGTCGAATTCTTCCATGTCCTCGCTCTAGCCGAAACTTTCGGCTTGGGGAATGTCGACCGGTGCGGTCGATTGCGCGCAGCCGTTACGGAAGTCGCGCGCCCGCCATCGCGCGAAAGCTTCGCGATACCGGCCGGATCTGCCTGCTTCTTAAGCACTCATAGAGGGTTTTCCCATTCACTGAGATGACCGAAAAATAGGCCGTAACACCATGGCGAAGCTTGTCAGTCTGTTCATCTCCCGTCGCCAGCAGACGATCATCGCGATCGTCGTGGGGAGCTTGATCTTTCTTGTCCTGACCGGGGCGGCCGGTGTGTTCGCGCTGTACGAGGCGCGTCAGTCGATGCGGGCCGAGAGCCGCGTTGCGCTGGCGCCCTACGCCCAGATCCGCCGGAATCTCGACTCGACCTTTGCCGAACTGGAAAAGCAGGTCACGGCCGCGCCCTGCAGCGCTGAATTCCGGGAACAGCTCCGCCGCGTGGCCTTCCTTCCGGACGGCTTCCACGAGTTCCTCTACGTTGTTGATGGCGCGGCGCTTTGCTCGGCCAGCATCGGGGTGTTCGAGACACCCCTGCAGTTCGGCGAGCCGGACATCCGGGTCGGGGCGGAGACCGTCGTCTGGATGCAGCGCGACCTGTCCTTCTCGGGTTTCGAAGGTCTCCTCGGGAGCATCGTCCAGGAAGGCGACTTCGCCATTGTCGTGCGCCAGGACGAAGTGCCGCACGCGGTCCCGCAATGGATGGAGTTCGAGACCGTTGCAACTGCTTCGAGCGGTCGTCGATGGCACCTCGGAGGTGTCGAGGGTGTCTTCGACGCCAACCGCCAGGCTGACATCGACGGCACCGCGCCGCTGTCCGGCACCGTTCGCAGCATCGATTGCGGCGACGACGGAATGATCTGCGTGGCCACCCAGGCCTCGCTGACCTCCCTGCTCGCACGCGGAGCGCCCTATGCCGTCGTGGCGCTGCTGTTCGCCGCGTTGCTGTCCGCTGTCCTCGCCATCCAGGCGCGCGCGCTGATCGTCCGGCGCTGGGCCTTCGATGCCCGCTTTCGCCGCTATCTCGACGCAGAGACCGTGGTGTGCGCCTACCAGCCGATCATGGAGCTCGCGACCGGCCGCATCGCCGGCTGCGAGGTCTTGGCGCGCTGGCGCGACATCGACGACAGGATCGTCTATCCGGACCGCTTCATTCCGCTGGTCGAGCGCTACGGCCTGACCCGGCAGTTCACCCGGATGGTGGTCGAGAAGGCGCACCGCGAACTCTCCGCCGCGATGCCGGCGGGGCTGTTGCTGAAGGTCACGTTCAACGTCTTCCCGCGCGATCTCGACAGTGCCGTGCTCTGCGACATCTTCCGGCCGTTCCTCGCCGAGCCCGAGCGCTTCCGGGTGATCATCGAACTCGTCGAAAGCGACGCCATCGACATGGAGACGGCGCCCCGCGAGATCGAGAGGCTGCGCGACACCGGCATCCGCACCTACATCGACGACTTCGGCAGCGGCTACTCGAACATCCAGAACCTCGCGGCGCTGTCGGTGGACGGGGTCAAGCTGGACCGTGCCTTTGCCATGGCGCCGGCCGACAGCATGATGGCCCGGATGCTGTATCACGCCGTGGAGATGATCCATTCCTCCGGCCGGATGATGGTGGTCGAGGGAATCGAGACGGCCGAACGCCTCGAGGAATTGCGCGCCTTCCGCCCGGCAATCGACTTCGTGCAGGGCTACCACATCTCGCGGCCCCTCGGGATCGAGCTCTTCGCGGGATTCCTTGCCGACGCAAGCCGTCCGGTTCAGCTCATCGCCAAGGCCGCATAGGGGTCCGGAAGATCGCCGGAACCGATCGCGCCGCCGGCTAGCAGCCTTTCCCATTGCCCTTTGGGGCCGGGTCGTCTATCCGATTCCCATGGACACGATGATCTCTGCAAAGAACTGGTGGTGGGCTCGCTGATAGCGGCCGGACCATCACGCATGTGATCAGTACCTCAAGGCCGCCTCGGATCATCCGGCGGCCTTTTTGCTATGTCGCCGGGGGTCCGGGCACGAGACCCGCAACGAGCTTGTCGCAAGACCCGGAGAAGATTCATGGTGACCGAACAGACCGAAGACGGACGGGAACGGTATGTGACCGCCGGAGGCATCGCCATCACCCGCAGCCGGCAGGCCGTGGCATATGAAGGCGCGATCGAGCCCTATTTCGACTGGCTCGACACGCGCCGCGGGGCGGTCCTGTTCTCCAACTATGAATATCCGGGCCGCTACACGCGGCAGGACGTCGCCTTCGTCGATCCGCCGCTGGTCATCTCGTCGGACAGGCGCGACATGCGCATCGAGGCGCTGAACCCGCGCGGCCGTGTGCTGCTCGGATTCATCGACGCGGCGCTGGCCGGCAATGGCGACATCGCGAACCGCACGCGTAGTGACGACATCATCGACCTGACCATCGTCCAGCCGACCACGGCGGTGACCGAGGAAGAGCGTTCGCGCATGCCGAGCGTCTTTTCCGTATTGCGGACCATCGTGTCGCTGTTCCGCTCCGAGGAGGGGCGCGAACTCGGCCTCTACGGCGCCTTCGGCTACGATCTCGCCTATCAGTTCGAGCCGGTGCCGGAAGTGCTGGAGCGCGATGCCGAGCGCCGCGACCTGGTGCTGTACCTGCCCGACGAGCTGCTCGAGGTCGACCACTATTCGGCCTCGGCGTTCCGGACCCGCTACGACTTCGCCATGGACGGCGCCTCGACAGAGGGTCTGGAGGGCGGCGGGCCGGATGCGCCCTTCGCGCCGTCGGACCGGATCCCGCCCCGCGGCGACCACAAGCCGGGCGAATATGCCGACCTCGTGCGCTCCGCCAAGGAGAAGTTCATGCGCGGCGATCTCTTCGAGGTCGTGCCCGGGCAGGTCTTCTACGAGCGTGCCGAGCACCGGCCGTCGGAGATCTCGCGCCGGCTCAAGGCGGTGAATCCGTCGCCCTATTCGTTCTTCGTCAATCTCGGATCGAACGAATTCCTGATCGGCGCCTCGCCGGAGATGTTCGTGCGGGTCAACGGCCGCCGGGTCGAGACCTGCCCGATCTCCGGCACGATCAAGCGCGGCGACGACGCCATCGCCGATTCCGAGCAGATCCTGAAGCTTTTGAACTCCAAGAAGGACGAGTCGGAGCTGACCATGTGTTCCGACGTCGACCGCAACGACAAGAGCCGGGTCTGCGATCCGGGCTCGGTCCGGGTGATCGGCCGGCGCCAGATCGAGATGTATTCGCGCCTGATCCATACCGTCGATCACATCGAGGGCCGGCTGCGCGACGGCATGGACGCCTTCGACGCCTTCCTTTCCCATGCCTGGGCGGTGACCGTGACCGGCGCGCCCAAGCTGTGGGCCATGCGCTTCATCGAGAACAACGAGAAGAGTCCGCGCGCCTGGTATGGCGGCGCCGTCGGCATGGTGCATTTCAACGGCGACATGAATACCGGCCTGACCCTGCGCACGATCCGTCTGAAGGACGGCATCGCGGAAGTGCGGGCCGGCGCGACGCTGCTCTACGATTCGAATCCCGAGGACGAAGAGGCCGAGACCGAACTGAAGGCCTCGGCGCTGATCGGCGCCATCCGCGAGGCGGGTGCGCCCGATCCGGCCGCCGCCAAGCGCGATTCCGCCAAGGTGGGGGAGGGGCTGCGCATCCTCCTCGTCGATCACGAGGATTCCTTCGTCCATACGCTGGCGAATTATTTCCGCCAGACCGGCGCCGAGGTCTCGACGGTCCGCACACCGGTGCCGTCCGAGATTTTCGAGCGGATCGCGCCGGATCTGGTGGTGCTGTCGCCGGGACCGGGCAATCCGTCCGACTTCGACTGCAAGGGCACCATTGCCCGGGCGCGCGAGCACGGTGCGGCGATCTTCGGCGTCTGCCTCGGTCTCCAGGCCCTCGCCGAAGCCTATGGCGGCACGCTGCGGACGCTGCACATGCCGGTGCACGGCAAGCCGTCGCGCATCCGCATTTCCGATCCGGGCATCATCTTCGCCGGCCTGCCGGCGGAGGTCACCGTCGGGCGCTACCACTCGATCTTCGCCGATCCCGTTCGCCTGCCCAAGGATTTCAACGTGACGGCCGAGACCGAGGACGGCATCGTCATGGCCTTCGAGCACCGGACCGAACCGGTATCGGCCGTGCAGTTTCATCCGGAGAGCATCATGAGCCTGGGCGGCGATGCCGGCATGCGGATGATCGAGAACATCGTCGCGGCACTGCCGCGCCGGGCCCGCGAACAGGCGGCCTGACACGGTGAGCGGCGGGTCGGAGATGGCGGCGGGTGCTGGTGCCCCGCTGGTGAAGCGCATTGCCATGGCGTCGGTCGCCGTGGCGGTGATCGTGCTCGCGATCAAATACGCCGCTTACCGGATGACCGGGTCGGTCGCACTGTTCTCCGACGCGCTGGAATCCATCGTCAACGTCGTCGCCGGCCTGATCGCGCTCTGGGCCGTCACGCTCAGCTACAAGCCGGCCGACAGCGACCACCCCTTCGGCCACACCAAGGCGGAATATCTGTCCGCGGTGATCGAGGGCGTGCTGATCGTTCTGGCCGCGCTGCTCATCCTGCGTGAGGCATGGCAGGCCTATCTGGTGCCGCGGGCGATGGAGGAGCCGCTGATCGGCATCGCCATCAATGCCGCGGCAACGACCATCAATGCCGTCTGGGCGACCTATCTGATCCGCCAGGGCGCCGCCCGGCGCTCGCCCGCGCTTGCGGCGGACGGACGCCATATCATGGCGGATGTCGTGACCTCCGTCGGCGTCATCGGCGGATTGCTGATCGCTACGAGCACCGGGTGGACGATCCTCGATCCGCTGATGGCGGCCCTCGTCGCCCTGAATATCCTGCGCGAAGGGTATCTCGTCGTCATGAGCTCGCTATCCGGGCTGATGGACCGTGCGATCGACCCGGAGGAGGAAGCCACCGTCCGCGACATCATCTCCTCGCATGCGGATGGAGCGCTCGAGGTTCACGATCTGAAGACCCGGCTGGCCGGCCGGGCGATCTTCATCGAGTTCCACATGGTCGTTCCGGAAACCATGACCGTCGGCATTGCCCATGAAATCTGCGATCGCATCGAGGATGCGCTGCAGGTGGCCTTCGACGGGGCCCGGGTGTCGATCCATGTCGAGCCGGAAGGCGAGGCCAAGCAGACGGGCGTGCCGGTTCTCTGACCCCGCCGGCTCGCCAAGGCTCTGAGATCAGCGGCAGCCCCTTGAAATCAAACGACGATTGCTTGCCATTTCCCGCCGCAGCGGCAATAGCTGGCGGCGGAGGGGACGCTGGAGTCGCGACGGGTTCGCGGCGCACTGCAACTGGACGGGGATCACCATGGGGGTCGACATCGGCGCGCCGCGCGGCAGGGCCAATCTCGCCGGCCTGAACGGCGTGCAGGCGTTTCTCATCGCCATCTCCTGGCGCGAGAGGCCGGTGCTTCGCTGGGTCTTCGCCATCGTGGCGATCGGGCTCGCCTTCTGGGTCCGCTACGGGCTGGACGAGCAATTGCCGGCCGGCTTCCCGTATCTGTCGTTCTTCCCGGCCGTCATCATCACGACCTTCCTCGCCGGCACGGCGCCGGGAGCGCTGGTCGGTCTCCTTGGCGGCCTGTCGGCCTGGTACTTCTTCATTCCGCCCTTCGATTCCTTCCTGCTCACCGGCGGTTCGCTGCTGGCGCTGGTCTTCTACGTCTTCATCGTAACGGTCGACATCGTGCTGATCCACTGGATGCACGTCGCGCTCGACCGGCTGACCGTCGAGAAGGAGGCGACCGCCCGCTATGCCAACGAGCGCGACCTTCTGTTCCGCGAGCTGCAGCATCGGGTCTCCAACAATCTCGCCGTGGTGTCGGCGCTCCTGAACACCCAGGCGCGCGTGTCCTCCTCCGCCGAGGCAACCGCCGCTTTGCAGCAGGCCTCCGCCCGCATCGGCCTCGTGTCCAAGATCCAGCGCCAGCTCCATGATCCGAGCCGCCAGAGCCTCGACATGGCGCCCTATCTGGCGCAGCTCGGCCCTGACCTCCTGGCGGCATCGGGGGTGACCAACGTCACCTATCTGACCGATGTCGCGCCCACCGAGGTGGATGCCGAGACGGCCGTGCCGCTGGCGCTGATCGTGACCGAACTGATCTCCAACGCGATCGAGCATGGCTGCGCCGACGGCCGGCCGGGCACCATCCGGGTCTCGCTTCGCCGCGAGGACGCGGCGGGCACTGCGGGCGAGGGCTGGACCCAGCGGCTGCAGGTAGCCGACGACGGACCGGGCTGGCCGGACGGCTTTTCCATCGCCGCGTCCCGCAATCTCGGCATGCGCATCGTCGCCTCTCTTACCCAGCAGATCGGCGGGCGCTTCGAGACGTCGAACGACGGCGGCGCGGTGGCGACGCTCGTCTTCGAGGCCCGGCCGGCGTTTACGGCGTCGTCGGCGGGCTGAGCGGGCCGGCCGCGACTGTTGCATTTTCGGCTTGCCATCGACGGATTTGCGGCTAGTCTTCGCCGCATGAACGCGACGCCATCCACTTTCGGCATGATCGCGGCCCCGAGCCGGGCCGGCGACGCCGTGCGTCCGCTCTCGCTTCTACGCCTTCTCCTTCTTAGCTGCGGCCGTCGGACCCGTTGACCTGAAGGGGGCGTCCGGCGGTCGAGCCGGCACTGTGGTCCGACCCGGCCCGCGCGCTCAGCCCCTCTCGCTTTACAAGACGGTTCCAATTGCCGATGACCGGCCAGATGCGCGCGAAGCCGCCGCAGCCGTCATCCGCCCAGCGATCAAGGTGCGAAGACCATGTCCGTTACACCCGCCCCCCGTCCGGCCGCAGACGTCCGGCAGGCGCCGCCCGAAACGGCCGAGCGCCGCGGCACGATGCCGTCGGCCTCCCGCAAGTACCAGCCCTATGGCCAGGTCGATCTGCCCGACCGGACATGGCCGTCCAAGACCATTACCGAGCCGCCGATCTGGTGCTCCGTGGACCTGCGCGACGGCAACCAGGCGCTGGTCGATCCGATGGGGCAGGACCGCAAGGCCCGGTTCTTCGCGCTCCTGAAGGCGATGAACTTCAAGGAGATCGAGATCGGTTTCCCGTCCGCCTCGCAGACCGATTTCGACTTCGTGCGCTGGTGCATCGAAGAGGGCGAGACGCCCGACGACGTGTCGCTGCAGGTGCTGGTGCAGTGCCGGCCTGAGCTGATCTCGCGCACCTTCGAGTCGCTGGAAGGGTCGCACCGGCCGATCGTGCATTTCTACAATTCCACCAGCGAATTGCAGCGCCGCGTCGTGTTCCAGAAGGATCGCGCCGGCATTCGCGAGATCGCTACTGACGCCGCCAAGATGGTCGTCGACATGGCGGCCAAGGCCGGCGGCGGTTATCGCTTCCAGTATTCGCCGGAAAGCTTCACCGGGACCGAGCTCGATTTCGCCGTCGAGATCTGCAACGCGGTCGCCGAGATCGTTCAGCCGACGCCGGACAACAAGCTGATCCTCAACCTGCCGGCGACGGTCGAAATGTCGACGCCGAACATCCATGCCGACCAGATGGAATGGATGTGCCGCAACCTCGACAATCGTGACAGCCTGATCGTCTCGCTGCATCCCCACAACGACCGTGGCACCGCGGTCGCGGCGACCGAGCTGGGCCTGATGGCCGGGGCGGACCGGGTCGAGGGCACGCTGTTCGGCAATGGCGAGCGCACCGGCAATGTCGATCTCGTCACCCTGGCGCTGAACATGTTCACGCAAGGGGTGGATCCGGGTCTCGACGTCTCCGACATCAACCACATCAAGGAGATTTTCGAGTACTGCAACCAGATGACGATCCACGAGCGTCATCCCTATGTGGGCGAGCTGGTCTACACGGCCTTTTCCGGATCGCATCAGGACGCGATCAACAAGGGCATGAAGGCCCGCAAGGTCGCCAACAAGGAATTGTGGGAAGTCCCGTATCTGCCGATCGATCCGAAGGATGTCGGCAGGTCCTACGAGGCGATCATCCGCATCAACTCGCAGTCGGGCAAGGGCGGCATCGCCTATGTGCTGCAGGCCGATTACGGCCTCAACCTGCCGCGCAACCTGCAGGTGGAGTTCCGGGAGGACATCCAGCACATCACCGACGAGGAAGGCCGCGAACTGCCCGTCAAGCGCATCTACGAGCGCTTCATCGAGCGCTATGTGGAACAGCCGGACGGTCGCATCCGGTTCGTCGAGCACACCACCCGGCCGAGCGCGAATGTGAAGGGCGAACGGATCGTCGAGGCGACCATCCTCGACAATGGCGTGGAGACAACGATCGAGGGGATCGGAACCGGGCCGATCGACGGGTTCGTGAACGCCCTCTGCCGCCATCTGGGCCTGGAGTTCTCGGTGTTCGACTATTCGGAACACTCGCTGGGGGCCGGCTCCGACGCGGGCGCCATCTGCTACATGGAAGTGCAGCACGAGGGCGGACGGCTGTTCGGCGTCGGCATGAACAAGAACATCGTCACGGCTTCGCTCGAAGCGCTGGTCGCCGCGGCGAACCGCCTCCTGGCGACACGCTGATGAGCGACGCCGAAGCACCGCGCCTGTTTGCCATCGAACAGGGCGGCGAAGCCGGCGGCACGGCGCGGCCCGTCGTGCTGCTGCACGGCTTCGACGGTCGGGCGGCCGTGTGGGAGGCGCTGCAACGGCGCCTCGCCACTCCGCAGCGGCGGGTCCTCGCCTTCGACCTGCCGGGCCACGGCCAGTCGCGGGACTATCCCGGCTTCGGTCCGCCCAAGGTGGCGGCGCGGGCCGTGATCGCCGAGATGGAGGCGCGTGGCATCGCCTCCGCCCACCTCGTCGGCCATTCGATGGGCGGCGCCATCGCCTGCCTCGTCAGCCTGTTCGCACCGGACCGCGTAGCCTCGCTGACGCTGCTCGCCCCGGGCGGATTCGGCCCCAAGATCGGCAGCGACCTGATCGCAGGGGTGATGACGGCCGAGGGCGCTGAGGCAGTCCGCACGTCGCTTGGCGCGATGGGCGCCCCGGGCTGGCAGCCGGACACCGAGACGGCAGCCGCGATCGCCGCCGCCCGCACGCCGGAGGATCGCGCCGCGGTCGCGCAGATGTTCGATCTCCTGTTCACGGCCAGGGATGGCGGCGGGGGCGGGACGCAGGGCGTTCTGCCGCTCGAGACCATTGCCGCAACCGGCCTGCCGATCTCGCTCGTATGGGGCACGGAGGATCCGGTCACACCGTTTGCGCAGGGTGCCGAGGCGCCGCCGGGCTTCGCCCTGACCGCGCTGGCCGGGCACGGCCACATGCTGATGCTGGAGGCGGAAGACGCCTGCGAGAGCGCGATTCTAGCGTCGATCGAGCAGGTCGATGGCGCCTGAGCCGGAGCGGCACGCAGTTTCTTCCAATCGCGAATCCGAATATGATAAACCCCCGGTTAACGAATTGGATTCGAGGCGACGATCGATGGGCGAAGGCAAGGACAATGTCGCGACCCTGATGGGGACGAAGCGACTGGCCGATGCCGTGCGACAGGCCAAGATCGCTGCCGCGCAGCGTTCGGACGTCGTCGTCGATATCCGTGAGGCCGATCGTGCGCGGCTCGAAATCCTGCAGGAAGAGCTGCAGCCGCTGATCGACGAACTGCCGGCGGGCGAGGACATGTTCGACTTCACCCTGTCGGGCGGCGCCCATGCGCGGCTGTGGATCGACGGCACCGCCAATGTCGTCATGGCCCGCGACCGGCGCACCTATCGGCTCGTCCGCGAAACGCGCCTCGGCCGGGTCACGCTGGTGGAATCCACCGAAGCGCGAATCATCGCCGATCGGGTGACGGACTACGTCGCCGAGCGGATCGTGGAGCGCGACAAGGCTTTCGCGGTCAACGACGAACTGAACGAGCGGATCGCCAAGCCGGCGCATCCGGTTCGCCGGACCAACGAGGCGCCGCTGCGCCAGCCCGAGCCGCAGCGTTCGCGTTCGACCGACTTCGTCATCGCGGCCGTCTGGCTGATGATCGGTGTCGTCGTCGGTGCCGGCCTGCTGCTGGCGATCTCGTCCTATCTCGGCGTTTCCGTCGGCTGATCAGGCCGCCGGCCGCGAATCCTCGCGCGAGGTCGTGTTGACGGCGCGCCCCTCCGTGAGCAGTTCGCGCTGGCGCACCCAGCCGATGCCCGGACGCTCTTCACGGGCGCCGCGTTCGCGCTGGATCAGCGACCATTTTCCCGGCTCGCCGTCGATCTCGAACAGATTGTAGCGCGAGGCCGGATGCGAGCTGCCGGGCGCCTGGCTCGCCGACGGCACGCCCACCACCGGCACCATGCCCTGCGGCCCCTTCAGCCAATGCAGCGTATCGAGATGCGTGTGGCCGTGCAGCACGAGCTCGGCACCCATCTCGTGGATCACCTTCGAGAAGAACTGCTTGCCGATCAGCCGCTTGTGCCAAGCCGTCGAGCCGGAGATCGGCGGATGGTGGATCAGCACCACGCGAAACTGGCCATGCGCGCCGGCGTGTTCGAGCTGCTTGGCCAGCGCCATTGCCTGGCGCCGGCGGAACGTGCCGGTAGCGAAGAACGGTGCCGTCGCTTCGGCGGTCGAGACGCCGAAGATCGCGACGGGGCCACGGACCCGCACATAGGGGAACGAGTTGCCGATGGCGTTCAGCGGATTGTCGCCGATCATGTACTCGTACCATTCCCGGTAGGACCGCTTCAGCGCGCCGGGGACATAGGCGTCGTGGTTGCCCGGCACCACGGAGACGTCGTGCGGCTTGCCGAGTTCCTCGAGCCAGATGCGGGCCGCCATGGTCTCGACCTTGGTGGCCAGATTGACCAGGTCGCCGGTGACCGCGATGTGGTCCGGCGCTTCCTGCTGCAGGTCCTGGATGAGGTTGGCGAGCGTGTCGCCGAACATCACCCTGCGGCGATTGCGATGCCAGTTGACGTAGCCGGTCACCCGCTTTGACGCGAGTTCGCGGATCGACAATTCAGGCAATGGACCGAGATGGATATCGGAGAGATGGGCAAGACGAAACATGCCTGTCATCCTAGGTGAGGAGAGACGGATTGCTAGGGTTGGCGAACGAAGGACGGCGATGCGTTTCGAGAAACTGATGGTGCGGATCCTGCACGGTGTGCATGTGGTGGCTCGGCCCATGACCCTCGGCGTCCGCGGTTTCGTCTTCGATGACGCGGGGCGGATCTGCCTCGTGCGACACACCTATGTCTCCGGCTGGTACCTGCCCGGCGGCGGGGTCGATCCCGGCGAGACGGCGGCCGAGGCGATGACGCGCGAGGTGCGAGAGGAGGCAGGGATCGTGCTTCTGGACGAGCCGGAGCTGGTCTCGGCCCATTTCAACCGCAACGCCTCCAACCGCGATCACGTGCTGCTCTATCGCTGCGGCGCGTTCCGGCGCGAGGCGAACCACAAGCCGGGCGCCGAGATCGCCGAGATGGGGTTCTTCGCGCCCAGCGAGCTGCCGGATGGCACCACCAATGCAACCCGGCGCCGTCTCGCCGAACTGGCCGGCGAGACGGCGCGCGATCCCTATTGGTGAACGGCCAGCCGCTCGCGCCCGTGCGGCACGGTGAGATCCTGCTTCGGACCGACGGGGATGATGCCGGTCGGATTGATCGTCGCGTGGCTGGAATAGTAGTGGCCCTTGATATGGTCGAAATCGACCGTCTCGGCCACGCCCGGAACCTGGTAGAGTTCAAGCATGTATTTGAAGAGGTTCGGGTAGTCCCTGATCTGCTGCAGATTGCATTTGAAGTGCCCGAAATAGACCGGGTCGAAGCGGATGAGCGTCGTGAACAACCGCCAGTCCGCCTCGGTCGGCGCGGCGCTGGCGACGAGGTAGCGCTGCTTCGACAGCAACGCCTCGAGCCGGTCGAGCGCATCGAACAACTGTCCGAAGGGCTTCTCGTATGCCCGCTGCGTCGTCGCGAAACCGCATTTGTAGACGCCGTTGTTGACGTGATCGTAGACATCCGCGTTGATCGCATCGATGTCGTCGCGCAGATCGTCCGGTGACAGGTCGACCGAGGCATCGCCATAGGCGTCGAAGCCGCGGTTCAGGATGCGCAGGATTTCCGAGGATTCATTGTTGACGATGGTTCCGGTCTCCTTGTCCCAGAGGACCGGCACGGTCACCCGACCGGTGTAGTGCGGGTCGGCTTCCAGGTAGATTTCATAGAGCCGCTTCTTGCCGAAGATCGGATCGGGAATTGCCCCGGGACGGTCGGAGAAGACCCAGCCTTCCTCGCCCATGTGGTAGTCGACCACCGACAGGGAGATGACGTCCTCCAGCTTCTTCAGCTTGCGGGCGATCAGCGTGCGGTGGGCCCAGGGGCAGGCGAGGGAGACGTAGAGATGGTAGCGGCCGGGCTCGGCCTTGTAGCCCGTCTGGCCGTCCGGGCTGGGCGATCCGTCGGCGGTGATCCAGTCGCGAAAGCTCGTGGTCGAGCGCTGGAAGCTGCCGCCGGTCGATTTCGTATCGTACCATTTGTCCTGCCACTGGCCGTCTACGAGCAGTCCCATTGGCGATCTCCTTCGGTTCGGGTCCGTCAGACTAACCGAAGTGGCACCCGCGCGTTCCGGTAGCAGCCGCGACGCAGCGTCAACGCTCGGGCACCAACCGGCCGGATGGGCTCCGGCTGGACCTTCCCTGATCGCAGTGCTAACCGGATTGCCGGACTTGAGGAGTGCTCCGATGATCATCCGCCGACGACGACACAGGATCTGCGCGCACGCGCACTGACCGTCGTCGTTTGCCGGTATCCCGATCAGCCGATGGGAGCCCAGCGAGCGGCGCTGACGCCCGCCCGACCTGGAATGCCCGTCATGCTTGCCCTTTCCGACGTCCGGTATCTTCCGGAAGATCCTGACCACCACGCAGCCATCGATGCCATTGCCGCCGAGGCGTTCGGCCCCGGTCGCTTCACCCGCGCCGCCGAGCGTGTTCGCGAGATGGCCCGCCATGCGCCGGCGCTCTCCTTCGTCGCCGAACATGACGGGGCGATCATCGGTTCGGTTCGGCTGACCCCGATCGCGATCGGCGAGGCCCCGTCGCTGATGCTGGGGCCGCTCGCGGTCCGGCCGGCCTTCAAGAACCGTGGCGTCGGCAAGGCGCTGATGCAGCGCGCCGCTACGGCTGCCCGCGAGGCGGGCGAGAGCTCGATCATCCTCGTCGGCGATCCGCCCTATTACGCGCCGCTCGGCTATCGTCCTTTGCCCCGCGGCTCGGTGATCATGCCGGGGCCCGTCGATCTGGCCCGGCTCCTGGGCCTGGATCTCGTCGACGGTGCGCTCGGCGGGGTGACGGGACATGTCGGCGCGCGGCGCCTCTGAGCGCTGCCCCACAGACTTGATGAACCACGGGCAAGCGCGGATTGCACCGAGCGGCAATCCGGCCTAAAATTCCGCAGGGGAATGCGGAAGGTTCGACGCAATGCCCGCCATGATCGACATAGTCGCGATATTGGTGACGATCCTGGCACCGCTGGTGCCGGCGATCCTGCTTTACAGGTCCGTCCCGTCCACCGGACAGGCGAGTGGCGCGCTGGCCGGCGTGAATTTCAAGCTCGGCGGCGCGGTCGCCGGCTATGTCGTGATCTTCCTCATCGCGATCCTGTTCCTGAAACCCATGACGATCAGCTCGCCCCGCTACGAGATCGTCAAGATGCAGGGCACCGTCGAGATCGGCGGCGTCGCCGAGAACGAGCTCGACATGCGGTCCTTCCGGATGAGCATAAGCCCGCGGCAATGGGGGCAGGAAGGCACGGTCGGCCCCCAGTTGGTGCGGTGGACGGCGTCGGTTCCCAGGAAGATTAATCCCGACGGCAAATCCCCCTGGTTCTTCGACTATTTCGTCGTGTCCTACGATGGGCACCAGAGCAAGATGATCCCGGTCAATGGCGGGACCCTGCTGAGCGGGATCGACACGATCGACTACGGCAAGCAGGTCCTCGAGCCCGTGCGAAGGGGAAGAGCGTCGGAGATCATCCTCAGCGAAGCGGGAGGCCGCGCAGGTGATTGAGACGAGGACCTCTCGATCGGCGATGGCGCTGTGGCTGCTGCTTCACGCCTTCGCGATCGCGCTCGCGATGAAACCCGTTCACGCCGGCGGCCTGTTCGGCGATCTGGTGGCGAGCGAGGCCGCCAATACCGACGACAACGCATCCCCGAGAGCGCCGAGAAGCCGCGCAGGCAGGGAGAAGGCGCTGGCCGATCAGCTCATCAGCCTCTGTTCTGAGCCGGACTCCTGCATGCAGGCCGTGACGAACGATTCCGGCTACTTCCAGTTCGATGACGTTCCGGCCGGAACCTACACTCTCGAGACCCTGGGCCCGGACGGGAGCGTTGTCAGCGGAAGCGTCGACGTCGGGGCGGACTCGATGCAAGGGGTGAAGATCGTGACCCCGTCTGCCGCCTCGAAGAGATAAGAGACCGCGATACGGGATTGCGGTGATCGCCGCGGGCGTTCGTCTCCCAAGCCAAAGGTGCGATCGGCGATCTGCCAAGGCGTCATGCTCTGACATGTCCGCAAACCGCCTCGAGGCGGCCACCGTTCGACCCGACGATTGCCCGTCGACTGCCTCACCCACCGCGTGATCCGCGTACCGCCGGCCTCGGTTCACGCAGCCGCGTGTTCGGCGCCCGATTCCGGCTTCTGCGGTTTGCCGTAAAGGCCGATATTGGCGTCGCCCCACTGCTTGAGCGACCGCAGGATCGGCTCCATGCTGCGGCCGAGCGGCGTCAGGCTGTATTCGACCTTCGGCGGCACCTGCGCATAGACCTTGCGGTCGATGAGGCCATCTTCCTCCATCTCCCGCAGCTGGTTCGTCAGCGTCCGCGGCGTGATGCTGACCAGATGCCGCTTCAGTTCGCCGAACCGCAACGTCCCGTCCAGCAGATGGAACAGGATCACCGACTTCCACTTGCCGTCGATCAGCCCGATGGCCGCCTCGACAGAACAGCCGGGGGTGCAGTCGAACCGGGAATGCCGGATTTTCGCCATGGTGGTATCCTTCTTGATACTAGTGGCGTCATTTGTGCGTATTGCTCTCATGCGAGCATAGGAACATCTTCGGCCCTGTTCAATCGGATGATGTGACGGAGCAGGATGATGAAAGCGATTGCGTACAGGAATGCCGGGACGATCGATCGGCCGGACGCGCTGGTCGACGTGGAACTCGACCGCCCCGTTCCGGCCGGCCGCGATCTTCTCGTCGAGGTGCGTGCGATCTCGGTCAATCCGGTCGACTACAAGATCCGGGCAAATGTCGATCCGGACCGCGCGTGGAAGGTGCTGGGCTGGGACGCGGTGGGCCGCGTCGTCGAGGCCGGCGAATCCGTCGAGGGTTTCCAGGTCGGCGACGACGTCTACTATGCCGGATCGCTGGTGCGTCCTGGGGCCAACAGCCAGTTCCATCTCGTCGACGAGCGCATCGTCGGACACAAGCCGGCCTCGCTCTCCAACGCCGAAGCGGCGGCGCTGCCGCTGACCGCGATCACAGCCTGGGAAATGCTGTTCGACCGGTTCGACCTGACGCGGCCGGTGCCGGGCTCGGCGAACGCCATCCTGATCATCGGCGGTGCCGGCGGGGTCGCGTCGATCGCCATCCAACTGGTTCGGGCGCTGACTGACCTGACGGTCATCGCCACGGCGTCGCGTCCCGAAACCCGCGACTGGGTCATGGACCTCGGCGCGCACCATGTGATCGATCACAGCAAGCCGCTGGCCGACGAGATCAGGGCCCTCGGCATCGGTGCGCCCGGCTTCGTCTTCTCGACCAACGGGACCGCCGACAATCTGGACGCCATCGTCGAACTGATCGCGCCGCAGGGACATTTCGGCCTGATCGACGACCCCGATGCCCTGAACGTCTCGGCCTTCAAGCAGAAATCCGTATCCACCCACTGGGAGTTCATGTTCACGCGATCGATGTTCGAGACCGCCGACATGAACGAACAGGGCAAGCTGCTCGACAAGGTCGCCGAGCTGATCGACACCGGCAAGATCCGCACGACGCTCGGCGAGGTAATGACGCCGATCAATGCCGAGACCCTGAAGGAAGCACATCGCAAGTCCGAAGCCGGCCGGGTCAAGGGCAAGATCGTGCTCGAAGGCTTCTGACCAACTCAGTGTAGGTCGAATGATGCGGAACCCCCGCACATTCGGCCTCACCCGGCGCCTCCTGCCTGAGCATGCCCGCAATTCGGTAGCGGCGGTGGAACGCTCGCGATGCAGGCGAGCGTCAGTTTGCCAGCAATGGCGCCGAAAAGACTGTGATATTCGGGCGTAGCCCATGGCTTTGTCATCAGAGGCCGTATCCAATGCGGCATGGCATTCGGCATATTCATCCACCGCACGGATTCGATTTACGACGACAGTCCAGCGGAGCAGTATCAGTTCCCCAGTCAGTATCTCAGCCGCGTGTGGGCCTGTATCGGGGACTGGGTCGTCTACTACGAACCACGGAAGGTCCCGGATACCCGCGGATATTTCGCGATTGCCAAAGTACAGGAGGTCGTTGCAGATCACGGTGCGGCAGGAATGTACATCGCGGTGATCGAGCCCGGCAGTTATCTGGACTTTCCGAACGGCGTGCCGTTTAGCGACGCTTACGGCGTCGTTGAACGCGGGGTTCTGAACGAGGCGGGGCGTATCTCAGGCCGGGCGCAATCCGCGGTGAGACCGATCTCCGCTACGGATCTGAACCGGATACTCGATCGTGCGTTCGCGTCGGACATGGACATTCTGCCACGAACTGACGTTCATATGCCGCCCGGCTTTGCTGATGAACAAGCCCCGTTTCAATACGACGATGAGCCAGAACGCGACCGCATTACCTATCTTGGTTCGCGGATCACGCGGGACCGATTGTTCCGGCGACTGGTTCTAAGAGCGTACGACTCTCGGTGCGCCATCACGGGCCTCAAGCTCATCAACGGTGGCGGACGGGCTGAAGTCGAAGCAGCACATATCCGGCCTGTCGAAGCGAACGGACCCGATAGCGTGAACAATGGGGTGGCACTGTCTGGCACGGTGCATTGGATGTTCGATCGCGGCTTGATCGGGATTGCCGACGATTTGCAAATCCTCGTGTCGCGGCAGGTGAACGACCCATCGAGCGTTCAGTCGATGATCAATCCAAGTGGCTACATGCTGCCGCCGCTTCGTTCGGCCGACCGCCCGCATCCGCGCTTTCTCGGATGGCATCGCGAGAACTGCTTCAAGCACTGACGCGAATGCAGCCCGTCGCATGACGCGCCATTCGGCGGGCAGCCGTTCTCGTCAGAAGCCGCGTTCGATGGCGGTGAGCAGGCGGAAGCGCAGCTTGCCGCCGCCGTTCAGCGAGATCACGAACCGCACGTCGCCGTGCTCTGCGGTCCTGGCGAAGCCTGCCAGTGTGCTCACACCGGAGAAGGTGCCGGTCTTGTAGCGGGAGCCGGCGCGAGTTTTGCGCAGAAGCTCGGCGTGGGGAGCGAAGTGGCCCAGCACGCGGGCAAGACCGCGCGCCGTGAAGCTATTGTCGCGGCTGATGCCCGAGCCTTCCACCAGTTGCATGGCGTCGGGGACGTCATGCGCGGCGAAGACCTCGCGCGCGACACGGATCGATTTCTCGAGGCTGACCGGGCCGCCCTCGCGCTGCGCGCCGATCTCCAGAAAGACCTGGTTGGCGATGTAGTTGTTCGAGCCGATCAGCATCTGCCGCAGGATTTCCGCAAGATCGCGCGACTGCTCGTGCACATAGACCGGTGTCAGTCCGGCAGGGACTAGTCCGAGCGATATGTCGCCCTCGACACTGCCGCCGGACCGCTCGATGAAGGCGGCGAGCAGCTCGCCCGCATAGCGGATGCCGATGCTCGGATCTTCCTGGGTCAGGCTGATCCGGCTGCGGCCGTTGGGGCCGCGCGCACGGAACTGGCTGACGGCGAGGGGTGTGATCGGCGTCTGCTCCTCGGCGGACCGGACCGTCTGGCCGTTGCGACGGGCGTTGATCGTGTTGAAGTTGACGGCGAGCGCCGAATTCAGCGCGTCGTAGGCTTCGTCGGTGACCTCGATCCCCGGAATGCTAAGCTCGGCGGGATAGTAGCTCGCATCGACCACGATGCCGGCGAAGGGCTCCGTGCCGGTTTCCTCAAGGAGTTTCGGCGCGAGCACGGCGAGTTCCTCGGAAACAAGGAACGGGTCGCCGCCGCCGCGCACATACAGCACTCGGTCGTCGCCCAGATAGAACTGCGTCTTGAAGCGGTAGTCGCCGCCGAGAACCTCCATCGCCAGCCACGCCGTGACCACCTTGGCAACCGACGCAGGGACGAAGGGCTTGTCGGCGTTCTGGGCGAGCAGCGCGTTGCCGTCTTCGTCCAGCACGAACACCAGCCCGGACGGCGCGAGGGACGCGACCCTGTCCTTGACGTCAGCGGTGGCCGGGGCTTGCAGTAGAAGCACCGCGAAGACCGTGGCAAGCAGGCGAGACCACATGGCGGCTCCAGCATGTTCGGCGTGTCGACGTGTCCTTCACACTAGGGGTGCCGATGCGTTAGGCAAGGCTCTCGTCAGAGGCGCAGGGCCTACCGGCCCTCGCGATACCAGGTGGCCGACAGCGCCATGAGCAGCACGGCAAGGCCGAGGAAGCCGGCGAAGAGGGGCGTGCGGTCGACGCCGCGCAGCACCGTCTCGTCGGTGGTCTTCAGGCCGATCCAGTCGCGGCCGTCGGCATTGGCGCGGCCGCTGACCGGCACGACCCGCGGGACGGACAATTCGCCGTCACCGTCGGCCACCCGGCGCACGCTGCCGCGGGTGACGTCCGAAAGCGGCTGCAGCTTGTCGACGGTGGAGATGGCCTCGCGATATTCGCGCGGATTGACCGGACCGACATTGGCCAGCGCCCGCAGATCGTCATTGGCCGCCTGGAACAGGCCGAGTTCTTCGGTCTCCAGCGCGCCTTCGTAGCGGCCGGCGCCCACCTCGTTCAGCGGCAGGGTGACCGCCTCGCCGGACGGCGTCAGGACGGTCGCCGGGCCGGGGGCGTCGCCGATGGTCTGGCGCGTGACGACGAGGTCGGAACCGCGGGCTTCAGCATCCAGCGCCTCTTCCTCCAGTTCCGGCTCCTTCATCAGCCAATGGGCCAGACGGCGGAACAGGGCGACATGCGGGCCGCCGCCTTCGAAGCCGCGCGACCACAGCCATTCCTGGTCGGACAGGAGGAGCGCGATGCGGCCTTCGCCGACCCGGTCCAGCACCAGCAGCGGCTTGCCGTCCGGCCCGTCCATCACGGTTTCGCCCTCGGGCTCGCTGACGTCGATCGACCGGAACCAGCGGCTCCAATCCGGCGGCTCGCTGGCCGAGCCGGGCAGGTTGCGCGTCACCGGATGCTTGCGGCCAATCTCGGAGATCTGCGGCCGGAAGGCGCTCTGTTCGATGTCGCCCGTGGGCAGGGCCGGCAGGATCGATTGCAGCGGCGTGCGGGCGACGCTCTCCTGGCTGGCATATTCCGGGCCGGAGGCGATCAGCATCGCGCCGCCATTCTGCACATACTGGGCGATGTAGTCGAAATAGAGCGACGGCAGCACGCCGCGCTCCTGATACCGGTCGAAGATGATCAGGTCGAAATCGTCGATCTTCTCGACGAAAAGCTCGCGCGTCGGGAAGGCGATGAGCGACAGCTGGTCGATCGGCGTGCCGTCCTGTTTTTCCGGTGGCCGCAGGATGGTGAAATGCACCAGATCGACGGCGGCGTCGGATTTCAGGAGATTGCGCCAGGTCCGTTCGCCGGCATGGGGTTCGCCCGAGACCAGCAGCACGCGCAGGTTCTCGCGGATGCCGTCGACCACCGCGATCGCCCGGTTGTTGACCGGGGTGATCTCGTTCGGGTCGCGCGCCGCGACGAGTTCGAGGATGTTCTTGCCGGCGCGCGGCAGCTGGAAGACGAATTCCGCATCGCCGCCGGGGCGCACGCTCTCGCGGGAGATCAGGTCGCCATTCAGGAAGACCTGCACCTCGACCGGCCGGTCGGAAGCGGCCGGGCCGTCTTCGAGGACGCGGTAGCGCAGCCTCTGGTCCTCGTCGACCAGGCCGAAGCGCGGGCTGGTGGTGATCTCGATCCGGCGGTCGAATTCGTCCGGCTGCCCGGTGATCAGCCCATGGACCGGCGCGTCGAAGCCGAGCGCCTGGGCTTCGGCCGGAATGTCGTGGATCTGGCCGTCCGTCACCATGATGGCGCCGGCAACGCGGGCCGGCGCGACATCCTTGAGCGCGCCGGAGAGGGCGCCGAACAGAGCCGTGGTGGCGCCATCGGTGGGCGAGGCGCCGGAGCGGGCCTCGACGGTGCGCACCTCGAATTCGGGATAGCGGGCGAGGCTCTCCTTCAGCGCCGCTTCCGTGGCGTCCGCCTGCGCGTTGCGCTCGCCGATGGTCTGGCTCTGGCTGCGATCGACCACGAGGGCGACGACGCTCTTCAGCGGATCACGCTCTTCCTGCAGCACCACCGGGTTCATGATCGCCAGTAGCAGCGCCGCGATGGCGAGGATGCGCACCAGTGCGCCGCGGATGCGCGCAACCACCAGCGCCAGTGCGAGCAGCACCGCCGGGATCGCGAGAAGGGCGATCACCGTCCAGGAGAAGAAGGGCGCGAAATCGACCGACCAGTTCATTGGCCCAGCCTTTCCAGCAGAGCTGGCACATGCACCTGATCGGCCTTGTAGTTGCCGGTCAGCACGTACATCACGATGTTCACGCCCGCCCGATAGGCATATTCGCGCTGCGCGGGATCGGCGGAATCCGTCGGGAACAGGAACAGGCCCTGGCCGTCGACCGCCCAGGCGCTGGCGAAATCGTTCGACGTGATCATGATCGAGGAGACGCCGTCACCGCCGCGCGCCGGCCGTGCACCGCCTTCGCCGTCGCGCACCAGTGATTCCACCCAGAGCTGGGAGCCGGTGTGGCGTCCGGGAAAGTCGTCCAGCATGTAGAACGCCTTGGTCAGGACGTGGTCGGTCGGCACCGGATCGAGCGGCGGCACGTCGAGATCGGCAAGGATCTCGCGCAGTCGGCGCTGGCCGGCCGAGACATTGCCGCCGGACAGGCCGGAAATCGGATCGTCGGCCACGTCGAACAGCACCGTGCCGCCCTGCTTCATGTAGGCATCCATGCGGCCGATCGCGGTTTCGCTCGGCATCGGCGCGCTGGCGTCGATCGGCCAGTAGATGATCGGGAAGAAGGCGAGTTCATCGGTGGCGATGTCGACGCCCATCGGCTCGCCCGGCTCCAGCGCCGTCTTGGCGGTGATGAATTGCGACAGGCCGGACAGACCCTGGCGCGAGATCTCGTCGGTCGCTTCGTCGCCGGTCAGAACATAGGCCAGATGCGTCGTCTCCGTCGCTCGGATCGCACGCTCAACATCGACGTCGTCGTCCGCGACCTGCTCGGCGGATGGCGTCGGTGCAGGCTCCTGCTCCTGTGCGCGAGCGTCTGGGACCGCGGCGACCAGTCCGATCGCGGCAATCGCGAGGATCGCCGGGAGCGCGCCGGCACGACCGCGCGAAAAGCTGCTGCCGATGCGGGTCGCCGCACCGTTCAGCCAGAGCAGGGCCAGTGCGTCCAGGGCGAAGAGGACGAGGGCGGCGGCAAACAGCCAGGGCGCCAGATCGACGGCATTCTCGCCGCCATAGCCGCGCGCCTCGACCGGCACACCGAGATCCAGCGCTGGCAGCGGCTCCAATTCGGCGTCGGCCGGCAGGAGATTGTGGGCGAGATAGCCTTCCTCGCTGCCATAAAGGCCCGGCGGGTTTTCGCGTGTCACCGGCTGGTCGCCATCGGCGACGGGCTGCAGCGGCTGGACGTCGGCGCCGGGGCTGGTGAGGCGGCCCTGACCGTCGAGCACGCGATAGGGTGGCAGGCTGTCGGCGGCGGTGCGGCCCTCGCTGGGGCCGGCACCGGCCCGCGACAGCGTCACGATCCGCCGCAGCATCTCGACGAAGGCACCGGAGATCGGCAGGTTCGACCAGGTCGCCTCGGCGGTAACGTGGAAGAGGACGATGGTGCCGGCGCCGACCGTCTCGGCGGTGACGAGCGGCGTGCCGTCGGCAAGGCTCGCCCATGTCCGTTCGGACAGGTCCGCGGCCGGCTCGGCGAGGATCTGGCGGGTCACGGTGACGTCTTCCGGCACGGCGATCCCGGCAAAGGGTTCGTCGTCGGGCATCGGCGCGATCTTCTGGGGCTCGGACCAGGACATGGCACCACCGAGCTGGCGTTCGCCCGTACGCAGGCGCACCGGCACCAGCGTGTCGTCGCCCGGCGCGGCGGCGAGGCGCGGGCCGGCAAAGCGCAGGAGATAGCCGCCATCTTCGACGAAGCCCTGCAGCGCCTCGCGGGCATTGTCGGGCAGGATGCCGATATCGGCGAGCACGATGACCGAGGGCCGCCGGGCGATCAGCGCAGGGATGGACTCGGAGAGATTGGCGCTCTGCGGCCGCACGAGATCGGCGAATGGCTCCAGCGCCCGGGTGATGTAGTAGAGCGGCGACAGCAGCGGCTGGGCAAGGTCGGAGGATTCGCCCGACACCAGCGCGACACGCCTGCGCCGGAAACTGTCGTCGACCAGCCGGACGGCGCCAGCGGTCTCGGCGCCCTCGACCTCAAGCCGGGCGATGTCGTTGCGCAGTTCCACGGGGATCGCGAAGCGGGCTTCGGCACTGGCGGAGCCGGCGGCGAAATCGAGTGACGTGCGACCGATCTCTCGCTCCTGCGCGTCGATCGCGCGAATGGCAAAGCTGCGCGGTCCGGCCGCCGCGTCAGGACGGACGGCCTGCACAACCAGCGCTTCCGTCGAATTGTCAGCTCCCGTGAGGCCGACGAGGCCGCCGACGTCCGGCGCATAGACGATGGCCTGCGACGGGGCGAGGGCGGCAAGGCTGCGGCTGGCAGCGTCGGTTCCCTCGGCATCGAGACCGTCGGCGACGAAGGCCAGCGAGCCGACGCGGTTGCCCGCAAGCGCGGTCGCGATGCGCTCGGCTGCGGCTGCCCGGTCGGTGGGGATGGGGCGCGGCGCTGCGGCGGCGAGGCGCTCCAGCGCGGCGTTGGCTTCGACCGGCGTCGCGTCGTCGGGCTGGCCCTCGGCCGTGAAGGCGAGGGAGACCGGGCGCCCGGCTTCGCCGGCTTCACGGATCAGCCCTTCGGCGGCCGTCCGCCGCACGTCGAAATCGCCGCCGCTGGCCCAGCCATTGTCGACCAGCAGCGCCAGCGGTCCGGTGCCGGTCAACTGGCCTTCGCGCGGATTGAGGGTCGGGGCGGCGAGGGCGAAGATGATCAGCGCGGCGAGCAGCAGGCGCAGCAGCGTGAGCCACCAAGGGCTCTTCGACGGCGTCTCCTCGCGCTTCAGCACCCGTTCCAGGATGCGCAGCGGCGGAAACGTCTCCATCTGCGGCCGCGGCGGCGTCAGCTTGAGAAGCCACCAGATCGCCGGCAGGGCCAGAAGCCCGAACAGCACCAGCGGCGCGCCGAAGGAAAGGGCGAGCCCGCCGATCATGCCGAGGCTCCCGCTGCGCGCGGGGCGACGGCCTGCGGTGCGCCGCTCAGCCGTCCGTGGACGGCGACCAGCGCTTCGGAGGCCAGATGGTCGGTGCGGTGGGGGATGAAGCTCCAGCCGAGGCGGCGGCAATGCTCGGCGATGTGCTCGCGGCGCGCCCGGTAGACGGTGGCGTATTCCTCGCGCAGGGTCTCGGCACGCCCGGCCGTCAGCGTCGCGCCGGTCTCGGGATCGCGGAATTCGGTCCGGCCGGCATAGGGGAACATCTCCTCTGCTGGATCGGAGATCATCACGATGTGGCCGCGAATGCCGCGCCGTCCGAGCTGGTCGATGCGCGCCACCACCTCGTCGACCGGATCGAGGAGATCGCTGACGATGACCAGTTCGGTGAAGCGCTTGAGGCGGTCGTCCGGCGGGAAGGGATCGTCGGGCCGCCGGGAGAGCAGCGCGCCGGCGATCCGCTCTGCGGCATTGCGCGCCGAGATCGGATCGACGACGCCCGGATAGCCGATGCGCTCGCCCGAGCGCGACAGGATCTCGGCGAGGGCCAGGACGATGACCAGCGCGCGCGATTCCTTGGAGACCTGGGCGGCACTCGACATGAAGCGCATGGACGGCGACGGGTCGGCCCACAGCCACACGGTCTGGGCGGCTTCCCATTCGCGGTCGCGCAGATAGACATGGTCGTCGCGGGCCGAGCGGCGCCAGTCGATGCGCGAGACCGGCTCGCCCTCGACGAAGGGCCGGAACTGCCAGAAATTCTCGCCGACGCCGCGCCGTCGCCGACCGTGCCAGCCGGCAATGACCGTCGACACCACGCGCCGCGCCTCGACCAGAAGGTCGGGCATCAAGGCGGCGCGCTGGCGCGAACGTGCCAGCGCGTCCGGTGCGGCGGTGAGGTCGACGGTGGAGCCGATCGGCATGCTGGACCCTGACCCTACGCCGCGTCGCGCTTGAGCGCGCCGATGACGTCGCGGACATTCATGCCCTCGGCGCGGGCCGAGAAGTTCAACGCCATGCGATGCTGCAGGATCGGCTCGGCCAGCGCCATCACGTCGTCCACCGAGGGTGCGAAGCGCCCGTCATAGAGGGCGCGGGCGCGCACGCAGGTCATCAGTGCCTGGCTGGCGCGCGGGCCGGGACCCCATGCGATATGGGCGTCGGCCTCCTTGTGGCCGTTGCCGGGCCGGGCCGACCGCACGAGTCGCAGGATCGCGTCGACCACGTTCTCGGCGACCGGCATGCGCCGCACCAGCGTCTGGATCTCGCGCAGGCGGTCTGACGTCATCACCGGCTCGGCGACCTGATCGGCGCCGCCCGTGGTCTCAAGAAGGATGCGGCGTTCCGATTCCAGATCGGGATAGAACACGTCGACCTGCATCAGGAAGCGGTCGAGCTGGGCTTCGGGCAGCGGATAGGTGCCCTCCTGCTCCAGCGGGTTCTGGGTCGCCAGCACATGGAAGGGCTTGGGCAGATCGTGCCGCTCGCCGGCGACGGTCACGTGGTATTCCTGCATCGACTGCAGCAGCGCGGACTGGGTGCGCGGCGAGGCGCGGTTGATCTCGTCGGCCATCAGAAGCTGGGCGAAGACCGGGCCCTTCACATAGCGGAACGACCGGCGGCCGGTCTCGTCCTGGTCCATCACCTCGGTGCCGACGATGTCGGAGGGCATCAGGTCGGGGGTGAACTGGATGCGGCGGGCATCGAGGCCCAGCGACAGCCCGAGCGTGTCGACCAGCTTGGTCTTGGCAAGGCCCGGGACGCCGACGAGCAGGGCATGCCCGCCGGAAAGGATCGCGATGAGGCTCTGCTCGACGACGCTTTCCTGGCCGAAGATGACCCGCCCGACGGATTCGCGAACCCGTGCGATGTCGGTCAGTGCCGTCTCCGCCAGCCTCACGATGGCGTCCTCGCTGAGGGTCTCCTCCTCGGGCTTCATCATCGTCATCGGGACGGTCTCCGTCAGGTATCGAAGGGAAATGGCCAGATCAGCGTCGATGTGCGATGGCCGTCGCACGGCCGCTTCCACTCATCAAATCGGCCACCGGGACTCCTGGCAAGCTGGCGAGGAGCAACTATTTCGTGACTGCGAAGGCCGGCCAAAATAAGACGAATCCCGATCGGAGGACCCATTGCCGCACCAGCCCAGCGACATGCAGGACGACGCAACAGGAACCGTGCCGAGCGATGCCGGCGCCAGCCTCGCGGCTCTTGTCGCCCGTGCCGAGCGTGCAGGCAAGGGCGCCCCGCCGGTGGAACGCTGGGAGCCGGAGTTCTGCGGCGACATCGACATGGTGATCCACGCCGATGGCCACTGGAGCTACAATGGCTCGCCGATCGGCCGCCCGGCTCTGGTGCGGCTGTTCTCCACCGTCCTGCGCAAGGATGCCGACGGGCGGACCTATCTCGTCACCCCTGTGGAAAAGCTCGGCATCACCGTCGAGGACGCGCATTTCCAGGCCGTGGAGATGTATCGCGAGATCCATGACGGTGAACCGCTTCTGACGTTCCGCACCGATGTCGGCGACGTCTGTGCCGCAGGGCCGGAGAATCCCCTGCGCCTGAGCATCGGTCCGAATGGCGAGTTTCGCCCCTATGTCACGGTGCGCGGCCGGCTGGAGGCGCGACTGACAAGGGCGCTGGCCTTCGACCTCGCCGACCATGTGGAGACCGACGGCGAACGCCAGTTCGTGCGCTCCGGTGGCGCGACCTTCGACATAGCCGCTTCGCAGGGCGGGGCCTGACCGTGTTCGCCGCCGACCCGCCAAGACGGGGCGTCGCCTACGACGCGCCTGCCGGGCGCTATACCGACTTCACCGCGACCGATCTGCGGGCGCGGATCGCCGCGCGCGGCTGGGCCGGCGATGCCGCGCCGACGCGCGAATATGGCGACCATCTGCTGAACCCCGATCTCGTCCAGCTGATGGAGCGCGACCGGGCGCGGGACGCCGCCGTGCTGGTGCCGATCGTCGACCGGGGCGAGGGGGCGACGGTGATCCTGACCACGCGCACCGCGCATCTGCGCAAGCATTCGGGCCAGATCGCCTTTCCAGGAGGCTCCGTCGATCCGGAGGATGCGTCGCCGGAAGCCGCCGCGATCCGCGAAAGCGTCGAGGAGATCGCGCTCGATCCGCAGCATGTGGAACCGGTCGGCCGGTTGCCGCGCTACCTGACCACGACAGGCTTCCGCATCACCCCCGTCGTCGCGATCGTGCGGCCGGGTTTCAGCCTCGTCGCCAATCCCGACGAGGTGCAGGACGTTTTCGAGGTGCCGCTCGGCTTCCTGATGAGCGAAGCGAACCACCGCGAGGAAAGCCGCATCTGGCAGGGCATCGAGCGACGTTACTATGTGATGCCCTTCGGCGAGCGCTTCATCTGGGGCGTCACCGCGGGCATCATCCGCACATTGTACGAAGGACTTTACGCATGACCGCCACGACGATCGAGGCAGACTGGCTGACGACGCCAGGCCTGCAGACGCTGCTGGCAACCCTGTCGGCCGATGGCGAGGAAGCGCGGATCGTCGGCGGCGCCGTCCGCAACTCCGTGCTCGGCCATCCGGTAAGCGACATCGACATCGCCACGACGACAGTGCCGGACGAGACGGTTCGGCGCGTGGAGGCGGCCGGCTTCCGCGCGGTGCCGACCGGGATCGAACATGGGACCGTGACCGTCGTGACCCCCGAGCACGCCTACGAGGTCACGACCCTTCGCCGCGACATCGAGACCGATGGCCGCCACGCGGTCGTGCATTTCGGCCGCGACTGGAAGGCCGATGCCGAGCGCCGGGACTTCACGATCAACGCGCTCTATGCCCGTGCCGACGGCAGCATCGTCGACCTCGTCGGCGGCATCGAGGATCTCGGCAGCCAGACTTTGCGCTTCATCGGCGATTCGGAGACCCGCATCCGCGAGGATTATCTGCGCATCCTGCGCTTCTTTCGCTTCTTCGCCTGGTACGGGAAGGGCCGGCCGGATGCCGCCGGCATCCGGGCTGCGACGCGCCTGAAGGAGGGGCTCGACGGACTGTCGGTCGAACGGGTCTGGACCGAGCTGAAGAAGCTCCTCGCGGCACCGGACCCGTCGCGTGCGCTGCTGTGGATGCGCCAGACCGGCGTCCTGACCCGCATCCTGCCGGAGAGCGAGCGCTGGGGGATCGATGCGATCCATTCGCTTGTGGAGAGCGAGGGAGCGTTCGGCTGGGCACCCGATCCGATGCTGCGGCTCGCGGCCATCGTGCCGCCGGACCCGGCGCGCCTGACCCAGATGGCGGAACGGTTGAAGCTGTCCAACGCCGACCGCGATCGCATCGTCGGCTTCGCCATCGCCGAACCGGCAAAGCCGGAAGAGAGCGACTCCGCCTTTCGCACACGGCTGTATTTCGGTGGTCGGGCCGCCATCGCCGACCGGCTGCGGCTGGCCGTCGCATCGGCGCGCGGCAAGGCGGAATCCTCGCGCGAGACGCTCGACGCCATCGCCAGGCTAACCAGCCAGCTGGAAATCGTCGCCACCTTCGCGCCACCTGCTTTCCCGGTCAGCGGAGAGGATCTGAAATCAGCCGGCATCGCGCCGGGCCCGGAGATGGGCAAGACCCTCGACCGGCTGCGCAAGCTGTGGGCGAGCAGCGGCTTCGTGCTCGGGCGCGAGAGCCTGCTCGAACGGGTCTGACTCGGTCCGCGGCATTACACCGACACAAAAAAGCAGGCCTTGCGCCCGCTTTTTCTATGCCGCGATCGTCGATCGACGGATATTCGCCTCTTCGCGGGTGCGGGTCCGCATCGCATCCAGCATCGCCGGCGAGATGTGCTCGAGCCCGAACTGCCGGGCCTGAACGATGGCCCTGCGGATGACCTCCGCCTCGGACTCGGCGCGGATGACCCGCCGGCAACCGGGAATTACGCCTGAACAATCCAGCTCATACATGGGATCCTCCCTGATCCGTCACGACTAGAGCAGGAAGAACGCCCGATCTTTTAAATGGTTCAAGGTCGACGGAAAGTTGTGCCGCCGGTCAGGGCCATTTCACCACGGGCGGCATGGACGACAGGATCGAATTGACGTTGCCGCCGGTCTTCAGGCCGAACAGCGTGCCCCGGTCGTAGAGCAGATTGTACTCCACGTATCGGCCGCGGCGAATGAGTTGCTCTTCACGATCGGCCTCGGTGAACGGCTGGACGACGTTCTGCCGGACGATGTGCGGATAGACGACGAGAAACGCCTTGCCGACATCGCGGGTGAAGGCGAAATCGGCGTCCCAGCCGCCGGCCTCGTCGGACGAGTGCAGCCAGTCATAGAAGATGCCGCCGACGCCGCGCGCCTCGTTGCGGTGCGGTAGATAGAAATAGGTGTCGCACCATTCCTTGAACTTGGCGTAGTCGGCGACGCCCGAATGGCGGTCGCATACGAACTGCAGGGCCTTGTGGAAGGCGAGCGTGTCGCGGTCGTCGTCGGTCCTGCGCCGGTCGAGCGTCGGGGTGAGGTCGGCGCCGCCACCGAACCACTGCCGGGTCGTCACCACCATGCGGGTGTTCATGTGGACGGCGGGCACGTTGGGATTGCGCATATGGGCAATCAGCGAAATGCCGGAGGCCCAGAAGGTCGGATCCTCCTCGGCGCCGGGGATCTGCTTGCGGAATTCGGGCGAGAACTCGCCATGCACCGTCGAGGTATGAACGCCGACCTTCTCGAAAACGCGGCCATGCATCATCGACATCAGGCCGCCACCGCCTTCGTTCTCGCGCGACCATTCGGTCTGTTCGAACCGGCCGGGCTCCAGTCCGGTCTCCTCGCCGAAACCGTCCTCGATCTCCTCGAAGACTTTGCAGATGCGGTCGCGCAGGGCCTCGAACCAGGCCTGGGCGGTCGCCTTCTTGGTTTCGATGTCTTCGGGAAGCCCCTCGGGCAAATTCGGCCGTTCCATGCGACGCACTCTTTTCGATGCTGGCGGGACATCCCGCACTGACTGTCTGGCACTTGCGCCGGTCTCTCGGACCATTGCGCCGCCGGTCTTACAGGCACGACATCTGGAGCCGAACCGCAAAATGCCAACCTCGTGGCGAGGTGGAGGATCTCCGTTGTGCCGGTATCGCGCGATTCGCAAAAGCGTTCGCTGCCCGCTATCTTGTGGGTCCTGACGATCGGAAGTTCGAGAGACGACCAGCATGTCCCGGTTGACACCGCCGCCGCTTGGCGGTCTTTCCCGCCAGCTCAAACGGACGCGCGGCTCACGCGGCGTCGGCCGCGACGCCAGCAGAATGGCGGGATCGGCAGGCGACAGCTTCGTGCGCGAGACCTTCATCCTGCCGCGCGACGCCGCGCGCAGCAAGGCGCGCGAATGGCTCGATCGCTACCCCAAGGCGGCCTATTGGACGTCGGTGGAAAGCTGGCGCGCCCTGCCGGAGGGCGACATCGAATTCACCATGCGCCGCTTGCCCAGCGCCGACTGACCGCGAAAGCACCGTCGATCGCCGCGCGTCTCCGGCTGCGGCGTTTCAGAGCCCCGCCTGAACCGCGATGTAGCCGGCATAGGCGACGAGCATGACCGCCGCCATCGGCCGTCCGATGGTGCGGAATGCGAACAGATAGACCAGCATGGCGACCGCGATCGCGGCCATGATCGGCCCGTCCCAGATGGCGAAGCGGCCGGACACGGCGATCGGTGCGATCACCGCGGTCGCGCCGAGAATGCTCAGGATGTTGAAGATGTTCGAGCCGACGACGTTGGCGAGAACCACCTGCGACTGCCGCTTCCATCCGGCGATCAGCGCCGTCGCCAGTTCGGGCAGGGACGTTCCGATCGCGACGACGGTCACGCCGATCACCGCTTCCGATACGCCGAAGTCGCGCGCGATGCCGACCGCGCCCGTGACCATGAGCCGGGCCCCGACAACCAGCATCACGATGCCGGCGACCACCCGGAGCAGCGCCGGCAGGAGCGCCAGACCCTCTTCGTCGTCATCCCTGTCCGCGTCGTCGCGGTCCGACCCCTTTGCAAGCCGCCGCCGCTTTTGCTCCAGCGCATAGGTGGTGAAGAGGTAGACGGCGAGCACGGCGAGGAGGCCAGCGCCGGCGAGCCGGCCGATATTGCCGGTCAGGAACAGCGCCACGGCGATGAGCGAGGCCGCGACCATCATGATCAGGTCGCGCCGGATTGCCGGATCGCTGTTGACGACCGGCGCGATGAGACCGGCGGCGCCGACGATCAGCAGGACATTGGCGATGTTGGAGCCGACGACGTTGCCGACCGAGATGTCTGGCGAACCGGAGAGCGCTGCCTGCACGGAAACCAGCAGTTCTGGTGCTGACGTGCCGAAGCCCACGATGACCAGGCCGACGACGAGTTTCGAGATTCCGTAGCGGGTGGCGATGGCGACGCTGCCGCGAACCAGGAACTCGCCACCACCGAACAGGAGGATGGCACCAGCAACGAGGTAGGCAATATCCCAGACGATCGGCAATGCGGTCTCAACCCGAAATTCGAGGGCAGCAAGCCCGGTTATGGTTCAGGCGTACTGCCTGTCCGACATCGGCGATGTGGGAAGCCATCGTCATTCCGCCAAGCGTTGCGGGCGAGAGATCCGGCAGAAACCGCATCCTGCAAGCCGGCGACACGACGCTGCGGACAAAGGGGGGCACCGGAAAAAGGGCGAGGGAAGAAATCGCGCGAGTTGAGCGATGAAAGGCCGCGGAACATCGTCGACGCAGGCCGGTTTGTCTTCGCCGATCAGGAATCAGCGACAGTGCCGCGCCTGGAACGGCGCGGCTTCGCGATCAGCGCGGATTGCTGCCCGGCTGCGGCATCTTGGCTTCGGCAACCTGCAGACGCTCGAGTTGTTCGCGGATCGACTGTGGCAAGCCTGTCGGCGCCGAGAAGCTCGGCGTGTTCTGAAGAAAACGCGCGATCTCCGACTGGCGCCGTCTGTTCGAAAGCGTTCTGGCCAGTTCACTCATTTCATTGGCCTTTCAGGTAGAAGAGAGCAAATTTCCAACGTTGGACAGGCAACGTGCCTTTCGCAGGTCGGTTCCTCATATTGCTTGGATTTGCTTAATCGGACGCTAACGATGACGATTCCGACTTGAGTTATTGTTGCCAGCGTAACTGTCGGAGAACTTCACCGGCGGCCATTCCGGCGGCGACGGCCAGATTGAGCGACCGTCCGCCGCCCTCCATCGGGATCGTCACGCTCGCGTCCGCGATTGCATGGATGGCGTCGGGGACGCCGGCACTCTCGCGACCAAACATCACGACGTCGCCGGGCGCGAAGGCGAAGTCCGTATAGATTTCGGAACTGCGGGTGGTGAACAGCACGATCCGCCGTCCGGCCGCGCGACGCGCCGCATCGAACGCGGCGAAATCGACGTGCCGGACCAGCCGCGACATGGCGAGGTAGTCCATCCCCGCACGCTTCAGCGCCCGGTCCGCCAGGTCGAAGCCGGCCGGTTCGATGATCTCGACCGGCAGGCCCACACAGGCGCCCAGCCGCAGGATCGTGCCGGTGTTTCCGGCGATATCGGGCTGGTACAGCGCCAGCGAGATCTGCGGCTTGCTCAAGGATGGCGTGTCGGTGCTGTCTGGTTTCACGATGCTGTCACTCGCCTGCGCTGTCCGGCCCCGTGATTCCGCAGCCAGGCTTCCTATATCCCGAATATGTCGGCGACGCTCCTGACAGGGGGCGAGCGCGCCATCCTTCGCAACGACGACACAGTCTGCAGTCATATGTCCCGCGGCATGGTCGCCGGGATCCGGGAGCGCTGCTCCGCCGCCGTTCGGGTGTTTCCGGAGCGGCCGGAACCGCCCCGACACACCGATTGGAAAGCCTTTTTGATGTTCTCGTTGTTCGAGAGGATGGTGGAGCCGTTCCCGCCGCGGGATCTGACCACTCCGCCGCAGGGCGGCCTGTTCCGTTTCGTCTGGTTCTACGCCAAGCCCGTCTGGCCGCTGCTCGTCGCGACCGCGATCCTGACCTCGCTGATCTCGATCGTCGAGGTCTCGCTGTTCGGTTTCCTTGGCCAGATCGTCGACTGGTTCTCCGGCGTCTCGCGCGAGACCTTCATGGCCGAAAACGGGCTGACGCTGGCGTTGATGGCGGCCGTCGTCCTGGTGCTGCTTCCGGGTCTCGTTTTTCTCGAAGGGCTCGTCACCTTTCAGGGCCTCGCCGCCAATTTTCCCATGCGTTTCCGCTGGATGGTGCATCGCTGGATGCTCGGCCATTCGATGGGCTTCTATCAGGACGAATTCGCCGGACGGATCTCCACCAAGCTAATGCAGACCGCGCTCGCCGTGCGCGAGACGGTGATGAAGTCGATCGACGTCTTCCTCTATGTGGTCGTCTATTTCACCGGCATCGTCGTTCTCGTGGCGGCGGCCGACTGGAAGCTGGTCCTGCCCTTCGCCGCCTGGGTCGCGATCTACGCGCTGATCCTGTGGTACTTCATCCCGCGCCTCGACCGGGTCTCGCAGAGCCAGGCCGATGCCCGCGCCGAGATGACCGGCCGCGTGGTCGACGCCTATGCCAATGTCGCGACCGTCAAGCTGTTCGCCCACACCCGGCGCGAAGCCGACTACGCGCAGCGCTCCATGCGCGGCTTTCTCGGCACGGTCTACGGTCAGATGCGGCTGGTGAACCTCTTCTATGTCTCGCTCTACGCACTGAACTCGCTGCTGCTCTTCGCCGTCGGCGCCCTGTCGATCTGGCTGTGGCTCGGCGAACTGGTCAGCGTCGGCGCCATCGCTGCGGCGATCGGCCTCGTTCTGCGGATCAACGGCATGTCGCAATGGATCATGTGGGAGGTTTCAGCGCTGTTCGAGAACATCGGCACGATCCGCGACGGCATGTCCACCTTCACGATCCCGCACGCCATCACCGATCGCAAGGCCGCGCCCGCGCTGGTCGTCGACCGCGGCGAGATCGCCTTCGAGAACGTCGCCTTCCACTATGGCCGCGGCGACGGCGTCTTGCAGGATTTCGAACTGACGGTGCGGCCGGGCGAGAAGGTCGGCCTTGTCGGGCGTTCGGGGGCGGGCAAGTCCACCATCCTCAATCTTCTCCTGCGCTTCCACGACGTGGAATCCGGCCGCGTTCTGATCGACGGGCAGGATATCGCGACGGTGAAGCAGGAATCGCTGCGCAGCCAGATCGGCATGGTCACGCAGGACACCTCGCTGCTGCACCGTTCGATCCGCGACAACATCCTCTACGGGCGGCCCGACGCCAGCGAGGCCGATCTTCTGCGCGCCATCGAACGCGCCGAGGCGGCGGACTTCATCGCCGAGCTGCGGGACATTGAGGGACGCGGCGGGCTCGACGCGGAGGTCGGCGAGCGGGGCGTCAAGCTCTCGGGCGGCCAGCGCCAGCGCATCGCCATTGCCCGCGTCATGCTGAAAGACGCGCCGATCCTGCTGCTCGATGAAGCCACCTCGGCCCTTGACTCCGAGGTCGAGGCGGCGATTGCCGGCAATCTCTACCGTCTGATGGAAGGCAAGACCGTCATCGCGGTCGCCCATCGTCTCTCGACCATCGCGGCCCTCGACCGGCTGATCGTCCTCGACCAGGGGCGCATCGTCGACGAGGGTACCCATTCCGAACTGCTCGACCGGGGCGGCCTCTATGCGCAATTGTGGACCCGCCAGACAGGCGGCTTCCTGCTCGGTGACCCCGACGCGGATGCTGCCTCGACCATAAGGGCCGCCGAATGATGGACCGCTTTCTCCGGCGCTTCGAGACGCTGCTCGATCCCTTCGAGGATCAGGGGGAGGACCGCGAGGATGCCCGGCTTAATCGCACCGGTCATCTGGCCCCGCTGCCGTCGGAGACCAACCGCTTCATCTGGCACTTCGCCCGTCAGGCGAAGTGGCCGCTCGGGGCCCTGCTGATCACGGGCGGGCTGACCGGGGGCATCGAAGCAGCGCTCTATACCGGCGTCGGCTGGTTGATCGACGCGATGGAGCGGTCCACCCCGGCGACGTTCCTGGCGGAGAATTTCTGGCTGGTCGCGATCCTCGCCTTCCTGACGCTGATCGGCCGCGCGCTGGTGCTGTTCGCCTCTTCGGTGCTGGAAGAGCAGGTGATCTCGCCGAGCTTCTACAATCGCATCCGCTGGCAGAGCTATCGCCGGCTGATGGAGCAGACCTACACCTTCTTCCAGAACGACTTCGCCGGACGGCTGTCGCAGAAGGTCCAGCAGGTCGGGCAGGCGACGGGCGACTTCATCACGACGATCCTCCAGACCTTCTGGTCCTTCGTCACCTTCATCATACTGACTGTCAGCATCCTCGGCGCCATCGACTGGCGGATGGCGATGGTGCTGGGCCTGTGGACGCTCGGCTATGTCTGGATCGTCCGCAATCTTTTGCCGAAGATCCGCGAGAACGGCCGGGCGGCGGCCGAGGCACGCTCCGTCGTTTCCGGCCGCGTGGTCGACAGTTTCACCAATATCCTCTCGGTGAAGCTGTTCGACTCGTCTCGGCGCGAGGATGCCTTCGTGAAGGACGGCTTCGGCTACCTCGTCGACGCGGTACGACGCATGACCCGTGCGCTGACGGGCGTGCGTACCGCGGTCGCCGTCCTCAACGGCCTGATGATGACCGGGGTCGGAGCGGTTGCGATCCTCGGCTGGCAGGCGGGCAGCGTCACCACTGGCGGAGTTGCAATCGCGTTGGGCCTGGTTCTGCGCCTCAACCAGATGTCGGGCTGGATGATGTTCAACATCAACGGTCTGGTGCGCAATTACGGCACCATCCAGGATGCGGTCGCCACCGTGACCGCGCAGCCTGCGCTGGTCGACCGCGCGGATGCACAGCCCCTGACCGCGACGCGCGGCGAGATCCGCTACGAGAACGTGACGTTCCACTATGGCAAGGGCGGTGGGATCATCGAGAATCTGTCGCTCACGATCCGGGCCGGCGAGAAGGTCGGGCTCGTCGGCCGCTCCGGTGCCGGCAAGACGACGCTCGTCAACCTGCTGCTGCGGCTCTACGATCTCGAGGGCGGCCGCATTCTGGTCGACGGGCAGGACATCGCCGCGGTGACCCAGGCCTCGCTGCGCGGTGCCGTCGGCGTGGTGACGCAGGACACGTCTCTGCTGCATCGCTCGATCCGCGACAACATCGCCTATGGCCGGCCCGGCGCCGACGATGGCGACATCCTGTCGGCGTCCGAGCGCGCCAGCGCCGAGGAGTTCATTCCCGGCCTGCGCGACCCGAAGGGCCGCAGCGGCTACGATGCGCATGTGGGTGAGCGGGGCATCAAGCTCTCGGGTGGCCAGCGCCAGCGGATCGCCATTGCCCGCGTTCTTCTCAAGGATGCCCCGATCCTCGTTCTCGACGAGGCGACCTCGGCGCTCGATTCGGAGGTCGAGGCCGCCATCCAGGACAATCTGTCCGCCATGATGCAGGGCAAGACCGTGATCGCCATCGCCCACCGCCTGTCGACGCTGGCCGCGATGGACCGGCTGATCGTGCTCGACGAAGGGCGGATCGTGGAGGAGGGGACCCATGCCGAGATGATCGCCGGCGGGGGACTGTATGCCAGCCTGTGGGCACGCCAGTCCGGCGGCTTCCTCTATGCGGGCGATGCCACGGGAACCGAACCGGTTCCCCAGGTGCCCGATCGCGCACCCGCATGAGGGCCATGACTGGTCCGCCGACACCCACCCGGCTGCCCTGAGGCTTGTGATCGCACAGCGACACTTGGACCTTGGAGCCCTTCCAGTCTGGACAAGCGCCAAGGTTCGCGCATAGAAACGCCCGAAATCGTAATCCTGTCAGGAGCGTGGCGATATTGCGTCATGTCTCCTCTTGCCGCACGGGGTCGAATCCGCAACAAGCGGGGCGATCCGCGCACGATCAGTCAAGGAGTGGCAGCCGCCGTGAGCCTCAACGAAACCACCGAACCCAGCCGTCGGGATTTCCTCTACATCGCCACTGGTGCGGTCGGCGCAGTCGGCGCGGCGGCGTTGGCCTGGCCGTTCATCGACCAGATGAACCCCGATGCCGCGACGCTCGCTCTCGCCGAGATCGACGTCGATGTCAGCCAGGTCGAGGTGGGCCAGTCGATCACCGCCAAGTGGCGCGGCAAGCCGATCTTCATCCGTCAGCGCACGGAAGCCGAGATCGAGGAAGCCCGCGCGGTTCCGCTCGAAGAGCTGAAGGATCCGATCGCCCGGAACGCGAACCTTTCGGGTGACGCGCCGGCGACCGACGAGAACCGTGCGACCGAGGGCAAGGAAGCCTGGCTGGTGATGGTCGGTGTGTGCACGCATCTGGGCTGCATCCCGCTCGGCAATTCCGGCCCGTTCGACGGCTGGTTCTGCCCGTGCCACGGATCGTCCTATGACACCGCCGGCCGCATCCGGCAGGGGCCGGCGCCGACGAACATGGACATCCCGCCCTATACGTTCACGTCCGACACCACTGTCCGCATCGGCTGATCCGGGAGAAGGTTACCCATAATGAGCAGTCATTCTTCCTACGTGCCGTCGAGCGGTGTCATGCAGTGGCTGGACGCCCGTCTGCCGCTGCCGCGCCTCGTCTACGATTCCTTCGTGGCATATCCGACGCCGCGCAACCTGAACTACGCCTACACCTTCGGTGGCATCCTCGCGATCTTCCTGGTCTCGCAGATCCTCACCGGCGTCGTGCTGGCCATGCACTATGCGGCCTCCTCGGGCATCGCCTTCGAGTCGGTCGAGAAGATCATGCGTGACGTCAACTGGGGCTGGCTGCTGCGCTACATGCACGCCACCGGCGCGTCGTTCTTCTTCATCGCGGTGTATCTGCACATCTTCCGCGGCCTCTATTACGGCTCGTACAAGCAGCCGCGCGAGGTGCTCTGGATCCTCGGCGTGATCATCTTCCTCCTGATGATGGCGACCGCCTTCATGGGCTACGTCCTGCCCTGGGGCCAGATGTCCTTCTGGGGCGCCACGGTGATCACCGGCTTCTTCACCGCCTTCCCGCTGATCGGCGAGCCGATCCAGCAGCTGCTGCTCGGCGGCTTCTCGGTGGACAACGCCACGCTGAACCGCTTCTTCTCGCTGCATTACCTGCTGCCCTTCATGATCGCCGGCGTCGTCATCCTGCACGTCTGGGCGCTGCATGTGACCGGCCAGACCAACCCCACCGGCGTCGAGGTCAAGTCGTCGAAGGACACGGTTCCGTTCACGCCGCATGCCACGGTCAAGGACGGCTTCGCGATGGTCGTGTTCCTCGCGATCTTCGCCTATTTCGTCTTCTACCTGCCGAACTTCCTCGGCCATCCCGACAACTACATTGAGGCGAACCCGCTTCAGACGCCGGCTCACATCGTTCCGGAATGGTACTTCCTGCCGTTCTACGCGATGCTGCGTGCCATCACCTTCAACATCGGCCCGATCGATTCCAAGCTCGGCGGCGTGCTGGTGATGTTCGGATCGATCATCGTCCTGTTCTTCCTGCCGTGGCTCGATACCTCGCGGGTGCGCTCGGCGGCCTATCGTCCGATCTACCGGGTGCTGTTCTGGGTCTTCGCCTTCGACTGCGTGTTCCTGGGTTGGCTCGGTGCGAAGCCGGCGGAGGGCATCTACCCGACGCTCGCCCTCATCGGCACGATCTACTACTTCGCGCACTTCCTGATCATCCTGCCGATCCTCGGTCTCGTGGAGAAGCCGAAGAAGCTGCCGAACTCGATCACGGAGGCCGTGCTGGCCAAGCATGGCGGCAGCGGTCGGCCAGCCGGCGCGACTGCTTCACCAGAGACCAAAGGCTGAGCTCGGACGGCTTCGGAGAGAACATTCCATGATTAGACTATTGTCAGCCCTGCTCGCGGCCGGCGTCTTCACCGCTCCGATGTCGGTGGCGATGGCTCAGGACGCACAGCCGGAAGCGGTCGAGGCCCAGGCCGAGGCCGAAGGCACGGCAGCCGAGGGTGCGGCGGCCGAAGGTGCGGCCGAGACCGAGGCGGAACTCGAGGCCGCAGCCGAAGAGGGGCACGGCGAAACGCCGCATTACCCGCTTCGCAAGCCGGAAGAGATGAACTGGAGCTTTGCCGGCCCGTTCGGTCATTACGACCTCGGCCAGCTGCAGCGCGGTCTGAAGGTGTACAAGGAAGTCTGCGCCTCCTGTCACGGGATGAACCTCGTGGCGATGCGCACGCTGACCGATCTGGGCTACAGCGAAGCCCAGGTGAAGGCCTTCGCCGCCGAATACACCGTCCAGGACGGCCCGGATGATTCCGGCGAGATGTTCGAGCGGCCGGGTATCCCGTCGGATTACTTCCCGGCGCCGTTCCCGAACCCGGCAGCCGCCGCTGCGGCCAATGGCGGTGCCCATCCGCCAGACTTCTCGCTGCTCGCCAAGGCGCGTGCCGTCGAGCGGGGGTTCCCGACCTTCGTCTTCGACATCTTCACCCAGTATGCCGAAGGCGGTCCGGATTACATCCATGCCCTCCTGACCGGATATGGCGAAGAGGCACCCGCCGATATCACGATCCAGCCGGGGACCTACTACAACCCGTACTTCATCTCGGGCCCCGCTCTGGCGATGCCGCCGCCGCTGTCGGACGACCTGATCGAGTATCCGGATGGGGCGCCCCAGACCGTCGATCAGTATTCGCGCGACGTGACCGCCTTCATGATGTGGGCCGCCGAGCCGCACATGGTCGAGCGCAAGGCAACCGGCCTCATCGTGATGGTCTTCCTGATCATCTTCGCCGCGATGCTGTTCCTGGTGAAGCGCCGGGTATGGGCGGGTACGCCGCACTGATCGTCGTTGACGACGACGTGAACGATGACGGAATCGAGGGGGCTACGGCCCCCTTTTTCCTGCGCCGGTGCAAGGGCAGCATATGGCCTGCCGGCCCGTTCGCAAGATCCATTTCAGCCGAGGAGACGCGTTGCATGTATATCGCGATGAACCGCTTCAGGGTGCTGCCGGGCGCCGAACAGGAGTTCGAAGCGCTCTGGCTCAACCGGGAATCCCGGCTGCAGGACGTGCCGGGCTTCGTCGAGTTCCATATGCTGAAGGGCCCGGCAAGCGAAGGGCACACGCTCTATGCCTCGCACACCGTCTGGCGCGATCATGCTGCGTTCGAAGCCTGGACGCGATCCGAGGCGTTCCGCGCGGCCCACGGCAAGGCCGGCGGTACGCGCCCACTCTATGACGGGCATCCGCAGTTTGAAGGATTCGACGTGATCCAGACCATTGGACGCGAGGACGGCGCGTGAGCACGAGCAAGGCAGCTTCGATGGCCAAGGGCTTTGATTTCACCGCGGCGATCCGGACCATCCCGGACTATCCCAAGCCCGGCATCCAGTTCCGCGACATCACGACGCTTCTGGCCGACGCGGATGCATTCCGCGGCGCCGTCGATGCGCTGGTCGATGGTCATCGGGACGAAAAGGTCGATCTCGTGGCCGGCATCGAAGCGCGGGGCTTCATCCTTGGCGGTGCGCTCGCCCACCAGCTCTCCGCCGGCTTCGTGCCGATCCGGAAGAAGGGCAAGCTGCCGCACGACACGATCCGTGTGGCCTACAGCCTCGAATACGGTGTCGACGAGATGGAGATGCACCGGGATGCCGTCCGTCCGGGTCAGCGCGTGCTGCTCACCGACGATCTGATCGCCACGGGCGGCACGGCAGAAGGTGCGGTCAAGCTGTTGCGGGAACTGGGCGCGGAGATCGTCGCCGCCTGCTTCGTCATCGATCTGCCCGATCTGGGCGGGCGTAAGCGGCTCGACGCGCTCGGCGTGGAAGTGCGCACGCTGATCGCATTCGAAGGCGACTGACGGCGCGGACGGCGATGGCAGGCTGCGTTGCCGGTCAGGCGGTCGCCAGGGCCGCGCAGGACGCCTGGCTGGCCTCGGCCGTGGCGCAGAAATCGCGCAGGAGGTAGGCGCCGAGATCGGCGGCCTCCATCGGACGGCTGAAATAATAGCCCTGGAACTGGTTGCAGGTCATCCGGGTGAGGATGTCGATCTGTTCGGCATCTTCGACGCCTTCTGCCGTCACGCTGAGATCGAGCACGCGGCCGAGCGCCAGGATCGTCTCCAGGATTCCGTGGGCGATCCGGTCGTCCTTGATCGCGTTGACGAAAGACCGGTCGATCTTCAGCTTGTCGAATGGGAATTTGCGCAGATAGGAGAGGCTGGAATAGCCGGTTCCGAAATCATCGAGCGCGATCCGTACGCCGAGCGCCCGCAGCTGATGCAGCACGGCCACGACCGTCTCGGGATCGTCGATGAACAGGCTCTCGGTGATCTCCAGTTCGAGCCGGTGCGCCGCAAGGCCGGAACTGGCGAGCGCGTCTTCCACATCTGTCGTGATCGTGCCGTGCCGGAACTGGTCGACCGAGACGTTGACCGCCACGGTCAGACGATCGCCCCATGAGACCGCGTTGCGGCATGCTTCGCGCAGGACCCAGGCCCCGATCCCGCAGATCGCGCCGGTCTGTTCGGCCAGCGGAATGAAATGGTCGGGCTGGACGCGCCCGTGCAGGGGATGCTCCCACCGGACAAGGGCCTCGAAGCCGAGCGTCTGGCGGCTGCGGCTGTCGACGATCGGCTGATAGTTGAGAACCAGTTCGTTGCGTTCGACGGCGCATCGCAGATCGTATTCGAGGCGGTGTCGGTCCCGCAGGCGCTGTGCCATCTCGCTCTCGAAGAAGCAGAAGGTGTTCTTGCCGGCTGCCTTGGCCTCGTAGAGCGCCAGGTCGGCATTGCGCAGGAGATCGTCGGGATTTGCGCCATCGAGCCCCGGAAAGGCGATGCCGACCGAGCAGCCCACATTGGCCAGTTCGGCGCCCAGGCTGAAGGGCGTCGCGAAGCACGCCAGAATGGCTCCCGCCAGACTGTCGGCCGAGGCCGTATCGGGCGCCGAGTGGGCGACGATGGCGAACTCGTCACCGCCGATCCGCGCCACCATGTCGCCCGGCTCCACGATGCGCAGCAGACGGGCCGCGACCTGCCGCAGGAGCTGGTCGCCGGTGAGGTGACCGTTGCGATCGTTGATCAGCTTGAAATTGTCGAGGTCGAGATACAGCAGGCTGGAGGTTGGGCCGTGTGGCGGCGGAGATGCGCAGATGCGATCGATCTCTTCGGCAAACCGGCTGCGGTTGGCCAGGCCGGTCAGGCTGTCGTGATGCGCAAGATAGGCGATCCGGCGCTCGGCATGCGTGGTCGCGGTGATATCCGACGCCACCCCGCGATAGCCGGTGAACGTGCCATCATGGCCGAAGATCGGCTTGCCCGTCATGGCGATCCAGGCCGACCCCTGGGGACCGGGCACCTCGATGATCGCCTCGCGGAACGGGGTGCGTTCGAGCATCGGCTGCGCGATGGGCGACAGATCGAGGCCTTGCCCTGCAAACGTCAGGTCGCCGTTCGGTATCAGACGGTCTGTCCCCCGACCGAAGATCTGCGAGAACCGGTCGCCGCCGCGCACCAGTTGTCCGCCGTGATCCGTCTGCCAGATCCAGTCGCTCGTGCCTTCTTCGAATTCGCGCAGGAGGAGTTCGATGATCGAGGATTGTTCTGCGAGCTTCTGATGGCCTTCGAAATTCTCCTGCAACAGTTCGCCGCGTGCGCAACTCGCGCGATAGACGATGAAGGTGAAACCCAGGAGCAGAGCCAGGAGGAAATAGTCGTTCGTCCCCTGCGAGATGCCGAGTGCGGCCGCCGACCCGACGAACAGGGGGATGATGAAGGCCTGCAGGGCTCGCTTCAGCGCGGACAGCGCAAAGCCGCCGCCGCAGATCATTCCCATGGCGATCACGGCGATGACGCTTTTCGCATCACCATCGGAGGAGGGGTAGAAGGTCAGGATCGCCAGACCCCACCAGGCGCCGAGGATGAACGCGTTCCGCACAGCATGCGCGGTGGCGCGGCTCGATGCCGAGACCAGCGGTGCACGCCGCTGGAAGCGCGACCAGGCGCGGATCGAGACCAGAACGATGTAGGACAGCCCCAGGAGCCAGATCAGCGCCCAGGGCGAAAACGCCTCGCCGGATGACATGCCGAGAATGATGATCGCGTTCATCACGTTGCCGAACATCATGACCGGGGTGGTCTTGAGAATGCTCGTCAGCTGGACGCCGCGCAGACGATCGGCAGCGTGGCCTTGAGGCTCTTCCCGGGCAGGCTTGGCGGATGATGCGTCGAACATGATGGATGGGTGCCGCTGACGAACTGATCCACCCATCAATGTCCGTTGCCATCTAACATGACGTAAAGCGGCGCGCATAATCGCAGATTTTTGATTGGTTTAGGTCGAAGAATGGGGGCAGCGGCCCCGCTCCGGCATCCGGAACGAAGCGGCGGAGGCTGCTGCCCGTAGCCCCGGTTGGGCGTGATGAACGAGGCTCTGCGTCGGATCGTGACGGGCGACGGCGCTCAGTCGGTTCCGCAGAAGGCAGCGCCGTCGAACGAGAACACGGTGTGGCCGTGCTGATTGACGCCTTGCGTCGTGAATTCGAGGACGCCCCAGCCCTTGCGGCTGGCAGACGCCCGCTTGCCGGTCAGCGTCTGGGTGAAGGTCACCGTATCGCCGGCATAGACCGGCTTCGGCCAGGCAAGGTTCTTCACGCCGGGGGAGGGGCCCATGCGCGGCGGCTGGTTGCCGGCGGCGACCCATGCTCGGCCGAGCGCAACCTGGCTTTCGACATTCAGGCGCATGCAGACGCCGGCGGTGTGCCAGCCGGACGCGCACAGGCCGCCGAGAACGGAAGCCTTCGCAGCGTCCTCGTCGAGATGGAAGGCCTGCGGGTCGTATTTGGCCGCAAAGCGCTTGATGTCTTCCGCGAGGAAGGTGTGCGAGCCCATCTCACGGGCTTCGCCGACGATCAGACTGTCCCAGAAGGTCATGCGGCAAGGCCCTCCCGCGTCAGAACGAGCAGGGTGTAGGCGCTTTCCAGAACCGTTTCGCCGGTCTGGTTGCGCAGATCCGTGGTGATCTTGAGGATGCCGAGGGTCGGACGCTTGGAGGACAGGCGACGCGACACGACGCGGGCGGTACCGTGAAGAACGTCGCCCGGCCGGACCGGCCGCTTCCACCGGACGTACTCGACGCCGGGCGAGCCCTGCGACGAGGAATCGAGAATATAGGCGTCGGCCATCATGCGCATCATCATCGCGCAGCTATGCCAGCCCGAGGCCGACAGACCGCCGAGAAGCGTGTCCTTCGCCGCCTCTTCATCGAGATGGAAGGGCTGCGGGTCGAATTCGCGGGCGAACTCGATCACCTCGTTCCGGGTCACGGGGTAGGGGCCGAGATCGATCTCGAGCCCTTCCGTGAAGTCCTCGTATGTGCGCATCGGGCCTCCCAGTGGCGAAAAGGCTCTCCCTCCTTCCGCCGAATTTCGCGGGGCCGACGCAGCGCTGCGCCGGCCCCCGCAAGCTCAGTTGTTGAACTTGAACATCAGGATGTCGCCGTCCTGGACGACGTATTCCTTGCCTTCGTCGCGGGCCTTGCCCGCTTCCTTGGCCGCGACCTCACCGCCGAGCGAGACGAAGTCGTCGAAGGCGATGGTCTGGGCCCGGATGAAGCCCTTCTCGAAATCGGTATGGATCACGCCAGCAGCCTGCGGAGCCTTGGCGCCGCGCCGGACCGTCCAGGCGCGGGTCTCCTTCGGGCCTGCCGTGAAGTAGGTGATCAGGTCGAGCAGCGAGTAGCCTGCCTGGATCAGCCGGTCGAGGCCGGGCTCGGTCAGGCCCATCGCCTCCAGATAGTCGCCGACTTCCTCGGCGGGCAGCTGCGCGATCTCGGCCTCGATGGCGGCCGAGATGACGACGCTCTTGGCGCCCTGCTTCTGGGCCATCGCCGCGACGGCTTCCGAATGGGCGTTGCCGCTCGCCGCATCGTCCTCGGCGACGTTGCAGACATAGAGGACCGGCTTGGAGGTCAGGAGGTTCAGCGTCTTCAGTTCGCTGCGCTCCTCGGCATCCATCCCGGCCAGGAGCACGCGGACCGGCTCGCCGTTCTGCAGCTTCGCCAGCGCCGCTTCCATCACGGGGAGGGCCTGGATCGCTTCCTTGTCCTTGCCGGTCGCCTTCTTGCGGGTCGCGACGATGCGACGCTCCAGGCTCTCTAGGTCGGAGAGCATCAGCTCGGTCTCGACCGTCTCGGCGTCGGCGACGGGATCGACACGACCCTCGACATGAACGACGTCGTCATCCTCGAAGCAGCGCAGCACGTGAACGATCGCGTCCACTTCGCGGATGTTGGCGAGGAACTGGTTGCCGAGGCCTTCGCCCTTGGAGGCGCCGCGCACCAGTCCGGCGATGTCGACGAAGGTAATCCGCGTCGGCAGGATGTTCGCCGACTTGGCGATGCCGGCGATGTCCTTCAGCCGCGGATCGGGAACCGGCACGTCGCCGGTGTTCGGCTCGATCGTGCAGAACGGATAATTGGCTGCGGCCGCGGCGGCAGTCTTGGTGAGAGCGTTGAACAGCGTCGACTTGCCGACATTCGGCAGGCCGACGATCCCGCATCTGAAACCCATGGGGTGGTCCTTCGAAGATGGTCGTGTCTGACGCGTATCGCGCCGATCTTGGGGGCTGTTTGCCGCCTTCGCGGCGAGGGGTCAACTCTGGCGCCGCCCGGGAAGGCGGCGAGGGTCAGTCCTTGCCGAAGAGCCGCTTCAGCATGTCGGCCATCGGGCCCTTGTCGGGTACCTTCACTTGCGGCGGCGCTCCGCGCGCCTGACGAATGTGGCTGCGGCCCTTGGGCGGGCCCGCGGGCTTGCTCGCGCTGGCCGCACCCTTGGCACCCGACGGCTCGTTCGAGCTCGTGGACAGGCTGACCTTGTTCATGAAGACCGCATCCTCGCCCTTGGCGAGGCTGTCGACATGGCGTGCGACGGCTTCGATGAACGGCTCCAGCCATTCGCGGTCGACCTTGGCGAAATCGCCGAGGACATAAGGGGAGACGGCGTCCTTGTTGCCCGGATGGCCGATGCCCATGCGCACGCGGCGGTAGTCCTTGGTGCCGAGATGAGCGTCGATGGAGCGCAGGCCATTGTGGCCGCCATTACCGCCGCCCGTCTTCACCCGCAGCTTGCCGGGCGGCAGATCGAGCTCGTCGTGGATGACGACGATCTGCGACGGCTCCAGCTTGAAGAAGCGCGCGGCGTCGCCGACCGAGCGGCCGGACTCGTTCATGAAGGTCTGGGGTTTGATCAGGACGACCTTCTCGCCGCCGATCTGGCCCTCGGAAATTTCCGCCGAGAACTTCTTCGACCAGGGAGAAAAGGCAGGGTCGCGGGCGATCTCGTCGAGCGCCATGAACCCGATATTGTGGCGATTTCCGGCATAACGGGAGCCGGGATTGCCCAATCCTGCGATCAGCAACATCGCCCGGCTCCTTTCTGTTTCGTTCGGCGGTTAGCCGAGGCTCGGACTTACTTGTCCTCGCCGGACCCGTCTTCGCTGACCTCTGTGGCCTCGACCGCATCGGCCTCGACCTCGGTGGCCTCGTCATCCTCGGACCGCAGGGCGGCCGGGGCGGCAATCGTCGCGATGGTGAAGTCGCGGTCGGTGATCGTCACTTCGACGTTCTTCGGCAGGGTAAGTGCCGAGGCATGGATCGAGTCGCCGATTTCCAGACCGGTCAGGTCGAGCGTGAAGTGCTCCGGAATCGCGCTGGCCGGGGCATGGACCTCGACCTCGTGGCGGACGACGTTGATGACACCGCCGCGCTTGAGACCCGGAGATGCTTCCTCGTTCTCGAAATGCACAGGGATGTTGACCGTCACGCGGGTCTTTTCGGAGACGCGCAGGAAGTCGACATGCATCAGGAAGTCGCGGACGGGCTCCAGCTGATAGTCCTTCGGGAGGACTGAAATCTTCTGGCCGTTGACCTCGATGGTCGCGACGTGGGTCATGAAACCGCCGGCGTGAAGCGCCAGGAAGGTTTCCTTGTAGGGGATGGCGATCGGCAGCGGGTCCTGCTTGTCGCCGTAGATAACTGCGGGGATCATACCGTTGCGGCGAAGATGTCTGGCGGCCCCCTTGCCGACCTTCTCGCGCGCCTCGGCCTTGACCGTAAAGGTCTCGCTCATGGCTTTGTCCTTCGTGCTGTGAGGTGGTCGGTCAGACGGTGTGCCTGAAACGACGAAGAGCGGACCTGCGAGGGACCGCTCAACTCCGCGCTGCCTCCAAGGGTGTCTGCGCGGACGCCGTGCCTATACCCCAAGGCGGGCGGATGGACAAGACAGCGCCGTGAATGGCGGGCCTAACGGCGGGCCGCGTCAGTCTTGTCGGCTTGGGATGCTTTCCACCCATCCGGCAGATCGGGATTGCGCGTATAGCCCGGCCCCACGGTGAGCGGTGCAGGCGGCATCACCGCGTCCGACATCTGCGAGGTGACCGTGAAGCTGTCCTCGAACAGCACGGCCCCGTCGCCGTTCTGCACCAGGCGTACGTCGACGCGGTAGGGCCGACCCTTGACGATCCCGTGCAGTGGCGGCGTGCGCAGGCCGTAGCGCGTCGTGCGCGCGGTCAGCTTCGCGCTGACCGGGATCGGTGGGCCGCCGCCTGGGTCCTCGAACACCGCCTCGATGCGCGAATAGCTCTTCACCGGTCGTTGCACGACCGCGGTAAAACCGTAGAAGGCGTCGGCTTCGCGGTAATTGAAGATGAAGCTCGAGCCGGCGATCGTGAGATAGGGACGGTCGGCATCGGTTTCGCGGGTGACCCAGCCGATCGCAAGCAGGATGGCGACGAGACCGACGGCGGCCGTAACAACTCCCTGCGTGCCCAACTTGCCCAGTCGCGCGAACATGGTTTCTGTCCGATGGCCCGTGTGGCCAGACGCACAGTCTAGCGCAACGGAAAGCCGGCCAGAAGCGCTTTATCGGCGCCGTAAAGCGGCGCCGACCGGGCCGCCCCGGATCGGCTCAGTCGAACAGGCTCGAGACCGATTCCTCGGACGCCGTGCGCGCGATCGCTTCACCGAGAAGATTGGCGGTGGTGACGACGCGGATGTTCGCCGCCTCGTTGATCGCCTTGGTCGGCTGGATCGAGTCGGTGATCACCAGCTCCTTGAGGCTGGACGCGGTGATGCGCGAGACCGCGCCGCCCGAGAGCACGCCGTGGGTGATGTAGGCCGAAGCGCTGTTGGCGCCGGCCTGCACCAGCGCGTCGGCAGCGTTGCACAGCGTGCCGCCGGAATCGATGATGTCGTCGATCAGGATGCAGTTGCGGCCGGTGACGTCACCGATGATGTTCATGACTTCCGACTCGCCCGGCCGGTCGCGGCGCTTGTCGACGATGGCCAGCGGCGCATCGAGACGCTTGGCGAGCGCGCGGGCGCGGACCACGCCGCCGACGTCGGGCGAGATGACCATCAGGTTCGACAGATCCTGATGCTCCTTCACGTCGCGCGCGATCAGCGGCACGGCGAAGAGGTTGTCGGTCGGGATATCGAAGAAGCCCTGGATCTGACCGGCATGCAGGTCGAGGGTCATGACGCGGTCGGCGCCGGCCTCGGTGATCAGATTGGCGACCAGCTTGGCGGAGATCGGGGTGCGCCCGCCGGCCTTGCGGTCCTGCCGGGCATAGCCGAAATAGGGAAGCACTGCGGTGATGCGGCGGGCCGAAGCGCGGCGCATGGCGTCGATCATGATGAGCAGTTCCATCAGGTGATCGTTGGCCGGATAGGACGTCGACTGGACGATGAAGACGTCCTCGCCACGGACGTTTTCCTTGATCTCCACGAAGACTTCCTGGTCGGCGAAGCGCCGGACCATGGCCTCCCCGAGTGGCAATTCCAGATAGCGTCCGATGGATTGAGCGAGGACGCGGTTGGAGTTGCCGCTGAAGAGTTTCATCGCGTTCTTTCCGATAGCGGGTACCGGTCGGGACGGCTTGGCTATGCCGCTACGGTGGGCCATCCCGTCGCCTCCGGTTCGATGCAGGGGCTCATAGCAACATCGCGCGAAACTTCAACCCGCCGCCTTTCGCAATGCGGGATAAGTTCGGGGCATCGAGGAGGCTCAGCCAGTGCCGGTTGCGACCTGCGCGGCTTCCTGCAGCGTGCGGTCGGCGACGGCCGCGAGCGTCGACAGGTCGATGGCGGCCCAAGGGTCCGCGGCGGCGCCCGGTACGCTTTCCTGTCCCTGTATGCGCCGGACACGGCGGTCGCTCGCATCAAGCACATCCCAGACATAGACGAGGGTCGTGGAGGACCCGTCGTTGAATGCCGAGAAATAGCCCTTCAGGCGCACGCTCGACGGTGCTTCGGCGGCGGGGCGGATCGTGACGCCCTTGGCGGCGGCGCTTTCCGACAGGGCGCGCGCCAGAAGCACCGCCTTTTCCTCGGGCGCGCCAACAAGCGGCAGGAACTGCACTTCGCCAACGCTCTGGTTGGCGCTGACGGATGCGGGGGCGGGACCTGCCGGCGCGGGCGCTGCCGCCAACGTCGTCGGGGCAGCCGCGACAGGCTGGGCGGATTGCGGGGCCGGCGCTGCCTGCTGCTGAATGGGCGCGATCGGAGCGGAGGACACCGGCTGCTGCTGAACCGGCGGATAGGCCTGCTGGTTCATTGGCTGCTGCTGCTGCGACATGGCCGGCTGCGGATAACCCATGGTGCTCGAGGCAGCCGGTGGGGGCGCGGCGGCGAATTGCCGGGACGGGACGGAGGCGCTCATCGACCCGCTGCCGAGGGATCCGATACCGACGCTCGGCACAGGACCGTCGGGCCCGAAATCCATCGATGCCTCGGTACATCCGGAAAGGCTGGTGCCGAGACCGACGATCCCGAGCGTCAGGGCGATCATCGGCACGCGGCGGCGGGGATTGGATTCCACGGAGCTCGTTCCTTGCGACTGACGGCCAGCGTTCGACCGGGATCGTGGACCGTGAGTCGCAAGATAACGTTAAAAGGCGGTCGATTTTCTTCGAAAGCCCTGCGCCACAAGGCGCAGGCCCTAAATCTGGCGACGGCGGCCGCCTGAATCAGACCGAAATCAGGTCGAGAGAAAGCCGCGACAATGGCTCGGGCGCGCTCGTCGTCGTCAGGTAGGTCCGGCCGAGCGTCATCGCGGTATCGGTGTCGGAATCCATGATGATCATGTGCGCGAAGAGGGTCATATCCGGCACGATCGGCTGCGGATTGCCGGAATAGAACATCGGCGTGTCCATCCACGACGGCGCGTAGCGCGCCCCAAGCGAATAGCCGCAAGCGCTGAGGCGGTGGCGGACGAGTTCATGGGCTTCCATCACCGCCGCATGGGCATCGAAGACGTCGCCGAAGCTGCTGCCCGGAACCATCGCCGCCTCGACGGCATCCAGCGCCTCGCGCGCGGCCGTGTGCAGTTCGACATGGCGCTCGCTCGGGCGGCCGACGATCACCGTCTTCATCAAGGCGGCGTGGTACTGCGATTTGACGCCGGCCCATTCCAGCGTGAGCTGATCCTGGTCGTCGAGGATGCGGCGGCCCGACTTGTATCGGCACAGCAGGGCATCGCGGCCGGAGCCGACGATGAACGGGTTGGCTGGATAGTCGCCGCCTTGGCGCAGCACCTCTCCCTGAAGCGCCGCCAGGATGTCGGCCTCGTTGGCGCCCGCCCTGATCAACGGCAGGGCGGCATCGAACGCCTCGTCACCGAGCCGTGCAGCCTCGCGCACGGTCTCGATCTCGGCAGGGGTTTTGACCGCGCGCAGCAACGGCACGAGGTTGGAGGCCTCCTTCAGCGTGGCGAAGGAGCCGAGCCGCTCCTGTACCATCTGGCCGTTGGCTGCGGTCAGGCCATGGGTCGCCCACTCGACGCCGATGCGGGCACCGAGAAGGCCCATGTCGTCGAGCATGTCGCGCAGTTCGATGACCGGATCGGCGCTGCCCCGGTCGCGCCAGATGCTGATCGATTCCAGCGTCGAGGTGTGACGCGCCTGCCGCAGGTCGGCCGAGCGGGTCAGAAGCTGCATCTCGCCATCGGCCTTCACCACCAGGCACTGGAAGTGACAGAAGCCGAAGGTGTCGTAGCCGGTCAGCCAGTACATCGATTCCTGGGCGAACAGCATCAGGGCGTCGAGCTTCTGCTCACCCATTTCCAGCATGAGCCGGTCGCGGCGGGCGTCGAACTCGTCGCGTGAGAAATGCAGCATCCGAGGTTACTCCGCGAGGGCGATGGCAGAAAGCTGGCGGCCGTAATCGGGCTCGCCGCGATGCGTGGTGCGCCGGAAGGAAAAGAAGCGGTCCGGCTCGCCATAGGTGCAACGGTCGACGAAGCTGCCCTCGACGCCGCTGGCTTGCAGTTGCGCAACGATGAAGCCCGGCAGGTCGAACTGACGCTTGTCGGCGCTGCGCCCGGGCTGGAAGAACCGCTCGCGTGCAGGCTCCGCGTCGAGGAACTCCGCCACCATCTCGAGGCCGACTTCGTAATTGGGCTGCGTGATCGTCGGCCCGAGCACGGCACGGATGGAATTGCGCTTTGCACCGAGCCCTTCCATGGCGGCGACCGTCGCTTCCAGGACGCCGTTCAGCGCGCCACGCCAGCCGGCATGCGCCGCGCCGATCACGCCGTTCTCGGTATCCGCGAAAAGGACGGGCCCGCAGTCGGCGGTGACGACGCCGATGGCGAGGCCCTTGCGGCGCGTCGCGATCCCATCGGCGCGCGGGCGGTCGCCGGAGAAGGGGGCATCCAACACCACGGCGTCCGCCGAATGCACCTGCCAGGGTGTCGCGAGATCTGCGCTGCCCAGAGTGGCGAGCGCGCGGGCTCGGTTTTCCAGAACGTCCTCGGGACGGTCGTTCGAGCCGATCCCGACATTGAGCCCGGCATAGAGCCCTTCCGAGACCCCGCCGCTGCGGGTGAAAAAGGCATGGGCGATGTCTGGTCCTGCCAGACGGTCCGACCGGACGACGGCGGAATCAGGCAGCGGCGACGCGGATCGGCTTCGAATGTCGGACATGGCGCGGGATCGTGGTCGAGGGGCAGGGCGAAGTCAATCCGCGGCGGTTCCGTCGGTTGTGTCCGGCAATCCGGCCTCGATCAGGCCGAAGGGTGGCAGTCTCATTGGGCGCGAGGCAGCGCACAGAACCTTGAAGATCTGGCCCATATCGCCGGGGCCCGTTCCCGCCAGACGCTGCACGGCGCCGGTGATTTCCGTTCGCGTCTTCTCGTCACGCGCAGCGCCGAGCGCGCCAGCCCGTTCCAGAAGGCCGAGGGCTAGAAGGAAGTCGCTTTGCGTGACCGTCGGCGATACGTAAAGCCCGCTCGCGCGGAACGGGGCGGCAATCCTGTCGAAGTCGACATGGCTGGTGATGTCGTTCTCGCCGGGGCGGTCCAGCGGGTCGGCGAAGGCATGGCCGTGCATCGCCTGCAATGTGTCCCCGTAACCGCTGCGGGAATGACCGTAATCGATGAAGAGGCCCGCGCCGCCGTCCGTGGCCAGCCGCTCGGCCAGGGCCGCGGCAATCCGTTCGCGTGCTGGCGAGACTTCCAGCACCGCGCCGGCCTTGGGCTCCACCAACCCCATCGCCCGGACGGCATCGGAAACCTGCGGGCGCGCTTCGCACAGCACGAACTCGAAACGTCCGCTGTCGGTCGTCGATACGCAGCGTTCGCGCCAGTCGCTGCCGTCGAAGACATATTGGCGGACCGCAACCGCATCGAACAGCTCGTTGGCGACGACGACCATCGGTCGTCGCTCCAGATCCTCGATGCGCCGCACCCGGCGGATCGGCAGGTCGAAGCGTCCCAGCGTCTGCATCTGCTCGTCGGCGAGCCGGTCGCTGGTTTCCACCAGCCGCACAGCGGCCGCCCGCATGCAGTCCGGGGCGACGGAACGCAGCGCGCGCAGCATGTCGGCCATCATCGTGCCGCGGCCGGGCCCGCATTCGACCAGCAGAAAGGCGTCTGGACGACCGAGACCGGTCCAGGCCGAGGCGACCCAGGCACCGAGAAGTTCGCCGAACATCTGGCTCACCTCGGGCGCGGTGACGAAATCGCCGGCCCGGCCGAACGGATCGCGACGCGCATAATAGCCGTGCTCGCGATCGTAGAGTGCGAAGTTCCAGTAGCGGTCGACGCCGAGTGGACCTTCGACCCTGACATGTTCGGCAATCTTGCGGGCAAGCGCGTTCACGGCCGGGCGGCGCCCGCTTGATCGTCCTCCACCGGCTGGGGCTCGTAGGCGCGGGGCCTGGCCGTCGCCATGGCCCAGATGCCGATGATCAGCATCGGAACCGACAACAGCATGCCCATGGTGAACCAGCCGCCATAGAGGTAGCCGAGTTGCACATCCGGCATGCGGAAGAACTCGACGAAGATGCGCGAGCAGCCATAGCCGAAGAGGAACAGGCCGCCGACGAAGCGCGGACGACCGAGCATCTTGAAGTGGTGCGTCGCGATCCGCAGCACGATGAACAGCAGAATACCTTCCAGCAGCGCTTCGTAGAGCTGGCTGGGGTGTCGCGGCATCGGGCCGGCATCGGGAAAGACCATCGCCCAGGGTACCATGGTGGGCGCGCCCCACAATTCGCCGTTGATGAAGTTGGCGATGCGCCCGAAGAACAGGCCGAAGGGCACCGAGGCGGCGACGATGTCGATCAGGCTGAACAGCGGCACCTTGTAGACGCGACAGAACACCGCGATCGCCACCACCACGCCGATCAGGCCGCCATGGAACGCCATGCCGCCTTCCCAGACCCGGAACACCGCCAGGGGATCGGCGACGTAGCGTTCGAATTCGTAGAAGAATACCGAGCCGAGGCGGCCTCCCACCACGATGCCGATCGTGATGTAGAGGATGAAATCGTCGATCTGCAGCTTGGTGACCGGCGAGACGCCATTCGGCCAGAGCCGCGTGTTGCCCGCCAGATGGCGACCGTAGAGCCATCCGCAGAGAATGCCCGCGACATAGGACAGGCCGTACCAGCGCAACTGGATCAGTCCGAGATCCAGGAAGATCGGATCGATCTGCGGATAGGTCAGGACACCGAGATAGGGGAGGGTGAGCATCGGTCCGCCATTGGGAGAAAGCGGGCGCTTGGCGCCCTTGCAGGAGCGGCGCGACCTTGGCCCGCGACCTTCACAGGGTCAAGCGTGGCCGGCCCCGGAGATCGACGCTGTCCCACCTGTGTGGCCCTCGAGCCTTCACCTTCGCGTGCGCTGCCATCCGAAAGGCTGACCGTTCGGGCAGCCTTCCACTGCCGCAAGCCCGCCCGGTCGCCATTGCCATCGTCCCCGGCGCTCTCTACCTCAACCCCGAAGAGAACGCGCAATGGCGCAAAACGGAGACCCATTCATGTCCAGGACAGGCCCCGGCCGCCAAGGCCCCAACCGGATGCTCGACGAGTTCGCCCGCGTCATGACCGATGCTGCAGGTGCCGCGCAGGGCGTGCGCCGCGAGATGGAGACCGTCTTCCGCGCGCAGGGCGAGCGGCTTCTGAACCAGATGGACCTCGTGCAGCGCGAAGAGTTCGAAGCGGTCCGCGACATGGCGGTGAAGGCGCGCACGGAAAACGAGGCTCTGAAGAAGCGGCTTGCCGATCTGGAAGCCCGCATGGCCGGAACCGGCGACGCCAACTGAGCGTCCAGCCGAGTTCTCCACAGCCTATCAACAGGTTTCGGGCGTTGCTCAATGCGCCCGAAAAGCCTTTGCCGAGAGTCGCTTAAGACTCGCCGCCGGCGGCCGGCGATCCCGCATGAATCCACCGAGTGGTGAATAATTCCTTAATCCCCTTAAGCCGGCGACTCCCCGTCTATATGCTGATTCATAAGGGTGATTCGACACGGAGCGGTGTCTCACTCCCGGTGGGAGCCGTTGCGGCAAATGGTGATCCCGCCGATGCGAATACGGGGACTCACCATGCAATTGACTGAACTTGCCACACTGCGCCAATCCAACCCGGTCGACATGATCGAATGGGTTGCGTCTGCGCGGGAATGGGCATTCGAACGTTCCTGCGACGACGAGCTTGCGGTCGCTGTCGCAGGCGTCTGGACCGACTATTCGGTTTCCTTCTCCTGGGTCGAGGATATCGAGGCGCTGCATCTGGGATGCGCGTTCGATCTTCGCATTCCGGCGCACCGCCGCGCCGAGGTCCTGCAACTCCTCGCTTCGATCAACGAGAAGCTCCTGGTCGGCCATTTCGACCTTTGGCAGAACGAGAATGCGGTGATGTTCCGCCATGCACTGCTTTTGTCCGGAGGTGCGGAGCCGACCAGCCAGCAGGCCGAGCGCATGCTGACCAGTGCTCTGGAAAGCTGCGAGCGGTTCTATCAGGCGTTCCAGTTCGTCATCTGGGCCGACAAGACGGCGCAGGAGGCGCTGGATTGCGCGCTCTTCGAGACCCAGGGCGAGGCCTGATATGGCAATGGCGGCCCAGCGCATCCTGCTCCTTGGCGGCGGCAACATGGGGGCGGCTCTCCTCGGGGGCTGGCTGGACAAGGGTCTCGATCCGGCCCGGGTGCTGGTGGTCGATCCGAAGGTCGGCGATACGCTGCGGCCGCTGATCGAACGCTACGGCGTGCGTCACGCCACGTCCGTGCCGCAGGAGACCTTCGACGTCGCCCTGCTGGCTGTGAAGCCGCAGATGATGGGCGCGGCGCTGCCGGACCTGCGCGATGCGCTGACATCGGACAGTCTCGTGGTTTCGATCGCCGCCGGTACGACCATCGCCGCCATCGAGGCGCTGCTCGGCGCGCATCCGGTGGTGCGGGCCATGCCGAATACGCCGGCGCTCATCGGCCGCGGCGTGACCGGTGCTTTCGCCAATGAGCGGGTCGATGCGGCAGGTCGCGAGACAGCCGACGATCTGTTGTCGGCCAACGGGCCGGTAGAGTGGGTCGAGGCGGAAACGCTGATCGACGCCGTGACCGGGGTCTCCGGCAGCGGTCCGGCCTACGTCTTTCATCTGGCCGAATGCCTGGCGCAGGCGGGCGAGGCGGCCGGACTGCCGGCCGATCTCGCCATGCGGCTGGCCCGCCATACGGTCGCCGGCGCCGGCGAACTGATGATCCGCTCGGACCAGACGCCGGCGACGCTCCGCCAGAACGTGACGTCGCCGAATGGCACCACACAGGCGGCTCTCGACGTTCTGATGGCCGAGGACGGGCTGGCCCCGCTGATGGAGCGGGCTGTGCGAGCGGCGCGCGACCGCGCCGAAGCTCTGTCGAAGGAGTAGCGTGTGAGCGCCCAGAAAGACGACACGCCATCCGCGCAGATCGGCTTCGACGACTTCATGAAGGTCGACATTCGTGTCGGCACCATCGTCGAGGCGGCGCCGTTCCCCGAGGCCCGCAAGCCGGCGATCAAGCTGACGATCGATTTCGGGGCGCCGCTCGGGCGCAAGAAATCCTCGGCCCAGATCACCCGGCACTACGAGCCCGCAGAACTGGTCGGCCGGCAGGTGCTGGCGGTCGTCAACTTCCCGCCGCGCCAGATTGGCCCGATGATGTCAGAGGTGCTCACCCTCGGCGTGCCGGACGCCGATGGCGAGGTCGTGCTGATCGGCCCGAGCCAACAGGTCCCCGAGGGCGGCCGCCTCTACTGAGGCGATCGGTCAGGCCGGGACGCGGATCAGTGCCCGCAGCCCGCCGAGCTTGGAATCTGACAAGAGGATGTCGCCGCCGAAACTGCGGGCGATGTCACGGGCAATGGCAAGCCCCAGTCCGGTGCCGCCGCTGTCGATGTTGCGCGCGGTGTCGAGCCGTACGAAGGGCTTGAACACCTCCTCGCGCTGTTCGGCGGCAATGCCCGGCCCGTCGTCCTCCACCGTGATGGTCAGCCAGCGATCCTCGTGGGTCGCCGCGACCTTGACGTGATCGCCGTGACGCATGGCGTTGGTGACAATGTTGGTCACCATGCGCGTGAAGGAATCCGGTCGCACCGCGATGCGCGGGTCACCGTCGATCACCAGTTCCAGATGCTTGCCCTTGAGCTTGGCTTCGTTGCGGAATTTGGTCAGCATCGGGGCCAGATCGAGTTCGCCGATCTCCTCGGCCGCCTCGTTCCGGGCGAAGGCCAGATAGCCTTCCAGCATGCGCTGCATCTCGTCGACGTCCGCGTTGAGTTCGTCCCGGTCCTCGCCTTCGCCGAGCAGCGCCAGCTGCAGCCGGAAGCGGGTGAGAATCGTCCGCAGATCGTGGCTGACGCCAGTCAGCATGGCGGTCCGCTGTTCCATCTGCCGTTCGATCCGGTCGCGCATCTGGATGAAGGCGAGCGATGCGCGCCGGACTTCCGACGCACCGCGGGGCCGGAAGTCCGGCGGCATCGGCTGGCCGCGGCCGAAGCCTTCTGCCGCGGCCGCCAGGGTCTGAATCGGCCGGATCTGGTTTCGCAGGAACAGCACGGCGATGATCATCAGCACTAGCGACGTACCGACCATCCAGACGAGGAAGATGTGCGTGTTGGACGCATAGGCGGAGTTGCGCGTGGCGAAGATCCGCATGACCCGGTCGTCCAGCCGGATGCGGATCTCGACGATCTTGGAATTGCCGACGGTGTCGATCCAGAAGGGGCGGCCGATCTGCCGGGTCAGTTCCTCGCTGAGAATGCCGTCGAGGATATTGAAGAACGGCTTCGGGGCAGGCGGGGGCAGCGGCTCGGCGGGCAGCACCGAGACGTTGAGGTCGAGATTGTTGCGCGCGATGCGGATGATATCGCTGTAGTCCGAGCCGGGCGGCCGCGTCTGCACCAGTGCCGTAATCGCGGCGATATCCTGCACCACCGCTTCCGACAGGCGCTGGGTGACGAGCTGCCAGTGACGCTCCATAAACACCACGGTGACGACGCACTGCAGGAGGACGACCGGCGCCATGATGATGATCAGCGACCGGGCATAGAGGCCCTTCGGCATATAGCGCTGGATGATCCGCGGGATCGGCCGCAGTGGGCCCCGCCAGATGTCGAGCGACGGGAGCCGACCGATGCGCCAGCTCCGGCCGGTCTCCTGCGCAGTCGTCGCATCGCGGCGGAACGGGTTCCACCGGGGCCGTTGCTGCATGAGCCGTCCGAGAACCGACATGGCCTGCTCAGTCCGTGTTCAGGCGATAGCCGATGCCGCGCACGGTCTGCAGCCAGAGCGGGTTGGCCGGATCGCCCTCGATCTTGCGTCGCAGACGGTTGATCTGGACGTCCACGGTACGCTCGCCGACCTCGGTTTCGTCGCCGAGGAGATCCTGCCGGGGGATCGTCTCGCCCGGATTGCCGGCGAATTGCGACATCATCGCCTTCTCTCGGTCGGTCAGGCGGATGATTTCGCCCCCGCGCTTCAGTTCGCAGCGGGAAAGCGAGAAGGTGAAGGGACCGAAGCGGATATGCTCGAGCTTCTGGATCGGCGCCTGGCTGCCGCGCCGCAGGATGTTGTTGACCCGCAGCAGCAATTCGCGCGGGTCGAAGGGCTTGGCCAGATAGTCGTCGGCGCCGGCTTCCAGGCCCTCGATGCGATGCTCGGTCTCCGAGCGCGCCGTCAGCATCAGCACCGGCGCCTGCCGGTTGGTGCGCAGCGATCGGACCAGCTCGATCCCACTTTCGCCGGGCATCATCACGTCGACGACCAGGAGGTCGAAGTCGAGCCCTTCCAGGATCCGCCGCGCCTCGGCGGCATCCGCGGCCACGGAGACCCGGAACTGCTGTTCGCTGAGGAACCGCAGCAGCAGCGAGCGGATCCGGCGATCGTCGTCGATGACGAGGATATGGGGCGCATCGTCGCCGAGCGGCGAGGGGGCCTGCCGCGGCACCGCCTTCGTCTCCGTCATCTCGCTCATAGCGGCTCCTTTCGGTCGATGCCCTTTTTCCTGAACCACTCGCGCGTCGTCGGTCGATCGTCGGCCATCTCCATCAGGAAAGCGCCGATCGGTCCGGCATCGCCCGGCGAGGTATTGCCCAGCGCCACCTCGATGCGCCGCGCCTGCGCCCGCGACAGTTCCAGCGTCAGCTCGCGCCCGCGTTCGGTCGGGAACAGGCAGCGTTGGCGCCGATCCTCGACGCCGGGCATCTGCCGCACGAAGCCGCCATCGATCAACTGGCGCAACACTCGCGACAGCGACTGCTTGGTTATCTGGAGCAGGTCGAGGAGTTCGGCGATGGTCATCCCCGGATCGCGGTTGACGAAATGCAGCACCCGGTGATGGGCCCGGCCGAAACCATAGCGCATCAGGATCGAGTCCGCGTCCGTAGTGAATTCCCGATAGGCGAAGAACAGCAGCTCGATCATGCGAAAATCGAGCTCGCCCCGAGTGGGCAGCGGCTCTCGCACGATCGCGTCCTCGGCGTCCGGCACGCGATCATCGGAGGTCAGGGCGGCATCCATAATTTAGGTCAGCAGTGTTGACGTAATTTGGTTCCATTGTTACACCTTGCCTGCGAGAGTGGAAACCGTCGCTTGCGACCATTCCCCTCCCGGCCCATTGTCGGCTTCGGGCTGTCCGCGTCAGGGAAGACCGGACGCAGTCGGCAGACAAGCCACGAATCGGTCAGAAGCCGATCGCCGTTACACCACGGATAGGGAGGACGCCGGGACAGGCGTCGACAACCATGAGCAGTGTTCCATTCGACCAGCTTGACGGCGAAATCTGGTACAACGGCGAGTTCCTGCCGTGGAAAGACGCCAAGGTCCACGTTCTCACCCATGGTCTGCACTACGCCAGCGCCGTGTTCGAAGGCGAGCGCGCCTATGGTGGCACGGTCTTCAAGCTGCGCGAGCACACCGAGCGGCTGATCGCATCGGGCCGCATGATCGGGTTCGAGATTCCCTACAGCGCCGACGAGATCGACGCGGCGACGAACGAACTCCTGGTGCGCCAGGGCTTCACCGATGCCTATGTCCGTCCGATCGCCTTCCGCGGGTCCGAGATGATGGGCGTGTCGGCGCAGAAGAACCGGATCAACGTCGCGATCGCCATCTGGCAGTGGCCGAGCTATTTCGATCCGGAGCAGCGGATGAAAGGCATCCGCCTGGACCTCGCCGAATATCGCCGTCCCGATCCGCGCACCGCGCCGTCGAAGGCCAAGGCGACCGGCCTCTACATGATCTGCACCATCTCCAAGCACGCGGCCGAGGCCAAGGGCTATGCCGACGCGCTGATGCTGGACTGGCGCGGCCAGGTGGCCGAGGCGACCGGTGCCAACGTCTTCTTCGTCAAGGACGGCATCATCCACACGCCGACGCCGGACTGCTTCCTCGACGGCATCACCCGCCGCACGGTGATTGAACTGGCCAAGCGCCGCGGCATCGAAGTGCGCGAGCGGGCGATCATGCCCGAGGAACTGGCCGATTTCGACGAGTGCTTCCTCTGTGGCACGGCCGCCGAGGTCACGCCGGTGTCCGAGATCGCCGAATGGCGCTTCACGCCGGGCGAGACGACGCGCCGGCTGGTCGAGGACTATACCGCCGTGGTGCAGCCCCAGCGCGCCGCCGCCGAATAGGCGGAACACCCTCTGCTTTACACCATCTGCTTTCCGGCCGCGGCACTCGCTGCGGCCGGTCGCATGCTTGCCTCCGCCGTCTGCCCCGCGTTAACAGCCGGGCACAGCAACCGACGCCCGAGGCCCCCGTGACCACACTCAACGCCCAGATCGTTCCCGTCACGCCATTCCAGCAGAATTGCTGCATCCTCTTCGATGCCGAGGACAAGGTCGGCGTCGTGGTCGATCCCGGCGGTGACGTCGACCGGATCGTGGAGGCCATCGAGAAGGCCGGGATTGCCATCGAGGCGATCTGGCTGACCCACGGCCATATCGACCATGCCGGCGGGGCGATGGAGCTGAAGGAGCGCCTCGGCGTCGACATCGTCGGCCCGCACAAGGCCGATGCTTTCCTGTTGGCGGGACTGTCAGAACAGGCGCGGATGTTCGGAATTCCGGGCGCGGTCCGCAATTGCACGCCGGACCGCTGGCTGGAGGAGGGCGAGACGCTTACCTTTGCCGGCCATCGCTTCGAGGTACTGCACACGCCGGGACATGCACCGGGCCATGTCGTCTTCTACAACCGGACCGCCGCATTCCTGCACGCCGGCGACGTTCTGTTCTCCGGCTCGATCGGCCGCACCGATCTGCCCGGCGGCGACCATGCGACGCTGATCGCCTCGATCAAGGACAAGGTCCTTCCGCTCGGCGACGATGTCGGCTTCATCTGCGGCCACGGGCCCGGCGGACGCCTTGGCGACGAGCGCCGCGGCAATCCGTTCCTGACCTGAGGCGCCTGGCTCCTCGTCTCCGTCAGTCGCAGAACTGCGACTGACCCTGTGCGTCGACATAGGTCCCGTAGTCGGGGTCGAAGCTCTCATGCTCGCTCGTGCAGCGGTCCAGCCATTCGCGGGTCCAGGGGGCGGCGCGATCGATCCGTTTCGGTTCGGCACGCGCAGTTGGCCGAGGCACGTCGGCGCTGTCGGTTGCGAGCGCCGCGACGCGTTGACCATATCCGGGGGCGATCCGGATGATCTGCGGCCCGCCGATCTTGTAGATGACCTCCACGCCGGAGGCCGGCATCGGCCGGCGGTCGAGCCGCGCACTCTCGACGTCGATGATCTTCGCTTTCGTTCGCATCCGGTTCGCGCTCTTTCCAGACACTTGGGTGGCCGAGCCGTAACCGCGGTCGCCAAGGTCACTGGTGATGACGGTGAACGAGCCGGACGAGCGCTGGACGGTCCTCGGAGCCGCGACCTCCCGCCAGCCGCGACCGCGACGCAGGCGCCGGTCGTCGATCAGGATGTCCGGTTCGACGACGACCGAACCCCCGTCTTCGAGAAACTCTTCCCGCTCGTAGGAATAGACGATATCGGCCGGCGTGCGGATCGATCCGCCGTCCCTCAGGAATTCACGATCACCGCCTGACCTGAAGAAGATGTCGGGTCGTCTGCCGATCCCCCCGCCATCGTCGAGAAATCCGTCGCGGCGCTGGCCGTTCCGGACTCCGCGCCGGGGCTGCAGGGGACCGCCGCCGTCGAGGAAGCCACCTGTCGGGTCGCTGGACTGCGGTCGCGAACTGCTGCCGCCGCCGCCATCGAGATAGGTCTGGGCGCTGGCGGGTGCTGTTGCGAGGAACATGGCGGTGAGGCTGGCGATCACAGCGATATGGCTGGATCTGGCGCGGGCCTCTCGGTGGCGTTGAGACATGGATTGCACTCCCGTTTTCGCCTTTTGCTGGCGTTCGGGTGTGGCCTTGCACGTGGCGTGCCAGACGTTTCCGTATCGAACTGGTACAGGATTGGTGCCTGGAAAGGAAAGCCCGGCGCAAACGCGTAACGGGCTTTCCCAGTCTAGGTCTCACGATGAGGCGGCAGGGGGAAGCCTACCGCGACTACCGTGAGACGAGTTCAGTCTGCGGCGAGATTAACGGCCTTCGGACCCTTGCCGCGCTTGTCCGGCTCGGTGTCGTAGGAGACCTTCTGGTTCTCCTCGAGCCCCGGCAGGCCGGAGGCCTGAACGGCGGAGATATGGACGAAGATGTCCGCGCCGCCATCGTCGGGCTTAATGAAGCCGAAGCCCTTTTCGGTATTGAAGAACTTGACCGTACCGGTCTGTGCCATCGTCGGTATCCCTTATCCTGGCATTACGAGTCGCCGTTTGGCGGTGGCAGGCAAGTCTTGACTAGGAAAGGAACCGATACATCGTGGCCTGAAATTGTACCGCAGACCACCCGGAGGATGCGCCTCCGATACGCAGTTCGTCCATGACCCTTGTTCGCGAGATTGCCCGAAGCCTCCTTCATTGCTATCCCGTTTCCGGCCCGACGAGCGACGTATTCAGGGCGCGTGTCGCGTGCCATTTCGGGACAGGCAATACAGCTTCCACCATCCAAAACCCGCTGTAAAGACGGATCGACGCCGCGATCGGCGGGCTCTTCCCAAGGCATTCATCTCAAATGAAAATACTCGTTTGCGGATTTTCCTCCTTCCCCGGTGCGCCCCACAATCCGACGGAAGCGATGGTGCGAACCCTCGAATCCGACCCGCGCCACGGTGAAGCGTTTCGCGCCGCCGTCCTGCCGGTGGAGTGGGAAACGAGCTGGCCGCGCCTGCGAACCCTGATCGAGACCCTGGCACCGACCAGCGTCGTCCTGTTCGGTCTGCACAAGCGGGCCGAGCGGCTGCGCATCGAACGGGTCGCCCGCAACCGCCGCAAGCTCGGACAGGCCGATGCGACAGGCGCGTTTCCCGCCGGGCCGGCGGTGCTCGACGGACCGGAGGCGCTCGCCTGCCGGATGCCATGGGAGACCGTGACATCGGCACTGCGCGGCGCCAGCGTGTCCTTCGAATGGTCGTCGGATGCGGGCGGCTATCTCTGCAACGACACGCTCTACCGCTTGGCCTTCAACGCCGATGCGCTCGGGGTGCGCAATTTCGGCTTCTTCCATGTGCCGCTGAGCGACGAGGCGGCGGCGCAGGCCGACGAGATCGACGGGATGCCGGAGATCTTCTGCAGCATGCCGGCGGCGCGGATTGCCGCCGCGGCGCTGGCCCTCGTGAACGAACTGGGCAGCGGCACGGCCGCCGTCTGATCCACAGAGCCATGCGGGTCGGCTGTCGCCGGCCTCAACTTTGCCCTAAGAGGCACCGCGACACCCATAGGAGCGGCAATGAGCGACACCCCCATCGACGAGGCGGCCCTGGCCGAAGCCTATGAAGAGGCGCTGACGCTGGAGAAGGCCGGCGACCGCACTGCTGCGGCCGACGCGTATCGCCGCTGCCTGGCGCTCGATCCGGACGACCATGCCGGCGCCGCCGTGCGGATGGCGGCGATGGGCGAGGGCGAGACGCCGGCCTCGGCGGGCGACGCCTATGTGGCGACGCTGTTCGACCAGCATGCCGACGATTTCGAGGACATCCTGGTGCGCCAGCTCGGCTATGGCGTGCCGGGCCTCATCGCCGAGCGGCTGGCGGCGGTCGCGCCGGGACCCTATGAGCGGGCGCTGGATCTCGGCTGCGGAACGGGCCTGGCCGGCGAGGCGCTGCGGGACCGGATTGCGACGCTGATCGGCGTCGATCTGTCGGAAGGCATGATCGAGACCTGCTTCGACAAGGGTGTCTATGATCATCTCTATATCGGCGAGGCGGTCGGCTTCCTGGAGGAATTCGACGAGCCCGAGCCCTTCGATCTCGTCGTGGCGACCGACGTGCTGCCCTATCTTGGCGGGCTCGATCCGCTGTTTGCCGCGACCTCGGCGCGAATGAGCGGCGGCGGCATCTTCGGCTTCTCGACCGAGACCATGCCGGACGCGACTTTTGGCGCACGGGACTTCATGGTCGGGCCGCACCAGCGCTTTCACCACAAGGAGAGCTACGTGCGCGACCGGATGGCGGCACATGGCTTCGAGACGCTGGAGGCGACGTCGATCGTCGTGCGTCGGCAGGAGGGCGAACCGGCGCCCGGACATCTGGTGCTCGCCCGCAAGCGCTGAGGGCGCCGTTCACGCAGGCGTGCGTCACATCGCGGCAACTCCGGCGGGGCCGGACCGTTCTGCGAGCAGATCCAACCTGCCGGAGACCGTCATGCGAAGAATTCTTACCATCACCACCGCCTGCGTGCTTCTGGTCGCGGCCGGCTGTCAGGGCACGCGCTCGGCCAACAGCTCCGCCGATCGCGGGACGCCGTCGGGCGGGATCGTGCCGGGGCAGATCTCCGACTGATGGCCTGCAACGCGGATGGCCGCTTGCGCGTTGTGGCCGGTATCGAAACAGGAAGGACTCCCACTATGCGCCGCATGCTTGCCGCTCTCCTTGCCACCGCGCTCATGACACCGGTGCTGCCGGCCGCCGCCCAGGAGCCGGTGGGCGTGCGCCTGTCGGAGCGCGAGAAGCAGCAGTCGCGCCGTGTCGTGCTGCCGGACGGGCGCGTCGTGCTGCGGCCCTACAGCCCCGGCTTGCCGTGGCTCTACGGCGTGGGCAGCGTTTACGGCAAGGCATCGGCTCAGCCGCTGGTGAACGGCGTGACGCCCTCGGTGATGGCTGACACGCCGGCCGGCGGCATCGTGCCGGGACAGAACCCGCACTGACCGGGGCGCCGCCGCCGATGCTGCTGGACAGGGGCAGGGCGCCGGGCGAGATTGCGCGACATTCCTCCTTCGGACCGCCCCGATGACCGCATCCGCCTGCTTCCTCCGCCTCCTCTCGGCGCTCACAATCCTCGCCCCGGCCTTGCCCGCCGCCGCCGATCCCGGCGCCGAGGCGGCGGGGCGCGCCTTCTATACGCCGCCCTTCGACGCCGAGCGCGAGTCGGACCGTTTCACCGGCGCCGCGCGGGAGACCCTGGAGCGGCACGAAGCCGAGGCGGCCGGTGGCGACATCGGATGCCTCGACTTCTCCTTCGTCATCGACGGGCAGGATTTCGTCGACACCGAAGTGACCGAGACGCTGACGCTCGCAAGTACTCCGACCGGCGATGACGCGGTGGAGGTGACGGCGCGGTTCAGCAATTTCGAACAGGCGCAGGCGATTGTCTGGACCGTGACCGAGACACCGGCCGGCTGGAAGATCGCCGACGTGGCGAGTCCGGCCGGCGGCTGGCATCTCGCCGAACTCTGCCGATAGTTTTCCTTCAGGAGCCGACCCGATGAAATTCCTTCCCCTTCTTGCCCTGTTGATGCTGGGCGCCTGCGCGACGCCGTCCGACGAGGTGCGCAGCGCCCGCTGGGAGAACAATGCCGCGATGATGGACGGCGCCGTTCCGCGCTGACGGCCGGTGGTGCCGTCGTCAGCGTTGGCGGCGGTGGTGAGGGTTTGGCATGGGTCCCCGGGTCAGGCCCCGGGGATGACGCCGGAGGGGGACTGCTTCCGGGACGCTTCGAGCGGCCGGTTTCGGGCGTTCAGGCGGTTGAAACGGCGGCTGGTCCGTGCGAGGGGCGCGCCCAACTTCCCTGACGACACCGCCATGGAGCCGCCCGTGTCCGACCTTGCCCTTCGCGCCAATGCGCCCTTCGACCTGGCACCGCTCGCCCGGCTGCTGGTCGAGGCCGACGACCTCGCCCTGGTCAATCCCAACGCCAAGCATCCGTTCGACCCGCTGGAATGGCGGGAGAAATGGCTGAACGAGGCCGACGACGCCTCCTTCTACCTGGTCGACGCGACCGGCCGCGAGGTCGGCTTCTTCGCCCTGCGGGTCGGCATCGGGCCGGAGGTGCGCCACCTCGTCTATGTCTTCGTCGAGGAGGCGGCCCGCGGCGGCGCCGGGGCGCAGCTGGCGGCGCTGGCCGAACAGGCCGCCCGCGATCTCGGCGCCATCTCGGTGACGCTGAAGGTCGAGCTCGACAACGAGCCGGCCTTGCGGGTCTACGAGGCCGCCGGCTACGAGGAACTCGGCCGCCGCAACGGCATGGCCACCATGCGCCGCGACTGGGGCTAGGGGGGGCGCTCCCATTCCTTTGCAGTAGCCCCTCATCCTGAGCCTGTCGAAGGGCGCTTGGCGCTGTGTTCGGCTGGAGGTGTGATCCCCGATCCTTCGACAGGCTCAGGATGAGGGATCAGGGGGCCGTGGGCCCGTCGCCGTCCTACCGCCCCGGGCGGCCGGTCTTGCCGGGCCGGCGCTTGCGCTTCTGGTCGGCGGGGTCCTCGTAGGAGCCGCGGCCGATGCGTTCGCGGCGGATGGGGGCGGCGTCACCTGAGGTGGTGCGTGGTTCGACAGGCTCACCATGAGGGGCGTTGGGGCCCGTGCCCCTGCCCATGCCCGGACCCGTGCCGGAGCCGGTGTCCGCCGCGGGTGAGGCTGTGTCCGTAGGCTTGCGGGTCGCCGGCTTTTTCGGGGCGGGCTTGCCGACCGGCTTTTCGGTGCGACCGACGGTCATTTCGTCCAGCGAGTTCTTGCGGAACAGGCCCGGCCGGTCGGGACGCGCCGTGTCGGTGCCCGGGCCCATGTCGTCGAGGGACGGCTTCTGGAAATACGAGCCGGCAGTCGTGTCGCCGCCCGGCTGGCCCGACGGGCCGTCGGTCGGCGCGCTGGCGTCATGGCCGGCGGGGGAGGCGGCGGCGTCGCCGGGCCTGGGCGGGCGGGCCAGCGGCGCCGGGCGGCGGTCGGAGCCTTCGCCGCGGGGTTTCAGCGGTTCGCCGCGCGGGCCGAACCGTTCGCCGCCGGCAGGCTGGCGGTCGCGCTTGGTCTTGCGGCCGTATTTGGAGCGGCCGGTGACCGGGGAGATCGCCTCCTCCTCCAGTTCGGCGGCCATCGCCATGGGGTCGGCGGCGTCGATGACATTGCCGCCGCCCTTGGCCTTCTTGCCGCCGGAGCCGGAATCGCCGCCGGGCAGGCCGCCGAATTCCAGCTCCTTGGCCTGCAGCCGCTTGATCTCGTCGCGCAGCCGGGCGGCGGTCTCGAAGTCGAGATCGGCGGCGGCGTCGCGCATCTGCTTTTCCAGATGCTCGAGATGGCTCTTGAGATTGTTGCCGACCATGGCGCCTTCCTTGGCGCCCGGGCCGACATCGACCCGCACATGGTCCTTTTCGTAATAGCTGTCGAGAATGTCGGCGATCTGCGCCTTCACCGAGGCCGGGGTGATGCCGTGATCGGCATTGTAGGCCTCCTGCTTCTCGCGGCGCCGGTTGGTCTCGGCGATGGCCCGCTCCATCGAGCCGGTGGTGCGGTCGGCATAGAGCACGACCTTGCCGTCGACATTGCGCGCGGCGCGGCCGATGGTCTGGATCAGCGAGGTCTCGGAGCGCAGGAACCCCTCCTTGTCGGCGTCGAGAATGGCGACGAGACCGCATTCGGGAATGTCGAGGCCCTCGCGCAAAAGGTTGATGCCGACCAGCACGTCGAAGGCGCCGAGGCGGAGATCGCGGATGATCTCGATGCGCTCCAGCGTGTCGATGTCCGAATGCATGTAGCGGACGCGGATGCCCTGCTCGTGGAGATATTCGGTGAGGTCCTCGGCCATGCGCTTGGTCAGCACCGTGGCGAGGACGCGGTAGCCCTTGTCGACGGTGTCGCGGATCTCGCCGACGAGGTCGTCGACCTGGCTGCGGGCCGGGCGGATCTCCACCGGCGGGTCGATCAGGCCGGTGGGGCGGATGACCTGTTCGGCGAAGACGCCGCCGGCCTCCTCCATTTCCCACGAGCCGGGGGTGGCCGAGACCGCGACGGTCTGCGGCCGCATGGCGTTCCACTCCTCGAAGCGCAGCGGCCGGTTGTCCATGCAGGAGGGCAGGCGGAAGCCGTATTCGGCCAGCGTCGCCTTGCGGCGGAAGTCGCCGCGATACATGGCGCCGATCTGCGGCACGGTGACGTGGCTCTCGTCGATGAAGACCAGGGCGTTGTCGGGCAGGTATTCGAACAGGGTCGGCGGCGGGTGGCCGGGCTGGCGGCCGGTGAGGTAGCGCGAATAGTTCTCGATGCCGGGGCACGAGCCGGTGGCCTCGATCATCTCGATGTCGAAGCGGGTACGCTGCTCGAGCCGCTGGGCTTCCAGCAGGCGGCCGGCCTTTTCCAGCTCGACGAGGCGGTGGCGCAGCTCCTCCTTGATGAGGCGCACGGCCTGGTTCAGCGTCGGCCGCGGCGTGACATAGTGGGAGTTGGCGTAGATCTTCACCGACTTGAGGTCGTCGGTCTTCTGGCCGGTCAGCGGGTCGAACTCCTGGATCGACTCGATCTCGTCGCCGAACAGCGAGATGCGCCAGGCCCGGTCTTCCAGATGGGCCGGGAAGATCTCGATCGTGTCGCCGCGCACCCGGAAGGAGCCGCGCTGGAAATCCATGTCGCGGCGCTTGTACTGCTGGGCGACCAGGTCGGCGAGGAGCTGGCGCTGGTCGAGCCGGTCGCCGATCGACATCTGGAACGTCATCGCCGTGTAGGTCTCGACCGAGCCGATACCGTAGATGCAGGAGACCGAGGCGACGATGATGACGTCGTCGCGCTCCAGGAGGGCGCGGGTGGCGGCGTGGCGCATCCGGTCGATCTGCTCGTTGATCGAGGATTCCTTCTCGATGAAGGTGTCGGAGCGCGGCACGTAGGCTTCCGGCTGGTAATAATCGTAATAGGAGACGAAATACTCGACGGCATTGTCCGGGAAGAACGCCTTGAACTCGCCGTAGAGCTGCGCCGCCAGGGTCTTGTTGGGGGCAAGGATCAGCGCCGGGCGCTGGGTCTTCTCGATGACATTGGCGACGCTGAAGGTCTTGCCCGAGCCGGTGACGCCGAGCAGCACCTGGGTCTGGTCCTGGTCTGTGATGCCGGAGACGAGGTCGGCGATGGCGGTCGGCTGGTCGCCCTGGGGCGTGTAGTCCGAGGCGATGCGGAACGGCACGCCGCCCTCGGACTTGTCGGGCCGGGCCGGGCGGTGGGGCACCCAGATCTCGCCGTTCTTCAGCAGCGGATTGCCCTCGGAGATCAGCTTGGTGAGGGCGTCGACCGTGGCGGTGACGCCGCCCTCGGGCAGGCCCTTGGCGTCCTCGAGGCTGAGATCCATGCCGGCGACCGGATTGAGCCCGGCGGCGGCGCGCTGCTTGGGATCGCTGGTGCCGCCCATCGAGGTGCCGCGCGACGTCTTGCCGGGCCGCGCGCCGGCGTTGGCCGCCGTCTTGCCGGACTTGGCGGCGGGCTTCGCCTTGGCCTTCGCGGGCTCGGGCTCGGCGGGTGCTTCGCCGTCGGCGACATGCTCGGCCGTGGTCTCCAGCCCCTGGGCGATCTCGTCGGCCCAGCCGGAGACCGGCCCGGCAAATTCCTGCGCCGCCGCGAAATCGGCCTGCGGGGCTTCCGCGAAGCCGCCGCGCCGCGCCGGCGCGCTCGGATCGAAGGGCGCCTCGTCCTCGGCGGTGTCGGAGGCGGGACGCGAGCGGGTGGTGCGGGATCTGGAAGCCATGGCGGAACATATAGGGACCGGCCCCCGGGGTTGGAAGCCGGGCGAACGGGGCAAATTGCGGCGGCGTGCCGGCGTCTACGCGGCGCGCTGCCGCAGCAGCCAGGCGCGGACCTCTTCGACCGCCGCCGGCTGGCGGGCGCGCGGCGTGACGACGTGGAAATCGCTGTCGCCGCGCAGCGATTGCGGCACGGCGAGGACAAGGCGCCCGGCGGCCAGATCCTGCGCGACCAGGAAGCGGCTGGCGAGGGCGACGCCCTGTCCGGCGATGGCGGCGTCGATGGCCAGGGCGGTCTGGTTGAAGCGTACGTGCCGGGCAGTGTCGGGCAGGCGGGTTCGCAGGATCGTGTCGGCGAATTGCGGCCACAGATCATGGGCGTCGTCGAGCAGCACCATTCCGTCGAGCGGTGCGGTGCCGGAAGACGCGGCCAGCGCCGTCGCCAAGGCCAGGGCACAGACCGCGACGATCTCCTGAACGAACAGCGGATCGGCGCGCAGGCCCGGCCCGAAGGGCGGGCGCCCCTGCCGCACGGCGAGATCGACGCCGTCGGACTGGAAGTTCGCGAGGCGGTCCGAGGCGGAAATCCGCAACTCGATGTCGGGATGGGCGACCGCGAAATCCGGCAGGCGCGGGATCAGCCATTTCGCCGCGAAGGTCGGCGTGACGCTGATGGTCAGATGGCGCGGCGCCGATTTGAGGGCGGCCGTCGCGTCGGCCATCAACTCGAAGGCCCGTCCGAGCTGGGCGGCATAGGCCCGGCCCTGGTCGGTCAGCGCCAGGCCGCGCGGCAGGCGGTCGAACAGCGACAGGCCGAGTTCGGCTTCGAGCCCGCGCACCTGCTGGGCGACGGCGCCCTGCGAGACGCGGAGCTCCTCGGCCGCCAGCCGGAAATTGCCATGGCGGGCGGCGACCGCGAAGGCGCGCAGGCCGTTCAGCGGCGGCAGGCGGGGAGAGCGTCCGTGCATCCAGTAGATTTCCTGCAGTGTGACAGCCGAACTTCTGCATAGTCCCGATCGGAGGGCGGTGCCAGAATTGCCCGATCGAAGCCCCGCCGCCCGGCGCGGGCCGAACGGAAAGGCATCCAGATGACCCAGAAGGTAGCGATCGTCACGGCCGGTGGCAGCGGCATGGGTGCGGCGACGGCGCGACGCCTGGCGGCGGATGGTTTTCGCGTCGCGATCCTGTCGTCCTCCGGCAAGGGCGCGGCGCTGGCCGAGGAACTGGGCGGCTTCGGCGTGACCGGGTCGAACCGCTCGCCGGACGATTTGCAGCGGCTGGTCGACGGGACGATGGATCGCTGGGGCCGCATCGACGCGCTGGTAAACAGCGCCGGCCACGGCCCGCGCGGGCCGGTGCTGGATCTCACCGACGACGACTGGCACGAGGGCATGGAGGTGTATTTCCTCGGCGCGGTCCGGCCGATCCGGCTGGTGACGCCGATCATGGTCGCCCAGAAGGCCGGCGCCATCGTCAACATCTCGACCTTCGCGGCCTTCGAGCCGGACCCGGTGTTCCCGACCTCCGGCGTCTTCCGGGCCGGGCTGGCCGGCTTCGCCAAGCTCTTCGCCGACCGCTACGCCGCCGACAATGTGCGCATGAACAACGTCCTGCCGGGCTTCATCGACAGCCTGCCGGAGACCGACGCGCGCCGCCAGCGCGTGCCGATGGGCCGCTACGGCACCAGCGCCGAGATTGCCGCGACGGTGGCGTTCCTCGTCTCGGAGGGCGGCGGCTACATCACCGGCCAGAATTTGCGCGTCGACGGCGGCATCACGCGGTCCGTCTGAGGGGCTGTTCGCGGAATTCGATCGGAAGAACCGGGGGCCGTAACCGCCGTCGCGCCGCGCGCGAGGCGGCCTCGCGGGCGGCGGGTTGCAATGCGCGATCGGTGCACGGCTAAGTTATATAAGGTCTTGGTAACCATGAAAATTAGCACGTCGGATATAATCTAAGGCGCACTTATAGTTCAAGACAGGGCGGGAGAGAAAGTCATCTCGCAGACATGATGTCGTCCTGTCTTTCCGGGGAGCCGGAATGTCCCTTCAAACCTGTTATGCGTATGGGACTTCGAACAGATGACCTCGATCAATACCAATACATCGGCCATGACGGCGCTGCAGAGCCTGTCGATGATCAACAGCAACCTCGACCAGACCCAGAACCGGATCTCGACCGGTCACCGGGTGGGCGCAGCCTCCGACAATGCCGCCTACTGGTCGATCGCGACCACGATGCGGTCCGACAACAAGGCGCTGGGCGCCGTCGAGGACGCCCTCGGCCTCGGCCAGGCCAAGGTCGACACCGCCTATACCGGCATGAACGCCGCCATCGATGTGGTCGACGAGATCAAGGTCAAGCTGGTCGCGGCCAAGGAGCCCGGCGTCGACCGCAACAAGATCCAGTCGGAGATCGGCGAGCTGCAGAAGCAGCTGGCCTCGATCGCCACCTCGGCCTCCTTCTCCGGCGAGAACTGGCTGAGCTTCAACGACGTCGAAGGCACCTCGAAGAGCGTCGTCGCCTCCTTCAACCGCTCGTCGGCCGGGGCCGTCAGCGTCGGCACCATCGACATCGACACGTCAGGGCTCAAGCTCTTCGGTGACAATTCGAGTGCTGTCCCGGCGACCCTCTACAAGAACGGCATCCTCGACGTCCGCACCCTGGGCACGACGATCCTGGACAATGACGGCAATGAAGCGACGTTGGGAGATCAGTTGATCCTCAACGTCTCCGGCCTGGATATCTCGACCACGGCGCTGAACCAGGCGAAGGTGAACGCCGCCACGGGCGAGGCTGTCGCTGGCCAGCCCAACTACCTCTCGGTCGATGACGTGCTCAGCAAGATGATCACCAATGTCGAGACTGCGCTCGGCAAGATGACCACCGCCGCTTCCAACCTCGGCGCCGCCAAGAGCCGCATGGATATCCAGTCGGAGTTCGTCTCGAACCTGCGCGATTCCATCGAGAAGGGCGTCGGTACGCTGGTGGATGCGGACATGACCGAAGAGTCGACCCGCCTGAAGGCGCTGCAGACCCAGCAGCAGCTGGGCGTCCAAGCCCTGTCCATCGCCAACAATTCCTCGCAGTCGCTGCTGTCGCTCTTCCGTTAAAAGGCGGCAACCGGACGCTGAGATTGACGGGTCCGGCCGCAAGGCCGGGCCCGTTTTTGTGTGCGGGGCGGGCAGGACCAACAGCCGTCAACTTGGGCGGCTTCGGGCGATATCGTCGTTCACCACTGCGGTATGCGCTGTCCGCTTCAAGCCGAAAGCCGACCGGCAGCTCTGGGGGGGCGCCGAGCAGCTGCCCTTCCGCTTCCGACCACAGCTGACATGGATCCGATCCGCGAACTCCCATACGGGCCCGCAGCATGGCGCTGCATCATGAGGCCGGACAGATGGCAGCGCCCGACTACGCCAATACCCACTTTACCTCTTGCTTCTTCGGGGGCGTCCACAGATGTCATTCTGCAAATCCTTCGCGCGTCTTACTCCGTTTGATCGCCGGCTCCCGCAGCCGAATACCGGATTTCCCTACGGTGCCGCGCTGGCCTGACGACGTCACCACCCACCTCGCCGCAATGTGGCAACGGAATGGCGTTCGGGCCGTTTGTCCTGCGAATGGACGAACCAAGGAGCGCAATTGATGACGAGTGATACCCGGAACGCGGCGGGGCGGGCCGACCAGGCGGGCAGGGGGCGCGGGGCCGTGCGGCCGTCGCAGATTCCCGCCGCGGGCTGGAAGGACGTGGCCTGGCGGGTCTTTGCCGAGATCAGCGACGACCGGGTGATGCTCGTGGCGGCCGGCGTGACCTATTACCTGCTGCTGGCCTTCGTCCCGGCCCTGTCGGCGCTCGTCTCGGTCTATGGCCTGTTCGCCGATCCCGCCACGGTGCAGGAGCACGCCGCGATGCTGCAGGCGCTGATCCCCGGCGGCGGCATGGAGATCATCAACGAACAGCTGACGCGGCTGGCCTCGCAGGGCAACACCACGCTGGGCTTCACCTTCGTCATCTCGCTGGCCATCGCTTTGTGGAGCGCCAATGCCGGCATGAAGGCGCTGTTCGAGGCGATGAACGTCGCCTATGACGAGGCGGAAAAGCGCAGCTTCGTCACGCTGACCCTGACCTCCTTCGTCTTCACGCTGGGGGCGATCGTCGCGGCGATCCTGTTCATCGGCCTCGTCGTCGGCCTGCCGCTGGCGCTTGACCTCCTGGGCATCGGCACTGACACGAAATGGCTGGTCAGCATCGCCAGCTATGCCGCGATCTTCCTGCTGGTGTCCTTCGGCATTGCGGCGCTGTACCATTGGGGCCCGAGCCGCACCCGCGCCAAATGGCGCTGGATCACCCCGGGCACCGTGCTGACGGTGGTGGTGATCGTCGTCGTCTCGCTGCTGTTCTCCTGGTACGTCGCCAATTTCGGCTCCTACAACGCCACCTACGGCTCGCTGGGCGCGCTGATCGGCTTCATGACCTGGATCTGGATCTCCACCACGATCCTGATCGTCGGCGGCGAGGTGAATGCCGAGATGGAGCACCAGACCGCCCGCGACACGACCCGCGCGCCGGCGCAGCCGCTGGGCTCGCGCGGCGCCACCATGGCCGACACGGTTGGCCGGGCGTCGGTGTCGCTGGAGGAGCCGGACCTGCCGACCCGGCGCGAGGAGCTGGAAGACTTCCTGCACCGGCGGCGCGGCACGGCGAAGATCGTGGCCGTGGCGCTGCCGACCGCCCTGTTCCTGACCTGGATCATGCGCAACCGCGAGCGCGCCTGAGGCATGCCGGCCGCGGCGGCGCGGCCGGATGACGGTCAAACGTGGGGGATCGGCTCCGTCCCGGCCCGCCCGGACGCCGGCCTGGCGCCCGCGGCCAGCGATGCGGGCGTCAGGCGGCGCTGTAGCGCTTGCGATAGGCGGCGAAATCGTCGCTGCGATATAGCGCGTCGACCTCGTCCATGGTCAGGGAGGTCTCGTCGGTGTCGATCGAGACGCTGTAGCGGGGCGTGTCCTGGTCTTCCATCGCGCTGCAGATCGCCTCGGCCAGCGTGTCGAAGCGCTTGTGCGAGACGCCGCCGCGCGGGCTGACGCGGCGCGCCGACTTGGCCCAGAAGAAATCGGCGGGCAGATCGAAATTCAGGGAAGACATACGTCAGCTCCGTTGGTTGGACGCCGCGCGCGCCCGTCGGGCGCTGCGTCCCCCTCATATAGGGCGCCGGTTCGCATTGACCTGTAAATGGCCGGCCGGCGCCGCGCCGTTCAGCCGAGGTTCAGCCACCGGCCACCATGCTGGCGGCCATGATCACCATTCGTCATCGCCCCGCTTCGGCCCCAGACCGCTGGTCGCTCCGCCCTTCGCGGACCGCACCGGGCCGGTCGGTCGCGCCGTCCTCCGGCGAGCGCTGCGGGGCGGCCGGGGGCGTGCCCGGGCCGCTCTCCGCCGAACCGCCCATGGCCCGCGCCGCCCGGCGGCTGCGCCAGGCCGAGGCCGGCTGGCTGGCCACCGCGCTGCGCGACGACGGCCGCGCCTGACCCGCCGCGTCGGCCGCTTGCGGGCGGGCCGCGCTGTTCCATCCCGGCACAAAGCGCCGCCTGTTCATTCTTCGCTTACCAAACCCGGCTAGCTTTCGGCTGTCCGCTCGAGTTTCGCGGAAGACGAAAGGCCATCGCATGGTATCGCGTATTCGCGAATGGCGCTTCGCTGCGCTCGCCGTCGCCTGTATCGTGACGGCGAGCCTTTCCTCGCAGCATGCCGCCGCCCAGACAGGCTTCGCGCCCCCGGTCCCGCCCGGCGACATTCCGCAATCGGGCGGCATGGTCTGGGGTGGCCACGTTCCGTCGGCCGGCGAGGGCTACCGGCCGAGCGTCGCACGGCCGGATGGCGTCGCCGCCGCGCCGCCGGCGGCCCCCGAACCGCTTGCCGCGACCCAGCCGATCGTCCGCGCCGCGCCGGCAGCCCCGGCAGCCCCAGCCGCCGCCGCGTCGTCGGCCTCGACGACGAGCTCGCTCTATCAGGATCTTCTCGGCCGCCGCGCCAGCGTGCCCGCCGCCGCGCCGCTGCAGCCGGCCGGCAATGGCGCCCTGCCGCCGCTGGACGCGCCCCGCAGCGTCGGCGGCGAGACAAGCTCAGCCGCGCCGGCCGCCGATCCCTGGACCGGCCTAAAGGCGGTGACCGCCGCACCGCCGCCGCAGCGGCGCGACGCGCCGGCGACCCCGAAGATCGTGCGGCAGCGCAGCGTCGTCGCCTCGCTGGGGGAGGCGCGCAAGCCGGCCCCCCAGAGCCCGGTGCCGGGTCGCGGCGCGCTGGAGAACCAGACGCCGAGCGGCTACCGCGCCATGCCGCGCTCAGAAGCCATGTGCCGGACGGCCCTGCGCAAGATGGGCGTGAGCTTCGTCGACATCGATCCGGTCAGCAGGGGCAAGTCCTGTGGCATCGCCCATCCGGTGAAGATCACCGCGATCGCCAGGGGCGTCGCCATGAAGCCGGCCGCGACGATGAACTGCGCCGCCGCCGCGCGGATCTCGCAGTGGGTCGAGGACGAGGTGAAGTCCGCCGCGCGTTGGAAATTGTGGAAGCGGCCGACGGCGGTGCTCAACGCCTCCTCCTATCGCTGCTCGCGCATTGCCGGTTCGCGCACCGTCTCCGAGCACGCCAAGGGCAACGCCCTCGACGTGCGCGGCTTCGCCTTTTCCGACGGCTCGGTGGTGGCCGTGGAGAAGAAAGGCTTCTTCTCCTTCCGCGAGAAGGGTTTCCAGAAGGCCGTGCGGCTTTCGGCCTGCCGCTATTTCGGCACGGTGCTGGGGCCGGGCTACAATTACGACCACCGCGACCATCTGCATCTCGACGCCAAGAACCGCCGCCGCGTCGTCTGCAAATAGGCGCCGGGACGGGTTGCGGCGGCGCCGGCCCGGATCGTAGGGTCGCCTGACTTTATGAACCTGCAACCGGACGAGACATGCCGGGAGGCATCATGGCCGATGATTTTCCGCAGGGGACGGTCCACCGGGCCGGCGAGGACATGCAGGCGGCGCTGACGGCGGAGCCGGAGGTGCTGGGTCTGTGGCAGAAGCTGACGCCGCTCGGGCGCAACGAGTTCATCTGCTGGGTCGAGGACGCCAAGCAGGCAAAGACGCGGCAGCGGCGCATCGAACGCACCATCGACGAATTGCGCGAGGGCCGGAAGCGGCCCTGCTGCTGGGCCGGCTGCATCCACCGCACGGACAAGGCGCCGAGCCCGTGGCAGCAGGCGGTGCTGATCGACGGGAAGACACGCAAGGGGTGATCCGGGCGGCGAAGGGCTGCGGCAGGCCGGCTTGGCGGACGGCGCCTCGGGCTAGCCCGCGTCCGCTGCGCGCTTGTCGCGGCGCTTTTCCTTCGCCTCGTAGATCGTCTTGGCGAGTTCGCCGAGGGAGCCGAGGAACATGCCGGTGGAGCCGGCGACGAACATCCAGACGGCCAGCGTGTACCACTCCTCGAAGGCCTTGAAGAACAGCACCGAGCCGATGACGAAGAGGAGATTGCCGACGAGGCCGATACCGAGATGGATGTAGCCGAAGTCGCGCACGAGAATTTGCAGCATGTTGGACCTTCGGAATGCGTGGCGTCTGTGCGGTGACGACGGCAGGGCGACACCCGCTGGCTTGCCTGTCTGAGGCGGCCGGCGCGCCGATCCCTGCCGGTACGGCATAACGGTCCCTGCCACGACAAGGCAACCGGGCGGCGGTGTCCTTGCTGCGGGATCGACCACCAGGAAGGGGTCGCCGGCTTGTCCGGGTGATGCTGCGCCGTGCAGGGCAGGCGGCTTGCCGGCCGACGCGGCGGTGACATCCCTGCAGCCGTCGCGGTCTCGCGGTTGCGGGCGGCTTGCCGCTGATGCAATGCGTCTGGGTCGCGCAGCGCCGAGCCGAGCTGGGCCGCGTTCCGCGCTAGGGGAGATCCGATGACGCCCGCATTCACCGCCGTCACCTATGTCGCGGCCGCGCTGGCCGAGATCGCCGGCTGCTTCGCCATGTGGTCATGGCTACGGTCCGGTGCCTCGGCGCTCTGGCTGGTGCCGGGTCTGGCCAGCCTGGCGCTGTTCGCCTTCCTCCTGACGCTGGTGCCGGTGGAGGCGGCGGGACGGGCCTATGCGGCCTATGGCGGCGTTTATATCGCCGCCTCGCTCGGCTGGCTGTGGCTGGTGGAGGGCAGCCGACCGGACCGCTGGGACATGGCCGGCGCCGGGCTCTGCCTCGTCGGCGCGGCGATCATCCTGTGGGCGCCGCGCGGTGCCTGACAGCGGGGCTCAGTCGGCGATGGTCTCGGCCGGCACGGCGGTCGGGCGGCCCTCGTCGTCGATCGCCACCATGACGAAGGTGCCCTCGGTGACCTTGGTGCGCTCGTGGCGGGCGCGGCCCTTGGCCCAGGCCTCGATGGACAGGGTGATCGAGGTGCGGCCGACCTTGTCGATGGTCGAATAGACGCAGAGCGTGTCGCCGATCTTCACCGGCTTCTTGAAGATCAGCGTGTTGACCGCGATGGTGGCGACGCGGCCGCGGGCCCGCTCGGCGGCGCGGATGCCGGCGGCCAGATCCATCTGCGACATCACCCAACCGCCGAAGATGTCGCCATTGGCATTGGCGTCGGCCGGCATGGCCGGCAGCCGGATGGTCAGTTCGCCCCGGGGCTGTTCGTCGGTCTCGTCCATCGCGCGTCTCCTCATTGGCCCGAATGGCATAGCAGACGCGGCGGGACTTGGCAGCGGTGACGGACGGATCGCGCGGGGGTGCGGGCGAAGCGGCATCCTGGCCGAGCCTGCGGCGGCGTTCGGCCGCGATCAGCTCTGGCAGGGCGGGGCGCCGCTCTCCGGCTCTTCCGGGACCAGATGCCCGTCGGGCTGGCGGATCAGCACCCGGCGCTGGCCGCGATAGCGGAAGACTAGCCGGTGGCGCCCGGCATCGGCGCCGACGCCGCGCTCGACCGTGCCGCGGACATTGCCGCGGCGCAGCTCGGTCCGGAAGAAGGCCACCGGCAGGCCGAAGGCGGCGGCCACCGCCGTGCTGTCGACCTCGACGTCGCCAGAGTCGTCCTGGGGAGCGTGGTCGGCCATCAGGCGCGCGCCGCCACGCGCGGCGCATTGCCCGCCTCGGCCAGCGGGAACAGCGACAGGATGTCGATCTCGCGTTTCGGCAGGTCGGCGAAGCTGTAGCGGTCGAGGACGGCGAGGAAGGCGGTGACCGCTTCGGCGAGGACGCCGCTCATACCGCAGGCCGGCTGGATGATGCAGCGGCCGCAATCGGCGAGGTCGAACCCGTCCTCGGTCGCCCGCACCAGCTCGCCGACGGAGATCTGCGACGCGGGACGGGCAAGGCGGATGCCACCGGCGCGCCCGCGCAGGGTCGTGACATAGCCGGCCTTGCCCAGTTCGTGGACCACCTTGGTCAAATGGTTGCGCGAAATGCCGTAGGCCTCGGAAATGTCGGCCACCGAGGAGAGGCCGTCGGGCCGCGCGGCGAGGTAGATCACGACGCGCAGCGCATAGTCGGTGTAGCGGGTAAGGCGCATGCGCCGGGCTCCCTTTCGCTGTGCCGATAAAACATATATCAGAAATACATGTTTAGCCAGCGGCGTCGTCCGCCGGCCTGCCGCGAGGTCGCCCCATGTCCGAGGACCGCATTGTTTCGCCGATCGTCGACGAGGATTCGCTGCGCCTGCTGGTCGCTGATTTCTATGACCGGGTGCGCGCCGACCCGGTGCTGGGGCCGGTGTTCGAGGGGGCGGTGACGGACTGGCCGGCGCATCTGGAGCGGCTGACGGCCTTCTGGTCGTCGGTGATGCTCACCTCGGGCCGCTACAAGGGCAATCCCTTCGCCGTCCACCACCGCCATCGCGGCGAGATCGATCTCGCCATGTTCGACCGCTGGCTCGGCCTGTGGCGCGAGACGACCAGCCGGCGCTTTCCGGCGGCGACGGCCGCGGTGTTCCACGAGAAGGCGGAGCGGATCGCTGACAGCCTGAAGGCCGGGCTGTTCTTCCGGCCGGAGCTCGCCGATCTGCGGCCGGCCCATCCGCGCAGCCAGTGACCGTCAGTCGGTGTTTTGACGGGTCTGCCGCTCCAGGGCGTCGTCGTCGCTGTCGCAGCGATTGATCGCCTGCCAGTACCAGCCATCGCTCTGGACCAGCGACAGGAGCAGGCGGCGATCGACCGATCCGGAATGGCCGGCGGGCACCCCGTCCATGCCGGCGGCCGGCGCGGGGCGGGCGGCATCGTCGCCATGCAGCCGCGGCGGCTCCTCACGCGACAGCTTGATGTGGCCGGAGCGCAGCGACCAAAGGAACGAGGTGATCGCCGACTGGCAGCGGATCATCGACAGCCGGTCGGGCTGGCGGTCGGCGGGCACGGTGGCGGCGATGCTGTCGATGGCCTCGCTGAGCGCGGCGAGGCGCAGCGGCAGCGCCGCCGCCGCTTCGCCCGAGTGGAAGTAATGCAGCGCCGGATAGGCCAGATGCTGCTGGCCGAGGGTGATGATGTTCGGGGACAGCGTATCGAGGATGCTGGCGAGCCGCCCATAGCCGTCGCCGTCCCGGCACTGGCTCAGAATTCCGTCCGGCGTGCTGCCGAGGCCGTGAATGGTGATCGCCAGCTGGCGCTTGGCGACCGCCGCCGAGATCACCGGCACGAGATAGGTGACCGACAGGGTCAGGGCGAGAAGGCCGTTGGCGGCGCAGAGCGCGGTGAGCAGCTGCCACAGCGCGCCCGACGGCTGGAAATCGCCGAGGCCGAGGGTCGTCAGCGTGTAGCCGGCGACATAGAGCATTTCCACCGCATCGGCCGGCGCCTTGGTCTGGGCGTTGACGATGCCGTCGCCGCCGCCGAGGAAGATCAGCCACCAGCCGAGCCACAGGCCGACAAACCAGACCAGCGCCGAGCCGGCGAGAATGAGCGGGCCGGCGGCCGACAGGAGCCGATGACCGCGCTCGTCGCCATCGGAAATCCGGAGCGCCAGCCGCCACGCCCCCTGCATGGACCAGGCGGTGAGCGGGCCGGCGCCGCGGGCCGTCAGGGTGGTCAGGCCGATTTCGATGATGGTCCAGGCGACGAGGGCCGCGCCGAGAAGCGAGAGAAGGATCATGGCGAGTGTTCCGGATCGGGGCCGTGAGGGAAGCGGTGAAGAGGACGCGTCCAGCGCCAACGCGGCACGCTGCGATCCGATCCCGAAAACGTGAAGCGGGTTGAGGCGGCAGCGGCGGGAAGGCGGTGCGCTGCGCCGATCGCGGCAATCCTGCATGGCTGCCTTGCACGCGGCCCGGTGCCACGTGCCCCCGGCGCGGCCTATCTGTTGCATTGCAACATGAAACAGACCGGAGACCCATCATGGCCCCTCAGACTTCTCCCAGCCGTCCCCGCCGCTTCCACCAGCGCGTTGCCGGCTTCTTCGTCGAGGCTGCCGCGGTCATCGAGGATGCCCGCCGCATGCGCGACGAGTATCGCCGCAACCATCGCGGCATGATCGAGTAGGCAGGATCGACACCGGCGCCGTGTGGCGCCGGGCGGACAATCGCGGCTGAGACAACGCCGCGCGATGCCGAGCCGTGTGCCGTCAGGCTTCGGCGTGCCGCGCTTTACCCCAGCGCCGCATCGGCACCAGTTCGACCGCCAGCATGGCGGTAAAGATCAGGGCGCAGCCGACGAGGCCGATGGCCGCGATGCGCTCGCCGAGGATGATCGCGCCGAACAGCGCCGCGAACAGCGATTCCGACGACAGGAAGATCGCCGCCTGCGCCGCCGTCGTGTGACGCTGGCCGATGATCTGCAGGGTGAAGGCGAGCCCGGTCGACAGGACGCCGCCATAGACGATTTCCGGCCAGGCCTGCCACAGGCCGGCAAGGGTCGGCGCCTCGAAGGCCAAAGTGCCGAGGCCGGCGAGGATCGCGGTGACGGCGAACTGCACGAAGGACAGCGTGTAGGGTCGGCCGCTCGGACCGGCGAACAGCCCGACGAAGACGATCTGCAGCGCCCAGAACACGGCGCAGACCAGCATCCACACATCCCCGACATTCAGCGCCGCCAGGCTGCCGCCGCCCAGAAGGGCGATGCCGGTCAGGGCGGTGAGTGCCGCCGGCCAGACCACCCAGTGCGGCCGGCTGCGCAGCAGGGCGAGGCCGAGGATCGGCGTCAGCACCACATAGAGACCGGTGAGGAAGCCGGCATTGGTCACGGTCGTGGTGACCATGCCGATCTGCTGGGTGATGGCGGCGAGAAACAGCAGCGCGCCGATGCCGACGAAGCCGATCCTTGTGCCCGGCGGCACCGGCACCGCCGCGCGGCGGCCTTCGGCGATGGCGAAGGGCACGAGGGTCAGCGCCGCGATGCCGAACTTCGCCGCGGTGAAGGTCCAGGGACCGACCGCGGCCATCGCCGTCGACTGGGCGACGAAGCCCATGCCCCAGACGGCACCGGCGAGAAGCAGCAGGCAATTGGCGCGAAGGCGTGTCATGGCGACCGGAGGCAGGATGGGAGAGAGGTTGGCGAAGGCCGATGGAGCGCCGCGAACCGATCGCCTTGCTGACTATCGGAGCCGGTGGGGCGAGGCAAGGCAGGCACCGTGCGCCGCACCGGCGATCGGCGCGGGCGGGATCAGCGGGCGGCGTTTGCCAGGAGCTCCGCCCAGCGGCTCAGGCGCCTGGTGTTGGCGCCGAGATCGGAACGGCCGAGCAGCGCGCGCGCATAGATCCGCATTAGCGTGCCCTCCGGTGCGCCGAAGGCATCCACGTCGATCGTGTCGGGAAAACGCAGGACGGCGCTGCGCGCGACATAGCGGCGGTAGTTCGGCGTCTGGCCGTGATCGACCCGCACGACGTCGCCATCCTCGGCGAGGGCCGCGTCGAGACGGGCGAGGAGGGCCTGCGGCGGGATCGCGAAGACCGGCAGGGCGACATCGACCCGTGCCGAGGTGGCGCCGGGCGACGCCGCGACGCTGTCGTTTGGCACGGAGCGCCGCGTCAGCTTCGCCAGATCGACCGGTCCCTGGTCGGCGGGCCCGCCCAGCCGTGTCCAGAGCGCCTCGAGAAGATGGGCCATGCCTTGCCTTTCCGTACCAATGCCTGCGGGCAGCCGGCGCGCTCACGCCTGGCTGATCAGAGCGGAACGATCGCCGCCGGGCGGTCGTTGCGGGGGGACGACACTAAGGCCTGCGGACCAAATCTGGCGCGGGCCTGCGCAACCGGAAGGAACCGTCCCATGCTTCGCATCGCGACACTCGCTCTTGCCACCTCCGCCCTGTTCGCCGTTCCGGCGATGGCGCAGGATTCGACGCCGACCCCGACCGACAAGCCGGCCAACGCGCCGTCCGACGGCATGAATGCCGGCATGCAGAACGATATGGAGCCGATCACCGTCGAGATGAAGGGCGCCGATGGCGGCTCGGCCGGCACGGTCACGGTTACCCCGACGCCGCACGGCCTCCTGCTGTCGGCCGATCTCGCCAATCTCGCCGATGGCGACCATGCCTTCCACGTCCACGAGACCGGCGTCTGCGAAGGCGATTTCTCCTCGGCCGGCGGCCATTACAACCCGACCGACAAGGAGCATGGCTACAAGGTCGAGGGCGGCCATCATGCCGGCGACCTGCCGAACTTCACCACCACCGACGGCTCGGCCAGCTTCGAGAGCTTCGCGCCGGCGCTGACGCTGACCGGCGGCGAGGCGCCGCTGAACGATGCCGACGGCTCGGCGATCGTCGTGCATGGCGGCACCGACGATTATTCCTCGCAGCCCTCGGGCGACGCCGGCGACCGCATTGCCTGCGGCGTCGTCTATTCGGGCCAGTAAGCCGTCCGCTGACAGAACGGGTTGCCGGCATGGGCCGGCAGCCGGTGAAGATTGAGTCCGGCGCTCAGGCGCCGGGCAGCCAGCCGATCGGCCGGTAGTCGGGAAGCGCTTCGATCCGCGTGAGCCAGGCTCGGATGACGGGATAATCCGTCAGCTCGAATCCGCCTTCGCCGGCCCGGTGGGTATAGGCATAGAGCGCGATGTCGGCGAGGCTCGGCGCGTCGCCCACCAGCCATTGCGCCCCGGACAGGCGCTGCTCCATCACCGCCAGGGCCTTGTGACCGCCGGCCAGTGTGTCGGCCAGACGCTGCGGCGTCGCGGCCTCGCGCATCTGCGGATAGACCAGCAGCGAGCGCCGCACAGCGATGTGCGGCTCGTGGCTGTATTGCTCGAAGAACATCCAGCCAAGCATCTCGGCGCGCGCGAAGCGGTCGTCCGGCACGAAGCGTGTGCCGTCGCCGAGATAGCAGAGGATGGCGTTGGATTCCGGCAGGGTGCGGCCGTCTTCCAGTTCAAGCAGCGGCACCTTGCCGTTGGGATTGGCGGCGAGGAACGCGGGCTGCTTGGTGCCGCCGTCGAGCGTGCTCACCTCGACATGGCGAAACGGGCGGCCGAGCAGCGCCATCAGCAGCCGGGGTTTGTAGCAATTGCCGGAATCGGCCATCCCGTGGATCGTCAACATCGCGTGCCTTCTGTGCCGCATGCCTGAAGGCGCAGCATAGCATTGGCCACCGCCGGCAATGAAGGCGTGGTGCGGACCGTCGAGCACGGGCCGGGCGTATCGTCCGCTCGTATCGAGAGGGCTCAGTTCGGCCCGGCAATGCGCTTGGTGAAGCGGGGGCGGACGGCTGCTACCGAACTGTGGTTCATGCCCTTCAGCCGGACCACGTCGAACATGGCGTTCTGGGGGATCATCGTCTCGGTGACGAGGATCGAGTCGCCGATGGCAACCGACGGCAGGAGGTCGACGGGGATTGGGCGGTCCGCGAAGGCGGGCGAGGCGTCCGGCGGGTAGCTCCAGTCGGTGTCGAAGCCGCGCGACGAGCGGGACAGGCTGGAGATCCGGACTTCCAGCGCGCCGTCGGGTTGCGGCACCAGCGCCTTCAGCGTGGCGATGATGCGGTTGTCGAGCACCGATCTCGGCAGTTCGGTCTGGCGGGACATGTAGTCGCTCATCGAGGCGGTGGCGCGTTCGAGCGCCAGGCTTTCCCGGTAGAAGTCGAAGAGCGTGACCGTGCCGAGCAGGACGAGGACGAGTAGCGGCGCGATCAGCGCGAACTCGACCGCCGCGACGCCGGACCGGTCGCCGAGGAGGCGGCGATGGCGAGCGGGCGGCGGTGCGCCATCCGTGGGGGCAGAATCGGCCATCATTGCGGCTCGTTGACGAAGGCGGCGTAGGAATTGATGCCGTAGGCGCCGGTGTCGCCGTCGGGCAGTGCCACGGCGAGGCCGAGCATTGGCGTCATTGGCCGCACCGAGGTGCAGACCCGGACGAACATCAGCTCCGAGCGTTCGCCCGGCCGATAGGCCGGCACGGTGCCGCGATGGACGCAGCGCGCGACGGTCTCCGGGATCGTGTCGGAGGCATTGCTGAGGGCAATCAGCTCGACCGTCGTGTTCGCCGCGCAATCGGTAAAGACCATCGCCTGGGCGCAGATCCGTTGCTTGAGGTCGTCGGCCGAGATCGCCGCATTGTCGGCGATGCGCAGCTGCCGCACGATCCGGTTCAGCGCGCCGTCCTGCATGATCGTCTGGGTCATCAGCCAGCCGGCCTCGAAGATCGAGAAGACCATGGCGAGGAACAGCGGCACCACCAGCGCGAACTCGACGGCGGTCGCGCCGCGCCGGTCGCGGGCAAGGCGCAGCGGAGCCTTCAGGATCGGCAGGGGGCGTGTCATCCGATCAGCTTGATCTTCTGGATCGCCGTGGCGATCGACTTGAACGCGTCCTGGATGTCGAGGGCGTTGACCCGGTAGAAGCGCTCCGCGCCGCTGGCGCAGTTCGACATCTGCTTGGCCGCTGTGTCGTTCACGTCGAAGCCGATGGTGAAAACGATGACGTTCTTCTGCTTGGCCGCGGTGCACAGGGCCGCGGCGAAGCGTTCGGCGTCGCCGACGGTATAGAGGTCGGTGTTGAGACTGCCATTGTTGTAGTACTGGACCGGCTTGCTCGCATCCTTGGGAATGCGCTGGCTGCTGATCGCGCCGTCGGTCATCAGCACGAGGAACTTCATCGTGTCGGGATCGGTGAAGCTGGCCGGCCGGTTGCTGAAGCGTGCGTCGATGTCGAGTTCGTCGGACAGGGCCCGGTAGCGCGCCGCCTCGCGCAGCATCGGCTGGATCGCCGGATCGAGCAGCAGCAGCCCCCATTTCAGCGCGATCGGCGTGCCGGTGCCGTCATAGAGCTTGTAGTTGTCGATCTGCCGCTTGAGATATTCGCGGTCGTTGGAGAGGAACGAGACGCTGGTCCGGTCGGTGTCCTTGCCTTCGCCCGCGACGAAATCGTGCGTCGTGCCCGGCCGCGGATCGTGGGGATCGTCCGGGCACCACCAGGGTTCGGTGATCTGCGCCTCGCCGGCCTTCTTCAGCGCGTCGTGATGGTTCGCCTGGGTAAAGTGCTGGGTCTGGGGAAGATTGGCGAAATCCGGCACGCCGAGGGTGAAGTCGCTGCGCCCGAACTGGAAGCAGGACGAACGGTCGTGCTGGCGACGGTTGCGGGTCAGGGCGTCGAACAGCACCGGGCCGATGCTGACCTGGCCGGCATAGGGCACGATGCTGACGGTGGTGTAGTCCTCCGCGCCGTCGGCCAGCACCATGTCCATGAAGGATTTGGCGGCCGGGCGCAGGTAGTTGATGCGCATGGCGCCGCTGGGGCCGGGATAGCTGCCGGACTTGTCGAAGCGCATGGAGCCGGACATGTCGAGCAGCAGCGAGATCTCGATGTTCTTGCGCTTCTCCTCGGCCTCCGCATGGGCCACCACGGTGAGCTGGTCGATGCCGATCAGCCGCAGGAAGGCCGTGTCGGTGACGGCGGTGGCACTGGCCTCGACCCGCTTGGCGTTGCTGAGCTCGTCGGCCTTCACGTCGAGGGCGTAGCTGCCCTTCGTCACGGCCGCCTTGAGGAAGCTCTCGATGGTCTCGCGCGGCGGGCGCGTCTGGGTGAGGGAGGCCGCCGCCAGCACGCCGCGATCGAGACCGTCCTGCAGCACCGAACGCAGCCGTTCATGGGCGATGAGGTCGATGGCGCCGCCGGAGATGACGATCATCGGCACCAGCATCAGGGCCGTCATGACGGGGATGCTGCCGGCTTTGGCGCGCAGGAATCTGGACCGAAAGGCGGAGGGTTTCATCGAGCGCCAATGCATGGACTATAGGGCTGTCTTATTATTGAGCCGATGAGATTTAAAACGCCTTAAAAATAAGCGCTTATAGCGAGGCATCGGAAAATATTCCGCAGCCATGGCGTCCCGGATCGGCGCGGCACGGCAGGCAAGGGCCGGGCGGCGGGCGGTCTCGCCGCCATCGTCGCGGCGACGGTCGTGGCCGGTGAATAGCGACGGGCTCGCGCGGGGCCCGGCTTGCAGCCCGACGCGGCTGGCATTAGGGTCCGCGCGCCCGCAGGGGCCTTCCCGCAGCTACGATCGGAGTTCAGCACCCATGGCATTTCTTGCCGCCGCCCTCGACCGCGTAAAGCCGTCAGCGACCATCGCCGTCACCCAGAAGGCGCGCGAGCTGAAAGCGCAGGGGCGCGACGTCATCGGCCTGGGCGCCGGCGAGCCGGATTTCGACACGCCGGACAACATCAAGCAGGCGGCCATCGAGGCGATCAACCGGGGCGAGACCAAATACACGCCGGTCTCGGGCATTCCCGAGCTGCGCCAGGCGATCGCCGCCAAGTTCAAGCGCGAGAACGGCCTCGACTACAAGCCCGAGCAGGTGATCGTCGGCACCGGCGGCAAGCAGATCCTGTTCAACGCCTTCATGGCGACGATGAACCCGGGCGACGAGGTGATCATCCCGGCGCCCTACTGGGTCAGCTATCCGGAGATGGTGGCGATCTGCGGCGGCACGCCGGTCTTCGTGCCGGCCGGCATCGAGACCAATTTCAAGCTGACGCCGGAAGCGCTGGAAGCGGCGATCACGCCGCAGACCAAGTGGTTCCTGTTCAACTCGCCGTCCAACCCGTCGGGCGCCGCCTATACGCGCGACGAGCTGAAGGCGCTGACCGACGTCCTGATGCGCCACGAGCATGTCTGGGTGCTGACCGACGACATGTACGAGCACCTGGTCTATGGCGACTTCACCTTCACCACGCCCGCCCAGGTCGAGCCGGCGCTCTACGAGCGCACGCTGACCATGAACGGCGTGTCGAAGGCCTATGCCATGACCGGCTGGCGCATCGGCTATGCCGGCGGCCCGGTGCAGCTGATCAAGGCCATGGACATGATCCAGGGCCAGCAGACCTCCGGCGCCTGCTCGATCTCGCAATGGGCGGCGGTCGAGGCACTGAACGGTCCGCAGGACTTCATCGACACCAACCGCGCGATCTTCCAGGGCCGGCGCGACCTCGTCGTGTCGATGCTGAACCAGGCCAGCGGCATCGACTGCCCGACGCCGGAAGGCGCCTTCTACGTCTATCCGTCCTGCCAGGGCCTGATCGGCCGCAAGACCGAAGCCGGCACGGTGATCGACAGCGACGAGACCTTCGTCTCCGAACTGCTGCAGGCCGAGGGCGTGGCGGTGGTGCATGGCTCGGCCTTCGGCCTCGGCCCGAACTTCCGCATCTCCTATGCGACGTCGGAAGAGGCGCTTGAGGAAGCCTGCAAGCGGATCCAGCGATTCTGCGCCAGCCTCAAGGCCTGACATTCCGAGACATGATTGCGTGATGAAAGGCGGCTCCCCGGAGCCGCCTTTTTTCGTGGGCGGTGGTCGGAAGCGCAGGTGCGGGCAAAGCCCGGACAGAAAAAAGCCGGGTTCGCGAGAACCCGGCTGAATTAGGAAGGATTCCGAAAAACCCTTGGGAGGAAACAGCCAGTGCCAAACGGCGGGAGGAGGTGCCGTCGGCGGCTGACTGCGGTGGAACATAGTCATCGGCGGATTCGGCACCACGTCCAATTCGGTATGTGAGCCATGCGTTTGATGCATGACTTGTCGCGGGCGCTCTGCTTGGTCGTCATAGCAAAACCCGATCGGTCGATCGGCAAAACCGATGGAGCTCGGCGCGGCGGTTAACCGCATGCGCAGCTTTCGGCGGCACCCGGCTACCCGCCAACATGCGATAGCCCTAATGTCGGGTTAACAACGCTGAGCGGCTCGACCCGCATCGACGAATGTCTGAAGGGCCAGGGGCCGATGAGCGCATCGCAATCCTATACGCTGCGCGGGCAGTTGACCCGCCTCGACACGACAACCCGCATCACGCTGGCGGTGCTGGCGCTGGCCAGCGGCGTCTACACCTATCTCGGCGTGCGCGAGCTGCTCGACGGCACCGCGACGACGGTGTTCCTCGGCGCCATCGTCTATTCCTCGGCGGTCTCCGTCGCGATCTACGCCTTCTGGTCCTATCTGATGCGGTTCATGCCGCATGTGCGCCAGCCGGGCAGCCGGCGGATGCTCTATGTCGCGATGGGCCTCGGCGCGGCGATGATCATCGCCATGTCGTCCTGGCTGAACGCCGCGGCGCTGGCCGGCGCGGCGGCGCTGGAGCAGCATCTGGCGGTCACGACCGAGGAGTATCAGGGGAAGCTGAACGAGGCGCATGAGAACGCGCTGGCGGCCCAGAGCCTTCTGCCCGACATCCAGCTCGCCTCGCAGCGCTTTGCCCGGCTCTCCGAACAGGAGGCCCGCTCGGGCATCCTCACCGGCACGTCGGGCTCGGGCACGGTGGTGCAGCTGCTGCGCCAGATGTCGAACCAGCTCACCGGCCTGCAGGGCGAGATCACCGCCTCGCGCGAAGACGTCAAGACGCTGTTCGGGGAGGGCGGCGAGCGGCTGTCGGCGATGCGCCAGCTGGTGTCCTCGCAGGGGCCGATCGCCGACCGCGCGAATGCCTATGCCGAGCAGGCGGTCGCCCTGTCCGGGCTGATCACCGCCTTGCAGCAGACCTCGGTGGCGCCGACCGTGCGCCGCGCGGCGGAGGATCTCGGCCGCACCTTCATCGCGCCGATCGCCGACGGCGCCGACGACGATCTGCGCACCCGCCAGAGCGAGGTCGTGGGCCGGGTCGAGACCGCGGTGCAGGCCCAGAGCCAGGCCCTGGCGGCGGCCGCCGACGAGATCCTGGCGCGGCCGGTGGTGGTGCCGGTGCGCTTCACGCCGCTGTCCTCGCCCGAAGCTGTCATCCGCTACGCCCGCGACTTCCTGCCGTCCTGGGCCGGCGCGATCTCCATCGACCTGTTGCCGGCGGTGCTGATCTTCATCCTGTGCATCGTCCAGGACGTGATCCGCCGCGAGGACGGCGAGGAGATGGAGACCGGCGACATGAGCGCGGCGGAACTGATGCGGGCGATCCGCATCCAGAAGAAGCTGCGCACGGCCGAAACCGACGAGGCGCTGCCGGCGGCGGCGCGTGCCGAGATGGCGGCCCACGATCCGCGGGAGGTGCCGGACGACGACATCGTCCAGGCCAACACCGCCGGCGGGCCGACGCCGTTTCCCAAGACCGTGGTGCGCTGAACCGCGATGATCGGCGAGGAGGCATCACCGGGACGCGTCGAACGGCTGATCCGGGCGATCCCTGAGGGCGCGGTCCTGCGCGGCGTCTTCGTGGCGCTGCTCGTCATCGCCGGCTCGATCGCCTTCCTCGACTACCGGCAACTGGCCGAGGCATCGGCCGACCGCGAGCGGATCAGCCGCACCGAACCGATGCCGCTGGCGCGTCCCGAGCCGGGTGACCAGGTTCGCCCCTATCTGCCCAGGACGATCCCTGTGGCGCCCGACCGGGGCGTGCCGAGCCTGCCGGGCTGGGACGGTCCGGTGGACGGCGAGGCGATGGCCGAGCGCATGCGCTTCGTGGCCGGGCCGGACGGCGCGATCAGCGCGATCGGGCAGATCGAGATCGGCACGGCGGGCGATTTCCGCGATTTCCTGGCGAGCCCCGAGGCGGCCGGAGCCCGCACGCTCTACCTGCATTCGCCGGGCGGCGCTGTGGACGATGCGATGTTCATGGCGCGCGAGCTGCGCGAGCGGCGGCTGTCCACCATGGTGCCGGCCGACGGCTATTGCGCCTCGGCCTGTCCGCTGGTGCTGGCCGGCGGCCTGACGCGCAAGGCGGGGCAGGGTGCCTGGGTGGGCGTCCACCAGGTCTATGCGCTGCCGCTTTCGGACGTGTCGCGCGACATCGACCGGTCGATCGCCGGGGTGCAGGAGACCATTGCCCGGTGCCAGGAGCTGCTGGTGGCGATGGGCGTCGATCCGGCGGTGTGGATCAAGGCGATGCAGACCCCGGCGGACAGTCTCTACGTGCTGACGCGGGACGAGCTGATCGCCTTTCGCATGGTGCGTCCGTTCCCCGACGACGCCAGCTTCATCGGCCCGCCGGCGCCGCCGGCCTTGCCGGTTTCGACCTTGTCGGTGGCGGGTGACGGGGCGGCGGACCCGGCCGCACCGGACAGCTCCGGCTGACGCGGCGGCGTCTTCGCTCAGCTAACCTGACGAATCGGCGACCGTGACATGCAGCGGAAGCTGCTGTTTGCGCTTCGCATTCGGTGAAGAAACCGTTAATTCTTGCGTTCAGTGATTCGCGAAACGAAGCGGCGACGGGGCACGCATGGATTCGGAGTTCTTTGCGCTGGTCATGGACCACGATCCCAACCTCGTCTTCGTGAAGGACGAGAACAGCGTCATTCTCTACGCGAACCGCGCCTTTCTCGAAGTCTTCCCCCCGCAAAAGCGGGCCGGCATCATCGGCACCACCACCATCGAGGATTTCCAGCCCGACGAGGCGGCGCTGTTCCTCGCCGAGGACCGCCGCGCCATGGCGCTCGGGCGCAGCGAGATCGTCGAGGACGTGAGCGACTATACCGGGCGCAAGCGCGTGCTTCTGACCCGCAAGATCGCCTTTACCTGCGTCACCGGCGCGCCGCGGCTTCTGGCGATCTCCACCGACATCACCGAACTGGCCGAGCGCGAGCGGCATCTGGCCGAGGCCAACGACCGGCTGGCCCAGTTCTCGGCCTTCGCGGCGCATGACCTGCGCTCGCCGATCAGCAGCATCGTCAGCGCGCTGGACATGATCCGCCACGACCGGGAGACCACGCTCAGTCCGCGCGCCGAGAGTTATGTCGACCTTATGATGAAGAGCGGCCACGGCCTGGCCCGGCAGGTCACCTCGCTGCTGGAATCGGCCAAGGCAGAGAACCGGGCGGAGCTGGCGACCCGCGAGACCGACCTGAACCTCCTGATGAACGAGATCCGTTTCAATCTCTCGTCGCAGCTGGAGGCCGCCGGCGCGACGCTGCACAGCGCGCGTCTGCCCAATCTCGACGTCGAGCCGCATCTGTTCCGGCAATTGCTGCAGAACCTCATCGAGAACGCGCTCGCCCATCATGGCGACCGGCTGCCCATGGTGATCGTGCGGCACGAGGAGACCGGGGCCGAGCACATCATCTCGGTGGAGGACAACGGCATCGGCATCGCGCCCGGCGAGATGGAGAGCGTCTTCGAGGAGTTCGAGCAGGGCGAGCGCGCCGAGGGCGGCACCGGCATCGGCCTCGCGCTCTGCCGCCGCGTCGTCGGCCTGCATCAGGGGCGGATCAGCATCGATCCGGCCTATCGGGACGGCTGCCGGGTGGTGGTGGCGCTGCCCAAGGAGGCGGTGGCCGCGGGAGCGCTGCGCAACGTCGCCTGAGGGCGGGGTCGCGAACGCCTATTCCAGATGCTTGACGACCCGCAGGATGATCAGCGTCATGACGACGGCGATCACCGCGAGGAGATATTCGCCGAGGCCGCAGGCGAGACCCACCGCACCGGCCAGCCAGAGCGAGGCACCGGTGGTCAGCCCCTTCACCCGGCCGCGCGCCTGGATGATGACGCCGGCCGCCAGGAAGGCGATGCCGCTGGTCACCGCCTCGACGATGCGGATCGGGTCGGCCCGGGTCGAGTCGCTGTCGAAGCGGTCGATCAGCACGACCATCAGTAGGGTGAAGAGGCAGGCGCCGATCGCCACCAGCATGTGGGTGCGCAGGCCCGCGGCATGTTCGCCGCTCTCGCGCTCGTAGCCGACGATGCCACCGAGAAACGCCGCCGCGAAAAGTCGCGCGGTCTGCTGGAGGACCTCCCGAAGGGCCGGCTCGCTGAAGAGATCGGTCATGGCATTCTCCCCGCTGTCGCGACCCCCCGGCGCGCGCCGGACATGAGGTCGCGATGACGAATTCCTACATGCAGAGGAGAATGCGACGGGCATGCGCGCCGGCAAGGGGCAGCGCGCAGACGGCGTGCGTTCAGGCGGGCCGGGGCGCGGTGTCGCCGGCCGGCACGATCCGGTCGAACCAGGCGAAAAGCCCGGCCAGGGCCGGGTCGCGATAGAGCGGCACCTCGTTCAGCGTCTCGTGGCGGGCCCCCTCGACGATCTGAAGGGTGACGTCCCTGACGCCGGCGAGGCGCAACCGTCCGGCCAGCACCGTGACCGCTTCGCCCTTGTCCGTCGCCGGGTCGGCGGTGCCGCCGAGGCAGTGGACGGGGAGCTCGGCCGGCAGCATCGCCAGCCCGGCCTCCGACCCGCCCTGGAAGATCAGCGCCATGACGTCCTCCATCATCGACAGGGTCGGCGCAAAGCCGCAGAGCGGATCGGCGATGAAGGCGTCGACCGCCGCCGGATCGTGGGACAGCCAGTCCTGCATGGTGCGGCGGGGCGAGATCGCCTTGCCCCAGGCCTCGAAGGTGGCGCGCTGCAGGATGCCGCTGGGCACGTCGGAACCCTTCAGCGCCTTCTCCACCTTGAGCGCCAGCCGGCCGACGCGCTCCTCCAGTCCGGCGGTGAAATTGGCGTTCCAGACGGCGACGCCGGCCAGGTCGCGGCCATGGCGCTCGGCGTAATTGAGGGCGATGAGGCCGCCCATGGAATGGCCGAAGACGATCACCGGCAGGCCCGGATGGCGGGCGATTGCGTCCAGATGCACGGCGCGGCAGTCGGTCAGCACCTTCTCGGCGCCGTTGCGGCGGGCGAAGCGGCGCAGCGGCGCATCCGCCGCCGTGGTCGAGCCATGGCCGCGATGATCATGGGCAAGGACGTGACAGCCCGTCGCGGCGAGCGCCGCAGCGAATGCGCCGTAGCGGCCGGCATGTTCGGACAGGCCGTGATGGACGAGCACGATGGCGCGGGCGGGGACCGTTGCCCGCGCATGATGGACATGGAGCGCGGCGCCGGTCTTGGTGTCGAGTGTGTAGCTGCCGTCGAACATGTCGTCTCTCCGCGTCGCAATGCCGGACGATAGCCGGATTCGCCGGGTCGCGCACGGCGATCGGGGGCGCAATGGAGGCGGGAATGGGCGGCCGGTCCGTTGCGCGCGGGCGATGCCGGGCGACGATGCGGGTTTCGCCTTTCGTCCGCCGCGGTTCCGCTCTATCGCCGGGACCATGACACGCACGGTTCTCGCCACCCTCCTTCTTCTCGCGGCCTTGCCGGTTGTCGCGCAGACGCCCGTGACCGGCCGCTTCATCGCCGAGGCGCGCTGTCCGGCGCTGGCCTCGCTGACCGATCCGTCCAATCCCGGGACCGTCGCCACCGAGCCCGGCAAGGCCTATGCGCTGATCGCGCGCAGCGGCGCGCCGGCGACCCATTATCTCGTCCGCATTCAGGGCGCCGAGCCGGACCGGCGCTGGGTCGCGGTCGGCTGCGGCCGGATCGAGGCCGCCGCCGACAACGCGGCGTCCTGACCGCAAGCCGCCAGGCATGTGTCGCGGACCCTGCGGTGGTTGGCCGATCGCCGTCCGGCGTGCACAATCAGGCTCGGGCTGGAGGGGAGAAGGACGCCGCATGAACGGCTTCGCACGGAACGGCATGATCGCAATGGGGCTCGCGCTGATCCTGGCATGGCCCGGGACGAGCGGCGCGCGCGCGCAGGAGCCGCTGGAGGGCTTCGTCATCGCCCGCGAGGCCTGCGACGCGACCTTGTCCATCCGCGGTGGTCCCGACCGGCAGAGAGAGCGGCTGGTCGTCGACCGGGCCTACAAGCTGATCGGCGAGAACCGCCGCGACGGCAGCCATTATCAGGTGGAAATTCCGGGCGCCGATCCGGCGCAGCGCTGGATTGCCAAGACCTGCGGCGAGCGTGTGCGCCGCGTCGAGTCGGCGGGCGAAGGAGCCGCGCCGGCCCGCCGGCGGGATTCGGATGCCGGGCGCAATGCCCATCGCGATCTGGTGCTGGCGATCAGCTGGCAGCCGGCCTTCTGCGAGACCCGGCCGGGGCGGCCCGAATGCCGGTCGCAACGCCCGGGCCGCTTCGATGCCGACAATTTCTCCCTGCACGGCCTGTGGCCGCAGCCGCGCGGCACCGAATATTGCGGCGTCGCACCGGCGCAGCAGCGGCTCGACAAGGCCGGGCGCTGGTCCGACCTCGCCCCGTTGCCGCTGGAGCCCGACACCGCGGCGGCGCTGGCCGAGGCGATGCCCGGCGCCCGCTCCGCCCTCGACCGCCACGAATGGCTTCGCCACGGCACCTGCTACCGGGCCGATGCCGAGGAATATTTCGCCGACTCGCTCATCGTGCTTGGCGCGATCAACGCCTCGCCGGTGCGCCGGCTGTTTGCCGGGGCGATCGGGCGGGAGGTGAGGGCGGCCGAGATCCGGGACGCCTTCGACGCGGCGTTCGGCCGCGGCGCCGGCCAGCGGGTGCGGGTCGGCTGCGTCAATGACGGCGGCCGCCGGATCGTGCGGGAACTGATCGTCGGCCTGAAGGGCGAGATCACGCCGGAGGCGGATGTCGGCGCGCTGATCCGGGCGGCGCCACGCATGCGGGGCGGCTGTGCCGCCGGGATCGTCGACCCCGTCGGCCTGCAATGAGAGGCGCGCGACCGCGTCGCCGGAACGGACCGTGTGCTTGCGTCACTATTACTGAGACGCCATGATCGCGAGCGGAGCGGGATACCGGCGCAGCAGGAAAGTTGCTTGAAGCGTGCAGACTGATTTGCAGAAAGACGTCGACGCGATCGGCAGGATTCCGGCGGTCCCGACGATTCTCGAGGTCCTGGCGCGCGTGACGGGCATGCGCTTCGTCGCCGTGGCCCGGGTCACGGGCGAGCGCTGGGTCACCTGCAGCGCCCTCGACCGGATCGGCTTCGGCCTCACCCCCGGCGACGAATTGCAGGTGGAGACCACGATCTGCCACGAGATCGAGGAAAGCCGTCAGGCTGTCATCATCGACGACGTCGAGCAGGACGGCATCTACTGCAATCATCCGACGCCGAAGATGTACGGCTTCCGCAGCTATATCTCGGTGCCGATCATCCGCGCCGACGGGGCGTTCTTCGGCACGCTCTGCGCCATCGATCCGCTGCCGGCGACCCTCAAGGATGAGACGACCGCCGGCATGTTCACGCTGTTTGCCGACCTGATCGCCTCGCATCTCGACGGCCAGGAGAAGCTGGCGACGAGCGAGGCGGAACTGGCCAATGCGCGGGAACTGGCCCATCTGCGCGAGCAGTTCATCGCGGTTCTCGGCCACGATCTGCGCAACCCGCTCGCCTCCATCGACGCCGGCGTCAGCATGCTGGCGAAGCGGCCGCTGGACGAGCGCGCCCGGAACATCGTCGGGCTGATGCGCGGCAGCGTCGTGCGCATGGGCGGCATCATCGACAACGTGCTGGATCTCGCCCGGGCGCGGCTCGGCGGCGGCCTCAGCCTGTCTCGCGACGCCGATGTGCCGATCGAGGAGACGCTGCGCCAGGTAGTCGACGAATTGCGCTCCATCCGGCCGGATGCCCGGGTCGAGGTGGATCTAACGATCGACCGCCCGGTGCCCTGCGACCGCTCGCGGGTCGGCCAGCTCCTGTCGAACCTTCTCGGCAACGCCTTGACCCACGGCGCCGAGGACCGGCCGATCATGGTCGAGGCACGCACCGACGACGGCGGATTCGAGCTGTCGGTGCGCAATCACGGCGCGCCGATCCCCGACGCGGCGATGGGCAATCTGTTCCAGCCGTTCTTTCGCGCCGACACGCGTCCGAGCCAGCAGGGACTGGGCCTCGGCCTCTACATCGCCTCGCAGATTGCCGAGGCCCATGACGGCACGCTGGACGCCGCCTCGACGCCGGACGAGACCCGCTTCACCTTCCGCATGCCGATCTGAGAACGCCCCTCGGGCAATCTGCCAGCGATGCCGGTCCGCGGGGACGAAAGCACGCTCGGCATTTGATCGATAGCCGGGTGTGGAACCCGCCCGGCCTGCCTCTTGCGTCGTCCGACATTCTGTGACCGATACGCGGGATCGAAGCGGCCGCTCGAGACGGCCTGCGGAACACACGATCCGGACAATTCGCGCCTCTCGGCTCTCCCAGCCGTCGCTCCCGCCCTTCGGCAAGGACGGTGAGGGGGGGCGGGGATGGCGGATTCGGCCACGGGCACTAACTGGTGGCCGGGGTGAGCAGAGGCGATGTTAAGAGCATGACAGATCAGCAGGTTGGCGACGCCTCTTCGGCCATTCCGGCATTTCTGGCCGGCGGCGGCGCGACGGGCGAATGCCTGCGCACATTCCCTTGGGCCGAAACGCCGCTCGGGCCGCCGCGCCACTGGCCGCCGGCGCTGAAGACGCTGGTCGGCGTCATGCTGTCGTCCAACCAGGCCATGTTCATCGCCTGGGGGCCGGACCGCACGCTGCTCTACAACGATGCCTATTCCGAGATCCTCGCATCGAAGCACTCCGCAGCGCTCGGCCGCGATTTCCTTGACGTGTGGCAGGAGATCCGCGCCGATCTCGTGCCGATCGTCGACCAGGCCTATGCGGGCGAGCCGGTCCACATGGACGACATCACGCTGCACATGCAGCGCCGGGGCTATCTCGAGGAGACGCATTTCAGCTTCTCCTACACCCCCGTGCGCGACGAGACCGGCACCATTGCCGGCTTTTTCTGTCCCTGCAACGAGATCACCGGCCAGGTGCTGGCTGAACGCCGCCTGCGCGAGAGCGAGGCCCGCGCCAAGGGCGTTCTCGACGGAATGGGCGAGGGCTTCGCGCTGCTCGACCGCGAGTTCCGGGTGATCGACTTCAATGTCGAGGCCGAGCGTCTGGAAAGCCGCCCGCGCGAGGAACTGATCGGGCGCTCGCACTGGGAGCTCTATCCGGGGACCGAGGACGGCGAACTCGGCCGGCTCTACAAGAAGGCGATGAGCGAGCGGGTCCCGGTCGCGCTGGAGCATCGCTATGTCTGGCCCGACGGCCGGGCGATCTGGGTCGAGGCGCGGGCCTATCCGGTCGAGGACGGGCTCGCCGTGTTCTTCCGCGACGTAACCGAGCAGAAGCAGACCGAGGCCGTGGCGCGGGAAACCGCCGAGCGCTACCGCTTGGCGATCCGCGCCACCAACGACGCGATCTGGGACTGGCACTTCGCCACCAATCACGTGCTCTGGAACGAGGCGCTGGAGACCGCCTATGGTCACAAGCCGGACGATGTCGAGCCGACCGGCGAATGGTGGATCGGCCATATTCACCCGGAGGACCGTGCGCGGGTCGACGCCAGCATCCATGCGGCGATCGACGGGACGGAGACCAGCTGGGTCGACGAATACCGCTTCCTGCGCGCCGATGGCAGCTATGCGGATGTGCTCGACCGCGGTCATGTGATCCGCGACGAGACCGGCCAGGCGGTGCGGATGCTCGGGGCGATGCTGGATCTGACCGAGCAGCGCCGCAACCAGGCGGCGCTCCGCGAGAGCGAGGCGCGGTTCCGGACCTTCGCCGAAGCGCTGCCGCTGGTGCTGTTCACCACGGACGCCGACGGGCGCTACGACTACACCAACCCGTTCCTGCAGGCCTTTACCGGCATGTCGGCCGAGGCGCTGGCGGGCTTCGGCTGGAGCGAGGCGCTGCATCCGGACGACAGCGCCCGGGCGCTGGCCGTCTGGGCCGAGCGGCGCGCCGCCGAGGAGCCGTTCGAGATCGAGTATCGCCTGCGCCGCGAGGACGGCGTCTATCGCTGGTTCCTCGGCCGCTGCGTGCCGGCCCGTGCCGCGCAGGCGGGGGCGGCCTTGCGCTGGATCGGCACCTGCGTCGACATGCAGGACATCGTCGAGGCGCGCGATGCCAAGGCGCGGCAAAGCGAGGATCTGGAACGTCTGGTGGCCGAGCGCACGGCGGACCGCGACCGCATGTGGCGTCTGTCGACCGACCTGATGCTGGTGGCGCGGTTCGACGGCACCATCCTTGCCACCAACCCGGCCTGGACGACGCTGCTCGGCTGGGACGAGGCGGACCTCGTCGGCACCTCCTTCCTCGACCTGATCCATCCCGACGATACCGAAGCCACGAAGGCCGAGGCCGGCCGGCTTTCCGACGGTCTTTCGACCCTGCGCTTCGAGAACCGCTACCGGACCCGCGACGGCAGCTATGTCTGGCTGTCCTGGACGGCGGTGCCCGACGAGCAGTTCATCCACGCGGTCGCCCGCGACGTGAACGCCGAGAAGGACGCCGCCGCCGAACTGGAGCGGGCGCAGGAAGCCCTGCGCCAGTCGCAGAAGATGGAAGCCGTCGGCCAGCTCACCGGCGGGCTGGCCCATGATTTCAACAATCTCCTGGCCGGCATTTCCGGTTCGCTGGACCTGATGGGAACGCGCCTGGCGCAGGGGCGGCTGAGCGAAGCCGACCGCTATCTCGTCGCCGCCCAGGGGGCGGCCAAGCGCGCCGCAGCCCTGACGCACCGGCTGCTCGCCTTCTCGCGGCGCCAGACGCTCGATCCCAAGCCGACCAACACCGGTACGCTGATCAGCGGCATGGAGGAGCTGATCCGGCGCACGGTCGGCCCGGCGATCGGCGTCGAGAGCGTCGTCGGCGGCGGCGTGTGGAGTGTTCTCGTCGATCCCAACCAGCTGGAAAACGCGCTGCTGAACCTGTGCATCAATGCGCGCGACGCCATGCCCGACGGCGGCAAGATCACCATCGAGACGGCGAACCGCTGGCTCGACGGCCGCGCGGCGCGGGAGCGCGATCTCGCCCCCGGCCAGTACATCTCGCTCTGCGTCAGCGACAATGGCTCGGGCATGACGCCGGACGTGGTGGAAAAGGCCTTCGACCCGTTCTTCACCACCAAGCCGATCGGCATGGGCACCGGCCTCGGCCTGTCGATGATCTACGGTTTTGCCCGCCAGTCGGGCGGCCAGGTGCGGATCTATTCCGAGCTCGGCCAGGGCACGATGGTGTGCATCTACCTGCCGCGCTATCTCGGCACCAAGGACGACAGCGAGGACGCGGCGCTGCCGGTGCCGGCGGTCGCGCCGACCGAGACCGGCAGGACGGTGCTGGTCATCGACGACGAGCCGCTGGTGCGCATGCTGGTCGTCGACGTTCTGGAGGAACTCGGCTACACCGCGCTGGAGGCCGGCGACGGTCCCTCGGGCATGAAGGTGATCGAATCCGAGGCCCGCATCGACCTGCTGATCACCGATGTCGGCCTGCCGAACGGCATGAACGGGCGGCAGGTGGCCGAAGCGGCGCGGCAGGTACGCGCCGGCCTGAAGGTGCTGTTCATCACCGGCTATGCCGAGAACGCCGTCCTCAACCACGGCCATCTGGAACACGGCATGCAGGTGGTGACCAAGCCCTTCGACATGGGCGACCTGACCCGGCGCATCCAGACGATCATCGCCGACGACTGAGCCCGCGCGGCGGAGCCGATGTTTCCCGCCGCGCGACGCCGGGTGATCGGGTGCGGACGCCCGGACGTGCAATCCGGACGCCGGGGCATGGTCACGCCCTGCCGGACGCGCCACTCATGGCGGGACGCCGGCACTGATCCGGCGTCACGCACAGGAGTTCAGGGCGATGCTGCGATCCGCGACGATCTCGGGAGTGGTGCTGGCCATGCTGGCCGTCGGGGCGGGCACCGCGCCTGCCAATGCCGCCGAAGTGTGCGGCCTCGATCCCAATGGCGACTATTACCTGTCGGTCCGGGAAGGCCCGGGCTCGCGCTATCCGGAACTGACCCGGCTGGGGCAGCGGACCTATGTCGACATCATCGATTCAAATGACGACGGGTCCTGGTACGTCGTCGAGGCCGATGGCGAGCCGACCGGCTGGGTCTATGCCGGCTATATCTGCCAGTAGGCGCCGGTTCCCGGGCTCAGCAACAAGCGCCCGTCGGATTGATCGCGACAAGCCGGCCCAGCAGCGCCCGCCGAGAGGGGCGCTGCAGGGGCAGGGCATTACACCACGCGCAGGTCGTCGTAGGACACCATGACGTGCTCGCGATAGGCCGGGCGCTCGGTGAGGCCGGCGTAGTAGCGTTCGATGGCGGGGTGCGACGGCCGGTCGATGGGCAGGTCGTAATAGCGGTAGAGCAGGTGTCCGAACTGCAGGTCGGCGAGGGTGAAGTCCTTGCCGGCGATGTAGCCGTGTTCGGCGATGCGCGCCTCGGCGATGTCGAAGCGCGGCTTGAGCGCCTGTACCGCCGCGGCGATGGCGGCGGCGTTGCGGTCGGCCTCCGGAACCCGGACGATCTGCCAGAACACCGGGCCGCTGAAATTCAGCCAGATGCTGAGCTTGGCCCATTCGGCCCATTTGTCGATCTGGGCGCGGGCCGAGACGTCGTCCGGCCAGAACGGCGCGGCACCGTAGCGGCTGGCGAGATAGCGCAGGATCACGGCGGATTCGAACAGCGGCTCGTCGTCGCCATCCTTCAGCACCGGCACGAGACCATTGGGGTTCATCGCCCGGTATTCCGGCGTGTCGGTGCCGCCGTATTTGTGGCCGGCATCGTGGCGCGTGGCTTGGAGCCCGAGTTCGGCGATGCCCCACATCACCACCTGGACATTCGACGAATTCCGGCGTCCCCATACGGTCAGCATGTGTCTTCCCCTCGCTTGCGATCCCTCGTGGCGCCAGTGATGCGGCAGGGCGTCGCGCTTGGCAACCGCGATGCCGGGGACGGCGCGCCCGGTGCCTCGGCGCGCGCCTGCCGCGGTCAGAAGCGCTCGACGAAGGGGCGCAGCTCGATCTCCCAGCTCCAGGCCGAGCGATGCTGGTCGATGAGCGCCAGATAGGTCCCGGCGATCGCGTCGGGATCGAGCATGGAATCGGGCTGGTCGGCCGGCTCGCTGCGACCCGGATTACGGATCGCGCCGTCGATGACGACGTGGCCGACATGGACGTTCTGCGGATGCAGCTCGCGGGCCATGGACTGGGCGAGACCGCGCAGGGCGAACTTGCCCATGGCGAAGGGGGCCGACCGGGCAAAGCCCTTCACGCCGGCCGAGGCGCCGGTGAACAGGATGGTGCCGTGGCCCTGTGCGAGCATGCGCCGGGCAGCGGCCTGGGCGACGAGGAAGGCGCCATAGGCGGTGACGTCCAGCGCCCGGCGGACCTCGGCGGGATCGAGATCGACCAGCGGGCCGCGCACCCGCGCCGACGGATTGTAGATCGCCACCGCGAGGTCGCCGTCGATGCCGTCCACCTGTTCGAACAGCCGGGACACGGCGGCCGGATCGGCGGCGTCGCAGGTGGCGGTCGTCGCACCCGTCTCGGCTTCGAGATCGGCGAGCTTGTCGGTGTTCCGGGCGGCCAGCACCAGATGATGCCCGCGGGCGGCGAGCTGGCGGGCGAGCGAGGCGGAAAGGCCGTCGCCGACCCCCACGATCAGGGCGATGGACATGGGCTGGCTCCTCGGCAGCGTTGCGGCTGGCGACAAGGATAGGCGAGCGGTGCGCTGTTGCGAGGGAGCGTCTGCCGCGCCTCTTCGCGTCGCGGCCGTTGCTCCGCCTGCTCCGATGGCTTACGTACGGCGCAACTTCTCTTTCCATCTCTATACGGAGCGGCAGCGCGCAATGGCACGCCAGTTCATCTATCACATGTCCGGACTTTCGAAGGCCTACGGCAACAAGAAGGTCCTCGAGAACATCCATCTCTCCTTCTACCCCGACGCCAAGATCGGCATTCTCGGCCCGAACGGCGCCGGCAAGTCGACGCTGCTCAAGATCATGGCCGGCGAGGACAAGGACTTCACCGGCGAGGCCTGGGCCGCCGAGGGCGCGACCGTCGGCTACCTGCCGCAGGAGCCGCATCTCGACGAGTCGAAGACGGTGTTCGAGAACGTCATGCTCGGCGTCGCCGACAAGCAGGCGATCCTCGACCGCTACAACGAACTGATGATGAACTACTCCGAGGAGACCGCGGAGGAGGGCGCCAAGCTCCAGGACGTCATCGACGCCCAGAATTTGTGGGATCTGGAGAACCAGGTGGAGATGGCGATGGACGCGCTGCGCTGCCCGCCGCCGGACGCCGAGATCGCGCCGCTGTCGGGCGGTGAGAAGCGCCGCGTCGCGCTGTGCCAGCTGCTCCTATCGAAGCCCGACATCCTGCTGCTCGACGAGCCGACCAACCATCTCGATGCCGAGACGATCCTGTGGCTGGAAAAGCACCTGCGCGAGTACGAGGGCTCGGTGCTGATGATCACCCATGATCGCTACTTCCTCGACAACGTCACCGGCTGGATTCTCGAGCTCGATCGCGGCCATGGCGTGCCCTACGAGGGCAACTACTCGGTCTATCTGGAGAAGAAGCAGAAGCGCATGCAGCAGGAGGGCCGCGAGGACGACGCCCGCATGCGTGCCATCACCCGCGAGCGCGAGTGGATCCAGCAGGGCGCCAAGGCCCGCCAGACCAAGTCGAAGGCGCGTATCCGCGCCTATAACGAGCTGGTCGAGGCCGCCGAGAACCGCAAGCCGGCCGACGGCAAGATCGTCATCCCGACCGGCGAGCGCCTCGGCAACCGGGTGATCGAGGTCGAGAACCTGACCAAGAGCTACGGCGACCGGGTGCTGATCGAGAACCTCTCCTTCAAGCTGCCGGCCGGCGGCATCGTCGGCATCATCGGCCCGAACGGCGCCGGCAAGTCGACGCTGTTCAAGATGCTCACCGGCCAGGAGAAGCCCGACAGCGGCGAGATCAAGATCGGCGAGACCGTCGATCTCGGCTATGTCGATCAGAGCCGCGACGACCTGACGCCGAACAACACCGTCTGGGAGGAAATCTCCGGCGGCGTCGACATCATGAAGCTCGGCAAATACGAGATGAACAGCCGCGCCTATGTCGGCAACTTCAACTTCAAGGGCCCGAACCAGCAGCAGAAGGTCGGCACCCTGTCGGGCGGCCAGCGCAACCGCGTGCACCTCGCCAAGATGCTGAAGTCCGGTTCCAACGTCATCCTGCTCGACGAGCCGACCAACGATCTCGACACCGAGACGCTGACGGCGCTGGAAGATGCGCTGGAGGAATACGCCGGCTGCGCCGTGGTCATCAGCCATGACCGCATGTTCCTCGACCGGCTGGCGACGCACATCCTCGCCTTCGAGGGCGACAGCCATGTCGAATGGTTCGAGGGCAATTTCGAGGATTACGAGCAGGACAAGATCCGCCGCCTCGGCCCCGAGTCGGTCAATCCGAAGCGTCCGACCTACAAGCGCCTGACGCGCTGACGGGTTCGCGCCGGTCCGGTTTCCGGAAGGGAGCCGGACCGGCGTACGGGACCGGACGGTTAACAGGGTGTTAGCCGGCTATCGGTCGCGGTTGTGTCCTGCTATTTTGTCCTCGCGCAATGGGCGCGAGGGAGGGCAGCCGTGATGAACAGACGTCTATCCACGATCGCGACCCTCGCCGGAGCGGGGCTTCTGATCCTCTGCCATGCGGGTGCGCAGGCTAAGCCCGCCGACTGCTACAGTTCCGACGACGGCTATTTCGACTGCGACTTCCAGATGACCGATTCGGCCGGCAGCTTCACCATCACCGGGCCGGACGTAACCTATATCCTCGTCATCGATAGCCCGGGCTACGCCTCGGGCTTCGTCAATCTGGGCCATCGCAACGTTCCCCTGCCGGGCACCTATGTGCGCGAGCGCGGCGACCCGGCCTGCTGGTCGAGCGCCGCGACCGATACGCGCATCTGCGCCTGGTAAGGTTTTGTTCGCGCTGTCGCTTCCCTGTGAAGATTCATCATGGCATCAGCAACCAAATGGCAGGGATGGCATTTTAGGATGACGGGGGACGAGGGGTGGAATAACGGTGCATTGCGGCGCCGGTGTCCGTCCGGCCTCCATTGAAGACGAGACGAATTCGCACGGCGCCGGCCTCCCGGGTCGCCTGCCGTCAACAAGGGCGCGGATGTGCCGACAGACAAGCCGAACCCCACCAAGGTGTCCGCCCGATACCGTCCGACATCTCCTCACGATCCGGCCGGACCGGGGCGCGGACCCGACGGGATGACGGGCATGGATTGCAGGTCCTCCGCGCTGGCATGAACGATCTCGTCTTCGCCCATATCTTCGACGTGCTTCCCAGCCCCTACATGGTGCTGGACCGGGAGCTGCGATACGTCTCGGTCAACCGCGCCTATGAGCAGGCCGTGCTGAAGCAGCGCGAGGAACTCGTCGGCCGGCAGCTGTTCGACCTGTTTCCCAATGAGGGCGAGAGCGGCCGGCGGCTGCGGGCGTCCTTCGCCGAGGTCCTGGAGACCGGCGAACCCGACACGATCGCCTTCATTCCCTACGAGATTCCGCGGCCGCAATCGGAAGGCGGCGGCGTCGAGGAACGCTACTGGACCGCCACGCACACGCCGATCCTGGACGATGACGGCGCGGTCGCCTTCATCGTGCAGAACACCGTCGACGTGACCGAGATCGTGCGGCTGAAACAGGCGAGCACCGTGCCGAGCGCCGCCGTGCCGGGCGAACTGGCGCTGCTGCGCAATGCCCGCGAGGTCGAGGAGGCCTATCAGGAGACCCGCTCCGAGAGCGAGGAGTTCCGCCGGCTGTTCCGGCAGGCGCCGGGCATGATCGCGGTGCTGCAGGGACCCGACCATGTCGCCGTCTTCGCCAATGACAGCTATGCCCGCTTCGTCGCCCATCGCGACGTGATCGGCCTGCCGATCCGGGAGGCGCTGCCCGAAGTGGCGGGGCAGGGCTTCTTCGAGATGCTCGACGCGGTCTATGCCGACGGCAAGTCCTTCACCGGCGAGGGCGTGCGCCTGCTCATCCACGGCGAGGGCGACGAGGGGCTGAGCGAGACCTTCATCGATTTCACCTACAATCCGATCCGCGATGCCGAAGGCCGCGTGACCGGCGTCTTCGTGCAGGGTGCCGACCGGACCGACGCGATCCGCGCCGCCGATCGCCAGCGGCTCTTGATCGACGAGCTCAATCACCGGGTGAAGAACACGCTCTCCACCGTCCAGTCCATGGCGCGCCAGAGCTTCCGCAAGCTGCCGCAGGCCCAGGAGGCGCGGGCCGCCTTCGACGCGCGCATCCTGGCGCTGAGCCACGCCCACAATGTACTGGCCGAGCGGCGCTGGGAGGCCGCGGGGCTCCGCGTGCTGCTGCGCCAGGAGCTGTCGCCATTCCCGCGCAGCCAGGTCACCATGTCCGGGCCGGAGGTGCATCTGACCGCCCGCTCGGCGATCGCGCTGAGCATGGTGTTCCACGAGCTGGCCGCCAATGCGGCCGCCTACGGCGCGCTGTCCAGCGACGAGGGCGAGCTGGTGGTGAGCTGGCAGGTCGCCGGCGAAGGCGCCGGCCGCCATCTGTCCATCGCCTGGACGGAGACGGCCGGAGCGCCGGTTTCCGCGAACCCGCTCGTCGAGGGGTTCGGCATGCGCATGCTGCACCGTGTGGTCGAAGGCGAACTATCCGGTACGCTGTCCCTTGACCTTGCCTCCGGCGGCCTCATCTGCCGTATCGAACTGGCCCTGTCCGAGGTGGAGGAATTTGCAAGCACAGCCGCATAACACTGCTCGTGACGTCGCCGGACTGAAGGTGTTCGTGGTCGAGGACGAGAGCCTCGTCGCCATGCAACTGGAAGACATGCTGTTCGACCTCGGCTGCAAGGTTGTCGGACTGGCCATGCGGCTGAAGCGCGCCCATGACATGCTGGATTCCGGCATGGCGATCGACGTGGCCATTCTCGACGTCAATATCGGCGGCGAGAAGATCTATCCGGTCGCCACGCGGCTGCGGGAGGCCGGCATTCCGATCGTCTTCGCCACCGGCTACGGCCGCGAGGGGCTGGAGACCGAATGGCGGGTTTGCCCGGTGCTGCAGAAGCCCTACAGCGCCAGCCAGATCGAGCATTCCATCCTGGCCGTCACCGACTGAAAACAACCGGTTCGCGTCCAGGCGGGCGCCAAGGGCGAAGGCGGGAGCCATGCGCTCCCGTGCCGTGTCCTGTCAGGAGCTGCTCCCCGAGCCTGCGAGCTCAGTGGGCGTTTCGCCATATTCCGCAAAGGCTTGGCGCAGGATCGTGACAGACGAGGTGAGGAACAGGCCGGCCATGACCGCGGCAACCGCGAGGTCGGGCCAGGCCGAGCCCGAACCCCAGACGCCGAGGGCGGCGACCATCACCACTACATTGCCGATCGCGTCGTTGCGCGAGCACAGCCAGACCGAGCGCACATTGGCGTCGCCGTCCTTGTAGCGCATCAGGAGGCCGACCGAGGCCAGGTTGGCGGCGAGCGCCAGCAGCCCGATCAGCCCCATGATCTGGGCGCTGGGAACGCCGAGCACCAGCACCTGATAGGCCGTCGAGCCGAACACCCACAGCGCCATCAGGCTGAGCGAGACGCCCTTGAACAGGGCCGCCGAGGCGCGGATCTTCAGGCTCGCGCCGATGACCGCCAGGCTGAGGCCGTAGGTCAGCGTGTCGCCGAGGAAGTCCAGCGCATCGGCCATGAGCGCCTGCGACCCGGCGATGCGGCCGGCGCCCATCTCGACGAGGAACATCGCGCCATTGATGGCGATGACCGTCCACAGGATGCGCTTGTAGCGCGGATCGACGCCGTCGAAGACGGGCACGCCGCCCGAGCAGCCGCAGGCGGCGGTCGGTGCCGGTTCGGCCGCGGCGGGCTCGGTCGGGGCGGCGGGTGTGGCGGTGCTGGCGCAGCAATGGTCGGCCATCGCGGGGCTCCTTTTCATGCGTTCGGCGCGACCCTACAATCTCCAGTGACTAGAGAAGCAAGGGTGAAATCCGATGAATCTCGCAATCGGCGACTTGTCGCGCCGCACCGAGGTGAAGATCCCGACGATCCGCTATTACGAGGAGATCGGCCTGCTGCCGGCGCCGCCGCGCAGTGCCGGCAACCGGCGGCTTTATGGCGAGGCGCATCTGCGCCGCCTCGGCTTCGTGCGCCATGCGCGCGAACTCGGCTTCGACATCGAGGCGATCCGCGAGCTTCTCGACCTGGCCGGTCATCCGACGCGGCCCTGCGCCAAGGCGGACGAGATCGCCACCGAGCACCTCGCCGACATCGACCGAAAGATCGCGCGGCTGACCGCGCTGCGGGCCGAGGTCGCGCGCATGACCCGCTGCCGGAACGAGACGGTCGAGCAATGCCGGGTGATCGAGGTGCTGGCCGATCACGACCAGTGCCTGGCGGACAGCCATCCGGCCCCCTGACGCGGGCGGCTGGCGGAACTGGGCCGGGCAAGCAGGGCGCCGCGATTGTTTGGGGCCTCTGGCGGGAAGGCGCGCGGCCTATTCGTCGGCGGTGCCGGTCAGCAGCATGACGAACTGGCGTTCGCCGAGGTCGAGGCCGGCGACGCGGGCGCCGGGATGGCGGGCCCGCAGCGCGGCGTGCCGTGCGGGCTCGGCCAGCAGCATCAGATGCAGGCCCGCGGCCGCGAACTGCGCGTGCAGGGCCTCGTCGATGCTGGCCTCGCCGGGCAGGGCGACCACCGCGAGGACGAAGGCGCGGCGCAGCATGCGGTCGCGCGCCGCCTCCACGCTGGCGACGCGGCTTGCGCGGGCTCCGGCGGCGTCGAGCGCATTGGCGGTGCGAAGGCCCCGCGCCGCGTCGGGGCGAGGACAAGCACGTCCCGGCCGGCGAGGAGGTTCGCCCAGCTGAAGTCGTCGAATGTGTCGAGACCGGTCGTCATCCGGCCATGAGATCACTCCCCTAGCGTACCGGCAAGCGCGGCGGCTTACGCCCGGCAGACGGCCGCCTGCCGCATGCGGGGCGGAACCCGAAACGCCATGCGGGGCTTTCTGCACGGTGAACGGCGCCCTGCGCGGCGAGACTGAACGGAGACGACATGGACGCCTTTGTCCGCAGCATGATGGAAACGCTCGGCCCCTTCGGCATCGCGCTCCTGATGTTCCTGGAAAACGTCTTTCCGCCGATCCCCTCCGAACTGATCATGCCACTGGCTGGCTACCAGTCGGCGAGCGGGCAGATGTCGCTGGTCACGGTGATCCTCGCCGGCACGGTCGGGTCGCTCCTCGGCGTCATCCCCTGGTACTATGCCGGCCGCTTCGTCGGCGAGCGCCGGCTGAAGCGCTTCACCGAGCGCCACGGCCGCTGGCTGACCATGGCCCCGGAGGATGTCGATGCCGCCGACCGCTGGTTCCGCAAATACGGCATCGCCGCCGTGCTGTTCGGTCGCCTGGTTCCGGCGGTGCGCACGCTGATCTCGGTGCCGGCCGGCATCGCGAAGATGTCCTTCCTCACCTTCCTGGTCTTCTCCGCCATCGGCAGCGCCGCCTGGACGACGCTTCTTGCCTATGCGGGCTATGCGCTCGGCCAGAATTACGAGGCGGTGGAATCCTATGTCGGGCCGGTTTCCAACGCCGTGCTCATCGCCATTGTCGGCTTCTACATCTATCGTGTCGCCACCTTCGACCGCAGCCACACGCGGGCGGAGACCACCGACGATTCGCCGCGCTAGGCGGGCCGTCTCCGCCAACACGATGCCGGACGACACCGACGGATGCAGATGCAACGCACGCGGGCGCGCAAGCTCGCCGCCACGATCGACGGTCTCTTCCGCACACAGGGTGATGGGTTCGCCACCGTGCCGGTCGATCATCTCGACCTCGGCTTCGACGGCATCGACGGCGACCGCCATGGCGGGATGACGCGGCGCTCAGGGGGACGCGAGCCCTGGTATCCGCGCGGCACGCGGATGCGCAACGAGCGCCAGCTCTCGCTGCTGGCTGCCGACGAACTGGCCGAGGCCGCCGCAGCGCTGGACATTCCCAAGATCCGGCCGGAATGGATCGGCGGCAATCTGCTCGTCGGCGGCATTGCGCGTCTCACCTGGCTGCCGCCGCGCACGCTTTTGATGTTCGCCGGCGGCGTGACCCTGCGGATCGACGGCGACAACGGCCCCTGCCGGTCCTCCGGTGCGGCGATCGCGGCGCATTACCCGGATCGCGGCGACATAGAGCTGGGTTTCGTGAAGGCGACCATGCACCGCCGCGGCCTCGTCGCCTGGGTGGAAAAGCCCGGCCGCATCACGGTCGGCGAGGCCGTCGAGGCGCGCATTCCCGAGCAGTGGATCTACGCCTGAACTTCATTCGTCGTCCGTCTCGTCGGCTTCGTCGGCCACGGCGCCGGCATAAGGCTCTTCATCGATGGCGTCGGGGTCGAGATGGCGGGTGGCGCCCCAGCCGTCAAGCACCGCATTGGTGTCGTCGAGGACGAAGAAGCGTGCCGCGTCCTTGTCGTAGCCGTCGTCCATGAGTTCGTCATAGTCGGTATGGGCGTGGCGGATATGGGCGACCGCGGCGAGCCAGACGGCGCGTTCGGGCGGCAGGGAGCGCATGTGCCGGGCGCGCGCCGCCTCGCGGATCGCCTCGGCGTCAATGAAGGGCGCGCGGGGGATCAGGGCGGTGAGGGCGCGGGCAATGCGCTTCTGGCGTTCGGTGGCCAAGGCAGGGTCGGTCCCGTCAGGCGGGCGGCGCGTCGACCGACGCGAGATAGGGCTTGATGTCGAGGAGCGGCGTGCCGTCGAGGACGTCGATGGCATCGATGCCGATGATCCCGGTCTCGCGGTCGAGGGCGACGATCTGCACGAGATGCAGGCCGACCGGATTGGGCCGGACCGGCGAGCGCAGCGAGAAGGTGCCGCGCGGCGCGTCGGCATGGCGCGGCATCTGCAAGGCGAGATCGCGATCCGCCTGGTCGAGCCAGGTCAGGAGCAGCACCCATTGCCCGGCGCCCAGACCCGCAAGGCCCTCGCGCCAGCGCGGTTCGAGCCGGATTTCGGCGGGTTGGCCCGCCTCGCGGGCGCGGCCGACATTCTTCGGGCATTGCGATCGCTCGGTCCAGGGCGAGCAGATGCGGCCGATGAAGACCAGTCCGGCATCGTCATAGGCCGGCGTGGGCCCCTCGAAGCGGCGCTCGCCGGGCCGCGCGACGGTGGCGTCCGGGGCGGCCGAGGAAACGGGAGGCGGCGTCATGGCGCTGCGACGGCCATCGGGGCGGGGCGGGCGCTCCGACCATTCGTCAGCGGCGCATGGTATCGCTTGCATCGGTCCGTATTTTCACATAAAGATATCTTTATATCGAAATCGAGACGGAACATGCTGGACATTCAGAAGCTCTCCTTCGGCCGGCTGGTCGATGCCCTCAAGGCGGTCGCCGAGCCGACCCGCCTGCGGCTCGTCCTGCTTCTGGCGCGAAGCGATCTGACGGTCAGCGACCTTACCGCGATTCTCGGCCAGTCACAGCCACGCATCTCGCGGCACCTGAAGCTCCTGGTCGAATCCGGCGTCCTGACCCGCTACCAGGAAGGCGCCTGGGCCTATTTCCGCCTGTCGGAGGAGGCGAGTGTCTCCGGTCTCGTCCATGCCGTTCTGAACTGGGCCGACGAGGCCGATCCGGTGGTGGAGCGCGACAGCGAGCGGCTCGATGCCGTCCGGGTCGAGCGCGCCCGCCGCGCCGCGGACTATTTCGCCCGCAATGCCGGAAGCTGGGACACGATCCGGGCGCTGCATGCCTCGGACGCCGAAGTCGAGCAGGCGCTTCTCGCCGCGCTCGGCAACAAGCGCATCGGCACGCTGCTCGATGTCGGCACCGGCACCGGCCGCATGCTGGAGGTGCTGGCGCCGCGCTGCGAGCGCGCGGTCGGCATCGACGCCTCGCGCGAGATGCTGGCGATCGCCCGGGCCAAGCTCGACAGTGCCGGGATCGGCAATGCCGTCGTGCGCCAGGGCGAGGCCTATCACCTGCCGGTCGAGCGTCAGGCCTACGACCTCGTCACCATCCACCAGGTGCTGCATTACCTGGAAGACCCGCAGGCCGCCGTGGCCGAGGCGGCCCGGGCCGTCGCGCCGGGCGGCCGCCTGGCGATCATCGACTTTGCGCCGCACGAGCTGGAATTCCTGCGCGCCGAGCATGCGCATCTGCGCCTCGGCTTTTCCGACGACACGCTGGCCGGCTATCTGGACGATGCCGGCCTCGAACTGGTGTCCCTCGACCATCTCGTCTCCAGCGGATGCGAGACCGGCGAACTCACCGTGACCATCTGCATCGCCCGGGACCCCCGCCTGCTCGTGGCAGGCGACGGCCCGAACCGCACAACCCTCGTCAGCTGATAGAGAGCCCCGTCATGAGCCAGACCCCGCCGCTTGCCGGTTCCGGACTTCGCGTATCCTTCGAGTTCTTCCCGCCGAAGACCGAGAAGATGGAAGAGAATCTCTGGCGTTCGATCGAGCGCCTCGCGCCGCTCGGCCCCAGCTTCGTCTCGGTGACCTACGGTGCCGGCGGCTCGACCCGCGAGCGCACCCACCAGACGATCGAGCGGATCCTCAAGGAGACCACGCTGACCCCGGCCGCGCATCTGACCTGCGTCGATGCCTCCCGGGAAGAGGTCGACGAGGTGGTGCGCCAGTACTGGGAGACCGGCGTGCGCCATTTCGTGGCGCTGCGCGGCGACGGGCAGAACGGCGTCGGCGGCAAATATGTCCCGCGCGAGGACGGCTATCGCAACGCCGTCGAGCTGGTCGCCGGGCTGAAGGCCTTCGCCGATTTCGAGATCTCCGTCGCGGCTTATCCGGAGAAGCATCCGGAAAGCCCGGACTTCGCTACCGACATCGACCTGTTGAAGCGCAAGGTCGACAATGGCGCGACCCGTGCGATCACCCAGTTCTTCTTCGATAACGACGTCTTCGAGCGCTACGTCGAGCGGGTGCGCCGGGCCGGCATCTACATTCCGATCGTCCCGGGCATCGTGCCGATCCACGACTTCGTCAAGGTCGCGCGCTTCTCCAACGCCACCGGCGCCAAGATCCCGTCCTGGCTGGCCGAGCGTTTCGACGGGCTGGAGGAAGATCCGCAGACCCGCAGCCACGTGGCGGCAGCGGTCTGTGCCGAGCAGGTGCTGGACCTGCAGAAGCGCGGCCTGTCGGACTTCCATTTCTACACGATGAACCGGGCCGACCTGGTCTATTCGATCTGCCACATCCTCGGCATGCGGGCCGGAACGGCCGCCGCTCCCAAGAGCGAGGCCGCCGCGGCCTGAGCAGCCGCGGCCGAAAGACATCGACGGAAACGAGAAAAGCCGGGGCAGGGCCCCGGCTTTTTTGTCGATGGGGCACCGTCAGGCGCCCGTCGGACGGATGGGATCAGGGCACGACGCCGATCACCATGGCTCCGACGAATGCAAACGCGGCACAGATCATCAGCAAATTCAGCGGACGCGTCAGTTCCATTTGCATTGCCTCCTCGTTGACGGACAACACGAAGAGTAACGGCGTGACACAGTGGGTAAATGCGAATTCGTCGCTGCACTGCGGCAGCGCGGCGCGCCAAATCCCCGCAGCCCCTGTGGGCGCGGCGATGCACTGCGCCATCCGGCCTGTGTTTTTTTGGGACAGTGGCGAAGGCGCGAGCCGCTGCGTGTAGCCGGGTCGGGCCTTCCGGGGAGGGTCTGAGCCAAAGGAAGGCCAGCGTGATCAGGCGATTGACGCCGGTCGCGGCCTCACGGCACAGCGAAGCGGCGCGCGGGCCCCCAAACGGGGCGAATGTGGCGAAGCTGCCAGATTTGGGAATAGTCCCGATCGGAGACGCCGCCGGGGGACAGCGGCGTCGCGACGATCAGGGAAAGAGGACGATCGCGCCGACGGTGGTGATGCCGCCGAGCATTCCGAAGAACACGACGGTGCCGAAGATGGTGACCAGAGTCTCGATCCGCATGTGGGGTTCCCCTCGTTGATATGCGGGGTGTGAACGGCACTGCAGCACTTCGGTTCCCGTATTTGCGGACGGTCGGTGGGTTCGTGGTGAATCCTCAGATCGCCAGCCGCTCGCCCAGCATGGCGGCGATGGCGAGCGCCCGCGCGTCGCGCCCGAAACGCGTGACGATGGTTAGGCCCACCGGCAAGCCGTTGGCGGCGTGCAGGCCCGGCACGTTGACGCAGGGATTGCCGGTGATGGTCCACAGCTTGTTGAACATCGCGTCGCCGGTCGAGCGGAGGCTGTGTGGTGCCGCGCCGATCGCGGAGGGCACCAGCAGGGCGTCGGCATTCTCGAACAGGGTGGTGGCGGCCTTGCGGCCGATCCGGGCCGTGCGCCGCGCATTGTCGTATTCTTCCGGCGTCACGCTCGCGCCGTGGTCGAGCTGTTCCAGCACCTTCGGGCCCATCAGGGCGCGGTGCCGGGTGCGCTCGTGGAACAGCGCCTGCGCCGCCTCGAAATTCTGCAGCGGCGCGTGGATCTCGCGGGCCGCCGAGAGCGAGGCCGGCTCGGCGATCTCGATCAGCTTCGCCCCGGCCGCCTCGATGACGCGGGCGGCCGTGTCCCAGGCGGCGGCCATGTCGGGCTCGAGCAGGTCGTCGACGGCCGAGCGGTAGAGGCCGATGGTGAGCCCCGAGGCGTCGGCGGGCGGCGTGTCGGCCAGCGGCCGGCCGCTGATCAGCGCGGCGAGCAGCGCGACGTCGGGCACCGTGGCGGCGAAGAAGCCGACCGTGTCGAGCGACCAGGAATAGGTCTTCACGCCGACCGTCGGGAACAGGCGGAAGCTCGGCTTGTAGCCGGCGACGCCGCAGAAGGAGGCCGGGCGGATGACCGAGCCGCCGGTCTGGGTGCCGCAGGCGCCGGCGAGGTAGCCGGCGGCAACCCCCGCCGCCGAGCCGGAGGAGGAGCCGCCCGGCGTGTGGTCCTGATTGTGCGGATTGCGGGTCGGGGTCGGATCGAGCGAGGCGAATTCGGTGGTCGCGGTCTTGCCGACGATGGCCGCGCCCTGGGCCCGCGCCAGCGCGATGACCGGGGCATCGGCGGCCGGCTGGTGGCCGCGATAGATCGCCGAGCCGTGCTCGGTCGGCATGTCGAAACTGTCGAAGACATCCTTGGCGCCGAAGGGCACGCCGGCCAGCGGACCGGTCGCAGCCGCCGCCTCGGCGCGCGAGGCTTCCGGCGCGCGGTGGGTGAACACCCCGAGCGCGCCGTCGCCCGCGTCGATCCGCTCGTTGGTCGCGGCCAGCACCGCCTGCGGCGTCGTGCGCCCGGCCTCGATGTCACGGACGATGTCGGTCAGGCGAAGCGGGGCGGCGGGCATGGCGATGGTTCCTGTTGGCGGGTGTCCCTGTTTAGAGCGCTGTCCGGCTGTCGGACAAGCGGCCCCTGTGAGGGGGCGGGCGAGCCGGCTGTCCGCCGCCGGAATGGCCGGGTCTTGCGGGCCGATCCGCAGGCCGGCCACGGGCAGGGGCGCTGACAACGCCGATCCATGCTCTAGTTGCGCCGCGATGACGGGCAGTGCGGGTGATTCCCTCATCCGCAGTTCGTCCGACCCGTCCCGTGACGCGAGCGTCACCCGTGGAGAACCGCCTGTTGCAGACCTTCAAGTCCGCCAAGGATGCCGCCCTGACGCTTCGGCCCGACGTGCCGGTCTATTGCTTCCGTCCCGCCGTCCTGACCGCCGATGCGGAGCGCTTCATGGCGGCGTTTCCCGGCGACACCGCCTATGCGGTGAAGACCAATGGCGAGCCGATGGTGCTGGAGACCCTGAGCCGGGCCGGCGTGCGCATCTTCGACGTCGCCTCGCCCGGCGAGTTCGAGGCGGTACGCGCCGCCCAGCCGGATGCCGAGATGCTCTACATGCATCCGGTGAAGGCCCAGTCCGACATCCGCCTGGCGCTGGAGACCTACGGGATCCGGGTGATGTCCCTCGACCACGAGGACGAGGTGGTGAAAATCCTGCGCGTCGTGCGGGCGCTGGATCTCGATCCCGGCAAGATCACCCTGTTCATCCGCATCCAGACCAAGGGTAGCGCCGCCTACGAGCTGTCGAAGAAGTTCGGCGCGGCGCCGGCCCATGCGGTGGAGCTCTTGCAGCGCTGCCACCGGATCGGTTTCAAGGTCGGCATCTGCTTCCATGTCGGCTCGCAGATCGAGGACCCGGACACCTACGAGCGGGCGCTCGCCTCGGCCGACTGGGTGCGCAACCGGGCCGACGTGCCGCTGGCCGGCATCGATGTCGGCGGCGGCTTCCCGGCCGAATACGGCCATGATCCACGCCGCAAGAAGAAGGAGATGCCGGGTTTCGGTCAGATCATGTCACGCCTGACCTCCGACATGGAGGAATGGGGCTTTTCGGACATGCCGATGGTCGCCGAGCCGGGCCGGGTGGTCGTCGCGCGGGCCTTCTCGCTCATCGTGCGGGTGCTGCTGCGCAAGGGCAAGCGGCTCTACATCAATGACGGCATCTGGGCGTCGCTGTCGGATTCCTGGACCGGCAAGATCACCCTGCCGGCGCGCTTCATCCCCGATCCGGCCCGCCAGAGCCGCAATGGCGACCCGGCGAACATCCAGGCCTTCAAGGTCTGCGGCGCCACCTGCGACAGCGTCGACATCCTGTCGCGGCCGTTCTGGCTGCCGGAAACCGTCGACACCGGCGACTGGATCGAGATCGGCCATATCGGGGCCTATTCCCTCTCCCTGCGCACCCGCTTCAACGGCTTTTACCCCGACACCTTCGTCGAGGTGGAAACGCCCTTCGACCATGGCGACGCGGCCGAGAGCTACGCCAGCCTGGAGACCATGGCTGACTGACTGATCAATCAAGAGGGGCGGCGCGAGGGAATTCTTAAGTGTCGCGCTCTAGAAATGTGGTGTGATCGCGACCGAGGAACCGTGACCCGCCATGCCGACTGACGTGCCGAGCCTGCCCAGCGTCGAAACCGCCGCGACAGATCCGGCGGCGTGCGGGGCGTGTGCTACGGTGCGGCGCCCGATGCCGGGCGGGGAGGCGCCCCGATGATCTATCGCGGGAACAGCAGCGCGCGCATCGCGCGCCTGTCTTCGGCGCTCGAGGCCACCTCGCGCCTGTTGCGCCAGAAGAACAGCCAGCTCGCGCACATGACCAAGATCTTCGACCGGGCGTCCGAGGCGGCGCGGATGGGCGTGTGGGAATGCGCCTTGCCGCAGAACACGCTGCGCTGGACCGACGTCGTCTACGATCTCTACGACTTGCCGCGCGGCGCGCCGCTCGACCGCGACACGATCCTCAAATGCTATCCGGAAAAGTCCCTGCGGATCCTCGAGGAGATCCGCAGCGAGGCGATCGCCACGCGCGGCGGTTTCGGCCTCGACGTCGAGATCACCACCGCCACCGGTCGCCACCGCTGGATCCGCATCACCGCCTCGGTGGAGTGCGAGAACGGCGAGCCGGTCCGCATCTTCGGCTTCAAGCAGGACATCACCGAAGAGAAGCTGCTGGCCGACAAGATGCGCTATCTGGCCGAATATGACGTGATGACGGGGCTCGCCAATCGCAGCCAGTTCCAGAGCCGGCTGGTCGATCTGGCGGGCACGACGGCCGGCGACCGTGCCGTCGGCGCGCTGCTGCTGATCGATCTCGACGGCTTCAAGGCGATCAACGACACCTATGGCCACGCGTTCGGGGACGAGTGCCTGAAGGCGACGGCGGCCCGGCTGCGGCAGGTCTGCGACGATGCCGAACTGGTCGCCCGCGTCGGCGGCGACGAGTTCGCCGTGCTGCTCGGCAGCCATCTCGATGCGGCCGCCGCCGAAACCCTCGCCGCGACCATCGTCGACCTCCTCAACGGTCCTGTCGCCGACGCCACGGCGTCCGATCTCGGCGCCTCGGTCGGCATTGCCATGGCCGAAGCCGGGATGGAGCCGGACACGCTGTTCTGCCGCGCCGATTCGGCCCTTTACGCCGCCAAGGCGTCCGGCCGGAAGACCTACCGGATGTTCAGCCAGACCATGCAGAACCCGCTGCGCTCGCGGGCGGCCTGACCGGCCCGGCGCTCTCGTGAGCGCCTCATCCCCATCACATCCCACCGCATGCCTGAGCCAGCCCGCCATGTGCTGCCCGGCCGAAGCCCGGCCGCAGGGCCTCGTGCCGGGCCGCGCGGCGCCCCATATGCGGAGCCGGCGACGAAACCAACGGAGACGACCATGTCGATGAAGCGCGATTTCCCGGACCTTCCGCCGGTCTGGGCCTCCGGCTTTCTCATCGCCGAGGTCGTGGCGGCATCGGTGCTGCCGATCGCCGTCTTCGTGTCGGCGCCCGCGACGCTGATCGGCATCGCGCTGATCGTGGCGGGCGTCCTCCTCGCGGCATGGTCGGCCCTGTGGTTCCGGCGCAAGCGCACCTCGATCGAGCCGCGGGACGTGCCGAAGGCGCTGATCGTCGAGGGCCCGTTCAGGATCAACCGCAACCCGATCTATACGGGCATGGCGCTGGTGCTCGTCGGGCTCGCGTTCTGGATCGGCGCCCTGTCCGCCGTGGCGATCGCCCTCGTCTTTCCCTTCGTGATCACCGCCCGCTTCATTCGCGGCGAGGAGGCGGCCCTGCGGTCGGCCTTCGGCGCCGAGGCGGAGGCCTATATCGCTCGCACCAGGCGGTGGTGACACCGGTGCGGCGTCAGGCAGCGGCGGTCTCGGCGATGCGATTGCGGCCGCCGTTCTTGGCCCGGTAGAGGTTGGCGTCGGCCGCACGCATCAGCCGGTCGAAACTGGCTTCGCCTTCGGCGGAATGGGCGATGCCGGCACTGAGCGTCAGCCCGAAGCTGCCGTCATCCGCCGCAATCCGCGCGGCCGCGACGGTGGCCCGCACCCGGTCCGTCAGCATGAAGGCCTCGGTCGGGGTGACACCAGGCAGGATGGCCGCGAATTCCTCGCCGCCGATCCGCGCGACGAAGTCCTGCTGGCGGAGCACCGAGGGGCAGATGTGGGCGCAGCGCTTCAGCCCCGCGTCGCCGGCGGCATGGCCGTAGCGGTCGTTGATGCTCTTGAAATGATCAAGATCAAAGACGACCAGCGCGAAATGGCTGCGGTCCCGCAGCGCCTTCTCCAGCCGCTGCTCGAAGGCGCGGCGATTGGGCAGTCCGGTCAGGGCATCGTGCATTGCCGCGTGGCGCAGGTCCCTCGCCATCCGCTCATAAGCGATCGACAGGACGAAGGCGCCGCTGGCGGTGGTGTGGATCACCGCGATCAGCAGATGGATCTGCAGCACGCTGTCGAAGACCAGATGTGCAGTCTCTGCGGTATGGGCGTTGATGCCCTGCGCGATGCGACCGGCGAAGGATAGCGCCATGACGCCATAGGCGATGAGCAGGCCGTAGCGTGAAGGGAGGCCAGTCTCGCGATCGGTGTAAAACTCCCAAGCCGTCGCGGCGGCGAACAGCATCAGAATGGCATTTACGGTGTAATAGGCCACGGGATAGTCGAACCAGCCGGGAAGAGCGAACATGGTCGCAACGACCAGTGGCGGCAGGACGAGCAGGGACCAGTAGACCCGACGCCGGGCGAACAGGCGGGCCGCCGTCCAGCGCAGCCCGAAGCCGATGACCAGCAGGCTGTTGGGCAGCGCGAGGCCGAAGCTCGGCTCTTCGCCGGGAAAGGCCATGTAGGAGAACAGCGAGGCGGCGATGACGAAGTTCGCGCCGATCCAGGCCGGCCAGTAGGTTTCGTCCGGCTGCTTGCGCCAGGCCGCGTAGAAGGCGAGGCCCATGACGATGAGGATCATGGCATTGGTCAGGAACAGCGTCTGAACATCGACGCCGATATCCATGTCGACCCGCGAATTCATCCCCATCCCCCCACCGGCATCGCGCCCACGCCTGCTCTCGATGGCGATGAGGATGCCATGGGTCGCTTAAGGGATTGCTATGATCCGATCACGGCTTCGTTGACGTTGCTGTGACTAGGCGATGGCGATGCTGGCGAGGGCGCAGGCGAGGACGACCATCCAAGGCGGCGCCTTCCAGACGACCAGTGCCACGAAGCCGGCCAGCGCCAGGGCGAAATCGGCGGGTCCGCGCACGGCGCTGACGAAGACCGGATCGTAGAGCGCCGCACCGAGAATGCCGACGACGGCGGCATTGGCGCCGCGCATGGCGGCCTGCGCCGTGACGCGGCGGCGAAATTCGTCCCAGAAGGGCAGCGCCGCCACGACGAGCAGCAGGCCGGGCAGCGAGATCGCCACCAGTCCGATCACCGCGCCCGGCAGGCCGTAGCCCTGCGGCGAGGCGATGGCGCCGAGATAGGCGGCGAAGGTGAAGAGCGGGCCGGGCACGGCCTGGGCGGCGCCGTAGCCGGCGAGGAAGGCGTCGTCGCTCGCCCATCCCGGCTCGACGACGAAGGCCTGCAGGAGCGGCAGGACGACATGGCCGCCGCCGAAGACCAGCGCCCCGGCCCGGTAGAAGGCGTCGAACAACGCGACGGGACCGGCACCGTTCGTCGCCGGGTCCATGGCGGCGAAGACCGGCAGCAGGATCAGGAGGACGGCGAAGACAGCGAGGGCGACGAGCCCTGCAGTGCGCGAGACGGGGACCATGGGGATCGGCGGCAGCACCGCCGCGTCCGCGCGGCAGAACCAGAGGCCGGCGAGCCCGCCCATGACAATGGCTGCGATCTGGCCGAGCGAACCGGCCAGCGCGACCACCGCCACGACGGCGACGACCGCGATGGTCGCGCGCGTGCGATCGGGGCAGAGGCTGCGCGCCATGCCGAACACCGCCTGCGCCACCACGGCGACCGCGACGATCTTCAGGCCATGGACAATCGCCGCGCCGATGCCGCTGTCGAAGGCCGACGCGCCGGCCGCAAAGAGGATCAGCAGGATGGCCGAGGGCAGGGTGAAGGCGGTCCAGGCCGCCAGCCCGCCCAGCGGGCCGGCCCGCATCAGGCCCAGCGCGAAGCCGACCTGGCTGGAGGCCGGGCCGGGCAGGAACTGGCACAGCGCCACCAGATCGGCATAGCCGGCCTCGTCAACCCAGCGTCGCCGGGTGACGAACTCGTCGCGGAAATAGCCCAGATGCGCGATCGGCCCGCCAAAGGCCGAAACGCCGAGTTTCAGGAAGGCGCGGAACACCTCGCCGGGCGAGCCCTGCGGTGCCTGCACGGGTCGTTCCGATCCCGCGATTGCATCCGCTGCCCGGTCCCCGCGCACTGCCGCATCTGCATCCTTCACCCGTCGTCCCCCGCCTTCGTGGTCGCGGCCAAGGGTGGCACGGATGAATGTCGGCGCGAAGACGCGAAAGCGGTCAGGCGCGCTTCGGCGTGATGTCCTTCATCGGCGGATCGCGCAGGGCGTCGCCATAGGCGGTGCCGGCCTCGCCGAAATGGTCGAGGACGATGTCGAGATTGCGCCGGTGCGCCTTGTAGAAGACGTCGAACACGTCGCCGAGCAGCGGCACGGCGCCGACGGCGAAGTCGATGCCGAGATTGCCGGCCATCTTGACCAGCTTGTGCTTGGGCACGCCGAGCCGCCGGGCTTCGTTGAGGATGTAGATACCGACGAGGCTGCCGGCGGCGTCGCCGACGCCCGGAATCAGGCCCAGCACGGAATCGCCGCCGAAGCGGATGCCGGTGCCGGGAATGCGGATCGCCGTGTCCATCAGCCGCGCGACCCGGCTGATGCGCGTCAGGCGCCGCTGGTGGTCGGCATGAAGGGAAGGGTCGGCGGCATTCATGGACGGGTCTCCGGTTCGATGGCTGGTTTCCATATGGGAACGCCCGAGCGGCGAAACAGATGCGTGGGCAGGGTGACAGGGTGATCGCGACCGTCGCCGCCCGGCCAGAACCGAGAAAGCCCCGACGCGCACCCGCGCCGGACACAAGCGGGCCAAGGTTCTCGCCTTTCGTGCCGCAACCGCGAATCAGGCAGGCGGATCAAGGGGAGACGACATGGAGGAAGCGGTCACCGAGGCCACGGCGACGGTCGAGCACGCGGTCGCGGAGGTGGCCCAGGGCGCACAGGGCGGCCACGGCGCCGACACCGGGCTGACCGCCATCGCCTTCGTGATCGTCGTCGCGGTGACCGCCGGCCTCGGGCTGATGCGGCTGCGGCAGCCGCCGCTGGTCGGCTTCATCCTCGCCGGCGTGCTGCTCGGCCCCTCAGCGCTGGGGGTCATCTCCACCTCTAACGAGAACGTCACCATGCTCGCCGAGATGGGCGTGCTGATGCTCCTGTTCTTCATCGGCATGGAATTGTCGCTGAAGGCCTTCGTCGCCTCGCTGAAGCCGGCGGTGCAGATCGCCGGCGGCCAGCTCATCGCCGCCATGGCGATCTCCTTCGGCCTGATGGCGATCTCCGAGGCGACGCTGGCCGAGGCGATCATCCTCGGCTTCATCATCGCGCTGTCCTCGACCGTGGTGGCGATGAAGATGCTGGAGGATATCGGCGAGCTTCGCCAGGAACCGGGGCGGATCGCCGTCGCGGTGCTGATCGCCCAGGACCTGGCGGTGGTGCCGATGCTGATCGTCGCGACCTCGCTGGGCGGCGAGGAAGCGGTGAGCTGGGTCGATGTCGGACTGAAGATCGCCGTCGCCGTCGCGGTTCTCGGCGGGCTGCTGTGGTTCCTCGGCCGGCGGCCGAAGCTGAAGCCGTCCTTCGCGCCGGCGGTGGAGAACAATGTCGAGATCCTGGCGCTCGGCTCGCTGGCCTTCTGCTTTGCCGCCGCCTCGTTCTCGGGCCTTGTCGGCCTGTCGCCGGCCTATGGTGCCTTCATCGCCGGGCTGGTGGTCGGCGCCTCGACCCTGCGCTCGCCGGTCATCCACGTGGTGGAGCCGATCCAGGCGCTGCTGCTGGTGGTGTTCTTCCTGTCCATCGGCCTTCTGATCGACCTGAACTACATCGTCGAGAACTGGGTGCTGGTGCTGGTCGCCTCGCTCTTCGTGATCCTGGCCAAGACCGTCCTCAACATATTGCTGATCCGGCTGGCGGGCCTGCCGCACAAGACCGCGGTCGAGGCGGGCCTCTCCATGGCGCAGATCGGCGAGTTCTCCTTCGTGCTGGCGGCGGCGGCCTTTGCGTCGGGTGCGATCGGCGGCGACGTCTACCGGCTGGCGCTGGCGGTGACCGCCGTGTCGCTGCTGGTCTCGCCGGCCTGGATGGTGGTAATCCGACATCTGGAGGGCGAAGCGCGCTTCGGCTACGCCGAATTCCGCGCCGCCCTGACCGAGCTCTATGGCGACCGGATCGAGACCGTCGAGGATTTGGGCGTCTGGCTGAAGGTGCGCGGCCGCGCCCTGCGCCGGGCGATGACCCGGCGACGGGTCGCGCGGCGCAATGGCAAGACGGCAACTGGAGACGAGACCGGCGAGCCGGCGCCGCGCGACTAGCGCAAAGCCCCGACGGGAGTTCAGTCGCGCGCGCCGATGCGGCGGGCGACGAGGCGGGCGATCGGCGGGCCGGCGATCAGAACGATGACGAAGCGCACCGTTTGCAGCGCCATGACGAAGGGCAGATCGACATTGGTCGAGGCCGCGATGATGGCGATGGAATCCATGCCGCCGGGGCTGGTCGCCAGATAGGCGGTCACCGGATCGATGCCGAGCCAGACGTGCAGAAGCGCGGCGATGCCGCCGCAGAACGCCATCAGGAGGAGGATCGAGCCGACGATCTTGGGCAGCGCCTGCCAGGCATGGGCGAGGACGGCGCGGGTGAAGCCGAGGCCGATCTTCCAGCCGAGGATGCCGTAGCCGATGACCAGGAACCATTCTGGCAGCTGGAATTCAACGACGCCGGTGAGTGTGAGCGCGACGGCGATGGCCATGGGCAGCAGAAACGGACCGGCGGGTATCTTTAGAAAGCGGCCGACCAGAATGCCGAGGCCGACAAAGCCCAGCGTCGGGCCGAAATGCGACCAGTCGAGCGCCGGAAACCAGACGATCGCCGCGCCGACAGAGGCCGCGGCGTCGCCATTGGTCCAGAACCCCGCCATCAGCGCGGCAGCGAAGGCGACCAGGATCACCCGCAGATACTGCATGAAGCCAACGAGCCGGGCGTCCGCGCCGAAGGCTTCGGCCATGACCATCATCGCGGTGGCGGCGCCGGGCCAGGAGCCCCAGACCGCCGTCGTGCCGGGCAGGACGTGCCAGCGGCTCATCAGGCCGCCGAGCACGCCGCTGGCGGTCACCACGGCGAGGACGACGCCGACATAGAGCGGCCAGTCGCGCAGGAAGGTGGCGAGGATCTCCAGCGTGATGGACGAGGCGACGAGGCAGCCGATCGCCGCCTGGGCGCTGTGATAGGGCGCCCTGGGCACGGCGATGGTGGTGCCGAGCACCGCGATGACGATGGCGGCGATCATCGGCCCCAGCAGCATGGCGGCCGGCATGCCGACGAGTTCCAGCAGGCTGCCGATCAGGATCGAGAGCGCCAGCAGCGCCAGCCATTGCAGCGGCACCGGCATCCGGCTCGCCGCGCCGGCCGTCTCGACAGGCGGAACGGCGTCGTCCCTCACGCGCGGGGCCGCCGGGCTTGCCGGGCGCGCTGCCGATCCGCACCGGCCCCTGCGGGAGCGGTGGCTGGAAGAGCGGGGAGATCGGGTCGGGTCACGGGCGCATCCTGCCGCCCGCGCCGCCGGTCGTCGGTCCCGGCGCGGGCATCGATGGAGATAAGCCGTGCTTAGCGTCTTAGGCGCCGGATGGCGAGGGCGAGCCCGCCCATCGGCGATCCGGCGGGGCCCCGGCGGAGCGTTCGCCGGGGCGTCGTCGCTATCAGAGCGCGCGGAGGAGGTCTGGTGTCGGCCAGCCATCGGCGGGCAGGCCGAGGCGCATCTGCTCCTTGCGGACGGCGGCGCGGGTGTTCTCGCCGATGATGCCGTCGATGCCGCCGGTGTCGTAGCCGAGATCGGTCAGGCGCTGCTGCAGCCGCTTGGTTCCCTCGAGGTCGAGGCCCGGCTGCGGATTGCCCATGTCGACCGGCGGGGCACCGGCAAGGCGCGTCGAGAAATAGGCCGCGGTCAGGGAATAGACGAGCGACTTGTTCCACTTCAGGTACATGTCGAAATTCGGATAGGCAAGGAAGGCCGGGCCGCCGCGTCCCATCGGCAGGATCAGCGAGGCCGGCAGCTGGTCGGACGGCAGCGCCGATCCGTCGGCCTTCGTCACGCCGAGTTCGGCGAAATTGGCGCGCGGCTCCTTGTTGACCAAAGCGGCGCGATCCCACGGGAATTCCGACGGCACCTGCACGGCTTCGAGCCACGGCTCGCCGCCGCGCCAGCCGAGCGACTGAATGTATTTGCCGGTGGTGAACAGGACATCGGCGGCGTCCTGGCGCAGGTCGATCCGGCCATTGCCGTCGCCGTCGGTGCCGAATTCCAGATATTCCTCGGGCAGAAGCTGGGTCTGGCCGATCTCGCCGGCCCAGGCGCCCTTCATCTCGGACGGGGACAGATAGCCGCGATCGACGATCTCGATCGCCGCCAGGAGGTGCGGGCGGAAGAGTTCGGGACGGCGGCAATCATGGGCGAGGGTGGCCAGCGCCGCCAGCGTGTCGAAATTGCCGAGGACGGCACCGTAATCGGTTTCCAGCCCCCAGAAGGCGGCGATGACCGGGCCGGGTACGCCCGTCTCGGCTTCGATGCGCGACAGGACGCTGGCGTATTTCTGCAGGTTTTCCTTGCCCTGCTGCAGCCGGTAGCCATTGACCATGCGGGTGGCGAATTGCTGCCAGTCCTGGGCGAAGACGCCCTGGGCGCGATCGGCGGCGAGCACCTTCGGGTCCTGCCGCATGTCGGCTACGGCCGCCTCGATGGCGCCGGCCGACAGGCCCTTGGCCTCAGCCTCGGCGCGCACGCCCTGGAGGAATGCGCCGAAATCGCCGCCGCATTGCTGGGCCGCCGCGAGGCCGCTGCCGGACAGGAGAAGCGACAGGGTCAGGGCGAGACGGCTGGCAACGGGCATCGGCGAATTCCTCCAGAATGGGGCAAAGTGAATTTGACCCGCGCCTAGGCGATCATCATGGCGCTTTGAAGAAGGTCAACGCCGCATGCGCGCCTGCAGCCATTTCGCCCAATCGGCCCGCGAGCCGGCGAAGGCGTTGCGGTCGACCTCGCCGCGAATGCCCGGCACCGAACCGGTGGCGGTGTACTGCCAGAAGCGGAATTTGCGGTCTTCATAGACATTGTCGGGATGGTCGGCGACGGCGCGCACCCAGAATTCATGGCGCGGGAAGGCGGCCACCAGGCGTTCGCGATGCACGTCGATCGGCACGTAGAGGATCGGGCGCTGGCCGTAATGGCGCTCCAGCGCGTCGGACATCGCCATGACCTCGCGGATCAGGTCCTCGCGCGGCGGCCGCTTGGTGCAGGTCGGCGAGAAGGGCGTCCACTCGACGTCGATGACCGGGGGCAGGGCGCCCTTTTCGCGCGGGACATTGTCGATGAACCAGCGGGCCTGCTCGATGCCCGGCCGGCAATGGTACCAGAAGTGATAGGCGCCACGCGGCACGCCGGCTGCGCGCGCCTCGCGCCAGTTCTCGTGGAAACGGTCGTCGAGCCGGTCGCCGCCCTCGGTCGCCTTCAGGAAGGCAAAGGCGACGCCGCCCTGGCGGGCCGCGGTCCAGTCGATGTCGCCCTGGTACTTGGCCACGTCGATGCCGTGGATCGGGTATTCGTGCGAGGCCTCGACCGTCATGTCGGACAGGCCGAGCTCGGCGACGCTGAGCGCCGTGGAGCGGCAGCCGGCGAGCGCCAGAACCAGCGCCATGCCGGCCATGGCCAGGTGGCGTCCGGTGCGGCGGCGCGCGGCGGGGGAGGAATTGGTCTCGTGGCGGTCGCGCATCGGGTCACTCGAATTTAAAAGAAGGAAGGTCGCCGCACGGCCCGGATCGCACGCAAGGGTCCCGCATCGGCGACGGCGGACGGTCTGCGCCGCTCTCCCATTGATCACGCCTGGCTGGAACGGGGCTGGCGAAGAGATGCGAAATTCCGGCGCAGGCGCGAAACCAACGGGCGATGGCGTCGTTTGGCACGGGCCGGCGCGATTTTGCGGCGGTGACGGGCTGTTCGCAGGCGTTCGGCGCCCGTCGGTTTGCGTCGCAGCGAACGATCGCAGATAATCTCGATTCGACAACATGGCCGGCGGGGCGGCGCGATGAACATTCTGACGAGCCTCAACACGCTGCTGCAGGGCATACCCGCCGGCAGCCGCGCGACGCTGGACGCCATCTTCGAAAGCATCCGTGCGATCTTCGGCGGCGATCGCGACACGCGCAAGCGCGTCGCCTTCGGCGTCGCCGTGATCGCCCTGTCCGCCAAGATGGCCAAGGCCGACGGCATCGTCTCGCCGCGCGAGGTGACGGCGTTCCAGGAGATCCTCGAGATCCCGCCGGAGGAACTGCGCAACGTCTTCCGTCTCTACGACATCGCCAAGCAGGACATTGCCGGCTTCGACACCTATGCGATGCGGCTGAAGGGCCTGTGCCGGGAGGAAGGCGAGACCTGCGAGCTTCTGACCGACGTTCTCGACGGGCTGTTCCACATCGCCAAGGCTGACGGGCTGGTGCATGAGCGCGAGCTGGAGTTCCTGGCCGAGGTCGCCCGCATCTTCGGTCTGAGCGAGACCGAGTTCACCGACGTGAAGAACCGGCACATTCTGGGACCCAGCAATCCCTATGCGGTGCTCGGGCTCGACCCGGACGCCGCACCGTCCGAGACCCGGGCCCGCTATCTGACGCTGGTGCGCGAGAACCATCCCGACCGGCTGGCCGCCCGCGGCGTGCCCGACGAGTTCATGTTCATCGCCACCGAGCGGATGAAGGCGATCAACAACGCCTACAGCCAGATTGCAGGAAAGACCGCGGCGTGATTCCAGACCATGCCGGCGTCGACGAGATCTGTCCGTCGCCGAACCATACCGAACGCCGCGACGGGCTGCGGCCGGACATGCTGATCCTGCACTATACCGGCATGGGCACCGGGGAGGCGGCCATGCGCTGGCTCTGCGCCCCCGAGAGCGAGGTGTCCTGCCACTATCTCGTCCATGAGGACGGGCGGATCGTGCAGATGGTGCCGGAGGAAAAGCGCGCCTGGCATGCGGGAGCGGGGAGCTGGCGCGGCCGTGACGACATCAATTCGCGCTCCATCGGCATCGAGATCGTCAATGTCGGGCACGGCAACGGCTATCCCGATTTCCCGCCCGTGCAGATCGATGCGGTGACGCGATTGTGTGCCGATTGTGTCGCGCGGTGGGCGATCCGGCCCGAATTCGTGCTGGCGCACTCCGACGTTGCTCCCGCGCGAAAGTCCGATCCCGGCGAAAAGTTCCCCTGGCTTCAACTTTTTTCCGCCGGCATCGGCCACGCGGTGGATCCGGCGCCTTTGCGGGGTGGACGCTATTTCGGCCTCGGCGATCGGGGCGAGCCGGTCGCCGCCTATCAGTCGCTGCTGGCGGCCTATGGCTACGGCTTGCCGTGCGACGGAACCTTCGACGACGCAACGCGTCAGGCGACCGTCGCCTTCCAGCGGCATTTCCGCCAGGAGCGGGTCGACGGCATCGCCGACGCCTCGACGATCGAAACCCTGCACCGGCTCCTGACCAGCCTGCCGCGGTCGCCCTTCGACCCCGATGAAAGCGCAACCACAGGCGCGTGACTCACGGTGTTTGTTACACCCTGAAATGTTGCGTGATCGCTTCGTCACAATCCCGATGATTTTGCGCCGCACACAGCGGTCCTTCGCAACTGCGGTGCGCCGCTTTCGAGGGAAATAGCGCCGGCCCTGCAAGGGGATGGCCGGCATCGATCACTTGGGGTTTTTATGTACAGACTGACTGCCGTGGCTCTCGCCGCGACGCTTGCATTCGGCCATATGACGACTGCTTTCGCCAACGACACGACATCCGAGATCACGTCCGCCACGCAGGTCGCAGCGCTCGAGCGCTTCGCCGACCGGCCGTTCGCGACGATCATCGCCAAGGAAGCCGCCGCCCATGGCGTGCCGCTGAACCTGGCGCATGCGGTCATCAACATCGAGAGCAGCTACCGCTCGTCGGTCACCGGCGCGGCGGGCGAAGTCGGGCTGATGCAGATCAAGCCGGCGACGGCGCGCGGCATGGGCTATCGCGGCAGCACCAAGGCGCTCTACGACCCGGCCACCAACATCAAATGGGGCATGCGCTACCTGGCCGGCGCCGTGCAGCGCGGCGGTGGCACCACCTGCGGCACGATCCTGAAGTACAATGCCGGTCACTACGCCAAGCGGATGAACCCGATTTCGCAGCGCTATTGCTCGAAGGTCAAGCGCGAGCTCGCCCAGGCCTGATCGGCCCTCCCATGCGATGGAAGCGGCCGCGAGGGGGTTGCGGCCGCTTCCATCGGGATCGCGGCGGGCAGAGGGGTGACAATGCCCGCCCGCGCTCCCGTCAGGCCTCGCCTCGATATGCGGCTTCGAGGGACGCCAGGTCCAGCTTCACCATACCCATCATCGCCTGCATGACGCGGGCGGCCCGCGCCTTGTCCGGGTCGTGGGTCATTCGCTTGAGGGCGGCCGGGACGATCTGCCAGGACAGGCCGAACCGGTCGGTGATCCAGCCGCATTGCTGCACCGTGCCGCCGTCGAGGAAGCGCTCCCAGAAGGCGTCGATCTCGGCCTGGTCGGCGCAGGACACGAACAGCGACACCGCCGGCGTGATCTTGAAGCTCGATCCGCCGTTCAGCGCGATGAAGTCCTGTCCGGCCAGCGTGAAGCCGATGGTCAGGACGCTGCCCTCCCGGTCGGGGAAGGCTTCGCCATAGAGCAGCGTGTCGCCGAGCGAGGCGGTCTGGCCGCAGGCGCGGAACGTCTCGACGTAGAAGCGCGCCGCCGCCTCGGCCTCGGTGTCGAACCAGAGGCAGGGGGAAATCTTCGACATGGGCTCAGCTGTCCAGAATGACCTGGAAGCCGCCGAAGATCATCCGCTTGCCGTCGAAGGGCATGTCGCCGCCCGGCTGCATGCGCGGATCCTCCATCACCCGTTTCATGCCGGCGTCGCGGGTCGCCTTGTCCGGCCAGGTGATCCAGGAGAAGACGACGACCTCGCCCTCCTCGGCCTGCACCGCGCGGCGAAAGTCGGTGACCTTGCCGTCGGGCACGTCGTCGCCCCAGCATTCGACCATGCGCAGGGCGCCGAACTCCTTGAACAGCGGCGCGAACTTCACCGCCATCTCGCGATAGGCGTCCTTGTTGGCGGCGGGGACCGGCACCACGAATCCATCGACATATTCCATGCGTTCCTCCTTCGTTGCGGGCTGTCTGCGCTGCGGCAGGGCGAGGGTCGCCGTGCCGGGGGCCGGATGGCCGCGACGGTGTCCGGTTCGCGCCGATGCCGCGGCGGGCGAGGGGCAGCGCGCCGGGCCGAGCCGGCGATCCGCCCGGCGGCGTGTCAGGCCGTCGCCATCTCGCTGTCGGCCGGAACCGCGGCCGGATCCATCCAGGAGATTTCCCAGATGTGACCGTCGGGATCCTCGAAACTGCGCATGTACATGAAGCCGTGATCCTGGCTGGGCGTCGGGTCGGCGACGCCGCCGGCCGCGCCCGCCCATCCAACCACCGCATCCACCGTCTCGCGACTGTCCACCGTCGTGCAGAGCAGCACCTCGGTGGTGGCGTGCGCGTCGGCGATCGGCTTGCGGGTGAAGTCGGCGAAGCGGGCATGGGTCAGGATCATCACGTGGATGGTCTCCGAAAACACCATGCAGGCGGCCGTCTCGTTGGAGTATTGCGGATTTCGCACGGCGCCGACGGCCTCGTAGAAGGCAATGGCGCGGGGCAGGTCGGCCACGGGCAGATTGACGAATATCAGGCGGGACATGAACACCTCTCGCGATCTCGTATTTGCGATTGATGACCCATCACGTTATAAAAGACAACAATGAAGTTAGAAAAAATAACCAAGAATCCTGACACCCGCCAGCGCCGTCGTTATGAAGATGCCTGTGCCGCGGCCCACGCCATGGACCTGCTCGGCGAGCGCTGGGCGCTGCTCGTTGTGCGCGAGCTGATGTGGGGGCCGCGCCGCTTCTCCGATCTGCGGTCCGCCCTGCCGGGGCTCAGCGCCAATGTCCTCACCCAGCGACTGGAAGGGCTGGAGGCGGCGGGCGTGCTGTTGCGGCGAAAGCTGCCGCCGCCGGCGGCCTCGCAGGTCTACGAGCTCACCGAATGGGGCTATGAGTGCGAGCCGATCTTCCAGGCGCTGGGGCGCTGGGCGGTGCGCTCGCCGGCGCACGATCCGGCGATGCCGTTCAGCGCGTCTTCGCTTATGCTGTCGCTGCGCACCATGTTCGATCCCGAAAAGGCCGACGGCTTTGCCGCGCGGCTCGGCTTCGTCGTCGGCGACCAGAGCTTCCTCGCCCATGTCGCGGACGGCCGGATCGAGATCGCCGCCGAAACGCCGGATACGGCGGACGTGGTCCTGGCCGCCGAGCCGCCGGTCATCGCAGGCGCGGTCTACGGCAAGGTGCCGCTGGCGGCGCTGGAGGCCGACGGCGCGCTAACCCTCACCGGCGACCGGGCCATTGCCGAGCGCTTTGTGGCGCTGTTCGCGCTGCCGTCCAAGGCCGAGGCGAAGCTGGCCGCTACGGCACCGGAATGAGCAGGCTTCGCGCGGCCGATGACGATTAGGCGTTGACTTCGCCGGCCGTGCGGAACACGTAGCGGGCGCCAGCCGGCTGGACGGCCGCTCCCGTCACATGTCGAAAGACGGCGGGGGAGGAAAGTCCGGGCTCCACGGAGAAACGGTGCCGGATAACGTCCGGCGGGAGTGATCCCAGGGAAAGTGCCACAGAAAACAGACCGCCCCGCCTGCAGTGCGGCTTGCGCGACGAAGCGCGACGGAGCCGCAGTGCTGGCGGGGTAAGGGTGAAACGGTGGGGTAAGAGCCCACCGCGTCTCTGGCAACAGCGACGGCACGGCAAACCCCACCGGGAGCAAGACCGAATAGGAACGACGTGGTCGGTCCGTCGCAAGACGGATCGCCAGCCCTCTCCGGGCCGGTCGTTCGGGTAGGTTGCTAGAGGCGGCCCGCAAGGGTCGTCCCAGAGGAATGGTCGTCCGGCGGTCATGCCGCTGACAGAACCCGGCTTACAGGCCGGCTGGCACTTTCATTTCCCACATCGGGCGCGTCGCCGCGATCGGCCGATTGTCCCAGTCGGCTGTCAGTCGAAGGCGTCCCGGCAGATATTTCTGTTCGGCCATGGGCTGGCGTCCCCTCGCGCCGCAAGCGCCCCGAATTCCTATGGAATTTCCGTTCCGTCAGCCGGCAGTCGGAGGTCTTGCTGCGCCTGAACTCCTGGCCGCCAAGAAACCTTGGAATGTTTGGAAAACGTCAATGTTAATAGGCCGTTAACGGCTGGGTGCTAGACCGTCTTGGAAGGCCGTGCGCCGCCTTCGTGTGGGGCCATCCCATTGACGACCAAGAGTGCCCATGATATTCCATAAGCCATCATTCAGGGGCCGGTCGGGGCTCCGTTTCAGGCAGAAAACGATGCGCTTCGGGCTGTCCGGGGCGGGCAAGAGTTGCCGCAAGTCGGGCAGCGCCATGGGGATGGTGCGCCAGTCGCACGGCAGGCAGGCGGGGGCCTTGATGAGATGGGAATCTGTCGCGACGGGCAGCGCTGCGGCTGATGGACTGGTTCCTCTCCAACTACGTCAACAACATCGACTCCAAGGGTCGGGTGTCCGTGCCGGCCTCGTTCCGGCAGGTGATCGCCGCGCGTGGAATTCGCGACCTGTTCGCCATGCGCAGCCTCTCGCTGCCGGTGATGGAAGTGGGCGGGCCGGATCTGCTGGAGCGCTTCGAGCGCCAGATGGATACCCAGGATCCGTTCAGCGAGGCCTATCAGGACCTTGCGCTGTTCGCCTACGGCGACGGCGCGTATCTGAAATTCGATGCGGAGGGGCGGATCGTGGTGACGGACTTCATCCGCTCGCATACCGGCATCACGGACAAGGTCGCCTTCGTGGGAACGCGCAAATACTTCCAGCTCTGGGAGCCGGCGCGGTTCGAGGCGGCACGCAGCGAGGCACGGGCACGGCTCCTGGCGACATCGCCGGGCGGCAAGGCTTCTGCGGGAGCACCGGAATGACGGCGGGTCACGACGGGATCGACGATCCCGTGGTTGGCGGACCGGCTCGCCACATCCCGGTGCTTCTCGCAGAAGTGCTCGAGGCGCTCGCACCGAAGCCGGGCGAGATCATCGTCGACGGCACCTTCGGGGCCGGCGGCTATACGCGCGTTATCCTCGAGGCCGGCGCCGATGTCATCGCCATTGATCGCGACCCCGCGGCCATCGCGACGGCGCGTGAGCTGGCCAAGGGCTTTGACGGTCGGCTGACGCCGGTCGAGGGGCGCTTCGGCGACCTGCAGCGCATCGTCGAGACCCAGGCCGAGGCCGCCGGTGGTCGCGTCGACGGCATCGTCCTCGATGTCGGCGTCTCCTCCATGCAGCTCGACGAGGCCGAGCGCGGCTTTTCCTTCCAGAAGGACGGTCCGCTCGACATGCGCATGAGCGGCGCCGGCCCGAGCGCCGCCGATGTCGTCAACCGCCTGAAGGTCGGCGACCTTCTGCGGATCATCGGCATTCTCGGCGAGGAAAAGCAGGCGGGCCGGGTCGCCCGGGCCATCGAGGCGCGCCGTCTCGAGCACCCCTTCACGCGGACCCTCGACCTCGCCGGCGTCATCGGCAAGGTCGTCGGGCGTGGCCCCAAGGACAAGATCGATCCGGCGACGCGTAGCTTCCAGGGGCTGCGCATCTTCGTCAATGACGAGCTCGGCGAACTCGCCCGGGCGCTGGTGGCGGCCGAGCGGGTGCTGAAGCCCGGCGGCCGGCTGGTGATCGTCAGCTTCCACTCGCTGGAAGACCGCATCGTCAAGCGCTTCCTGCGCGACCGGTCCTCGCCGCCGTCGGGCTCGCGCCATCTGCCGGACGTGGCGCCGGCCACCCGGACCTTCGAGGCGTGCAACCGCGCCGTCGGCGCGACCGATACCGAGGCGGAGCGCAATCCCCGCGCCCGCTCGGCCAAGCTGCGCGCCGGCATCCGCACCGCCGAGCCGGCCCGTCAGGACGCCGACGAGCTCGGCTTTGCCGGACTGCCGTCGCTCGCCGATCTCCCAGATACCGGAGTTTGAGTACCATGTTGAAAACTCTCGATATCGTCTTGATTGCAGTCATGATTTCTGCGGCAGCCTGGACCTACAAGATCAAGCATGAGGCCGAGACGCTGGAGACCGAGGTCGCCAAGGTCGAGCGCCGCATCGCGCTGGAGCGCGAGACGATCTCGCTTCTGGAGGCCGACTGGAGCCTGCTCGACCAGCCGAACCGGCTGCAGCGCATTGCCAATGTCTTCCAGGACGAGCTGCAGCTGCAGCCCATGCGTCCCGACCAGATCGTGCGGCCCGACGAGCTGCCCCGGCGTCCGGTGAACCTCGTGCCCGAAACCGGCGGCAATCTCGGCGGCTATGCCGACAGCTCTGACACGGTGGTGCGGTGATGCGAGTCCCCAATCCGTTCAAGCGCAAGAAGCCCGTCGCCGCCGGCACCATGCTGCCGGACTGCGATCATTTCGGCCGGCCGCGCCGCCATCGCGGCGGCCCGAAGAACCGCAGCCGCTTCGTCATCGCCATGGGCCTGTTCGTCGGCATCTACGGCGTCATCGGCGGCCGCCTCGTCATGTGGGGCGTCGCGCCGACCGAAAGCGCCGCGGCCTATGGCGCCGCCGACAAGATCATGTCGGACCGGCCGGACCTCCTCGACCGCAATGGCGAGGTGCTGGCCACCGACATCAAGACCGCCTCGCTCTTCGCCGAGCCGCGCCGCATCATCGATCCGGACGAGGCGAGCGAGCTGCTGCTCGGCGTCATGCCGGATCTCGACCCGAAATGGCTCTATCGCCGTCTCGCCAGCAATGCCGGCTTCGTCTGGCTGCGCCGCGAGCTGACGCCGGGCCAGCAGCAGGCCGTCCTCGATCTCGGCATTCCGGGCATCGGCTTCCGCACCGAGAAGCGGCGCTTCTATCCGGGCGGCACCACGGCGGGCTTCATTGTCGGACATACCAATGTCGACAATCAGGGCACTGCCGGCATGGAGAAATACATCGACGACCAGGGCTACCGCGCCCTGCAGGATGCGGGCCTTGCCGTCGGCACCGATCTGGAGCCGGTGAAGCTGTCGCTCGACCTGCGCGTCCAGCACATCGTGCGTGACGAACTGGCCGCCGCCATGGCGCGCTACAAGGCTATCGCCGCGGGCGGTGTCGTGCTCGACGTCCACACCGGCGAGGTCGTCGCCATGACCTCGCTGCCGGATTACGATCCGAACCAGCCGAGCCAGGCGCTGGACAAGGACCGCATGAACCGCATGTCGGCGGGCCTGTTCGAGATGGGTTCGACCTTCAAGGCCTTCACCACGGCGATGGCGCTGGATTCCGGCAAGGTGAAGATCACCGACAGCTTCGACGCGACGCGGCCGATCCGCATGGGCGGCTTCACCATTTCCGACTTCCACGGCAAGCGCCGGGTGCTCAGCGTGCCCGAGGTCTTCATCTATTCCTCGAATATCGGCAGCGCCAAGGAAGCCGAGGCCGTCGGCATCGAGGGGCACCAGGAATTCCTGACCCGCGTCGGCCTGTTGTCGCGCATGAAGACCGAGCTGCCGGAAGTCGCCACGCCGACCCAGCCGAAGGTCTGGAAGCAGATCAACTCGGTGACCATCTCCTTCGGTCACGGCGTGTCCACGACGCCGCTGAACACCGCCGTCGCCGCCGCCGCGCTGATGAACGGCGGCAAGCTGATCCCGCCGACCTTCCTGCCGCGCAGCCGCGCCGAGGCCGAGGCCGTCGCCACGCGGGTCCTCAGCGAGAAGACCAGTGACGAGATGCGCTATCTCTTCCGCCTGAACGTCGCCGACCAGCGCGGCTCGGGCAACAAGGCCGACGTCACCGGCTACCGCGTCGGCGGCAAGACCGGCACGGCAAACAAGGTGGTCAACGGGCGCTATTCCGACACCAAGAAGTTCAACGCCTTCCTGTCGGCCTTCCCGATGGACAATCCGCGCTATGTCGTCCTCGTCGTCATCGACGAGCCCCAGCCGGAGGATGGCCAGTATTACGCCACCGCCGGCATGAACGCCGCGCCGACCGTCGGCAACATCATCCGGCGTTCGGCGACCCTCCTGGGCGTGCGGCCCGAGTTCGGCGAAGAGGGCAAGTCGCTGCTGGTCTCCTACTAGACCGGGGATCGCCTGCGACGGCCGGGACCGCTGCCGCAGGAAAGCCACAGCCGGACCGAAGCGTCGGGCCGCAGCGAGATGTGCGCTTCACCGGACGGGCGCTTGCCTATAGAAGACCGACGGGCCGGCGGGCGATGCGCCGGCTTTTCGGTCCAGCTCGGAACATGGTTAATGAAGCTTTCCCAACTCGCTGAGGATCTTGCCACGGGGCAGACGACGTCCGATCCGGACATCGCCGGCCTGTGCGTCGACTCGCGCGAGACCGGTGCCGGCTTCCTGTTCGCGGCCCTGGCCGGCAGCCGTGCCGACGGGGCGCGCTTCGTCGCCGATGCCGAGGCACGCGGTGCCGCCGCGATCCTCGCCGGCGAGGGGGCCGCGATCGACACCACGCTGCCCGTCCTGCGCGCCGCCGATCCGCGCCGGGCGATCGCCTTGATGGCCGCGCGCTTCCACGCCGCCCAGCCGGAGCATGTCGTCGCCATCACCGGGACGGCCGGCAAGACCTCCATCGCCACCTTCACCCGCCAGATCTGGGCGCGCTGCGGCCTCGCCGCCGCCTCGGTCGGCACCACCGGCGTCGTCTCGCCGAGCCGCGACGAATATGGCTCGCTGACGACCCCCGATCCGATTGCCCTGATGCGGCTGATGGCGGAACTGGCCGGCGAGGGTGTCACCCATGCGGCCATGGAGGCGTCGAGCCACGGCATCGACCAGCGCCGGCTCGACGGCGTGCGGCTGGCGGCGGCGGCCTTCAGCAATCTCGGCCACGACCATCTCGATTATCACCCCGACATCGAATCCTATTTCGCCGCCAAGATGCGGCTGTTCACAACGCTGCTGCCGAAGGGCGCGCCGGCGGTGATCTTCGCCGACGACCGCTGGTCGGGCCGCGCCATCGAAGTGGCGACGAGCGTTGGCGCCAAGGTGATGACCGTCGGTCGCGGCGGCAATTTCCTGGCGCTGAAGCGGCTCGAACTGGAGCGCCAGCGCCAGATCGCCGAGATCGAGGCCGAGGGCCGCATCCACCGGGTCGTGCTGCCGCTGGCCGGCGAATTCCAGATGGCCAATGCCCTCGTTGCCGCCGGTCTCGCCATCGCGACCGGGGTTGCGACCGCCGACGCGCTGGCCGCGCTGGAGCATCTGAAGGGCGCCGCCGGACGGCTCGACCTTGCCGGCACGACGGCGGACGGCGCGCCAATCTTCGTCGACTATGCCCACAAGCCCGAGGCGCTGGAGAACGTGCTGGCGGCCGTGCGCCCGTTCACGACGGGCCGCGTCCTCGTGGTGATCGGCTGCGGCGGCGACCGCGACCGGGCCAAGCGGCCGATGATGGGCGAGATCGCCGCGCGCCTCGCCGACATCGTCATCGTCACCGACGACAATCCCCGCTCCGAGGAGCCCGCGGCGATCCGCGCCGAGATCATGGCCGCCGCCAACGGCGCCCGCGAGATCGGCGACCGCCGGGCCGCGATCCGCGAGGCGGTGGCCAGTGCGCGCACCGGCGACACCGTGGTGATCGCCGGCAAGGGCCACGAGGTCGGCCAGACGGTCGCCGGCATCACCCATCATTTCAGCGACCATGAAGAGGTCCGCGCAGCACTCACGGAGGCGGCCCGATGAACGAAGCACTGTGGGACGTCGACGCCATGGCGGCGGCGATGCATGCCCGTCCGCTCGGCGATCTGCCGGCGACGATCTCCGGCATCTCCATCGACACGCGGACCCTGGAAACGGGCGACGCCTTCTTCGCCATCCAGGGCGACCGCTTCGACGGCCATGACTTCCTGACCGCCGCGACCAAGGCGGGGGCGGCGCTGCATGTCGTCTCCGAGCAGAAGCTGCCGGCGCTCGGCCGGGTGCAGTCGCCGCTGCTGATCGTCGACGACGTGCTGAAGGCGATGTCGCGGCTGGCCGAAGCCGCGCGGGCGCGCTCCAAGGCGACCATCGTCGCCGTGACCGGCAGCGTCGGCAAGACCACCACCAAGGAGGCCCTGCGCCATGGCCTGGCCGCCGAGGGCAAGGTCCATGCGAGCGCCGCCTCCTTCAACAATCACTGGGGCGTGCCGCTGAGCCTCGCCCGCCTACCGCGCGACGCCCGCTTCGCGATCTTCGAGATCGGCATGAACCATCCCGGCGAGATCCGGCCGCTGGTCAAGCTGGTGCGGCCGCATCTGGCGATCATCACCCTGATCGCGCCGGCCCATCTCGGCCATTTCCGCGACCTCGACGAGATCGCCGAGGCCAAGGCCGAGATCTTCGAGGGGCTGGTCAGCGACGGCACCGCCATCCTCAACGCCGACGATCCGCAATGCGGCCCGCTGGCGACCATGGCCCGCAAGGCCGGCGTCACCGAAATCCGCACCTTCGGCGAAAGCGCCGGCGCGGACTTCCGGCTCCTGTCCTTCGCGCCGACCGGCGAGCATTCGGTGATGGAAGCCGAGATCGGCGGCGACACGGTGCGCGTCGAGCTGACCTCCCGCGGCCGCCACATGGCGCAGAACGTCCTCGCCGTCCTCGGCGCGGCGTCGCTGGCCCATGCCGACCTTCACCGGGTCGCCGACGCGCTGAAGGACTGGCGTGCCGTCAAGGGCCGCGGCGGGCGCGACCTCCTGCCGATGCCGGCCGGCGGCCATGTCGAGCTGATCGACGAGAGCTACAACGCCAACCCGGCCTCCATGCGCGCCGCGCTCGACGTTTTGGGCGCCGCGCAGCCGGGCGAGGGCGGTCGCCGCATCGCCGTCCTCGGCGACATGCTGGAACTCGGCGACAAGGCCCCGGGCCTGCATGCCGGCCTCGTCGACCCCATCGAGGCGGCCGGCGTCGACCTGGTCTTCCTGGCCGGCGACGAGATGAAGGCGCTCGACGACGTGCTGGAATCGCGCGTGCGCCGCGAATGGCACGAGAATGCCGGCGAATTGCTGGACAGCCTCCTGAAGACCATGCGCACCGGCGACGTCGTCATGGTCAAGGCGTCCAAGAGCATCGGCTTCTCGCCGCTGGTCGACAGGCTTCTCGCCCTCTATCCGCCCAAGGCGGCCGAAACCGACGCGCCGGAGACCTCCTCCCGCGACGCCATGTCCCCGGCCGAGCCGCCGGCGGACGATACAGACCCAGCGGGAGCCGCTTAATGATTGCCTATCTCGGCCAGTTCGGTGCCGATTTCCCGCTCTTCAACGTTTTCCGGTACATCACCTTCCGCACCGGCGCGGCGATGATCACCGGCTTCCTCGTCGTCTTCCTGTTCGGCCCCGTCGTCATCGCCAATCTGCGCCTGCGCCAGGGTCGCGGCCAGCCGATCCGCGCCGACGGACCGCAGACCCATTTCAAGAAGGCCGGCACGCCGACCATGGGCGGCCTGATGATGCTGACCGGCTTCCTGACGGCGACGCTGCTGTGGGCGGACCTACGCAATCTCTATGTCTGGACGGTGCTGCTGGTGACGCTCGGCTTCGGCTCGATCGGCTTCTACGACGACTATCTCAAGGTAACAAAGCAGAGCGACAAGGGCTTTTCCGGCAAGATGCGGTTGGCGCTGGAGTTCCTGATCGCCGGCGTCGCGGCGGTGCTGATCATCTATGCGGGCACTGGCGATTTCGCGACCTCGCTGGCGTTTCCTTTCGTCAAGGAAATCCTCCTCAATCTCGGCTGGTTCTATGTCGGCTTCGCCGCCTTCGTCGTCGTCGGCGCGGCCAATGCCGTGAACCTGACCGACGGTCTCGACGGCCTGGCGATCGTGCCGATCATGATCGCCGCCGGCGCCTTCGGCCTGATCGCCTATGTCGCCGGCAATGTGAACTTCGCCAACTACCTGCAGATCCACTATGTCGCCGGCACCGGCGAGCTGGCGCCGATCTGCGGCGCGGTGATCGGCGCGGGACTCGGCTTCCTGTGGTTTAATGCTCCGCCGGCTGCCATCTTCATGGGCGACACCGGCTCGCTGGCGCTGGGCGGCATGACCGGCACGGTTGCCGTCGCCACCAAGCACGAGATCGTCCTCGCCATCATCGGCGGCCTGTTCGTCATCGAGGCGCTGTCGGTGATCATCCAGGTCGGTTGGTTCAAGCTGACCGGGCGGCGGGTCTTCCTGATGGCGCCCATCCACCACCATTTCGAAAAGCTCGGCTGGACCGAGAGCCAGGTCGTGATCCGCTTCTGGATCATCGCCTTCATGCTAGCCTTCGTCGGCCTGTCGACCCTGAAGCTGAGGTAAGTGATGATCCCGGCGCGCGCATTCTCTGGCAAGTCGGTGGCGCTGTTCGGGCTGGGGGGCTCGGGCCGGGCGACCGCACGCGCCTTGCAGGAGGGCGGCGCCGAGGTTGCGGCATGGGACGACAACCCGGCCAGCGTCGAGGCGGCGATCGCCGAGGGCATCCCGACCGTCGATCTGGCCTCGGTGGATTGGTCGCACTTTGCCGCGCTGGTGCTGTCGCCGGGCGTGCCGCTGACCCATCCGCGGCCGCACTGGACTGTCGCTCTGGCCTATGCGGCCGACGTCGAAGTGATCGGCGACATCGAACTGTTCTGCCGCGAGCGCCGGGCGCTGGCGCCCGAGGCGCCCTTCGTCGCCATCACCGGCACCAACGGCAAGTCGACGACGACGGCGCTGATTGCCCATTGCCTTGCCCATGCCGGGCGCGACGTGCAGCTTGGCGGCAATATCGGCGTCGCGGTGATGACCCTCGCGCCGCCGGCGCTCGAGCGCCACTACGTCGTCGAGTGCTCGTCCTACCAGATCGACCTCGCGCCGACGATCGAGCCGTCCATCGGGCTGCTGCTCAACCTGACGCCGGACCATCTCGACCGCCACGGCTCGATGAGCAGCTACGCCGCCGTCAAGGCACGTCTGGTGGCGGGCTCGCAGCTTGCCATCGTCGGCGTCGACGATCCCCATTGCCGCCAGATCGCCGACGAACTGGAATCGGAAGGCCACACGGTCGTTCGCATCTCGCAGACTGACGGGCTCGATGCCGGCGTCGGCTTCGACGGCCGGGTGCTGCACCGGCGCATGGACGGCCGTCCCGAGGCGAGCTTCGACCTGTCCGCCATCGGCTCGCTGCGCGGCCGCCACAACGGCCAGAACGCCGCCGCGGCGGTCGCCGTCTTTACCGCGCTCGGCCTGTCCGACGAGGAGATCGTCGCCGGCCTCGAGAGCTTCCCCGGCCTGGCGCATCGCATGGAAGAGGTCGGCCGGGCCGGCCCCGTGCTGTTCGTCAACGATTCCAAGGCGACCAATGCCGAGGCGGCGGCGCCCGCGCTGGCGGCCTTCCCGCGCATCCACTGGATCGCCGGCGGCCTGCCCAAGGAGGGCGGCATCGGTTCGCTGTCGCCGTTCTTCCCGCGGATCGCCAAGGCCTATCTGATCGGCGAGGCGGCGCCGTCCTTCGCCGCGACGCTTGGTAAACGAATTCCTTACGAAATTTCCGGTACGCTGGCGGTCGCGGTGGAACGCGCGGCGGCCGATGCGGCAGCGGACGCGGCAGCGCAGGGCGAGGGGGCGGAGGCGGTCGTCCTCCTGTCGCCGGCCTGTGCCAGCTTCGACCAGTTTCGCAATTTCGAGGTTCGGGGCGATGCCTTCCGCGACGCGGTACGCAAGCTGCCGGACATGGCGATGATCCGGAAGGGATGACGATGACGAGCCGGATCAAGCGTGGTGTGATCAGTGACTGGTGGTGGGGCGTCGATCGCTGGTTCCTGGCGGCGTTCCTGACGCTGCTGGTCGGCGGCCTGGTCTTGTCCTTCGCGGCCAGCCCGCCCGTCGCCGAGCGCATCGGGCTCGAACCCTTCCACTTCGTCAAGCGGCACGCGGTCTTCCTGATCCCGTCGGCGCTGGTGATGTTCGCCTGTTCGCTGCTCAGCCCGCGCGGCGTGCGCCGCACCGCGCTGATCATGCTCGCCGTCTCCATGGCGCTGATGGTGATGGCGCTGTTCTTCGGCACCGAGATCAAGGGCGCCCGCCGCTGGATCGACCTTGGCCCGCTCAACCTGCAGCCGTCGGAATTCATGAAGCCCGCCTTCGTGGTGATCTGCGCCTGGCTGTTCGCCGAGAACCAGCGCCGCGCCGAGATCCCCGGCAATCTGTTTGCGCTGATCCTGCTGCTGGTGGCGGTGGCGCTGCTGGTCGCCCAGCCCGATCTCGGCCAGACGATCCTGGTCGCCGGCGCCTGGGGCGGGCTGTTCTTCATGGCCGGCCTGTCCTGGCTGTGGATCGCCGTTCTCGGCGGCATCGGCGCCGGTGGCGCGCTTTTGGCCTATCTCGCCTTCCCGCATGTGGCGAGCCGCATCGACCGCTTCCTCACCGGCGAGGGCGACACCTTCCAGACCGACACCGCCCGCGAGGCGATCATGCGCGGCGGCTGGCTGGGGCAGGGGCCGGGCGAGGGCACCGTCAAGCGGATGCTGCCCGACAGCCACACCGACTTCGCCTTCTCCGTGCTGGCCGAGGAATTCGGCATCGTCACCTGCGCGCTGCTGGCGGCGATCTTCGCCTTCATCGTGATCCGCGGCCTGCAGGTGGCGCTGGTCCAGCGCGACGTCTTCAACCGGCTGGCGATCGCCGGGCTCGTCCTGCTGTTCGGCCTGCAGTCGATCATCAACATGGCGGTGAACCTGCAGCTGATGCCGGCCAAGGGCATGACGCTGCCCTTCATCTCCTACGGTGGCTCGTCGATGCTGGCCGTGGCGGTGTCTGCCGGCTTCATCCTGGCGCTGACCCGCCGGCGCCCCGAGAACCGCTCGCATACCGACCGGCTTCTGGAGCGGACCTGGCAGATGCACAGCCCCGCCTGACACGGCTTCGGCCATACAAACGCCGCCGTGCCCTGAGAGGCCGTCGGAGCATGACAGCCCGTCGCGGCGCGCGCTTGCGTCCGGCGGCCCGCATGGATATCGCCTGACCATGACCACGATCCTGCTTTCCGCCGGCGGCACGGGCGGCCATCTGTTTCCGGCCGAGGCGCTGGCGCACGAACTCGTCGCGCGCGGCCACGACGTCCATCTCGTCACCGACGACCGCGCCGGCCGCTTCGCCGACCGGTTTCCGGTCAAGGAGATCCACCGCGTCCGCTCGGCGACCTTCGCCTCGAAGAACCCGGTCAAGGTCTTCTCGGCGCTGTGGACCCTGTGGCGCGGCTTCCGCGAGGCCGGCGCGCTGATCCGCGAGATCCGCCCGGCGGTGGTCGTCGGCTTCGGCGGCTATCCGACCGTGCCGCCGCTGATGGCGGCGCAGCGCGCCGGACGCCCCACCATGATCCACGAGCAGAACGCGGTGATGGGCCGGGCGAACAAGTTCCTGGCGCCGCGGGTCGACCGCATCGCCGCCGGCATCCCGCAGGGCAAGGCCGATCCGGCCATCGTCAGCAAGATCACCGTCACCGGCAATCCGGTGCGCCCGGCGGTGATCCTCGCGGCGCGCCAGGCCTACAGGCCGGCCGAGGCGGACGCGCCGTTCAACCTCGTCGTCTTCGGCGGCAGCCAGGGCGCCCAGTTCTTCTCGCAGGTCATGCCCAAGGCGATCGCCCATCTGCCCGAGGCGCTGCGCCGGCGGCTGGTCGTCACCCAGCAGGCCCGGGCCGAGGACGAGGAGACCGTGCGCCGCTTCTACGAAGCCGAGGGCATTCCCGCGACGGTCGCGCCGTTCTTCTCCGACATGGCCGAGCGGATCGGCGCGGCGCATCTGGTGATCAGCCGCTCCGGCGCCTCGACGGTGTCGGAAATCGCGGTGGTCGGACGGCCGGCGATCCTCGTGCCCTATCCCTATGCACTCGACCACGACCAGGCCGCCAATGCGGCGCGGCTGGAGGCCGAGGGCGGGGCGCTGGTCGAGCCGCAGGCGCAGCTGACGCCAGAACGCCTCGCCGGGCTGATCGCCGGCATCGCCGACGACCCGGCCAAGGCCGCGGCGATGGCCGCGGCGGCGCGTGCGACGGGGATACCGGATGCGGCGGAGTTGCTTGCTGACCTTGTTGAGTCTATGCCGCAGGCCGTGAAACCAAGCTGAACACATATGAAATCAGGGGGATGCGGTCATGAAGATGCCGCCGAACATCGGACCGGTCCACTTTATCGGGATCGGCGGCATCGGGATGAGCGGCATCGCCGAGGTGCTGGTCAATCTCGGCTATAACGTCCAGGGCTCCGACCAGGGCGAGAACGCCAATGTCCAGCGCCTGCGCGAACTGGGCGTGAAGATCTTCGTCGGCCATTCCGCCGAAAATCTCGGCCAGGCAGAGGTCGTCGTCGTCTCCACCGCGATCAAGCGCAGCAATCCCGAGCTCGCCGCCGCCCGCGAGCGGCTGCTGCCGATCGTGCGCCGCGCCGAGATGCTGGCCGAGCTGATGCGCTTCCGCCATGCCATCGCCATCGGCGGCACCCATGGCAAGACGACGACCACCTCGATGGTCGCGACCCTCTTGGATGCCGGCGATCTCGACCCGACCGTGGTCAATGGCGGCATCATCAACGCCTATGGCACCAACGCCCGCATGGGCGAGGGCGAGTGGATGGTCGTCGAGGCCGACGAATCCGACGGCACCTTCCTGAAGCTGCCGGCCGATATCGCCGTCGTGACCAATATCGATCCCGAGCATCTCGACCATTACGGCACCTTCGACAAGGTTCGCGAGGCGTTCTGCGCCTTCGTCGAGAACGTGCCCTTCTACGGCTTCGGCGTGATGTGCCTCGACCACCCGGAAGTGCAGGCGCTGGTCTCGCGCATCGAGGATCGCCGCATCATCACCTATGGCGAGAATCTGCAGGCCGACGTACGCTTTGAGAATGTCAGCTTCACCGCCGGCAAGTCGCATTTCGACATCTCGATCCGCGACCGGGTGAAGGGCACGACCGAGCGCATCGACGGCCTCGTCCTGCCGATGCCGGGCCGCCACAACGTCTCCAACGCCACCGCCGCGATCGCCGTCGCGCACCGCCTGAACATCTCGGGCGACGCCATTCGCAAGGGCCTCGCCGGCTTCGGCGGCGTCAAGCGGCGCTTCACCCTGACCGGCGTCGTCGGCGAGGTCGCCATCTACGACGATTACGGCCACCATCCGGTGGAGATCCGGGCCGCGCTGTCGGCGGCGCGCTCGTCGGCCAGCGGCCGGGTCATCGCGGTGGTCCAGCCGCACCGCTACAGCCGTCTGCAGGCGCTGTTCGCCGATTTCGCCGCCTGCTTCAACGACGCTGACACGGTGATCATCGCGCCGGTCTATGCGGCCGGTGAGGAGCCGATCGACTTCGTCAGCTCCGAGATCCTGGTCGAGCGGCTGAAGCTCGGCGGTCATCGCGACGCGCGCCTGATCGACGGGCCGGAAGAACTCGCCCCGCTGATCCATAATCTGGCCGAGCCCGGCGACATGGTGGTCTGCCTCGGCGCCGGCTCGATCTCGCAATGGGCATATGCGCTGCCGAAGGATCTGGAAGCGCTGGCCGCCGGCAACGGCCGGGCCTCGGCCTGATGGCGGGTACGAATCTGCTGGCCTTCCTCGGCGGCAGGCTGGAGGCGGTCCGGGGACGGCTGACGCCGGATGCCGGCATGGACAAGATCACCTGGTTCCGCGCCGGCGGTCCGGCCGAATTGTTGTTCCAGCCGGCCGACGAGGCGGATCTGGCGACCTTCCTGGCGGCGCTGCCCGAGGAGATCCCGGTGCTGGTCGTCGGGATCGGCTCGAACCTCCTGGTGCGCGACGGCGGCGTGCCGGGCGTGGTGATCCGCCTGTCCGCCAAGGGCTTCGGCCAGGTCGAGCGCATCGGCGAGCGCACCCTGCGCGCCGGCACCGCGCTGCCCGACAAGCGGCTGGCCGCGGCGGCGCTCGAGGCGGGGCTTGGCGGCTTTCATTTCTACCACGGCATTCCCGGCGCCATCGGCGGCGCCCTGCGCATGAATGCCGGGGCCAACGGCGTCGAGACCTGCGAACGGGTCGTCGAGGTGCGGGCGCTGGATCGCAAGGGTGCGGTGCATGTCCTCACCAAAGAGGAGATGGGCTACGCCTATCGCCATTCGGCGGCATCGCGCGACCTGATCTTCACCTCGGCGGTCTTCGAGGGCTATCCGGCCGGGGAGGCCGAGATCCGCGCGAAGATGGACGAGGTCCAGCATCACCGTGAGACGGTGCAGCCGATCCGCGAGAAGACCGGCGGCTCGACCTTCAAGAACCCGGCCGGCACTTCCGCCTGGAAGGAAGTCGACAAGGCCGGCTGCCGCGGGCTTCGCGTCGGCGGTGCGCATATGTCCGAGCTGCACTGCAACTTCATGATCAACGACGCGTCGGCCACGGCCTACGATCTGGAGTGCCTCGGCGAGACGGTGCGCGCCCGGGTGCTGGAGAATTCGGGCATCCGGCTCGAATGGGAGATCAAGCGGCTCGGCCGCTTCCGCGACGGCGCCGTGGTGGAGCCGTTTCTCGGCAACTGACGCCCACGTGCCAGTTCAGTGCGCCGCGCGGGCTTTCGATCTTTCGCGGCGTCTCAGTTGAAGCGCATGGCCACGCCCCGGCGGGCCGATTCCTTCATCAGGGCGAGCATCAGATCGCCGTCCCCGCGGCGGTCGGTATCACCCCTGGCGATGGCGATCTGCCTTGCGGCGTCGGCCAGCGTCAGCACCGTCCGCTCCTGCTTGGCGCGGATCACGACTTCCTCTACGGCATCATGCAGATCGTTCGACATCGCATGTCTCCTGACGGTCACGACCATGGAGATGATCGACAATTCGTTAACGGACCGGCTGTCTGCGAACGCAAATTGAACAGAACCCCAGACCCGATATCTGCCACCCCCATTGTGGCAACGTTACGATTTTCTTGATTTAGCGCGAGTGCCTTAACCCGCGCTTAACCATCTGGCTGCGATGAATGGCTGATACCCTCGTTTTGAGGATGGATCGGGTTCTATGGGCAAGCATGTAGCAGTCTTGATGGGAGGGTTTTCGTCGGAGCGGCCTGTGAGCCTTGCCTCCGGCAAGGCCTGCGCGGCTGCGCTCGAGACCGCCGGCTACACCGTCACGACAGTGGATGTCGACCGGAACGTTGCGGAGACCCTGGCCCACCTGCGCCCGGACGTCGCCTTCAATGCGCTGCATGGGCCCTTCGGCGAGGACGGCACCATCCAGGGCATCCTCGAATATCTGGAAATTCCCTACACCCATTCCGGCGTGCTGGCCTCGGCGCTGGCCATGCACAAGGAACGGGCCAAGATCGTCGCCAAGGCGGCCGGGGTGCCGGTGGCCGAAGCCAAGCTCCGCCACCGCCTCGATGCGGCCGAAAGCCATGTCCTGCCGACGCCCTACGTCATCAAGCCGGTGGCCGAGGGCTCGAGCTTCGGCGTGCTGATCGTCCGCGAGGACCAGCCGCATCCGCCGCAGCAGCTCTATGGCGACGACTGGCCCTATGGCGACATCGTGATGATCGAGCGCTTCATCGCCGGTCGCGAGCTCACCTGCGCGGTGATGGGCGACGTGGCGCTGGAGGTCTGCGAGATCGTCACCGAGGGCCACGCCTTCTACGATTACGATTCCAAATATGTGCCCGGTGGTTCGAGCCATATCGTCCCGGCCGACCTGCCCAAGGATGTCGCGCGCAAGATCCAGGGCTGGTCGCTGGCCGCCCATGCGGCGCTCGGCTGCCGCGGCGTGTCGCGCTCGGACTTTCGCTATGACGACCGGTTCGGTCCGGGCGGCGAGGTGGTCTGGCTGGAGATCAACACCCAGCCGGGCATGACCGAGACCTCGCTGGTCCCCGACATCGCCGCCGCGTCCGGTCACAGCTTCCCCGAACTTCTCAGCTGGATGGTGGAGGATGCCTCATGTCGCCGATGACCGCCCAGCGCCCCTACGGGGCCTATCATGATCATCACGACGACCCGCGGCCGGGTGCCGCCGGCCGGCTGATGCTGCGCACCGCGCGCTTCGGCCGCCGGATCTCGGCGCTCGCCGGCGACGTGGCGCATCTGCCGCTGCCGCGCTTCGGGAGCCTGGCGGCCGTCGTCGTCGGCGCATCGGTCGTCTACGGCGTCGTCCAGGGCGGCCATACGGTCACCGTGGTCGATTCCGTCGCCCAGCCGCTGGGCTTCGCGATCGAGGACATCGACGTCGTCGGCAATGCCGAGACCTCGGAAATCGACGTTCTGCAGGCGCTGTGGCAGACCGGCTCCCAGAGCCTGATCTCGCTCGACCCATCCGCGGCCCGCGAGACGCTGGAGGCGATGCCCTGGATCGACCGCGCCTCGGTCGCCAAGATATTCCCCGGCCGCGTCAAGATCGGCATTTCCGAGCACCGGCCCTATGCGGTCTGGCAGAAGGGCCGGGAATTCGTCGTGGTCAATCGCGAGGGACAGGAAATCGTCCCCTTCGTGCCCGGCCGTTTCGCCGCGCTGCCCATCGTCGTGGGCGCTGGCGCCGCAACCCATGCCGCCGCCCTGATCGATGAAATGGAAGTGCTTCCCGAGCTTCGCGCAAGGGTCAAGGCGTATGTTCGCGTCGGAGACCGCCGGTGGGATCTGCGACTGGAGAACGGCCTGTCCGTTCTGTTGCCCGAAGACCAGCCGGTAGAAGCATTGGCCGAGGTAGCGAGAATGGATCGGGAGAACGGACTTCTGTCGCGGGACATCGTCTCCGTCGACATGCGGCTGTCCGATCGCATGGTCGTCAAGCTCACCCCCGACGCCCTGGTGCGCCGGAACGCGGCCCTCGAAGAGCGCGAGAAGCTCATCAAGCGTAGCCGGAAGGACAAGCCGGTATGAGTCTGTTCAATCGCGGCGGGGACGAATTGCCCCGCATCAAGGCATTGCCGAAGCGCCGCGCCCGGATCATCTCGGTGCTCGACGTGGGCTCGGAAAAGATCTCCTGCCTGATCGCGCGCCTGAAGCCGCGCCTGGCCAGCGAGATGCTGCCCGGCCGCACCCATACGATCGAGGTCATCGGCGTCGGTCACCAGCGTTCCCACGGCATCAAGTCCGGCGTCGTCGTCGACCTCGACGCGGCCGAGCAGTCGATCCGCTTGTGCGTCGATGCTGCCGAGCGGATGGCCGGCCTGACCATCGAATCCCTGATCGTCTCGGTCACCGCCGGGCGCCTGAAGAGCCACAGCGGCTCGGCCGAGATCGCGACCTCCGGCGAGATCGACAAGATGGACGTCGAGCGCGTCCTCGGCATGGCCGCCCGCGTGCCGCTCGACGAGCGCCGCGTGGCGCTGCATTCCATGGCCTACGACCTGGCGCTGGACGGCGAGGGCGGCCTCGACAATCCGGTCGGCATGACCGGGTCGCGGCTCGGCGCCTCGATGCATGTCCTGTCGGCCGAGGAAACGCCGCTGCGCAATCTCGAGGCGGTGGTCAACCGCGCCCAGCTCATGGTCGAGGCCTTTGTCGCCACGCCCTATGCCAGCGCGCTGTCGACCCTCGTCGAGGACGAGGCCGCCATGGGCTCGGCCTGCATCGACATGGGCGGCGGTGCGACCACCATCGCGATCTTCCAGAACGGTCGCTTCGTCTATGCCGACCAGGTCGCCATGGGCGGCCGGCACATCACCATGGACCTGGCCCGCGGCCTGTCCATTCCGCTGGCCGACGCCGAACGGCTGAAGGTCATGCATGGCTGCACGCTGACCGAGCTGATGCAGGACGGCGAGACCGTGCAGGTTGCCGCCCTCGGCGAGGACGGCCACGACGCGCCGGTCACCGTGGCCCGCTCGCTGGTCGCGCGGATCATCCGGCCGCGCGTCGAGGAGACGCTGGAGCTGGTCCGCGACCGGCTGGCCTCGTCCGGTCTCGGCCACGTCATCGGCAAGCGCATCGTCCTGACCGGCGGTGCCAGCCAACTGGCCGGTCTCGGCGATACGGCCCGCACCATCCTGCAGCGCAACGTCCGGCTCGGCCGGCCGATGGGCGTGTCGGGACTGAATCCGTCGAGCAAGGGGCCGGCCTTCGCGACGGCCGTCGGCCTGCTGATCTACCCGCAGGTCGCCCACCGCGAGAACGTCTCGGCGCCGTCCATCGCGACGGTCGCCTTCAACGAGAACACCCGCGCCGGCCGGATCGGATCCTGGCTGAGACGCAGCCTTTGACAACGCCCCCGGCCGCGCGGACGGCCGGGCGAACAACGAGATCGGTGCGCGCCGCGCGCCGCTGAAGAGTCACCAACGAACGGCCGCGCGGCGAACCGGCCAGAACTGCGTGAAAGAGGATCGAACCATGAGCGTTACCCTGAAGAAGCCCGACATCACCGAGCTGAAGCCCCGCATCACCGTCTTCGGCGTCGGCGGCGGTGGCTGCAACGCGGTCAACAACATGATCAACGCCGGGCTGGAAGGCGTCGAGTTCGTCATCGCGAACACCGACGCGCAGGCCCTGCGCTCCTCGCGCGCCGAACGCATCATCCAGATGGGCGTTGCCGTCACCGAGGGCTTGGGCGCCGGCTCGCAGCCGGAAGTCGGCAGCGCCGCCGCCGAGGAATCCATCGACGAGATCTGCGATCACCTCTTGGGCTCGCACATGTGCTTCGTCACCGCCGGCATGGGCGGCGGCACCGGCACCGGTGCGGCTCCCGTCGTTGCCCGTGCGGCGCGCGAAAAGGGCATCCTCACGGTCGGCGTGGTCACCAAGCCGTTCCACTTCGAGGGCCAGCGCCGTCTGCGCATTGCCGACCAGGGCATCGAGGAACTGCAGAAGAACGTCGACACGCTGATCGTCATTCCGAACCAGAATCTGTTCCGGATCGCCAACGACAAGACCACCTTCGCCGATGCCTTCGGCATGGCCGACCAGGTTCTGTATTCGGGCGTTGCCTGCATCACCGACCTGATGGTCAAGGAAGGGCTGATCAACCTCGACTTCGCCGACGTGCGTTCGGTGATGCGCGAGATGGGCAAGGCGATGATGGGCACCGGCGAAGCGTCGGGCGAGGGCCGCGCCATGGCCGCCGCCGAGGCCGCGATCGCCAACCCGCTGCTCGACGAGACCTCGATGAAGGGCGCCCGCGGCCTTTTGATCTCGATCACTGGCGGGCGTGACCTGACCCTGTTTGAGGTGGACGAGGCGGCGACCCGCATCCGCGAGGAAGTCGACCACGACGCCAACATCATTCTCGGCGCGACCTTTGATGAGAACCTGGAAGGCGTCATCCGCGTGTCGGTCGTGGCCACCGGCATCGACAAGGCCGAGATGGAAGCGGCCGAGCACACCGCCGCCTACCAGATCCGTCCGACGGCGGCCCCGGCACCGCGTGCGCTGCCCGAAACGCAGGTCGCGGCCGTGCGTCCGGCGGCCCAGCAGCCGGCCCCGGCCGCAGCACCCGTCCAGGAAGCTTCGGTCCATGCCGAAGCCCCGGCGCCCCAGGCCGAGATGGAGGACGACTTCACCGCCGCCCTTGAGGCCGAGATCGCCCAGGTCAGCCCGGCCGCCGAGCCGGCTCCGCGTGCAGCGGCACCGCGCATGCCCCAGGTCGAGGACTTCCCGCCGAACGTGCGGGCCGAGATCGAGAGCCGTGCGGCGGCCGACGCCCATGACGAGCGGGGCCCGATGGGCCTGCTGCGTCGCCTGACGACTGGCCTGTCGCGCCGCGAGGACGACGAAGCCGCACCGCACGAGGCACGTCATGCGCCGGCCGAGCAGCCGCGTCGTGCCGTGGTCGAGCCGAACCCCTACGCCCCGCGCCGTCAGGCCGCGGAATCGGCGGCCCGTCCGGCCCCGCAGCCGCGCGCCGTCAGCGAGGAAGACCAACTCGAAATCCCTGCCTTCCTGCGTCGTCAGGCGAACTGACCGTCAACGTTGCAGGTTTGACACAAGGCCCGCCGGCACGCTCGGCGGGCCTTTTTTACGGCAAGCGTATGAAATCACTGGCATTCGTGTTTTCGGCCCCGTTCCGGCGGTAACAACGGGTAACGAACCGTGATTTTGTCGAAGGGCCTGTTCGTTCTAGGGAATTTGTCACGAATTGCAGAGTGCGGGATGGCCCGATTCCTCCGAAGGGGGAGAGGGGGCGGGCCAGCACTGACGACGAAGCTCCCGAGCGGGGATGCCGGTATCTGAGACGCGGAGCACCGCGCCGATGCTGGTGGGAAAGGTTGCCGATAGTGCGAATGTTCCAGCAGACAATTGGATCCAGGGTCTATTTCGAGGGCATTGGCGTCCATAGCGGTCTCCCGGTCCAGCTCACCCTGCTTCCGGCCGAGGTCAACACCGGCATCGTCTTCCACCTGTGCGACAAGCAGGGCTACCTGCACGAGATCAAGGCCGTGACCGGCAATGCCGCGCCGATGGATCTGGCGACCGTCGTCGGCGATCCGCGCGGCGCCCATGTCGCGACGATCGAACATCTGATGGCCGCGCTCTACGCCATGGGCGTCGACAATGTCGTCGTGCAGCTCGATGCGCATGAGACGCCGATCATGGACGGCTGCGCCGCCGCCTTCATCAAGGGCATCCGCGAGGCCGACGTCGTCGGCCAGTCGGCCCGGGCCCGCTATGTGCGCGTCCTGAAGCCCGTCTCGGTCGAGATGAACGGCGCCCGCGCCGAATATCTGCCGCACAACGGCACCCGCTTCGAGATCGAGATCGACTTCGCCACCCCGGCCATCGGCCGGCAGGTCTACAAGGCGGATCTCACCGCCGAGCGCTTCGCCCGCGATCTGTCCCGCGCCCGCACCTTCGGCTTCATGAAGGATGTCGAGCGCCTGTGGGCCGCCGGCTCTGCGCTGGGCTCCTCGCTCGACAATTCCGTGGTCATCGGCGACGACGGCCGGGTGATCAATCCGGACGGCCTGCGCTACGACGACGAATTCGTCCGCCACAAGGCGCTGGACGCGGTGGGTGACCAAGCGCTGGCCGGTGCCCGCGTGCTCGGCTGCTACCGCTCCTATCGCGGCGGCCACAAGCTCAACGGTCTCGCGCTGCAGGCGCTTCTTGCCGACCGCCGGGCCTACGAGATCGTCGAGGCACCGTCGCGCCGGGTCGATCCGGTCCGTCATGCGCCGCTGGTCGCCGTCGCGGCGCCCGCCTACGGTCCGCAGACTCTCTGACATCGACATTGCGCAACCGCCGCGTCCGGTCGACAAAACCGGTGTCGCACACGATGACGTGCGCTTGATCGGGACGCTGCGTCACAAAAAAGACGGGTTGAACCGGCTTGAGCGTTGCTGACGACGAAGGCGCGGCGTAAGACAGCCGGGCTTTTGAAAGCAGGGGGATCAGCACGAATGAGCAATCCGCACGACCATCCGGCCTTGCGCCGACTGCGGGTGGCGAAACTCACCGGCGCTCTGGCGCTGGGTCTCGCATCCGCCGGCCTGTCGGGCTGCATGAGTTCGGACACCAGCGACGTCGAGGCGCTTGCGCTCGCCGCCCAGACCGATCCGCCGGACGTCCTGTACAATCAGGGGCTCGCCAATCTCGAAGGCGGCCGTCTCAGCGAGGCGTCCAAGAAGTTCGAGGCCATCGACCGCCAGCATCCCTATTCGGAATGGGCCCGCAAGGCGCTGGTGATGAGCGCCTTCGCCAGCTATCGCAGCGGCGACTACGACACGGCGATCAACTCCTCCAAGCGTTACCTGTCGCTGTATCCCGGCAGCGAGGAGGCGGCCTACGCCCAGTACATCATGGGCCTGGCCTATTACCGCCAGATCCCGGACGTCACCCGCGACCAGAAGGAAGCGGCCCGCGCGGCTGCGGCCATGCGCGAGGTGTTCGAGAAATACCCCGATTCCGAATATGCCGATGACGCGCGCGCCAAGCTGCGCATTGCCCGCGACCAGCTCGCCGGCAAGGAGATGCAGGTCGGCCGGTACTATCTGGAGCGGCGCGAATACGTCGCGGCGATCAACCGCTTCAAGAACGTCGTCGACGTCTATTCCGACAGCCGGCACGTGGAAGAGGCGCTGGCCCGCCTGACCGAAGCCTATTACGCCATGGGGCTGACCCGCGAGGCGCAGGCGGCGGCATCGGTGCTCGGCCAGAACTTCCCGGATTCGCAGTGGTACCGCGATTCCTACCAGCTCCTGCAGACCAACGGCCTGTCGCCGCGTGAAGGCAGTGCGACGTCGTGGTTCGGCGTGGCGGCGCGCAAGATCACCGGCGCCTGAGACAGACCGGGCCGGGGTCCGTCCCCGGTCAGCATTCCTGACGACGCTTGAGGCGGGCATGCGTCACGTCGGGCTGCGGGGCCTGCGTCATCAGGCCGCCGGGCAGGCGCGGCAGCCGCGCGCACGGACGCGGTGACGGCTCCGGCGGTTTTCGCCGATTGCCGGTGCGCTTGGCTCCGATCCGCACTATCTTGACGAGCCATTGCCATTTCGGTGGCGGTTCAGTACCGACGATCCCGGTCATGCTCGTTCATCTTTCGATCCGCGACATCGTTCTCATCGAACGGCTCGACATTGCCCTCGACGAGGGTCTCTCCGTGCTCACGGGCGAGACCGGCGCGGGCAAGTCGATCCTGCTCGACTCGCTGTCGCTCGCCCTCGGCGGGCGCGGCGATGGCGGCCTGGTGCGCCATGGCGCCAAGCAGGGCGAGGTGACGGCGGCCTTCGACCTGCCGTCCGGCGCCGGCGTGCGGGCGATCCTCCTCGACAACGGTTTCGACGAGCAGGATCTCAGCGAAGGCGACCTGATCCTGCGCCGCATCCAGACCGCCGACGGCCGCACCCGCGGCTTCATCAACGATCGTCCCGCCAGCGTCTCCCTGATGCGCAGCGTCGGCCAGGCGCTGGTCGAGATCCACGGCCAGCACGACGACCGCGCGCTGATCGACCCGCAGGCCCACCGCACGCTGCTCGACCAGTATGGCGGGCTGCAGCAGGAGGCGGCCTTCGTCGCCCGCGCCCATGCCGACTGGCGCGCCACCGAGCACGAGCTGCGCACCCATCGCGCCCGCGTCGAGGCGGCGGCCCGCGAGGCGGACTATCTGCGCTCTTCGGTCGACGAACTCTCCGACCTGGCACCGATCGCCAGCGAGGAGGAGGAACTGGCCGAGCGCCGGCAGGTGATGATGCGGTCCGAGAAGATCGCCACCGACGTCAACGACGCCCATGAGGAGCTGTCCGGTTCGTCCTCGCCGATCCCGCAGCTCGCCGGCCTCCTGAAGCGGCTCGACCGCAAGCGCGACGAGCTGCCCGGCCTTCTGGACGAGCCGATCGACCGGCTGGACACGGCGCTCGACGCGCTGTCCGACGCGCAGATGGCGCTGCAGACGGCGCTGCGCTCGCTGGAGTTCGATCCGCGGGCTTTGGAAGAGACCGAGGAACGGCTGTTCGCGCTGCGCGCGGCTGGCCGCAAATATTCGGTGCCGGTCGACGATCTGCCGGAACTGACCGCCCGGATGATCGGCGACCTGGCGGATCTCGATGCCGGCGAGGAGCGGATGGGCAAGCTGGAGGCCGAACTGGCCGAAAAGCGCCGGCTTTTCGACCGCGCCGCCGCCGAACTGTCGGAGAAGCGCCGCACCACCGCGCGGCTTCTGGAAGGCGCAGTGATGGCCGAACTGCCGGATCTGAAGCTCGACCGCGCGACCTTCCTCGTCGAACAGACGAGCGACCCCGAAAGCCCGTCCGCCGCCGGCATCGACCAGATCGAATTCTACGTCCAGACCAACCCCGGCACCCGCGCCGGCTCGATGATGAAGGTCGCCTCGGGCGGCGAGCTGTCGCGCTTCCTCCTGGCGCTCAAGGTGGCGCTGGCCGATCGCGGCTCGGCGCCGACACTGGTCTTCGACGAGATCGACACCGGCGTTGGCGGCGCCGTGGCCGACGCCATCGGCCGCCGTCTCGGCCGGCTGGGGCGCAACGTGCAGGTGCTCGCCGTCACCCATGCCCCGCAGGTTGCCGCGCGCGCCACGACCCATCTCCTGATTTCCAAGGGCAGCGCCGCCTCCGGCGAGGACCGCGTGGCCACCCGCGTCGCGCCGATCGGCGAGGACGGAAGGCGCGAGGAGATCGCTCGTATGCTGGCGGGCGAGACGGTGACCGACGAGGCCCGCGCCGCCGCCGCCCGGCTCATCGGCGCGGGGGCGTGACCGTGACGGCCCGCCGCGTCCTGATCGCAGGCGCCGGGCCGGTCGGACTGGCCGCCGCGGTGGAGTTTCGCCGCCGGGGCTTTGCGCCGCGCATCGTCGATGCCGGCGAGGGGCCGACGCCGGAGGACCAGTCGCGGGCGCTCGGCGTCTTGCCGCGCACGCTCGACATCCTCGCGGCGTCCGGCATCACCGACCGCCTGCTGGCCGAGGGCAACCGGATCTCGCGCATGGCCGTCGCCGACAATGGCAAGCGGCTGTTCGAGATGACCACGGCGCCGGCCCATACGGCGCATCCCTTCATCCTGACCCTGCCTCAGGGGCGCACGGAGCGCCTGATGATCGCATGGCTGGCCGCCCATGACGTGCACGTCGAATGGGGCGTCGCCTTCCAGACGGTCGCTGACACCCACGCCCCGCGCGTCACGCTCTCTACCGGCGAAACGATCCCGGCGGACATCGTCGTCGGCGCCGACGGCGCCCATTCGGCGGTGCGCGAGGATGTCGGCATTCCGTGGAGCGGCGCGGGCTATCCGGCGGAGTTCGCCCTGGCCGACGTGGTCTTCGACAAGCCGGTCGATCCCGCTGTCGGGCGCATCGACCTGCGCAGCGGATCGGCCGATCCCGGCGGCGCCGTCGCCATGCTGCCGCTGGGCGCCCGGCGCGGCCGCTATGTCGGCATCGCGCCGTCGACGGAAGCGCTGATCGGCGATGTGCCCGGCATCGAATCCGTGACCTGGGCTTCGCGCTTCCATGTCAGCTTTCGCCACGCCGAGCGCATGGCCAAGGGCCGGGTGTTCCTCGCCGGCGATGCCGCCCATGTCCATTCGCCGGTCGGCGGGCGCGGCATGAATCTCGGCATCTGGGACGCGGCGACCCTGGCCTTCCTGGCCAGCGAGACCCGCGAGACCGAATATGAGATGCGCCGGCTCCCCTCCGTGCGCTCCGTCATGGATGCGACCCGCCGGGGCACCGACTTCATCGCGGCGCCGCCACCAGCCGCGCTCCTGGCGATGCGCTATCTGATGCCGCTGGCGGCGTGGACCCCAGGGCTGCGCGGGCGGATCGCGGACCGCATTCTCGGCCTCGACCTGCCGCAGCCCGAATGGCTATGACGGGCCGGACAAACAGCAGGGATTCGGACGGGCGATGAGCGACAAGGCGGTCGAGACGCTGGACAGGGACGAGGCGGCGGCCGAACTGGAGCGGCTGGCCGGCGAGATCGCCGAACATGACCGGGCCTATTACCGCGAGGATGCGCCGACCGTCACCGACGCCGAATACGACGCGCTGCGCCGGCGCAACGCCGCCATCGAGGCCCGCTTTCCCGAGCTGATCCGCGAGGATTCCCCGTCCGCGCGGGTGGGGACCGAGGTGTCGGAGAAGTTCGGCAAGATCCGCCATGCCGTGCCGATGCTGTCGCTCGACAATGCCTTTTCCGACGAGGATGTTGCCGACTTCGCCAAGCGCGTGCGCCGCTTCCTGAAGCTCGACGACGACGCGCCGCTGGCCATTACCGCCGAGCCGAAGATCGACGGCCTGTCGCTGTCGCTGCGCTACGAGAAGGGCGAACTGGTCTCGGCCGCCACCCGCGGCGACGGCGCCACCGGCGAGGACGTGACCCGCAACGCCCGGACCATCGACGACATCCCGAACCGGCTGAAGGGCAGGGCGCCGGAGGTCTTCGAGGTGCGCGGCGAGGTCTATATGAGCCATGCCGCCTTCACCGACCTCAATGCCCGCCAGGCCGAGGAGGGCAAGCCGGTCTACGCCAATCCGCGCAATGCCGCCGCCGGCTCGCTGCGCCAGCTCGACGCCGGGATCACCCGCGCCCGCAAGCTGCAGTTCTTTGCCTATGCCTGGGGCGAGGCGAGCGAGGTGCCGGGCGAGACCCAGACCGAGGTCGTCGCGGCGATCGAAGGCTTCGGCTTCCCGGTGAACGCGCGGATGAAGCGCTTCGAGACCATCGAGGGGCTGATCGCGCACTACCACGCGATCGAGGAGAACCGGGCCGGGCTCGGCTACGACATTGACGGCGTGGTCTACAAGGTCGACAACCTGGCGCTGCAGAAGCGCCTCGGCTTCGTCTCGCGCTCGCCGCGCTGGGCGATCGCCCACAAGTTTCCGGCCGAGCAGGCAACGACGGTGCTGCGCGCGATCGAGATCCAGGTCGGCCGCACCGGCGCCCTGACGCCCGTGGCCAAGCTTGACCCGGTCAATGTCGGCGGCGTCATGGTCGCCAACGCGACGCTGCATAATGCCGAGGAGATCGAGCGGCTGGATGTGCGGGTCGGCGACACGGTGCAGATCCAGCGGGCCGGCGACGTGATTCCGCAGGTGCTCGGCATCGTCGCGGACAAGCGCCCGGAGGGCGCCGAGCCCTTCGCCTTTCCCACGACCTGTCCCTGCGAGCTGAAGACCGACGTGGTGCGCGAGGAAACCGCCTCGGGCGCCCAGAGCGTCGTGCGCCGCTGCACCGGCGAGTTCGCCTGTCCCTTCCAGCGCCGCGAGCATCTGAAGCTCTTCGTCTCGCGCAAGGCCTTCGACATCGAGGGGCTCGGCGACAAGCAGATCGACCTGTTCTACGACGATCCCGATTTTCAGGTCCGCACGCCGGCCGACATCTTCCGCATGCATGGCCGCAATCAGGAGGGGCTGAAGAAGCTGAAGGACAAGGAGGGGTTCGGCGAGGTCTCGGCGAAGAACCTCTTCGCGGCGATCGAGGCGCGGCGCACCATTCCGCTCGACCGGCTGATCTTCTCCCTCGGCATCCGCCATGTCGGGGAGACAACGGCGAAGACGCTGGCGCGGGCCTATGGCACTTTCGAGGCCTTCCATGAGGCGGCGCTGAAGGTGGCGGCCGGCGACGAGGAGGCGAGTGGCGAGATGGACGCGCTCGACGACATCGGCGGGGCCGTCATCACCGCGACGGCGCGGTTCTTCTCCGAGGACCACAATCAGAAGCTGGTCGAGGACCTCGTCGCCGAGCTCGACGTGCAGCCGGCCGAACAGCCGGCGGCAACGTCGCCCGTTTCCGGCCAGACCATCGTCTTCACCGGTTCGCTGGAGAAGATGACGCGGGACGAGGCCAAGGCGATGGCCGAAGGGCTGGGGGCGAAGGTCGCCGGCTCGGTGTCGAAGAAGACAGATCTCGTGGTCGCCGGGCCGGGCGCCGGCTCGAAGCTGAAGAAGGCCGCCGAGCTCGGCGTCGAGGTGATCGACGAGGATGCCTGGTTCGTGCGGATCGGCCGCGACGCCTGACGGCGATTCGCCGCGACAATCTCCGGTTCGGGCTCGCGCGCCGGCGTGATGGCCGGGCCGGCGTCGGCGGGGCGCCATCGTTTGGAGCCGCGCGCGGCAACTGACGTCGGGGCCGCCGGGCGGGCACGATGTATCCCCGCCACGGTCGCCGCCAGAACCGCAGCACGTCGCCGATCGCGGCTTGCAGGTCCTTGATACAAGGCAGAGATTGGCGGCGTCCGAACAAGGAATCCCTATGCTCCTCTGCCCGCCGCGCCTCTTGCGCACCGGTCTTGCCGTCGCCCTGATCACCATCTCTGCGGGAGCCGTCTCGGCCACCGCCGTCTCGACGCCGCCGGCCGTCGAGGAGGAGCCGGGCCTGTTGTCGCGGTCGCTGGCGGCGAAATCGGGCACCGAGGCGGCCGAAATGACCGCCGACATCCTGCGCGCCGACGACACCGACACCATCCTCGACATCGCGCAGGGCTATGGCGAGGCCGAGCTCGTGACGACCGAGACGGGCGATCCGGTGATCACCGGCATCATCAACGGCGTCGCCTACCAGCTGTTCTTCCTCGATTGCACCGACGGGACGGACTGCGAGGTCGCCAATTTCTACGCCATCTGGGACCGGCCCGACGTGGCGCTCGACGCGCTGAACGCCTGGAACCGCACGCATCCGTTTCACAAGGCGTATCAGACCGAGGACCAGTACCCGGTGGTCGAGCTGAACCTGTCGCTGCGCGGCGGGGTCACCCGTACGCAGCTGAACGACGCCTTCGATCGCTGGACCATCGCGCTGGCCGAGTTCGAGGCGCAGATTCTCGACCCGTCGCTCTGAGCCGGGGGCGGGCGCGACGCGCCGTTCATCCGGGCACGGCTTGTGTGCGGCGCATCGAAGAAGCATAAGCCGGGCTGAGTAATCGGCGCGCGCCCATCCACAAACCCGAGTGTCCAGTGACCGAGACCACCCGATCGGAGATCCGCGCGGCGTTGCGCGAGCTTCTGCCCGTGCTTCTCGCCGTCGTGCCCTTCGGCATGGTCTACGGCACGATCGCGACGGCGGAAGGGCTGAGCTTTGCCCAGACCATGGGCTTTTCGGCGACGGTCTATGCCGGCGCCTCGCAGCTCGCGGCGCTGCAGCTCATCGGGCTCGGCGCGCCGGTCTGGTCGGTGCTCTTGGCCGTGGTGGCGCTGAACTTCCGGCACGTGCTCTATTCGGCCTCGGTCGGGCGGCACCTGCATCGCTTCTCCGGCCTGCAGAAGGCGATGGCCTTCTTCTTCCTGGTCGATCCGGTGTTCGGCGCGGCCGAAGCGCGGGCCAGCGTCCAGCCGCTGACCAAGACCTTCTACTTCGCCTATGGCTGCGTGCTCTATGTCGGCTGGCTCGCCTCGTCGGCGCTCGGCGCGGTGTTCGGGTCGCTGATCGACGATCCGTCGCGCTATGGGCTGGATTTCATCCTGCCGGTCTATTTCCTGACGCTGCTGATGACGTTTCGCGCCCGTAGCGGCTTCTACCCGGTGGCCCTGACCAGCGCGGCGGCGTCCATCGTCGTCTATCTGACCCTCGGGCCGCCCTGGCACGTGACGCTGGGTGGTCTCGCCGGCATTGCGGTCGCCGCCCTCATGCCGCCGAAGCCGGCGGCCGCACCCGCGCAAGGGGAGGGCCGTCATGGATGAGATCTGGTGGATCATCCTGCTCGCCGGCGGCCTGACCTATCTGACGCGCACCGGCGGGCACCTGCTCTTGGCGCGCATCGGCAGCATTCCACCGCGGCTCGATGCGGCGCTGAACGCCGTGCCGGCAGCGGTGCTGACGACCATCGTCACTCCGGCGCTGGTCTCCGGCGGCTGGCCCGAGCGCATCGCCATCCTGGTCTGCATAGTCCTGGCGCTGCGGCTGCCGCTGATCGTCACCGTGGCGATCGGCACGGCGATGGTCGCCTTCGCCCGCGCCGCCGGTTTCTGAAGCCCCACAAGAAAACGGGCCGGCAGAGCCGGCCCGTGAGAGATCAGGTTTCCTGGATGGCGGAGAGTTTCCACTCGCCGCCCTTGTCGCGCACGAAGGTCCACAATTCCGTCGTCTCGGTCGGGGTGTCGGGATCGCCCTCGACGACCTCGCCGGTGGTCCGGTCGCGCATCACGTCGATCGACGAATAGCGCATGGCGAGGCTTGCATACTCGGTGTCGCCCTCGCGCCATGCCTCGGCGATGTCGCCCTGCTCGAGCTTGACGTCGAGAACGTCGTTCTTGCGGCCGGACGTGGCGTTCTCCGACAGTTCCTCCGCGAGATAGGACATGATCTCCGGCGTGGTGATCGTCCGCAGCGCGGCGTAATCCTCGCGCGAGAACGCCGCCTGAACCTCGTGCAGCTTCTGCTCGAAGGTGTCGAGGTCGGCGTCGGTGATGCCGATCTCGTCGGACGGTTCGGCCGCCGCAGTCGCCGCGCCCGCCGCGGCGCCACCGCCGAGACCTGCGCCCGAGCCGATCGAGGGAATGCGGAAGCTGCCATTGCCGGCCGGTTGCGCCGGCTCCTCATAGGCGCGGCGCTCGGTGGGGCTGGAGCCGTTGGCACGGACCGGGCTCGGATTGCGGCTACGGAAGAAGCGGATCAGCAGCATCGCGCCAAGACCGATGAGCAGGCCCTGGACCAGGAGGGCGAGGAAGCCACCCATGCCGCCAAAGCCGGTGCCCATCAGCATGCCGAACAGGCCGCCCAGCATCAGGCCGCCGAGAAGGCCGCCGCCGATGCCGCCGAAGAGACCGGGACGCCGGGCGCCGGCGGCGCTCTGCGCGGCGCTGCCGCCAGGCTGCGTAGCCTGGCCGGGCGTCATCGAGCGCTGCACGGGCGCGGCGCTTGGGGCCGTCCTGGTCGCCGGCGCGCTCTGATAGGTGCGAAAGCCCCGGCTGCCGAAGCTGCCGCCACGCCGCGCGTCGGCATAGTCGACCGCGACGAAGGAGAAGACAAAGAGAAGGCTCGCGAAAAGCGAGCCGAGGCGAAGGCGGTTGGCCATGTCGGTTCCCGTCTGGTTGCGTCCCGCCCAATATGGGGAATGCCGGATCGCCGCGCTATGCCTGCCTGAAAATTATGCATGCAGAACGGGCGGAAACCGGGCAGTCCGCCACCGATTCAGCGCGACAGCGTCTTCGTTGCCGCCTCGATGCCCTTCAGGGTCATCGGGAACATCCGGTCCTCCATGGCCTCGCGGATCATGGCGATGGACTGGGTCCAGTCCCAGTGCTGGCGCGGCACCGGGTTGAGCCAGACCGATTTCGGCCATTGCCGCGTGAAGCGATCGAGCCAGACGGCGCCGGGCTCGGCGTTCCAGTGTTCGACCGAGCCGCCGGGCATGGCGATCTCGTAGGGGCTCATCGAGGCGTCGCCGACGAAGACGGCGCGGTATTCCGGCCCGAAGCGGTTGAGGACGTCCATGGTCGGGATTGCCTCGGCATGGCGGCGGTGATTGCTCTGCCACAGCCGCTCATAGGGGCAGTTGTGGAAGTAGAAAAATTCGAGGTGCTTGAGCTCCGAGCGGGCGGCGGAGAACAGCTCCTCGACCTCGCGGACATGATCGTCCATCGAGCCGCCGATATCGAGGAAGAGCAGCACCTTGACAGCGTTGCGCCGCTCGGGCCGCGTCTTGACGTCGAGATAGCCGTGCTCGGCCGTAGCGCGGATCGTGCCGGAGAGGTCGAACTCCTGTTCGGCGCCGTCGCGCACCCAGCGGCGCAGCCGCTTCAGCGCCACCTTGATGTTGCGGGTGCCCAGCTCGATGCTGTCGTCGAGGTCGCGGAACTCGCGCCGGTCCCAGACCTTCACGGCCCGCCGGTGGCGGCTTTCCTTCTGGCCGATGCGCACGCCTTCCGGATTGTAGCCATAGGCGCCGAAGGGGGAGGTGCCGCCGGTGCCTATCCATTTCGAGCCGCCCTGGTGGCGCTCCTTCTGCTCCTCCAGCCGTTGTTTGAGCGTCTCCATGAGTTTGTCAAAGCCGCCAAGGGATTCGACCAGCTTCTTCTCCTCGTCGGTGAGGTGCTTCTCGGCCAGCCGCCGCAGCCATTCCTCCGGCAGTTCGCGCGCGTCGACGCCGTCGCCGGCCTCGCCGGATACGGCCTCCACGCCCTTGAAGACGTCGCCGAAGACCCGGTCGAAGCGGTCGATGAAGCGCTCGTCCTTCACCAGTGTCGCGCGGGCCAGATAGTAGAAGCCCTCGACATCGTAGGTGACGAGATCGGCCCGCATGGCGTCGAGCAGGGCGAGATGCTCGCGCAGCGTGACCGGCACGCCGGCGGCCTTGAGCTTGAGGAAGAAGGTCAGGAACATGGCCGCGAGAATAGGGCAGCAGGGGCGGGAAGTCATTGTCTGGACGACAAGCGCAACCTATCATTGCCGCAGTTGAATGCGCTACGCCAGCGGCGTATATATGAGGGGCAATTGGCTTCGAGCCTGGAAATCCAGATCGCCGAGACGCGGCGTTTCGAACTCGACTGCGCGCTTTACCAGTTCGGCGGCGCGGCCAAGGAACGCGCGCTGGATATTTTAGGGAACGACCCGGCGATCGGGCGCCCCCATGTGGAAAACGCGGCGCTTTGGCAATGGAGCTTTGGCGAGTTCGACCTGATCTATGCGATCAGCGGCGATTTTTCGAAGCTGGTGCTTCTCGAGTTGCGGCCCCAGTCGGTTCGGCAGCGGCAGCCTCTGGAGCAGGTGTTCGCCGTGATCGACCGGATCAATGCAATCAAGCGACTGTTCGGATTGTGAGCGCGTGATGAAGGCAAGAAAGACCCAGGAAGAAGCCGACGCCCATATGCTCGAGTCGCTGGAGCAGGCGCTGAAATGGTTTCAGGGCGACGATTCGCAGGTCACCGTCCATCGCTACAAGATCGAGGTGCCGGACGTCGCCCGGCTGCGGCGCAAGCTGAAGCTGACCCAGGCGGATTTCGCGCTGAAGATCGGCGTGCCTATCGCGACGTTGCGCAACTGGGAGCAGGGGCGGCGCTATCCGACCGGCCCGGCCCGGGTGCTGCTCAACGTGCTGGCCCGGCGGCCGGAACTGGTGATGGAAGCCATCGATGCCGCCCAGACCGTCGAGGCTGCGGAATAGGGCGCATCGGCCTGACCGCTTGATGCCCTCTCAGCCGGGAACGGCGATCTCGCCTGTCAGATAGAGCACCGCTTGACCGGCCACGACGACCGTCTCGCCCTCCAGACGGCAGCGCAGATCGCCGCCACGCCTCGACACCTGCCGCGCGGTGAACGCGCTTCCGCCGAGCTCCACCGCCCAATAGGGCACCAGCGAGCAATGCGCCGAACCGGTGACCGGGTCCTCGTCGATGCCGGCCTTGGGCGCGAACATGCGCGAGACGAAGTCGAGGCCGGAGCCGGGCGCGCCCTGTGCCGTGGCGATGACGTTGCGCGGCGGCAGGGCGGCGATCGCCCGGATGTCGGGAACGAGCGCCTCGACCTCGGCCGCGCTGTCCATCACCGCCAGCCACGACGTGTCGTTCGGCACGGCATAGGAGATCACGGCCTTGGGCTGCGCGCCGAGGGCCTCGGCCAGTTGCTCGATCTCTGCGACATCCACGGTGCCGGCCTCGTGCCGGCGCGGGAAGCGCATGACGAACCAGCCGTCCTCGCCGCGGGTCACGGTCAGTTCGCCGGATTCGCGCGTCACGAAAGTCAGCGTCGCCGCGCTCTCGTCGAGGCATTCGGCGAGGACGAAGGCGGTGGCCAAAGTCGCGTGGCCGCAGAGCGGCACCTCGATCGCCGGGGTGAACCAGCGCAATTCCCAGCGCGCCGGGCCGGCCGGCAGGAAGAAGGCCGTCTCGGCCAGATTGTTCTCGGCCGCGATCGCCAGCATGTCGGCGTCCGGCAGCCAGGCTTCGAGCGGCACGACGGCCGCCGGATTGCCGGCGAACAGCCGGTCGGTGAAGGCATCGACCTGGTAGATCGGCAGGGTGGTCATCACGGGAGCTTTCGCTGGTACTTGATGAAGGGCGTCACCGCCGCAATGCGGTCGTAGAGCTTGCGCGCAGTGGTGTTGAAGTCCTGCGTCATCCAGTAGACGGTCGGTGAGCCCGCCGCGTCTGCCGCCGCATAGACCGCCTCGATCAGCCTGCGTCCGACACCGGTGCCGCGCACCTCCGGGTCGGCATAGAGGTCCTGCAGATAGCAGACATTCTCGACCCGCCAGCAATGGCGGTGGAACAGGAAATGCACGAGGCCGACGGGCTGGCCGTCCGCTTCCGCGATCAAGCCACGGAACTCGTTGTCGTCGCCGGACAGAAGCCGCGCGAAGGTCGTGGCATAGACCTCCTCCGACACGCTCGCCTCGTAGAAGGTCAGATAGTCGGTCCACAGCCGGCGCCATTCGGCCTCGTCGTCCGGTCCGATCGGGCGAATCCGCACCGCGTCCTTCATGCTGGCTCCTGTTCGTTCCGTTCGACGGGCGCCGTCGCCCTTCACCCCTGCCGCCGCGCCAGGAAGGCGAGCCGCTCGAAGAGGTGCACGTCCTGCTCGTTCTTCAGAAGCGCTCCGGCGAGCTTGGGCAGCGCCTTCGTCGGGCTTTCGCGCAGATCCTTGGCCTCGATGTCCTCGGCGACCAAGAGCCGGATCCAGTCCAGCGCCTCGGAGGTCGAGGGCTTCTTCTTGATGCCGGGCTGTTCGCGGATCTCGTAGAACTGGGTCAGCGCCGCGCGCACCAGATCCTGCTTGATGTGCGGGTGGTGGACGTCGACGATCCGCGCCAGCGTCTCCGGGTCGGGGAACTGGATGTAGTGGAAGAAGCAGCGGCGCAGGAAGGCGTCCGGTAGTTCCTTCTCGTTGTTGGAGGTGATGATGACGATCGGCCGGTGCTTCGCGCGGATCGTCTCGTCGGTCTCGTAGACGTCGAACTCCATCCGGTCGAGTTCCTGCAACAGATCGTTGGGAAACTCGATGTCGGCTTTGTCGATCTCGTCGATCAGAAGCACTACGCGCTCTTCCGAAGCGAAGGCCTCCCAGAGCTTGCCGCGGCGGATGTAGTTGCGGATGTCGTTGACCTTCTCGTCGCCGAGCTGGCTGTCGCGCAGCCGTGAGACGGCGTCGTATTCGTAAAGGCCCTGCGCCGCGCGGGTCGTCGACTTCACCGTCCACTGAATCAGCCGCAGCCCCAGCGCCTCGGCGATCTGGAAGGCGAGCTCGGTCTTGCCGGTGCCGGGCTCGCCCTTCACCAGCAGCGGCCGCTCCAGCGTGATCGCGGCGTTGACCGCGATGGTGAGGTCCTTGCCGGCCACATAGGCGTCGGTCCCGGTAAAGCGCATGCGCGTCATCCTGTTCGTCGTCTTCGCAATCGCGGGAACCATAAGGGCCGGCGGGGCACTTGCAAGCCGCAGCAGATGTCTTTGCCGAACGCACCGTCAAACGGGGATGATCACCGTCCGGCCTGCCCTATCTCGCAACTGCGAAACGGCGGCGGTCTCCGTCATGCCGCCGAACCCGCCGCGGCCCTACCGACAGGATCAGACGATGACACAGGCTTCCGCCATCGCAGGCGCGCCAGAGGATATGGTTGAGACAGACGCGCGGCCGTCCGGCCTCGGCCCGGTGCTGACCGTCTTTTTCGCCTTTGCCTGCGGCGCGCTGGCGGCCAATCTCTATTACGCCCAGCCCCTCGTCGCGCTGATCGGCGAGGATACCGGCCTGTCGGTGGCAGCGGAGAGCGCCATCGTCACCGTGGCGCAGATCGGCTACGCCATCGGCCTCGTGCTGCTGGTGCCGCTTGGCGACGTCGTCGAGAACCGCCGACTGATCCTCGTCACCATGGCGGCCAATCTCGTGGCACTGGCCGGCCTGGCGCTGGCGCCGGGCCTGACGGCGCTGTTCGCGACGATGCTGTTCGTCGGCGTCTCGTCGACCGCCGCGCAGATGCTGGTGCCGCTGGCCGCCAATCTGGCCCCGCCGGACGAGCGCGGCGCCGTCGTCGGCAATGTCATGAGCGGGCTTCTGGCCGGTATCCTCCTCGCCCGGCCGGCGGCGAGCTTCCTGGCCGACTATGTCGGCTGGCGGGGCGTGTTCGGCCTGTCCGGTGGGCTGGTGGCGGTGCTGATGGTCGCCGGGCTGGCGCTGCTGCCGCAGCGGCGTCCGGAGGGCACGCGCGGCTATGGCGCGCTGATCGCCTCGCTCGGCAAGCTCTTCGTGCACCAGAAAGTGCTGCGCCGGCGCGGCCTCTACCATGCGGCGATGTTCGGGGCGTTCTCGCTGTTCTGGACGGCGGCGCCGATCATCCTGCTGCGCGAGCCCTACGGCTTTTCGCCGAGTGGCGTCGCGCTGTTCGCGCTGGCCGGCGTTCTCGGCGTCTTCGCCGCGCCCATCGCCGGACGGCTGGCCGATCGCGGCTATACCCGCATCGGCACCATCGCGGCCATCGCCACCGTCGTCATTGCCTTCGTCGCCGCCCTGTTCGGCGAGACCTCGCTGGTCGCGCTGGTCGCGGCCGGCATCCTCATCGACCTCGGCGTCCAGGCCAATCTCGTCTTCGGCCAGCGCGAGATCTACCAGCTCGATGCCAGCATCCGGAACCGGTTGAACGCCGTCTACATGACGACCTTCTTCCTCGGCGGCGCGCTGGGCTCTGCCCTGACCAGCCCGGTGCTGGAAACCTTCGGCTGGACCGGCATCTGCGTCATCGGTATCGCCATGCCGGGCGCGGCGCTCCTCTATTATCTTGCCGCCGATCGCGGTGAGGGGGCGAGCGCCGCGGCCTGAGCGGCGCAGGCGGCACCGGTTCGTCGCGCGTTGCCGGGCGCCAGGTGCGTGGCGGGCCGATCGGCGCTATGATGGCCGGAGCGAAGGCGCGCAGGACGGACCGATGACGCAGGATGTCCCAACGATCGAGGAACCACGGCAGGGCGCCGCTACACATGGCGGCCGGACTGCGCTGCTGATCGCCCTGGCGGTCGTCGCGCTGGCGCTTCTTTCGGGCGGGGCCGTCGCCGGCTGGGCGCAGCATGGCGAAGCAATCTTCCTGCATCTCCTGGAGGCCGGCTGGGCAGCCTGCTTCTGACAGGACACGAGGTCGGCACGGGCGCCGCGACGATTGGCGCCTTCGTGAACGTCGATCAGCACCGTACCTGTCGCGCAGCGGCCTCCCGCCGTGCTATCGGCACTGCAATACAGACCGACAGATGCACGAGCAGGGGACGGGCGAGGCCGCATGCGGCGCCCGCTGGACGACATGAGTGGAGTGAAGATGTTCCGGGCCGCGCTCTGGACGATCGTGGGGCTGATTGCGGGCGCGGCGGTGGCCCTGGCGCTGATCTACGCCCAGGGCGGCCCCGGCCGCAGCGGCGAGCCCTACGGCTCGGACTTCTCGCTGATCGACGAGACCGGCCAGCCCTTCACCCAGGCCGAGCTGCGGGCAAAGCCGACGGCGGTGTTCTTCGGCTTCACCCATTGCCCCGAGGTCTGCCCGACGACGCTCTACGAGCTGGCCGGCTACCAGAAGCAGCTGGCGGAAAAAGGCGGCGATCTGCAGGTGGTCTTCGTCACCGTCGATCCCGAGCGCGACACGCCCGAGGTGATGAAGAACTATGTCGAGGCGGTCTCCCCGGACATCACCGCGCTGAGCGGCTCACCGGACAAGATCGCCGCGATGCTGAAGGGCTGGGGCGTCTACTCCGCCAAGATCGGCGAGGGCGACGACTACAACATGGACCACACCGCCACGACCTTCCTGATCGACGAGACCGGGGAACTCGCTGGCACGCTGGCCTATGGCGAGAACCCCGATACCGCGCTGGCCAAGCTGGAGCGCCTCGTCGGCGTCTGACGCAACCCGCGCGAATACCGGCGTGCAGGGGTTTCCGATCCGGCACGCTGGACTAGTTTCGGCTCATCGCAGAACATTGGTCGGAACGGGCGTGGTCGTGAAGGCCGCATTGGCCGTGTCGCCCGGCCCCGGGAATCTCCTTCATGCATGATCTTGCCCTTCAGCTCGCTCTCATTGGCGTTGCCGGCATCGCGGCCCAGTGGCTGGCGTGGCGCGTCCAGGTGCCGGCCATTATCCTCCTGCTCGGCGTCGGGCTGTTGTTCGGGCCGATCACCGGCTTCATGAATCCGCGCGAGGATTTCGGCGACCTCTATACGCCGCTGGTCTCGACCGCCGTCGCGATCATCCTGTTTGAGGGCGGGATGACGCTGAATTTCCGCGACATCCGCGAGACCTCGACCGCCGTGCGCCGCATGGTCATCATCGGCGGGCCGCTGGTCTGGGTGATGACGGCACTCGCCGGCCATTACATCGGCAATCTGAGCTGGCCGACCGCGATCATCCTCGGCGCGATCCTGGTGGTCACCGGCCCAACGGTGATCACGCCGCTGCTGCGCCACGCCAAGCTGAAGAACCGGCCGGCCTCGATCCTGCGCTGGGAAGCGATCGTCAACGATCCGATCGGCGCGCTCTTCGCGGTGATCGCCTTCGAGACGTATCTGGTCCTGAACGCCGGCCATGAGGCCGAGAATCTGATCCTCAACGTCATCCTGGCGATCATCATCGCCATTCCCGGCGGCTTCCTGGCCGGGCGCTTCCTGAGCTGGGTCTTCGCCCGCGGCGAGGCGCCCGAATATCTGAAGGCGCCGATCCTGCTGGTGGCCGTGGTCGGCATGAATTCGCTGACCAATCTGGTGCTGGAGGAGGGCGGCCTGCTGACTGTGACCGTCATGGGCATCACCATGGCGAACACGCGGATCGCCAGCCTGAGCGACCTGCGGCGGTTCAAGGAGACGATCACGCTGCTGCTCGTCTCGGGCCTGTTCATCATCCTCACCGCCTCGCTGCAGCGCGAGGTGTTGGCGAGCCTCGAATGGCGCGTCATCGGCTTCCTCGCGGCGGTGCTCTTCGTGGTGCGGCCGGTGGCCGTGTTCGTCAGCACGCTCGGCGCCGGCCTGACCTGGCGGGAGCGCCTGCTGGTCGGCTGGATCGCGCCGCGCGGCATCGTCGCCGTGGCGGTCGCCGGCCTGTTCGGCGCGACCCTCAGCGGCCTTGGGGTTGCCGATGCCGACCGCATGATCGCCTACACCTTCGCTTTGGTGGCGGTGACCATCCTCCTGCACGGCTTCACGCTGGGACCGCTTGCCCGGGCGCTGGACCTGCGGTCGGCCGACCGGCCAGGCATCCTGTTCGTCGGCGCCTCGCGCTTCACCATCGCCTTTGCGCGCCGGCTGAAGGCCCAGGACGTGCCGGTGCTCATCGCCGACGCCAACTGGTCGCGCATTTCCGAGGCGCGGCTGGCCGAACTCGAGGTGTGGTACGGCGAGATCCTCTCCGAGGCGGCCCACCACAATCTCAACCTGTCGCGCTTCGACCACATGGTCGCCGCCACCGACAACGACGCCTACAATGCGCTGGTCTGTACCGATTTCGGTCCCGAGATCGGCCGCTCCGAGGTCTTCCAGATCGGCAAGATCGAGGGCTCCGACCGGCGCTCGATGAACTTCACCATCGGCGGCCAGCCACTGTTCCAGCCGCCCAAGACCTTCACGGAACTGCGCGATCTGGTGGTCGACGGCTGGAACTTCCAGGCGACCCGGCTGACCGAGGAGTTCGACTATGAGCGCTTTTCGGCGACGCGCCCGGAAGGCACCCACGTGATCCTGTGGATCCGGCCCTCCGGCAATCTGCTCTTTGCGTCGAACGAGGGCTCCGGCGAGCCGGGCGAAGGGGACACGATCATCTCCTTCGGGCCCAAGCCGCCCCAGCGCGACCAGGAAAAGATCGTCAAGGCGACGACCACCGAGCGCGAGGCGCGGGCCGAGAAGGCCCGCATGACCAGCGAAGCCGTGAAGCCGAAAGAGGGCTAGCAGGAATGCCGCAGATCCGTTTCTACGTCACCGCGGACAAGGCCGCGGCCGACGCCTGCTACGCCGCCGTCGAGACCGCCTTCGAGGATCTCGGCACGCCGGTGTCGCTGGCCGAGATCGACGAGGCGAGGGCGATTTTCGAGGTCTCGGCCTATGTCGACGCGCCCGATGGCGAGGAGGCCGAACGCCTGTTCGCCGGCGCCATCGCCGAGGCCGGTGGCGGCGAGATCTGCCGCGAGGACCTGCCCGACAAGGACTGGATGGCCGATGTCCTGGCGGCGCTGAAGCCGGTGCGCGCCGGACGCTTCCTGGTGCATGGCGCCCACGACCGCGACAAGGTGAAGACCAACGATCTGGCGATCGAGATCGAGGCCGGACAGGCTTTCGGCACGGGACATCACGGCACGACGGCCGGCTGCCTGGAGACGATCGCCCGGCTGGCGACCCGCCGCAAGCCGCGCAACGCGCTGGATCTGGGCACCGGCAGCGCGGTCCTGGCCATCGGGCTGGCCAAGCTCGCGCGGGTGCCGGTGCTGGCAACCGACATCGACCCGGTGGCCGTCCGCGTGGCGCGGGCGAATGTCGAGGCCAATGGCGTGGCGAATTTCGTCGATTGCGCCACGGCCATCGGCTTCGGCGCCGAGGCGATCCGCGAGCGCGCGCCCTACGATCTGATCGTCGCCAACATTCTGGCCGGGCCGCTGATGAAGCTCGCGCCTGAGTTCCACCGGCATCTCGCCCATGGCGGCGACATCGTCCTGTCGGGCATCCTGACCACCCAGCGCAACGCGGTTCTCGCCGCCTTCCGCAACCAGGGGCTCTACCATGTCGCCACGCTGGTGCGCGGCGAATGGGTCACCCTGCATCTGCGCTAGGCGTCAGGCGGCTGGCGCGACACCGATCGGAACCGGCCGCAAATCGGCATCGTCGGGATAGCGCAGGAAGGATTGCTTCTCTGTCTCGCGAAACCGTATTCCGCCGACCTCCAGCGCGCTGACCGGCGACCGGCCGTATTCCAGGGCAAGCCGATCGACGGCGCGCCAGTGCAGGGCGGTTCTCAGATCGCGTTGCCGGACGGCCGCCCGCACCTCGCGCTCGCATGCGTGGTGAAACCGGAGGGTCATCGGATCGCAGCGCGCGCGCAGGGCGTCGTAGTCGCGCCAGACGGCGTCCGGCACGACGAACACCACATCGGGCTTCAGGCACTGCAGGCACATGGCGGCCTCACGCGGCGAACAGGACAGGGCCGAGCCTACAGCACCGGACCGGACACGAAAACGCCGGCGCGCAGGGGGCTGCGGCCGGCGTCTGTTTCGGTCGGAATGGCTGCAGTGAAGCGGCCGGGCTGTTCAGCCCCGCTCGGGCGCGCGACCCTCGAAGAGCGACTCGCGTGCGTTGGAGCCGAATTCCTCGCGGCCCATCATCGTGAAGTGGTTGTCGACATAGCGACGGGCCTCGCGCTCGCGGGCCTCGATCACCCGGTCGAGCATGTTGCGCATGAAGCCCCTGGAGCGGGCGGAATTGCGCAGGGATACGTCGGTATAGGTGGAAGTCGCCATGGAAAGTCTCCTGTTCGGCTCGTGGCCTCCCGGTGACCTCAATATGCGTTGCCGTGTCCCCGTCAGGTAGAGTCCGCACTGCATAGGTCCGTCCCGTTTTTGCAGTGCAACATCGGCCGGCCTGACATAATCCGGTAACCTTTGCGCTTCCTTGCCAAATGCATATGTTCCGGCCCCGCAGACAATCCGCCGCGCGCCGCAGCGCGGCCTCCTCCTTTTTCAAGAGCCAACCGATGTTCCAGAGCTTCGACGAGATCGCCGACTTCTCCCAGAGCGCGGCCCGGGTCGCCCGCCTGCGGGACGGCCTGCGCGCCGACGGCGTCGACGGCTTTATCGTGCCGCGCGCGGACGAGCATCAGGGCGAATACATCCCGCCCTCGGCGGCGCGGCTGGAATGGCTGACCGGCTTTTCCGGCTCGGCCGGCGTCGCGGTCGTGCTGGCCGGCAGCGCGGCGATTCTTGTCGATGGCCGCTATACGCTGCAGGTGCGCCAGCAGGTCGATCTCGACGTCTTCGAACCGGTCGCCTCGGCCGAGACCTCGCTGGCCGATTTCCTGAAGACTGAAGCCGCGGGCAAGCGCATCGGCTTCGATCCCTGGCTGCATACGGCGGGCGAGGCGAAGCGCCTGCGCACGGCGCTGGAATCGGTCGGCGGCGAACTCGTCGCTTTGGCCGCCAATCCGATCGACCGGATCTGGAACGACCGTCCGGCGCCGCCGGCCGGTCGCGCCGTCATCCATCCGGAGAGCTTCGCCGGCAAGCCGGCGGGCGACAAGCTCGCAGAGCTGGCGAAAATGATTGCCGATGCGAAGGCCGATGCGACGATCCTGACCGACCCGTCCTCCATCGCCTGGGCCTTCAACATCCGCGGCTCGGATGTGGCGCACACGCCGCTGATGCTGGGCTTTGCCATCCTGCGCGCCGACGGGCGCCCGACGCTTTTCGTCGATCCGGCCAAGCTGGACGATGCGGTGCAGGACCATCTTGCGGCGCTGTCCGACATCGACACGCCGGAGGCCTTCGAGCCGGCGGTCCGGCGGGAGGCCTCCGGGCGCACCATCGGTCTCGATCCGCAGCTTGCCGCGGCGCGCCTGTCGACCATCGTCGAGGCCGCCGGCGGCACGGTGGCCAAAATGCCGGACCCGGCGCGACTGCCGCGGGCGATCAAGAATGACGGCGAGATCGCCGGCGCGCGCGCCGCGCATCTGCGCGACGGCGTCGCGATAACGCGTTTCCTCGCCTGGTTTGACCGGCAGGAGCCCGGCACGGTCACCGAGATCGCCGCCGCCGAAAAGCTGGAAGCTATACGCGCCGAGCATGCGCAGGAGGACGGTTTTCCGCTGAAGGACATCTCCTTCGACACCATCGCCGGCTCCGGCCCGAACGGCGCGATCGTCCATTACCGGGTGAACCGCGATTCCGACCGGCTGCTGCGCGAGGGCGAACTGTTCCTCTTGGATTCGGGCGCCCAGTACCAGGACGGCACCACGGACGTCACCCGCACCCTGCCGGTGGGCGAGCCGACCAGCGAAATGCGCCGCAAGTTCACGCTGGTGCTCAAGGGCATGATCGCCATTGCGACGGCGCGGTTTCCCAAGGGCACGCGCGGCGTCGACCTCGATCCACTGGCCCGCATCGCTCTGTGGAAGGCGGGCTGCGACTTTGCCCATGGGACCGGCCACGGCATCGGCTCCTATCTTGCCGTCCATGAGGGGCCGCAGTCGATCTCGCGGCGTGGCATGGCGGTGATCGAGGCCGGCATGATCCTGTCGAACGAGCCGGGCTATTACCGTGAAGGCGCCTTCGGCATTCGCATCGAGAATCTCATCTTGACCGAACCGGCGGCGGAGATCAGCGGCGGCGACATCGCCATGCACGGCTTCAAGACGCTGACGCTCGCCCCGATCGACACGCGGCTGGTCGCGCCGGAGCTGATGACGGCGGACGAGATCGCCTGGCTGGATGATTATCATCGGCGGGTGCGCGCGGCGCTCGGCGAGCGGCTCGACGCGGCCGACCGCGACTGGCTGGAGGCGGCGACGCGTCCGGTCGGACGGCCGATCGTCGCCTGACGGCGCCCTAGACGAAAAAGACCCGCCGCAGGGATTGCGGCGGGTCTTCCGGTTGCAGGCCTTGCCCGCGGGACGCGCGGGGATGGCCGGGTCGTTGCGGCCGATCAGCGGCAGACGCGACGCGGGCCGTGATAGGGCTGGTAGGTGCCGCTGCGCGGGTCGAACGACCGGTACTTGTCGGCGCAGTAGCGATACCATTCGCCGGTGCCATAGGCCGGCGCGTAGCCGCGCGGCGCGACGCGGTAAAGCGGGCGCGGCGCGTCGTAATAGCGGGGCTGGCTGGCAATGGCCGCGCCGATGCCGAGGCCGATGATGCCGCCGAGAACGGCCGCGCCACCGGAATCGATGCCGCGATGGCGGCGATAATGGCGGCGCCCGCCGCGATAATGCCGTCCGCCGCGATAATGGCGACGCCCGTAATGGCGCCCGCCCACCAGGTGAACGCCGGCGCCGACAAAGGGCTCGGCCTGGGCCTGGGCGATGCCGAGCGGGGCCCCCGCCGGCAGGGTGGCCGGCGCCACCGCCAGCGCGAGAGCAACGGCCATAGACCTGACCGCAAACGACTTGAACAATTTCATACCGACCTCCGGGCGACAGATTCCATCCTGTTCCATTGAACGTCCGGGAAGCTGAATGGCTCCTGAACGATCAGGCCGATCACGTAATGGTTGATGAACGGCCGTCGCCGATACCTTGGCGAGCGCCCGCGCCGCCCTGATCCGCCCCGAGGCCGGGCAGCCCCGCGGCGGGCCGGTCAGGCGACGGGCTGGCCATTCGTATCGGTGCGCTCCTTGGCCGGACCCTTGGCCCTTGCCAGATTCAGCGCCGTGATGATCACTCCGACATGGCTGAAGGCCTGGGGGAAATTGCCGAGCATCTCGTCGCCCACCGGATCGTATTCCTCCGCCAGCAGGCCGACATCGTTCTTCAGGCTACAGAGACGCTCGTAGAGGGCCACCGCGTCGTCGAACCGTCCGAGGAGGGCGTAGACGTCGGCCAGCCAGAACGAGCAGGCCAGGAACGCGCCTTCCTCGCCCTCGAGGCCATCGCTGGTCTCGCCATTGTCGTAGCGGATCACCAGACCGTCGCGCAAAAGGCGCTGCTCGATCGCCGCGACCGTGCCCTTCACCCGCGGATCGTCGGCCGGCAGGAAGCCGGTCAGCGGGATATGGAGCAGGCTGGCGTCCAGCGCCGTCGAGCCATAGGCCTGAACGAAGGAGCCGAGCTCCGCGTCATAGCCGTTCCTGCAGACGTCCTCATGGATGTCGTCGGCCACCCGCCGCCAGTGCTTGGCATAGTTTTCGCCGCCCTCGATGTCGGCGGCCATCTTCGACGCGCGGTCGAAGGCCACCCAGGCCATGACCTTGGAGTGGACGAAATGCCGGTGTTCGCCGCGGATTTCCCAGATGCCGTCGTCAGGCCGGCGCCAGGCTTTTTCCAAGAAGGGCATGACCGAATGGGCGAGGGCGGCCGAGCGCGGATGTGGGGCGAGGCCGCCCGTGCGCGCCTGGGCCAGGAGGTCGGCGACCTCGCCATAGATGTCGAGCTGGAACTGTTCGGAGGCTGCATTGCCGACCCGCACCGGCTGCGACTCGCGGAAGCCTTCGAGCCACGGCACCTCCCATTCCAGGAGATGCCGCTCGCCGGCGACGCCGTACATGATCTGCATCTGCGCCGGATCGCCCGCGACCGACCGCATCAGCCATTCGCGCCAGGCTTCAGCTTCCTCGTAATAGCCGAGATCCATGAAGGCCATCAGCGTCAGCGTGGCGTCGCGAAGCCAGCAATAACGGTAGTCCCAGTTGCGGCTGCCGCCGATCTCCTCGGGCAGCGACGTCGTCGCGGCCGCGACGATGCCACCGGTCGGCCGGAAGGTCAGCGCCTTCAGGGTGATCAGCGAGCGGCGCACCTCCTCGGTCCAGTTGCCGACCTCGGGGCAGCGGGAGGAGAAGGCGGTCCAGAACGCTTCGGTGTCTGCGAGGGCCGCCTCGGGGTCGGTGCCCGCCAGCGGCTCCTGGTTGGACGGCTGGTGCAGGAGGGTGAAAGCCAGCCGCTCGCCCGCCGAGACGGTGAAGCGGCCCTTGGTGTGCATGTCCTCGCCATGCAGATTGACCGGCGCGCGCATCACCAGCATCTCCGGTCCCGCGACGGCCGTCATCGTGTCGCGGTCGACGCGCGTCACCCAGGGCACCGTCCGGCCGTAGTCGAAACGCATGACGAGGTCGAAATCGAGATCGACGCTGCCTTCGAGGCCGACAACGATGCGCATGACGTTGGCGATGCCGTCGCGGGGCGGCATGAAGTCGATGAGCATGGCGCTGCCGGTCGCCGTCCTGAACGTTGTCTCGAGGATCAGCGTGCCGTCGCGGTAGCGCCGCGAGGAGGTGAACTCCAGATCGCTCGGCGCGATGCGCCAGCGGCCGTTCTCCGGCGTGCCGATCAGCGAGGCGAAGCAGGCGCGGGAATCGAAGCGCGGCAGGCAGAGCCAGTCGATCGAACCGTCTTTGGAGACGAGGGCTGCGCTTTCGCAGTCCCCGATCATGGCGTAGTCGGCAATACTGCGATGCAAACCCTGCTCCTCGATCCTGTTCCCTGGCCGCGACCGCAGGCGTTGCAGGCAGCGAGGGTCAGCAGGATAGGGCCACGGCCGCGGCGTAAAAGGTCGCCGGCTATCAAACCGCCGTAAACAGTGCGGCACGGCACCCTGACATCATGTCGCGGTCAGCGCAGGCCGGGACCGTCCGTCCTGCCCGCCGCGGCGGTGTCGGACCCGAGCAACCGCTGCACCAGCACAAGGCCCCCGACAAGGCAGGGAAGGCCGCCGAACACCGCCATCAGGATGCCGCCGAGACGCTGGTCGTCGAGGCGTTCGAAGCCGAAGGCGCCGACGCAGACATCGGGTGCGTAGACGAGGACCGGCGCCAGCGCGAGGAGGACGCCCAGCATGGTCATGTGAATGAAGGTCGCCAGCATGGCGAAGGCGCCGATGGCCGCGTCGCCGGAATGACGGCCGGCGAAGCTGACCGCCCAGACGAGGAGGCCTGCGGCGAGAAAGCTGACCTGCTGCACCACGAAGACGCCGCCGTCCCGCGCCGCGGCCTCGTGCAGCACCGGCGTGTGCCAGCCCCAGATGACGAACATGTCGAAGGCGGAGGCGGCGATCGCCGAGCCGATGCCCGGGCGGATGACGTGCAGGCCGATGCCGATCCGCCGCAGCCCGATGACGATCATCGGCGCGGCCAGGGTGACGATGCCCAGATGCAGGATCATGTGGGCGGAAAAGGCCCGCCGGCTCATCTCGACCAGCGGACTGAGCCACAGGCCCGCCAGAATGGCGATGCCGAGCGCCGCCGGCCAGGCGCGGATGAGCGCGCGCCGATGCGTTGCGCCGATGTCCGGTGATCCTGCGTCGGCGATCCGTTCCATCCCTGCCATTCTAGGGCAGGCGCGCCGCGCGTCCTGCCGATCTCGCGGCGCCTGCCATTTGGCGTTTCATTGCGGAAACTTGCCGTCACTTGCCATCACGCATTCCGATCTGTCTGCTGGCGCGCTCAGGACAAGACACCGCATGATGGCGGCAAGGAAAGTTACGCAATTGTCTCCGCCGCGACAGTTTTCCCGCGCTTATTCTGGCAAACCTTATTGGCAAGTCGCCTGTCAGCACATATCTATAAGGCGACACGGTCGTTGCGGCCGTGATTCACCTGATCCCTTGCATATACCGCCGGCTGAGGCCGGTCTCCATGCACACAGCTACGAGCACGATGAAACCACAGTCGAAACCGTTCACCGTCGCCGTGAAACGGCGCAAGCTTTCGCCAGAGGGCAAGAAGAAGTCCGTCTGGTCGGATGTTTCGCATCTGATCGCCGCGGCCGAGAGCGACCTTGCCCGTGACGAGGAAGAGGCACCCGCCGCTGCCGCCACCAAGGCGCCGGCAAAGGCCGAGCCGTCAGCGGGCAAGAGCGACGCGGCACCGGCCCGCCAGCCGCGCATTCTCCAGAGCCGGCCGAGCGAACCCGTCATGGCCGAGCCGGAAGCCGACCTGGAGCCGGTCGAGCGTCCGGTGCGCCGTCGCGGCCGGCCGCGCAAGGTGGTCGCCGAGACACAGCAGCGTCCGGTCGCAGTCGAGGCCGAGAGCCAGTCGCAACCGCAAATCGAGCGTGACTGGAGCCGCACCCCGGCCGTCGACGCAGCACCGGTCGCTCCGGCGCCGGTGGCGGAACTGCAGACGGCTGAAACCAGCCTCGCCGAGATCGAGACGGCCGCGACCGAGGCACGCCCGGCGGGCCGCCGTCGCCAGCGGACCGGTGGCCTGCGCGCCGGCGAACGCTGGAAGCGCCATCTGCCCCGCTGGTCGCGCTGATCCGCCCACTGGGCTTTGACCGGTCTGCGGTCGCGGAGCCAGAGGCAGCGTCCCGCGTTGTGCCGCCCGACCCCGCAGGAGAGATTGCGGCGGACGCAAGCCTGTGCGAGAGCGGCTGAATGGACGCAAAGGCCGAAAACGAAACCGCGCGCGACAAGCGCCGGCCAAACGGAGTCCTGAGCGAGCATCCAGAGGATCTCCTCTTCGGCTCGGGCTGGCGAGCGGTCTGGGCGGTGCTGCGGGAAGCGATCCTGCGCCTTTGGAACGACGACGCCATGGGGCTGGCCGGCAACATCGCCTTCCGCGCCGTCCTCGCCATCTTTCCGTTCCTGATCTTCGCCAGTTCGCTGACCGCCTTCATCGGCAATCGCGAAATGGCCGACGGCCTCGTCACCTTCCTGATCGCCATCGTTCCACCGGCCCTGGCCGAGCCGCTGGTGTCGGAGGTGATGAACATTGTCACCATACGGCGGGGCGGGGTGCTCAGCGTCGGCGTTCTCCTGACGATCTGGTTTGCTATCGGCGGCGTCGACGGCGTCCGTGTCGGCCTGAACCGCGCCTATGACATTCGCGAGACCCGCTCGACCATCGTCCTCTATCTCCTGCAGGTGCTGACCGTCGTCCTGACCGGGCTGGTGCTCGTCGTCGTCGGCTATCTCCTGGTCCTGGCGCCGCGCGCCGGATCGTTCCTGCACCAGCTGATGCCGGGCTTCCAGCCCTCTTCAGTGACGCCCAGCTTGGTGCGCTATCCCGCGACCGCGGCGATCCTGACGACGGCTCTGTTCGTCGCCCATGTCTTCCTGCCGGCGCGGCGCTCGCGCTTCAGCAACATGTGGCCGGGCATCCTGTTCACGCTCTGCGCCTGGTCGGCGCTCGTGGCAGCCTTCTCGGTCTATATCGGCCAGTTCGCCAATTACGCCAGCTACTATGCCGGCCTCGCCGGGATCATCGCGGCGCTGTACTTCCTGTACCTGGCCGCCCTGGTGCTGATCTTCGGCGGCGAGCTCAACCGCGCCATCCGGATCCGCCGGCTCGCCCGCGCCCTGCGTCGGGATAAATTGGGCAACGGTTAGTGGGGGTGTATCGAGAACGATAGACGACAATACAACATTTATACGCGTAGGCTGTTGACCTGAGTTGCACAATTCCGTCGTTCGCGTCGAACGCGATGCCTTTGTCCGTTTGCAAAGAAGAGCAGTCTGTTGCCAAGGAGACTTGCGGAAGATTTCACACAAGAGAGCTTCCCGCAAAGCCGGGCGGAGGCTTAAAGGGCCGATATCACATTGTGTGCTGGCTGGCGTGCTGTTGGGGTGGCGCTTAAGTGGCGTCCACAACGGGCATGGGTGACAATCGCTACGCGACTGGACGCTATACGTCTGGATCGATATTTCGATCGAGTTTTATTAAACTGCGTGACATCTGCCGGAGTGAGTCAAAAATACTTCCGAAGTTTACTTGTCATCCACGATTTCGCGCCAATATCGCTGATACGCCCGCAATCACGCGGTCGGAACATCGGTCGGAATGCAGGTAGCTCGTAGAGCGGCTACCGGAGGAGTTGGCGCTCCCCCAGCAGCCTGACCATCACTGACTCGTACTAGGAGATCAGAATGGCTCACACCGTGATGCCGCGCACCCGCGCGTCTTGCAATACCCCACCCATCACCATCGGTTCGCCCCTTCAGCATCAGGCAAGCCTGGCGCCAAGGCCTGACGTCCCACGCCATGCCGTGTCGCTCGGCGACACGACTTCCGCGCAGCGCAATCCCTTCGATCCGTGTGATGAGCCGCCGGTGGTCCCGGCAGCATTTGCCGGCGCGACGGTGCCGAGCATCGTGAAGGGCAGGGCGGGCCCGGCCAACGCTCCCTGCGAACTGGAACGCTCGCCGGCGGCCGCTCCGCGATCTATCCCCGACGAGCGCGTCCCTGAAGCACGAGCGGCCGCGTTTGTCCCCGCGCCGTTCGGCCCGGTGTTCTCCGCCAGTGAGATCACCGCAACACGGTGGCTGCTGAGGACGCTGCGCGACGAGCAGCTGTTTCTGGTCCCGCCCGAGGGGATCAAGGCCCCCGGCTGCGTCATCGACGGCGGTCTGTTGACCAGGCTCGCGCGGATCCGCGTGATCTGCAGGGTCGACGCCGGTCCGTTCGGCATCATCGTCACCTCCGCCTAGACAGCCGACGCTGACCATCCCGCCATGCGGGGTGGCCGACGCGCGATCGTCACGTGTTGCGTGTCGGTCGGCGCTGCTCACGCTCATCTCATCATTCCAGACACGTCGTCCGCCGATCGTCATCGCGGACGCGGAGGAACCGCTATGCCCAGAACCAGCAAACTTGGAACCAGCAAACCAGACGGCCGCCGTTCACGGCAGGCCAAGGATGAACCCCGCACCGCGTCGACACCGGAAGCGCGCGTGCAAAAGCTCGCGCTCGATATCGTCGCCAAGGCGGCCGCCGCCGCTGCAAGCCCCACCCCCGAAGATCCATGCTTCGGTGCATGGACGCCGCTGCAGGCCTTCGGGCTTTCGGTCACGACCCGCACCGGCCAGGCGCTGCCGGGCGTCATCGCCATCGGCCTTGAAGCCGATCCGCGGCTGAAGGTGCTGCAGGAAACGCGCCTGCCCATCACAGCAACCGCACTCTCCATCGGCGACCAGGACACGGCCAGGGATGTCGTCCTTGGCGATGAGGAGCGACCCGTCCGGTACCTTGCGGTCGATCTCATCGTCATCGACCGGACCACCGGCCATGCGACGTTGCTCGACGTCAAGCGCGGCAGTGCCCTCTACTCCTCGAGGGCACGCCTCGATCTGTGCACTGCCATGGCAGCCTGTGCACTCACCGCGCCTGCAGCCCTTCTCCGGTTGAAGGTCTCGATCGCCTCGGCGTCATGGGGGATCATCGACCTTGGAGGGGCCGCCGGTTTTGCCGAAGACCGCTGCGTGTCCGGCGCCGAGATCAACACGTTCTTCGATGTTCCGATCACGCCGCTGATCGAGCTGTTCAACCAGACGATCGCAACGGGTTACTCGGCCGAGATGCAGCGGTTGGTTGGCCGAGTGTTCGACACGCCGGATGTGACACAAGGCGGCGCGGACGAGTGGACCGAGAGCGATGGTCAAGCACCGAGGGAACTCACGGTCAGGTCACCCAGGTCCGTCAGGTCGGTCGGTTGCGCTCCCCGTCTGCCGCAGCGCCTGATCGGTCCGCATGAACGCCGTCGGCTGGCACTGGTGTCTGGAAGCGGCAGTCGCTCCCGGCACCGGGGCCGGACATGACCGTGGTGCCGTTTGCCCGATGCGACCGGCAGGGTTCGCGCGACAGGCGCGATCCGGCTGCGGTGCCGGCGCGGATCTGCGCCATGCCGGCGTCCACCCTGGTGGCCTACACCATCCGCCGCAGCCGCGCCGGTGCGGCGCGCGGCGAGATCGCATCGCTGATCGGTCGGCTTCGCCAGGTCGATGATCCAACGGCCGCGGTCCTGGCCGATCATCTCGAGCAGTTGCGGCGTATCCGGACGAGGCAGACGCCGTGACCAACGGCGCCACCGGATAGCACTGGGTGATGTGCCGACACACCAGAGGGGAGGGCGCTGCCATCAGCGCTCTCCTCCCTCTCCGATCACAGCAACCGGCGTGCCGTGCCGACGGGCCCGAAGACGCGAGGAAGGCCCCGATGCCGACAGATCTGCGAACAGGCTTCGAACAGCTGCGCGAGCGCGCGCGAAGGGAACAATACGTCATGCAAGGCGAACTGGACGACATTGCGGATTCGGGTTCGCACAGGGATCGGATCGTCGCGGCGCTGAGCCCGTCCGCGCGCCTGTTGTTCGATGCCATCGACGGCAACGTGGCGGCCGCCACACGCTCGCTAGGGGAGCGGACGCTCCTTATCACCGTCAGCGTGTTCTCGTCTGAGTGGCTCGACACGGCGCGGCAAGCGGTGAAGGCGTCGATCCGCGCCGCATGGCCCGATCAATACCTGACGATCACCGTTTTGACGGCAACGTCCGAGAGCCGCCTCGAGCACGGCTATCCGTTCGAGCTTCAGCGTCTGCCCGAGATGCTGGCCGAGGCGTCACCCTGCCTCTGCCTCTTCCCGCCGGACCATGAACCGCCAGAGATGCTGCGTGCCATCTCGGATGCTGTCGTTGAGATCGCCGATCCTGTGCGTGAAGATATCGAACGCCTGCTCGGTCTGGGTGGTGCGCTGTCCCATCTGCCGGACGGCACGATGGGCTCGGCCTACAGGCCGCTCGAACTCGACTTTGCGGTCGGGCGCGGCCGCTCCCCTGCTGAGCGTCTGTGCCTGCTGCAGGAGATCCGTGAACTGCGGTTGGCGGATGAAGCGCGCTCCGGTGCAGGACCCGCTGGCACAACCGGCGCAGCGCGGCCGCGCATCGAAGACCTGCATGGCTATGGTGAGGCCGGGCGCTGGGCCCTGCAACTCGTTGCCGACATGTCCGCCTATTGTGAGGGCACGATTGGCTGGGAGGACGTCGATGCCGGTGCGCTGTTCGTCGGCCCGCCCGGGACGGGCAAGACCCTGCTGGCCCAGGCCATCGCAAACTCTGCCGGTGTCCACTTCATCGCAACGAGCTATGCCCAATGGCAATCGAACCGGTCCGGTCATCTGGGGGACGTCACCAAGGCCATTCGTGCCGTGTTCGAGGCGGCCGCGAAGAACCTGCCGGCGATCGTCTTCATCGACGAGATCGATACGGTCCAGGGGCGCGGCGGATCCGACAGGTCCGCCGACGCCTGGTTCACGGCGATCGTTACCTGCCTCTTGGAGTGTTTGGACGGGATTGGTCGGCGCGAAGGCGTCGTGGTCATCGCGGCCTGCAATGACGATGCAAACCTCGATGCGGCGCTGGTCCGGTCGGGACGCCTCGACCGGCGGTTCTGGATCGACCTGCCCGACGAAGCGTCATTGGCCGGCATCTTCCGCCACCATCTTGGCGACGGCATCGACCCGTCCGCAATCGATCGGGTCGCGACGCTGTTCGCCGGAACGCTGTCAGGGGCCGATGTCGTCCGCATTGCCCGCGATGCCCGGCGCCGGGCGCGCCTTGCCGGTCGGTCCCTCCAGACCGAGGATGTGATCGCAGTTGCCGTTCCCGGCGACGAGCGTGCGCCGGCTGTCCGCCGGCGTATTGCCATCCATGAGGCTGGCCACGCCGTTGCCCGGATGCACTTCGGGCAGGTGCCGACGTCACTTTCTCTTGTCGAGACGGAACACAGCGGCGGCGCGGTCGTCTTCGACGTCGACGAGGCGTCGTTCGAGGGCCTTCCCGGTGATGTCGTCAAAGAGGCGGTCTGCATGCTCGCGGGTCGTGCCGCCGAAGAGGTCATTCTTGGCTCGCCCTCAGCCGGTGCCGGTGGCTCTGGCAGTTCCGACCTTGCCCAGGTGACCCGCATCGTTGCGAACGCGGAGACATCCCTCGGGTTCGGCGGCACGCTCGTGCATGGCGCACAGATCGACGGCGCGGCCGTCCACCGTCGGCTGGCACGGCTCTATGCCGAGACGATCGTTCTCGTGCGACGGCACCGGACCGCGATCGAAGCGCTCGCCGATCTTGCTCTCGAGCGTCGTGTTCTCGGACGGGCGGCACTCCTGGACTTCGCAAGAGGCCATGGCTTCATGGATCCTGACCATGGAGGCCCCGCATGACCCGGCTGCTCGTACTGTCGGACCTTCACCAGAATGACGGCGGCCGCTCCTTCGATCCGGCGAACGAGATCACCACGCCGTTCGACATTGCCATCGTTGCGGGCGACTGCGCCGGCAGGCTGACGGCCTCGATCAAATGGCTGGAGGAGCGGTTTGCCGGGGTGCCGACGGTCTATGTTCCCGGCAATCACGACTGGTACCGCGATGGCTCGCCGTATGGCTTCACCGTCGAGGACGAGCTTCAGGCCGGTCGTGACCTGGCCGCCAGGTTCGGGATCACGCTCCTGTCCGACGCGGCCGCGACGATCAATGGCCTGACATTCCTCGGCGCAACGCTCTGGACCGATCTGCGGTCGGACTCCCACGTCAGCCGCGCGCAGGCCCATGCGGCGGCACGACGCGGAATGAACGACTACCGCTTCGTTCACCGCGCCTCGTCGACCCGGCGCTCGCGGCGGATCACGCCCGCAACGACGCTTGCCTGGCACCGTGCCTCGCTCCGGTTCCTCGCCGACGCGTTCGCCGGCGGCATCGATCCACGTCGTACGATCGTGGTGACGCATCATGCGCCGAGCCTGCGCTCCCTGGCGCTTCCGCACGATCCGCTGGACCATTGTTACGCGTCGGACCTCGAGCCTGCGATCGAAACGTGGCGGCCACGGATCTGGATCCACGGGCATATCCATGCGGCCCGCGACTACGGGGTCGGAGAAACGCGGATCCTTGCGAATCCGCTTGGCCGTGCCGATGAAGCGACGGGTTTTAAACGCAACTGCTTGATCGAAGCGGCGTCCACTGGTTAGGAACGCGCAAGCGCGACAGCCCACGCAGGCCCTGTTTACAGCTTCTACGGGCGCGCCTTATCGACCCCAGCGTTATTTGACAGTTCGGGTTCATCGAAGACCAAGGTCGGAAGCATCGGCTTCTCGGGTGTGCGGTGCTGCGACGATTGCGCCACGTTACTCGTTTGCTGCACCCATTCTCGAAAGACCGCGTCGATTTCGTCGGCCTTGGACGCCGGCCGCTTACGCAAATAGTCAGAGAGGACGCGATACAGCGAGGAAGCCGCCCCCGAGGATGGACTATGTTTCAGGATCCCCGCGGCTGCGTGGATCGCATTCGCGGCGCGATCCATATCGTCGTCCAGCAGCGATTGCTTCTGCGAAAGTTCACGTTCGGCGAGCTTCTGGGCTGCTTGCCGCTTCTGATCTGCAGCTTCGCGCGCCGCGGCTGCTGCGTCTCGGGCATCGAGAGCGTTCTGTCTGGCTTCGCACTCTTCTTCTTTCGCCAGAAGCGCAGCTTCGCGCTGGGCGAGGTCTGCTTCTGCCGCCTTCAGCGCCTGAAATCGATAGCGGCTCGGCGAGACGTGCCGTGCGCCTGTCTCGGACCACGGCCGTCCGCGGACGAGGCCAATTGGAGCGCAAACCTTCCCGGCCCAGTCTTGCAGCGCGCTGAGCTGATGCCTTTTTCCGAGATGTGTACGCACGCTGACCCAGGTTTTTGCTTCACCCGTTTTCGAAAGGCTCTGCCTGAGCGGTACGACGAAAACCGACAAATGAGGCGTCTTTTCATCGAGATCGAGGCGCCAACAAGCGACGCGCCAGCGCTTGTCCAAGACACAAGCCTCGAGCACAAGCCCCGCGAACGCCATGACTTTATGTGGATCGAACGCTTCGAGCCACCTCCGCGTTTCTTCCCCTGCGATGCGCGTCAGTGCCGGCCATCTGTGCTGCAGTTTATGGTTGGAGGTCGACGATGCCCCCTTTTCGGCGGGAAGGTCGTCAAGCCATTCACATTTCCAATGATTTTCAATCGTCAGGCGCCGCAGAATCGCTGCTCCATCAACGGCTTCAGCCGGCGGACTTGCAACGTCCTCATCTGCGGCAGCATCCGTACGTTTGAGCGCATCTGCTGTCACCGTGAACAGCAGTTCTGTGGCAATTGCTGCACCAATCCGCCTTTGAGCATTCGTGGCCATTGTCGCGTCGTCGATACGAGCACGGACATCGAAGGGATCCGCCCCCCGTGCCGGATCAACAGGTCTAGGTGCTCCAGCCAACATGAGACTGCGGCGTTCCGGATCGCAATGACCGAGGTCGCGGCCCTCCGAAGCGCGGCGACCGTGCGACGCCCCAGTGGCGGCACCAGCCGTGTTGGTTATCGATTCTTGCCTGACACAGATGAAATCAGTCATTGCAGTTGGCTCCAGGGCTTCCGTCCACCTACGTAGCCACGCCGACAAGAAAGAATCTCTGCGAAGAAATCGCGTCGACTCTGCGGTCCCGAAAAAAGCGCTAGTATGTTCCGCAGTTTTTGCTGCCAGAGCGGAAGGGTTGTCGCGACGCTACCTTCCTGACTTTGTTCTACGGCCTCTCGGTGCCAGTTCGCTGCCACTTCCTGTTTCGGTATCTCTGCCGGGCTCTGGGTTTTTTTAAGGGCGCTGCTCTTGGAACGCTTTGGGGGGCGCCTCGATGCGTGCAACGGCGTCAGATGGTTGCGTCAGCCGAATATCCGAGGTCGCTGTCACGGCCTTCCAGGCAGGGGCGTCGGGTCGCGTTGGGTCGGAGCTATGGCGGGAACTGGGTGATGACGGTTTGAGAAAGGCGGCGTATCGGGGCGGTTGTTGAAGCCTGCCCGAACCTCCAGAG